>DATIIP010000017.1:0-121999 GCA_035479475.1 Saccharimonadales bacterium (SeqCode) | reverse complement strand
CATAGGGGCTTGTAAACGAGCGCACTTCACAGCCAGCCGCTCGGGCCACAGGGGCCAGCCATTTTTTGGCATCATCACCGACAGTCACCACCAGATCCAGCTTTTTTGGATTGCAGTACGCGCCAACCTCGCGGTGTGCCTCTGGGCTGTAATCACCCAGTTCATTCATGCTACCAAGGATCGCTATTCGTTGCGGCACCCGCGCGGCGTAGACAACATCGAGCGCCGCCTTGACGGCGATCGGGCTCGCGTTATAGGTGTCATCGATCAGCGTGCTGTCTTTTATCCCCGGCAAGATCTGCATGCGACCGGCAAAGGGCTGCAATTTGGGTAAGCCTTCGGTAATATCCGCACGCTTGAGCCCCAGCATGTGCGCCACGGCCGTGGCGGCCAATGCAAACTTGGCAGCATGCTTACCCACATACTGCACTTCGGCGGTTACCTCGCCTTTGGGCAAAGTCACGTGTAGCGTTTGGCCATGCAGTCCGTGCGAGTCGGCTTTGGCGTAGTACTGCGCCTGCTTACTCACCATGCTGTATTCTACAAACTTCCGGCCGGCCAAGTAAGCGCCGGGAATATCGTCGCCATTGACCAGCACCCGTTTCGCATAATCGAACACCGTCAGCTCCTCGGCCGCCACAGCGTCCAGCGTTCTAAAGAATTCCATGTGTTCGGGTGTGGCGGCAGTAACGACTGCAATATCCGGCTTCAGATAGGCAAACTGTTCCAACTGCCCGGGCGCGTCGGTGCCAAGCTCTACTACCACCACGTCGTAAGGATACGGAAAGGCGATCTCGGCGTTATTAGCGCCAAACACTTGCAGCCAGGCAATGGGGTTAAACAAGCTGGGCTCGCGCTGGCCAAAAAAGACCAGCGGCACGGTGACGCGGTCGTTATAATTGCCCGCCTGATGCCGGACGCGCAAGCCTTGGCCCAGCAGGTCGGCGATAGCCAGTTTGGTGCTGGTTTTGCCTACCGACCCACAAACGGCTACCACTTTAAAATGATGCCGCCTGCGTAGTCGCCGAACCTGACTTTCCAGCACCGCACAAACCACTGCCCGGCCTAGTTTCTTAGGGTGCAATAACAGATAGACTAGCCGTACGATACTAGCGCCCAGCGCTAGTACATGCACCCAAACAATGGGGTACGAAAGCAGCAGCGCAGCGCCAAATTCCCAAGCACCAGCAGTGCCAAAACGAGCCCATTCCACCAAAAAGCCGACCCCGAAGCCAATCTGAGTAAGCATACCGAGCCAAAGCACGACCACCAACGACTGGTCTGCGTCATTCAGCGGAGCCCGTCCCCGAAAGCTGGCCGTCTGCCAAAACCAGCTCAGCACCCGCCATCCCGAGTAATGGCTGCTCCGTAGCTTGCTAACCAATGCCGAAGGCATATTCCAGCCATAGAGGCCCACGATACCACGCAAATTCATACCGCTATTGTTTCATTTTTACTGTGCCGGTGCAATCGCCCTTCCAGCAGGCGCAATCTAGAAATCGCTTTGCGAAAGGCCCAATTGGTTCAGAATCTCTAAGACCAACTTGGCGCCGGTTGGAGCCGTTACGCTCACCGCGTCGTTCGACGGAGTAGCTGTAAAGTTGCCGGTAACAGTTACGCCGTCTAGGCCGACATCCAGATCGGCACTGACTTTGTTGGTCGTCTTATTGACGCTCAACTTCAGCGTAGCGTGCTCTTTGGTACCATTGCTAGTCTTGTCGCTCACCGATACGGTGAAAGGATAGGTGTCCCCGCCGGTGTAATTCTGGCTAATGGTGAATAGCGAGTCGGTGTTAGTCTGAGATGGCTGTGCGAACTGCACGCTGTGCACCAGCTTGGTTTTAGCATCTACCCACACATCAAACTTGTAGCTGGTGTCTGCGCTGTTGATTGATTTGTTGAGTGAACTGATATCGATCAGCTTGCTCAGGCTTTGACCATCATTGGCAGATTTGGCCCAATCGTTGAGGCTGCTAGAGTCGAGCGCGGTGCCCAGAGCGCTAACATACGCCTTTAGATGAGCCCTGTCGTAGCTAACTTTATAGTGATAGACACTGCGGCCATCTTGTGTTTCTTTACCAAGGTAGCTCGACTGTTTGAGGACCGCAGTAGATGAATTGGTCGTAAAAATATACTGCCTGTTAACAGCCTGGATTTTGGCAATGGCATCTTCCACCTGGACACGACTAGGGAGGCTGGTGGCACTAGTGGCACTGACAGCCGATTGATTCAACTGGCCGGCAACACTATCAAGCAAGGTGTGATCAATGCTGACCCATTGGCTATCAAGGCTATCGAACGAACCGAAGCCTTCGCTATCAAGCGCTTGTTTAATGCCGGTAAGGCGCAGGTAGATATCTGGCGTTGTGCCGCCTGCTGGCATTACCGTGCGCAGATCCGCTCCAACCTTTTCTCCCAGGATATCGGCGGACAAGTTGGCAGTAGTGTTACCTTTGCTGTCTGCAGCACCCGTAATGGTAGCGTCAAAGCTGACAGACGATTTCACATGCAAGGTGCCGTCAAACTTGGTGCTCTTATAGTTCAGCTTGGAAGCTGCCTTGCTATAGTCCACCAAGGCGTCAACTGCCTTGCCGCTATTAGTTAGGCTCTTGGAAAAGACAGCGCTCGGGCGATTAGGCAGGTACAGGCCAAATACATAACCGCCAGCCAATGCCATTAGTACAACGACCGCTACAATGACCGGCAAAAGCCAGCCCTTTTTGCTGCCGGAACTGGGTGCTGACATCGTGTTCATAATGGGCGATGGGCCGGCGCTATCACTGGAGGCTGGCATGGCACCACTACCATCACCGGGCATCACGGGAGCAACGGGGTTAGTAGTAATGGGAGCAGGCACACTGGCAGCTGCGGTGACAGTAGAGCCCGAGTCGCTGTTTGCTATGTTTGGTTCGGTCGGAGATTGTGTGTTTGAGTCTGAGTTATTGTGTGGGTCCATGCATGTGCTCCATAATGCCTATGTTTACTGACTGCTCACTATAAGTGACTGTTCAGGAATTCGCAAGGCTGCCTATGTTGGGTATGGCTCATGGCTGGAGGAGCTGCCCGAGACGCTGGGTTAACTGGCTGGTCGTGATGGTAGCGCGTGGTAGCGCCATGGATTCGGTGATGCCGAAGCCCTGATATGTTTCGGTCCGCTTGGCGGCAGTTTCGTACAGCTGACTAAGTTCGTGGCTGCGGGCGTCTACCGACAGTACCACCGATATGGGCTTGGCTTGGGCTGCATTGGCGGCCTTTAGCGCACCGTAAGCGGTACCACCAATCAACGATTCAAACTGCTGCATTAACCGGATGTAGGCATCGGGTTTGATGTTGACAGCATACAGGTAGACTTCGCGGCCATTGAGCTTGGTTTTTTTGACAAGCGCCTCGTTGTAGCTAAACACGTGCTGCCGATGCATGGTTTGGAGTAACGAATCACGCTGGGCTGGCGGCAGGTTAGCCATTGGCATCACATCGAGCAGTGATTGACCGAACAGGCCGCTGGTGAGCTGACCGCTAACCGACTGGCCCGACTGCAAGCTGGCCCATTTACCGAGTACCACCTTGGTGTTGAGCTGCGGCGTGGCCTTGGTTTTCGGCAGATCAATCCGTTGATAGCGAACTAGATCGTGCGTTTGGTCGCTAATCTCTTCGGTGGCGAGCGTACTAGCACCTTGCGAGAAGACCGTCAGCGCATGAGCCGTAGGATGCTGACCGAGACTCAGTTGAGTATACTGCGAGACGCTGAGCCCCTGACCGGTTTGGATAACGGTACGCGTTACGCCACTGGTCGATAAGTTATTAGATAACATGTCCCAAAAGACACGGTTGGGGTCTTGACGCACGCGTGTCCACCACAGACCGTAGCCGGCCAGCAGCACCAAGACAGCCGCGGTTATATAGTAGACACTCCGTCGCTCCCATTTCATGACCTCTTTATTGTAGCAGAGGCTTGGTATACTTAAGCCTATGCGCTGGCAGGTTGATAGAGCTACCAAGCACGCCGTACACCACACCTTGCATTGTCTGATTGGATGTGGAATTGGTGAAACGGTGGGCAGTGCCATTGGAGCAGGTCTGCATTGGCCCAATGTCCTACAGACTGCCTTGGCGGTACTGCTGGCATTTGGGTTTGGCTATGGACTAACCTTTCGCGGCGCCCGCAAACTGGGCCTGGACGCCTCGGCTGCTGCCAGCACCGCCCTCCAAACCGACACCATTTCCATAATTTCTATGGAGATCATTGATAACCTGTTGGAATGGCTGATTCCCGGCGCCATGAACGCCGTAGTTGCCTCGTGGTTGTTTTGGTGGAGTATGGCGGTTTCGCTAGCCGTAGCCTTTGTGATTACCGTGCCCGTTAACCGCTTTTTAATGATCCGTTCTGGCGCGGGCCATCACCACTAGGAATTCTCGCTGGTCTAGGCTATAATTACGCTGTTCTTTATGGGGCTGTAGCTCAGTTGACTAGAGCGCTTCCATGGCATGGAAGAGGTCCAGGGTTTGAGTCCCTGTAGCTCCACCAAAGTAAAAGCACTAGGCTTGGTCTAGTGCTTTTACTTTGGTTACTCTACGAAAACGACCAATTGGCATAGATCAGGTCAAAAAATTCCTGCCAGCGCTTTTGGTGAGCAGCTATCTGTTTGCTGCCGGCGTCGGCCTTTTGTACATCATACACCACCTGCACCCCATCGTTCGGCGGATAGGCAAAGCTTACTTCTAACAGATCCGGTTTAACCCCCAAGCTTTGGCGCACCATAGAAGCCACCGAGGCCGAACAGATAGCCGTACCGGGATAGCCAAGCAGCATGCCAAAGCAGATATTGTGCGGCGCCCACCAGTCGGCCAGCCAGCCCTTTGGTAGTTTATTCCCCTCTAAAGCGTCCACGCATTGCGCTAGATTATGCATATACCAATCCAGGTAGTTTAACTGATCATAGCCGCGCGGTTTAGGTGCCCACCAATCCTGGACGGCGTGATATTGAGCGGGCAGCGCCTCGAGCGCGCCAGTATGGATGAGGGTATACAGCCGCTCACCCGATCGTTCACCATAATGAATTTCTTCCAGTAGCAACTGGAGGCCAAAACGACGCAAAAAGGCGGCAAACTCTTCCGAACGGACAGCTTTGCTTTGGCCGCCAAATTTAGCGTACGGGCTTTCGCCACGAAGGCCACCGAGTACCAGCAGGTTGGACGGCTGCAGCAAGTATGGCAATAGCTTGGGGAATTCCTTTCGGCAGGCCCGCAGAACAGCATCAGCCTCGGCCACATGCTCCGCCACACTATAGGGCGAGGAGTGATAGTGTAGCCGGTCTTTAATAACGCTCATGCTTAGCTGTCATTATGCCAGACCTTGGGTTTACAAAAAACCCGCTTTCTGGCTGGCAGAAAGCGGGTCGTGACAATTACCGTTAAGACTATCCACCCATAGGTGGCTCTTCGGTTTTCTTTTCTTTGTGTCTGGTACTCTCGTAGCCATGGTGCCGCTCGAAATGATTGTGGTTGACCACGGTGGCCATCTTGCGGCCGTCATATTTGTGAGCCAGGCTGTGCGCCTTACTCTCCCCATTACGGTTTATGTGACGTTTCTTTTCGGACATGGACATAGTTGTACCCTCCTACGTTCTATTTTACTCCAACGAAGCAACCATCCGGCGCGGTAGTTCGGCAGTAATGTCATCTACCTCATGGCTGTCGAACATGTCACACAGTGCCTGCCAAGCGGCCCGAATCCTATTACGGGCATTGGTTTCGTCCACGTCCTCCAGGTCCATGAGCTGTTCGATGATGTCTTCATCGATATGCTGAGCGGTCGGCACCATTTGGGCGGCGTTTTGTAGTTCGTCGGGCAAGGCGGCAGCGAATTCACGGCGTGTTTGGTCGGTAAGGTGAGCGGCCACGTTTTCTACCACCAATTCAAGCGCATCTTGCGACTCATCGTCGGCGGCGCTGGTGGCTGCTTTGATCCTGCGAATCAGTTCATGATATTTCATAGCAAGGTCCTCCTTTGCTACTGGTAACTATGCAGCCGGAACCTGCAGTTTAGCTATAAGCTTTTTTACATAAATAGCTTTGGTATGCTTGGCCTAGGGCTCGCTATCTGGAGTAATCGTTGTGCTGTTGTGTAAAACTGCTCTGAGCCGAATTTAGCCAAGCTGTCGGCGTAGAATCTGTGCAACACCTCGGCGTCGTCGTAGGCACGATGGCGGTTGGTTACTTGGTAGCCGTGGCGGGCGATCACGGCGTCCAGCCGGTGGCTGTGTTCGTGCGGATAAAAAGCCCGGCTTAAACGCACGGTGCACAATTTGCTCATCGCAAACTGGTGACCCAGGCGACGAAACTCTTCGGTGAAGAATGAATAGTCAAAGTTGACATTATGTGCCACAAAAATGGCGTCTTGCAGCAAGCTTTGCAGCTGCGGCAAAATGTGGGCAAAGGTTGGCTTGCCAGCAGTTTCATGCGGCGCAATGCCCGTGAGGCTGGTAATCCAGGCTGGCACCGGTTCCTCAGGATCGAGCACCTGATTCATGGTGGCCACCACCTGGCCATGCTCAACCCGCAGCGCGCCAATCTCTAGAATACGACTGCTCCAAGCCATCCCACCGGTGGTCTCGACGTCGATGAATACAAGCGGCTTTTCCTCCATGTGCATACCAGTATACCGCGTTAGCTTTTGGTGATGTCCGTAAATGCCGCAGTCGTTACCGCGTGAATGAGATTAACCTGGGTGCTATACAGCCCTGCTGTGCCAGCAGCATTATTGGTATAAATTACCAGCACAAAGTTATGGCCCTGGTATTGCACTATGGAGGCGTCGTGCAACACTCCATCAATCTGACCATATTTGTGATAAACCGTTGCATCGGCCGGCAACGCTGCTTGAATCAGGTTCTTAACGGTAGTGTGCGACATGTAGTTGTAGATCATGGCTTGGTGGTCGGCGTTCATGAGCTTGCCCTGATATAGCAATTGCAGCATCTTGGCCATGGCGGGCGTAGAAAATTGAATATTGTTCGGTACCATGTGGCCGTCTACACCGATACTGGCAAGATAGGCCTGCTCACCGGCAAACTTTAAATGGCCGTTTAGCTTATCCCAAGCATCGTTGTCGCTATACACAATCATCCGCATAATGATGTCTTGCGCCTGCTGACCTTGAATGCTTTGTGTCAGCGTGGCCTTGCCAAGCTCCACCTGGTGGATGTAATCGAAAACAGCCACCAGTTTACTGGTGCTAGCCGCCTCGTAGGTTCCTGTGTAGTTGCCGGCGTCGTACTCTTTGCCGGCGTCCAGATCAATCAGTGTAGCGGAACCAGATAGGCCCGGGTAGGCCGCGATAGCAGTGTTCATATCACTTACTAGTGTTGGATAGGGGTCTACGGGGGGCGACGGGGCAGGGGCCTCTTGGTGAGCAACAACTTCGGCAGGGGCGGCCTTGGGGGCTACCACCAATTTGGGGCTGTTATCGATTCGGTAGCCCAAAAACACCGCCACCACCGGTACTACCAGAAAAGCTAGGGTAGCTAGTAGCTTTACCTCAAAGATGCTAGCAGGTTGTGCTTTAACAGGGCGCGAAGTCTGCTTACTTCGAGCCGGCGTGTGATCTGCCGTGGGCGCAACCGCCCCGAGCCACCGTACCATATCACTTATAGTATACCGCTTGTGGTGTGCCCGACCAAGCTTGGGAGTAGGCAAAAGTAGTAACTAGTGGTTTGCGATGTAGCGTATGGCGTCTAGCAGCGTATTGGCTACAAAAGTAGCCTCGGGTGCTTCAGCCGTTGGATCGCCGGATCTCACCAGAATGGTTTTGGTGCCAGCATTTACACCGGTCATAACATCGGACGGACGATCACCCACCATCCAGGAGCTGGCCAGATCTATATCAAACTCTTTGGCGGCGTCTTGTAAGAGCTTGGGTTTGGGTTTGCGGCAATCACAATCGGAGCCCTCACCATGTGGGCATAAATACGTTTTAAGCACTCTGATGCCGCTAGCCGCAATCAACTCAAGGATATGGTTATTGATTGCCTCAAAGTCGGCCGGCGTCAAACGCCCTTCGGCGATACCGGCCTGATTCGTGACAAAGAATACGCCGTAACCCAGCTTTGCCAGTTGTTCGAGCGCCGTCTGTACGCCAGGCAACAGTTCTACCTTTTCTATCGAATCTACCCGTTCAATCCGTGGAATACCAACATTGATAGTGCCGTCCCGGTCTAGAAATACGGCCCGCACGGCCTAAGACTCCAACAGCTTCTTAATAGGCGTGAAGTAGTAATCGGGCCAACCCGCTTCCATATCCTGATATTCTTCTTCGGGCACATCCGGCTGCTCTAGATGGACAGTGGTCGTCTGACCGTCAGCAGTAAGGCTAAAGCGCACCTTGTAGCAATGTTCAGGACGGTCGTGGCCGTACCAGTCTTGTTCTAGTAGCTGATTTGGGATTACTTTGGTGTTGGCACCGTGGATGTCACCATCCCAGTAACTAAATTCGCCGCCCTCAGTGCTATCAAACTTAGCAGGACCCGCGCCCCATTGTTCGGCCGCTTCGGCAGTGGTTAACGCCCACCATACTTTTTCTACGGGAGCGTTGATGGTATAGGTCTGATCGATATGTTGCATGCTGCCATTCTACACCGGCATTTCTAGAAGTGGAATGTGCGCAATCTCATACCTGCAGCGTGCGCCGTGTCATAGCGCTGGCACCTAGTAGGCGCTACGCTTGGGGTAGAAAGGAGGTAAGCCCACAAAGTGCAAAGTAACGAGCCCTACATAAGGAAAGGAGTCTCTATGAGAAGCATTACCCAATCGAGAGTAGCGAGCATACTCACCCTGCTACTCGGAGCCTGGCTGCTCGTCTCGCCCCTCATCATATCAACAACCGGCGGGGCATTGGCCAGTCTGTTGGCGGTAGGCGGCGTTATGACTGTAGCCGGATTTGTGCAGCTATTTTGGGGCAATAGCTTGCCGAGCTGGCTGGCAGCCGTTACCATGATCTACCTGTTCGTGTCAGCCTTTACCTTCACCATCGGCACTGCAGCTACCTGGAACGAAGTACTAGCCAGCCTAGCCGGCCTGCTACTCACCAGCTGGGACGGCGTAGAAACCTATGACGCCTACCAACTGCACCACGGTGCTCTCTAATGCCCCAACAGCACCGAAAAGGCCTTGCCAAAAGCGAGGCCTTTTCGGTTGGCATGTTCGCCTTTTGCCACTGTTGAACACCTCGTGTACGTTTCGCTCACTCCAGTAACACGGCAAAAGCCGCTACTTTGTTGCTCGCCGGATGGTGAGCGAACCGAGTACCAGCGCCAGCAGCGCGCTCCCCAGCACAATCAGCAAATCACGTACTAACGTATTGGATAGACTGGCCCTCTGGGTGATCTCTTGCATGGCGTGTACGCTGTAGGTCAGCGGAAACACGTCCGACAATAGCTGCAGCAAACGCGCCATGTTTTCACGCGGTACAAATAGGCCGCACATCAGGAGCTGCGGAAAAAGAAAGGCCGGCATAAATTCCATGGCCTGAAATTCAGTGCGGGCAAAGGCGCTACTGAACAAGCCCAGGCCAGTGCCCAGGAATGCCGCCGCCAGTGTTCCTACCAGCACCAGCGGCATTCCGCCCTGCACCGATACTTGCAGCAGCCCTAACATGACGCCGGTGCTAATCAGCGCCTGGACCAGCGCAATCAGCAAAAACGCTGTGGCGTAACCAAGGATGTAGTCCAGCTTGCCCATCGGCATAGTCATCAGTCGCTCCAACGTGCCATTGGTGCGTTCGCGCAACGTTACAATCGATGTCACCAAAAACATCATCACCATCGGAAAAATGCCGAGCAGCATCGGCGCCATGTGGTTAAACTGCGCCGGTTGGCCCTGAAAGACGTATTTTAGGATGGTGATCAGCATCGGCGGCACCACGAACAGCAGGCCGAGCGTCCGCGGATCATGGCGCAGTTGCAGCACCACTCGCTGGGCGACCGCCAGGGTTTTAGACGGGCTCATGCTTGCCCCTCCACTAGTTTTATAAAGCTTTCTTCCACCGTTTTACTACTGGTTTGGCGGCACAGTTCTTTGGGCGGCGCATGGGCCAGCAGCTTGCCGTCGCGAATCAGCAGTAGGTCGTCACAGCGATCGGCTTCGTCCATCACGTGGCTCGATAGAATAATCGTTTTGCCGCCGTCCACCAGCTTGCGAAACAGCTCCCACAGCTCCTCACGCAAAATTGGGTCCAAGCCCACCGTCGGTTCATCCAAAAATAGCAGTTTTGGGTCACCCAGTAGTGCCACTGCCAGCGAGACCCGCTGCTTTTGGCCGCCAGACAAGTCGCTAACCAGCTGGTTAACCTGTTTGGTTAGATTCACCTCGTGCAGAACCAGGGCTAACTGTCGTTTGCGTTCAGCACGCTTTAGGCCCAGCATCCGGGCAAAATAATCCAGATTTTCCTTCACCGTTAGATCCGGATAGATTGACAAGCTCTGCGTCATGTAGCTGAACTGCCCGCGCAGTTTACCTTTGGTCGGTGCCAAACCAAGTACCTGCACCGAGCCGCTCGTAGCTTTTTGCAAGCCTACCAACACCTTGATCAGGGTAGTTTTGCCCGCGCCCGACGGTCCAATGCAGCCGATGATCTGGCCGACGGGCAGTTCCAGACTGACACCCCGGAGCGCCCAAAATGTCCCGCCAAGCTTCACGGACAGATTCTGAACGCGAACCGAAGTTTCCATAAGCATTACTATAGCAGAGGGCCGCAGACAGCTGTCACCCTCGCCGCCGCTTAGCTGTACGATCTGATTTGCAATATCAGCCCCGGAGCACCTACAATAAACACAAGCAGTATGTACGAGGACTGATGAAAGCAAAAACGCTCACTGTAAAAATGGTCAGCGGCAGCGCCGTAGTCTGTTTGCTTATGAGCGGATTATGCTCATGCTTATCTAGTACGGTCTACGCGACCGCCCCCATTGCCATCACCACCTGCCAGCAGCTTCAGGATATGGACAACGACCTGACGGCAAGTTACGTGCTGGCTCAAGACATTGACTGCTATGGCAGCGGTGCGTGGAATAGTGGCGCCGGTTTCAGCCCTATTGGCCTGGCCGAGTCCGGCGCGGCCTTTACCGGCAGCTTCGACGGCCAGGGCCACACCGTCTACGGCTTAACCATCGACCGGAGCACCACCAGTCCGGCCGGGCTCTTTTATATCATTCAAGGCACCACTGTCCAATCAGTTAATCTTGTAGATGCTTCCATTAGCGGCACAGACACCAGCGGCACATTGGCCGCCGGGATTATCGATAGCAACATCAGCGACATCCACATTGAACAGTCAGCGGTCAGTACGGCCGGCTCGGCCTACACCGGCGGGCTAGCTGGGTACGACTATGCCAACGGCGGCGATGTCGCCATAAGCGGCAGCTGGTTCAGCGGTACCGTCAACGGGTTCGCCGACACCGGCGGCTTGGTGGGTTATATGTCGTTCGTGAATGTGGTAGATAGCTACAGTACCGGCACCGTTACCGGCACCAGCAACGTGGGTGGCCTAGTGGGCGAATTTCAAGATTTTTGGGGAATCAACAACACCTTTTCGCAGGCCGCCGTAGTAGCCAGCGGCAACGATGCCGGCGGCTTGGTAGGCCAGCTGGGTGATGGCCTGCACGGTGCACCGTTTATCTTTAATAGCTATGCCAGCGGCAGCGTGACTTCCAGTGCCGACGCGGCCGGTGGCTTGGTAGGCTTGGACATTGCCGCCATCGATGATAGCTTTGGGGCCGGTGCCGTCAGCGCGCCCAGCGCCACCAACGTCGGCGGTTTTGTGGGAATCTATAGCAGCGGCGATAGCAACAACAACGTCTACGATCAGCTGCGCACCGGACAAGCCAGCTGTGCCGGCGGTGGCAGTTGCGGTTCGGTAATGGCCAACGTCACAGCCGTCAACACTGCCGGCAGCCCCAACAGCTCATATTTCTTCAATGACCTTTCCAACGCGCCACTATCCGGCTGGGACACATCGGTTTGGGTCACCAAGGCCAGCGGATTCCCTGTTTTTGCCAGACTGCCCCACGATGTCACGGTTGTTTCGAACCAGCCCTCTAGCAACGCCATCCAGGTCGGTTGGCAACCACCGGCCGATAGCGACACGCCAGATGTTACCGGCTACACACTCCGGTACCGGCTGGCCGATCTATCCAACAGCTGGACAACCATCAGCGTTCCGGCCAGCGCCCACCCCAGCTACACCATCACCGGCTTGCAGCCAAATACCCAATACAGCATCGTCATCATCACCAACAATGCCGTAGGAGCCAGCAGTGGCACCGGCATCATTGCCAAAACCGCAGCCGCCCCTGCCGTCATTAGCAACAGCCAAACGCACGTCATCAACTCCTCGAACAAGACTAGCAGCACCGACGACACCGCTGTGCCCGACACCAGCCTAGCCCCTGTGACCACCGACTATTTTGGCGGCTATCCCGCCACCGGTTACACCGCCGACAACCTGCAGGTCGGCAGCGTCGTGCATTTTCAGATTGTTCATAACAGCGCACTCGCCAAGCACACGGCCACCATCAGGGAGCTGGGGGACGACTATGTAGTGCTCACCATCGCCTCCACCCCGTTTGATGTTCGCCTGAACGTCGGCCAAACCAAAGACGTGTCGGTAGACCGCAATGGCCGTAACACGCTGCAGATCACCCTCCAGAGCATCACCAACGGTACCGCCAATGTTACGTTCAAAGCGCTGACCGCCCAGCACGCAGCTGCCATAACCAAAACTGCTCACGCAGCCCACCGGACCATTTGGCTGTGGTTTGGCGTGGCAGCACTAGTTGCCACGGGCAGCGTGGTTCTTTACTCCACCCGAAAACGTTCAGCTCAGTTCTAAGGCACAAGCATCAAAAAAGCACCAGCTAGTGCTGATGCGTTTTTAGTGGAGCACCTCGAAGAAAGCTCACCCCCCATTATCGAGGAAGTGCATCATTGGCGTGATTTGCTCTGGAATGACTATTTAGAATATAAAACAAAAAAGACGGTTGATTACCGACCTGGCAACCAGCCGCCATTGATATGATGCACTTCGGCATTTATGAAACCTGCTTCTGGGGAAGCAAGGTATATGATCGCATTCGCAACATCGTCTACATTACCAGCCCGACCAACCGTCGCTAAGCTAGACAACTTTTCTATCATGTCTGGCGAGTAAGCCGAGGTTATCCCCGTGTCAGCAATAAACCCCGGCACCACTTCATTGACGGTTATTCCTTGAGGACCTAGCTCGCGCGCCAAAGCAAAGGTTAGGCCGTGTAACCCAGCCTTAGATGCCGCATAGCCCTGCCCTCCGGGCAACATACTTCCGGTGAAGGCAGCCACCGAGCCAACCATGATAATACGACCGCCGGGACGAGTTATGTGCTTGGCAGTTGCTTGGGTAACCAGAAAACTTCCCGTTAGGTTAGTGGCGATTAACTCGTTCCAGGTTGCTACTGCCTCCTTGTAAGACATCTCGGTCGTTACTGGCTTAGTGTAGCCGGCGGCGTTTACTAGAACATCAATAGTGGCGTAACGAGCTATAAGCTTACCCGCCGCTTTTTCGACTTCGTTAGCATTACTAACATCAACAACCTCAGCTGCTATATCGTAATCGTCAGAACCATTAATCTTTGCGACCTTGTCTTGGCTTCTCCCCCAGACAGTTACCCGATCACCAGCTGAAGCAAACCGTTTAGCCACAGCTAGCCCGATTCCACTTGTTCCACCAACTATTACTACACTACGTCGAGGTTGTGTCATAGTTAGATGATAACAAAAAAGCTCGAGTCTGCACTCAAGCTTTTATGGTGGAGCTGCCGGGTACTACAGACTGTACGGTGGAGTATACTAGTATTATGAAAAAGTGTGCTACGTGCCAGAGGGACTTTAATCCGAGCAGTAATCACCGCGACTGCCCCAGTTGCCGATATACAAAGACTAAAACCGTTTTATGCCATGTGTGCAATAAAACCTACCACTCAACTAAATATCGTACCTGCATGCACTGCACAAACCACAAAAGGCTGGACTATGGGACCGGTCGGTATTTAAAGAATGGCTATGTCATGATCTTTCAGAAGGATCACCCCCGTACCCACGGCAGCAAGGGAAACTATGTATTTGAGCACATCATTGTGATGGAGAAATTTTTAGGAAGATACTTGACGGCCGCCGAGAACGTCCATCACAAAAATGGCATAAAGGATGACAATTCTATTGAGAATCTAGAATTATGGATACGCCCTCAGCCTAGCGGTATCCGCGTAAAAGATGCTCTTATATGGGCAAGAGAGATTCTAGCCCTCTATGAACCTTTGGAACAAAAAATTTACTCCGGGGCGACTACCTAGACTGTAAATACCGCCAAAATCACTCATCAGATATACATAACCCCTTGGGGCTTTAGCCCCCTTCTCTTAGCACTCTACGCACGGCTTTTAGCTGAAAGCACCGTCAAATGGCTTTTAGGTGGCTTACGTGACTTAGTGGCGTAGGCGGGGCGTGTAACTCGGCGAGGTGACTTGCGTTTCGAAATGACTTTACGCCTATTAGCGGCATTTATTCTATCAGTTCGAGCAATCCCAATTAGAGTTGCAGCGGCTACAGCGAAGAAGATAGCTGCTGAAAATAAGTAAGTCTCAATCTCTGTTCCAACATGGATGTTGAGCGTTGAGGTTGAACCGTAGCCCCATGCTTTCCAATGGAGTGCAAACCAGTCACAAATGGCGAATGGCACACCAAGAAAACCGATAATGAGTAGGACTTGTTCATACTTACGGAGTATGCGTTCGTCCCGCCGCCACATGATAAACATAGCTGGGGACCACAGAAGATGAGTATTGATAGAAGGTAGGTTAGGTGTTTCACTGTTTGGCCTTCCTGAGATGTTTTCGATGTGTTCGGATTGCGTCGCGACACAAGATTGTCATGGCGATTATCAGCGCCGACGTGAACGCCATAAATATAGGCTCCTCAAGTGGTAGACCATTAACACGCGGTAGTGCACAGCAACTTGGTGGCCAGTACCAAATTTGATTATGGATAGCGAAAAAGTCCCACAGAACGCCCACAATAATTGAACAGCTTATACAGAATACGAATACACTCCAATAGACCCTTAGCTCCTTGAAAAAGAACGTCCATAATAATGTAACGGGTGCCACATTAAATAGGAGGAGCCAAAGTGTATAAGGTGCATTCATTTTTATTTTTATTTGTTACTAATGATAATGGTATCAGACATTCAATTACGTGTCACCTAAACAGCTAACTACTCTGGAGTCAAAAAAGACCTTCGGTTTAGCCGAAAGTCTTTTTTGGTGGAGCTGGCGGGGTTCTGCCCCCCGCGTCCGTCGGAGTTTATAGTTAGTCGTCTACAGGCTTAGTCTGTTTTATGGTCTTAGCGCACACGTATCGAAACATACAAACATCGCGTGCGAGCAACTCTGGTCTTAGCCAAACAGCTGAGTGGTCTGCTTAGAGCGTCCGGGAAAATGAAATGCCATTACACTACCACGGAATCGTGCAAGGCATTGCTTAAACTAAAAGTTTAGGCTGTTGCAAGACTGCCGTTAAGACCCATGTCTGCAAAAGCATTCATGGTCTGGCGAGCCTTAGCTACAAAAGATTTTGCATCTATTGTGGTTTGCCTATATCGCTGACAAGCGACCTGCTGATCTAACCGTAACGTTCCAACGTCGAGCTTAAAAGTCAGCCCCATACGTTCATGCGTAAGGCTATAATATCCCTACAATCAACTATTATAGCATAACTACAAGCAGTTTGTCTAGGCTCATTGCGCGCATATCGGAAGCTACGCTTTTCGCCACCATGGTACTACCAAGCTAGTCCGCCGCTTGTACGCCTGGTACCCTTTATCTTTACCCCACTTGGCATCGGCTGACTTCTCTAAAATCGGCACACCCGAAATGAATAGTAAGCTAATGGTGATCGCCAGCGGGCTAGCCAGCCCCACTACTCTTTCAAGCGCACTGAGCGATCCGAACACGGTTACATATATCCCAATCCAGATAGTTATCTCTCCAAAATAATTGGGATGACGGCTATAGCGCCAAATGCCTTCGGCGATCCATCGATCTTTGTTGTGAGGATTTTGCTTAAAGCGGTACTTTTGTCCGTCCGCCGTTGCCTCCACGGTGAAGCCTATTAGCCAGATCGCTATACCGATGTATGACAGTGGGCCTGGATGGCTTGTGCGATTAGCTGCAGAAAGTAGCGGCAAGAGCAAAAACCAAGCAACCATGCCTTGGCCAAGCCAGAACCTCATAAATTTCACAAAGTCTTTGCGCATGCCGTCGAAACGTCGATCAACGCCAGTTCCCAGAATCCTATACACCAAGAAGGTGCCGAGGCGTAGCGCCCACAGCAGCACCATACCCGAGGCAATAGTAAATACCATAGAATGGATACTGCTCAGACTGAAAGCTGTAATGGTGATGCTTATAAAGCTCAGCGCATAGGCAAAGTCGGTAAGTTTATCTGACTTCCGATGATAGGCAACAAAGAACAGCAGCAGATTAATTGCCAGTGCAATACCCAGACATAAAACTAATAGCATTGTTGCTTCCTCGATGTATTACTCATGACTTTTGCTGAGAGCTTGCTTGGTAGAGCCGGTGCCACTCGTCGAGCGACAGGGCTTGGGCACGGGTGTTTTCGGGGATGTTGGCCGCTTGGAGCAAGCTACGAGCCTGGTCTTTGCTGGTTGCCAGGCCGCCGCTGAGGCTATTAACCAACGTCTTGCGCTTTTGGCTAAAGCCGGCTTTTACCAGCCGAAAGAACTGCTTGGTATCTACAGCTTTAAAGAGAGGTTGTGTGCGGTAACGGAGAACCAATACCTGGCTGTCGACTTTTGGTGGTGGCGTAAACATTTTTGCTGGCACCATTGGTCCAAGCGATACATCACAATAGTACTGCGCGCTCACGCTCAGCAACGACATCTGTCCGGGCTGCGCTGCCACTCGTTCGGCCACCTCTTTTTGGATCAGGATCGCTGCGGTACTAAACGGGTTGGCGCTCTCGCATAACACACGGATGAGGTTGCTCGTCAGGTAATATGGAATGTTGGCCACCACCTTATACCCCGCTGGCAATGTAGTCAGATCAAACTCCAGAATGTCTTGTTGAATGATATTGGGAGGTCCGTCCTCCCAAACCATTTTTCTTAGGCCGTCGGCTAGAGTGGGGTCATATTCTACGGCGGTTACGGTAGCGTGGCGTTGTAATAGTTGCTTCGTTAGCGTTCCCAGGCCGGGGCCAACTTCTAGTACAGTATCGCCAGTCTGTACCTGCGCGGCATCGCAAATAGCGACCAACGTGGCAGTATCATGCAGCCAGTGCTGGCCCAGCGCTTTCTTTGGTATTGGATCACTCATCTAGTGATAGTACCAGATTCACGCCACACCTTACCACCAGCCGGGAAGTTGAGGCTAGGAAAGAGCAGCCCGAGCAGGCGAATTCATTTCGCCGCCCGGCGCGATGAAAGAACCTGGGTTCTTTCATTACCCTACCAGTTATGGTGCACCGTCCAGTGATCATACGCCCCGGCCCAGCTGCCGTAGCGAGCATCGGCATAGCCAGTGGCCCAACGAATCTGAGTTACCGCACTTGTGGCCCAGTCACTCCCCGCCGAGGCCATTTTGCTGCCCGGCGTGGCCTGGAAGATGCCGTAGCCGCCGTGCGCCGGCACATCGCTGGGGTTCATATAGCCCGGGCAATTATGAGTACCCTGAATCTTGGTGGGACACCAGCCGCCTTCGTGGCTGGCGATGTAATCGACGTATTTGTAATCGCTGGGAGCAATCCCGGCCTGGGCCATGACGGCTTGTTTATCGGCTGGGATGCTCACCGCCTGGCCACGGGCAATAACGGTGGCAACCGGCTGCACCGTGACCACGCTCTGTAGCAGCGTCCGTCCTACCTCGACACCATTTTCGGTGTTCACCTGATATGTCAGTACCTCTGTACCATCACTGCCTTGCTGGCGCACTGCGCTGGTGCCAAATGACAGCGAGGAGTCGGTAACGGTTTGTACCGGCGCTGGGATGGTTTGGGTTTGGGTTACAATTTGTGTGCCTTTGCGAAGTACGAACACCTGGATATTGGCCGTGATGGGCGTGCTCTCGGCAGGTGTCACCGAGTCTTTAGGACCAAGTTTAACGTTTTTGGCCTTCAGCAGATCGGCTACCGTGCGCTGATGTGTCCGCATGGACAGCACCGTACCATAGACGTTCAATGTTAGCGGTACTGAGCGGTCGATAACAATTTGCGAGCCCAAGCTCTGGGCCGCCACTATGTTCTCCGCCGGGAACTGATTGATGGTATCTTCGGGATACAGCGTAACACCGGCATCGGCTACCATGCTGCGCAGCGTGGCGCCGGCGCTAAAGGCGTTAGTAACAGTCTTGCCGTCATAAATCGTTATTGGTATCGCCCGGTAAATATTGATACGGAAATTATCCTGGGCAATGGCGGTAGATAAACTTGGCTCTACGCGGTCCCGACTGCTTACATGAATATGCAGTTTCTTAAGCAGAGCGCTGACAGTGGGCTCACGGGTTGGCACTGTTTGTTTAACGCCATCGTACGAAATAATCGCGATATAACTAAGATCGGGACGAAAGGTGGCCGCCGACTGTTTGGTAATGATCAACAACGTGACACCACCAAGCAATAAGGCCGCAACAAAGCCGGCGATCGGCCAGCCCAGGGGATGCTTATGCCAACGTTTGATGCGCCGCACCTGGGCTTTATGCGTCCGCCGTAGCTTGTTCCAAAACAACTGCATGATATCTAATGACTCGAGTGATAAGAAAACCGTGCCGCTAGAAGCGCGCCCGCTGCTTTCGTGTAAAGCAGCTTTTAGTATAGCAAAAAGCGGCCGGTGACCGACAGCCAGCAATGGCTATGCCACAGCGAATTTATAGCTTTTCCAGCGGTGCGAAGCTAATGTTGAGTCGCTTGGGCCCCTTGCCGCGAAAGAAGATGGTGGCAGTCTCGCCTTCTAGCTCCACAATGGTACCTTCGCCGAACAACTGGTGGCGGACGCCATCGCCAATTTCAAAATCGGGTACGTAACGTGGGCTATCAGTGGCCGGTTGGGGAGCGGCTGGTGCTACAAACTCGCGGTCGTCGTATTCACCGCCGCCAAATTGACTGCCAAAGCTCACGCCAGTGCTGGTTTCTTGCGTATAGGTCGGGTCGATCTCGGCCAGGAACCGGCTGGGAACATTGTGTTGCATACTGCCATAGAGCGATCGGCCAACAGCATAGATCATATAGAGCTCTTCGCGGGCACGGGTCATGCCCACATAACACAACCGCCGCTCCTCTTCCATTTCGCTGGCATCGTACAGCGCACGGGTATGGGGAAAGATGGTTTCTTCGAGCCCGGTCATAAATACCACCGGAAACTCGAGGCCTTTGGCGGCGTGAAGCGTCATGAGCGTTACGGCGTTGCCGTTTAGATCGGCCGTGTCCAGGTCGGAGATCAGCGCGACCTCTTCCAAAAAGCCGGCCAGACCTAGCTCCTGATAACTTTGCGCTACGCCCATCAGTTCACGGACGTTCTCTTGGCGGCTTTCGGCCTGCGGCGTTTTATCGTCCAGGTAATCCATGTAGCCGATGCGCCGTATCAGCGAATCGATCAACGCGGACGGCGGCACGTCATCAATCAGGGCGCGCAAAGACCGGAGGATGTCGCCCAGTTCGGTCAAACCCTTTTTGGCCTTGCCCGTCACTGTGCCGCAATTAGCCGACTGCGCCAGCGCTTCACCTAGCGACAGGCCCAAGCCCTCGTACCACTCATAAAAGTTCTGGATGCTTTTAGCGCCGATACCGCGCGTTGGTACGTTTACAACCCGCTCAAAACTAATCCGGTCTTCGGGCTGATACAACAGGCGCAGGTACGCCACCAGATCTTTAATTTCTTTGCGGTCATAGAAGCGCACGCCGCCCACGATGCGATACGGAATGCCATATTGAATGAATGTTTCCTCCACACTGCGGCTTTGGGCGTTGGTACGATACAGTACGGCGTAGTCACTAAACCGGCGCTGGGCACTATCAACACCAAGCTTTACCCGGCGCACAATCGCCTCGGCCTCGGCCCGTTCGCTGCCGACCTGCAAAATCTGCACTGGCAGGCCCTCGCCGGCGGCAGTCCAGAGCTTTTTGTCTGAGCGCTGCTGATTTTTGGTAACCACACCATGTGCAGCGTTCAGAATGTGACTGGTACTGCGGTAGTTTTGTTCCAGCTTAATGACAGCACACTGCGGATAATCACGCTCAAAATTGAGGATGTTGCGAAAATCTGCCCCACGCCAGCTGTAGATTGAATTATGCACCACAATGTCCGAAGCAATGTAGTTATGAACTTTATCAACATCTAAATCGTAAACCGGACCGGAATATGGCTGTTTGGCAACAGCTACTACCTGGTCTGTTTGTATAATGCCCTCTGAATATACCGGCAGGAGCATACCAGGATGGATATGCGCAGCAGGTGTAAATGAAAACTTTTTGTCGGTCATAAAAGCGTACCTAATAACTTGTATGGGTAGCTTGGCGCTGGTCTGCATAGTCGTCACCAATTGCTCAATAACTGCATAGTCGGCTTTATGAACTTCGGATCGATACGTGCCGGCTCGTCCTGCACGCACGCTGTAGCCTTCGGCGGCAAAAGTCCGCAAATCTTCAGGACGAGTTGTATTCATGGATAGCCGGCTTGCCGACCAAGGGGTTTGAGCGGAGGTTCGCCGGTCCCCAAACAACACAACGTTCAGATTTAACCTACGCACCACACCCCGCGTAGTGGCCTGAGGAATGAAGTGAGGGTATTGTTCGTCTATCCCTAGATCTGTAAAGAGTTGCCGGGCCCGTTCCGCAGTAGGTATTTCTCGGTATAACGCATCGATGTGTTGTTGTGAGAGGCTCATGCTACGATTTGGGTAAGCATGAAAAACCATCATCGGTATACCGTACTTATAGGCATAGAGCACTTCGTAATAGACAGCCTCTTCACGCGTTACGCATACTTTCAGCACCCACATCCGCTCGGCTCGTTCCTGGTTAGCCCGCACTCTTAATCCAATATCATCTTTCTTGCCATCAAAGCGGCTACCTTTAGCCAGTCCAATGCGATAGCCATAGGCTTGTGTGTACATAAGATAGACAAAGTGAGCATCGGTCTTGTCCCAACGCGCAAACAACAGGTGATTGGGAGTTACGGTGAGCGTGCGACCACTGCTAGTAGTAATCTGGATGAGTTCTCCGCTAAACTTGAACGAGCGTCGTGCCTGCACAGTATGCTGAGTGACTTTACCATAACCAGCCGCGGTGGTCACAACGGTGCCTGCGGCTATCTTCTCAATCTTTTTCGTCCCGGCCGGTGTCTGCACCAATGTGCCCGGTGGAAAACATTGCCAGTCGTCGCCCACGACTGCCAGGTTGTTGTGTTTGCCCGTTAGCAGTTTGACAAGTTTGTACTGGGCCGCGTTCGTGTCTTGATATTCGTCGATCATAACGTAGGCGAACTGCTGGCGCCACTTCTCTCGGATCTGTTGTACTTTTTGTAACAGCTCGACAGTACGGCCGATCAGATCATCGAAATCAAGCGCACCGCTATCATGCAGGGCCTTTTGGTACAACGGATAGACCTCGGCGGCCGTACGCGTGGCCGGACTGCCACCGGCGCGGTCGTAATCACCGGGGGTAAGCAGCTCGTTTTTGGCGCTGCTGATGAGCCCGGCAATAACGCGCGGTGGAAAGGCTTTTTCATCAACGCCCAGGCGTTTGCAGGCCTGCTTCACTGCCGCCAAACGATCGGCCTCATCAAAAATGACGTAGGAACGGGGGATACCGATGTGCTCACCGTCCATGCGCAAGATGCGCACGCAAATGGAGTGAAAAGTGCCCATATAGGGCATAAAGCCACGGTTTTCGGCGTCGGCGCCGAGCAACTGGGCCACGCGGGACCGCATCTCGCGGGCAGCTTTGTTGGTGAATGTGACGGCCAGAATGTTGTACGGCGTGGCACGACGGGTAGCAATCAGGTAGGCAATGCGGTGTGTCAACGTTTTGGTTTTGCCGCTGCCCGCCCCGGCCTGAATCAGCAGCGGCCCTTCTGTGGTTTCCACGGCTCGACGCTGTTCTGGGTTCAGCCCCTCCAAAAGACTCTCTGACATCACCCTATTCTACTATGATCGCAGGGCCGCTCGCCAGGCGCTAAAGGTATCACCCGGACAGGTAGTGTCGCGCGGCACTTCGCGGTGGCCAATGATGCGGATGCTTGGATCAGCATAGTGTTCGCGGATAATGAGTTGAGCAGCTTCTAGCATCTTGGCGTTGGGTGGTTGCTGCATAAAATTACCAGCCAGACAAATGCCAATACTGCGCGTGTTCATATCCCAATTGCCGCTGTGCCAGCCGATGGCGTCGTCGGGCAGAATCCGTTCGGCTCGGCCGTCTTCAAAAATAAACCAGTGGTAGCCCCAAAACACTTGCTGGTCGCCCCGAAAATGACCGGACCAAATGGGCCTGCCACGGCGCTCCGGGGTGTCTCGGTAAGACGCGGCGTAGATCCGCAGCAATTGCACGGCGTTCAGGTAGTCGAGCGTGTAGTTGCTGGCTGAGCCAGCAGTGTGGTGAATCACAACCGTATCGATAGCTTGCCGCTCGGCGTCAAAGTCTTGGCCGGTTTGACCCAAAGCCACCTTACCGTGCCGCAACTGCTCGGCAAAATACCGGCGAACGGTCAGTTTAAGCGCGTGCGTTTGTTCAGTAGGGCTCTCGGGGTTCTCGATGAGATTGAGATAGTCCTTATACAGATCGCTCATGTACCAGAGCGAGTCTTGGACAAGCGCGTCCCAGACAGCGGCATCAAAATCCTGCATGCCTACAGTGTACTACCTGCCAGCGAAGAAATGGGTATGAGGCACACTGGTAGGAGCAGGGACGAGATTGGCGTCGAGAGCAACATCAGCCAAAGCCGCCAATAGTACGAGCGACAGCACACACATCACGGCCACAAAGATCCGTGAGCGCTTGCGTTGCACAGCGTCGATCGGTACCGAGTAGGTGCCGCTCTCGATTAGCCGTTCCAGCTCCTGAGCGCGAGCGTCTTCGGCGGCTTGCTGCTTGGCGGCTTCGGCCGAAGCCTCGGCGTCACTATCGCGTACGGTCTCAGAAGCTTCTGCTGGCTCCTCTGGGCCACTAGGGGCAGGTGCAGCAGGCTCATCTTGGTGGACTTCCTTGGCTGTGGTAATCGTCTCGTTAGCCGGCTCAACTGGCGGCTCAACGGCTGCCGGTGGTTCAGGCGTTTGGGTTTTTGCCGGCGCATCCTGTAAATCTTGGCTTACTGGCGCAATCGTTTTGGCAGTCCTGTTTATGACCGGCGCAGAGACGACGGGCTGTTCGTTACTGGCGGGTGTCGCATTTGTTACCATTGGGTCACTGAGCACCGGCCGGTTGGTCACCAGCAAGGGACGACCGCTGGCAGACGGTAAATTCTTGCCGGGACTCGCGACGTCGACTATTTTTTGCTCTTTGGGAGGCATATGTTTCTTACGCTTCGGCTTTGATTTGGAGGTTGTACGCTTCATTTACAATGCTTGCAAATTGGTGATAATTGAGGCTGGCCGCGCCGACAAGCGCGCCGTCTACGCCGGGGACTTCTAAATAACTACGAACATCGTGCTCGTTCACGCTGCCACCGTAAATGAGCGTTACCTTTTCGGCCGCCCGCTCACCATAGAGTTCACGAACCTGCATGCGCATGTAGTGCACCTCTTTTGCCACATCATCGGGTTTGGCAATAATGCCGTCAAAGGTGCTAATGGCCCAGACTGGTTCATACACCAGCACGATCTTCTCGATATCGCGGCTAGTGATGTTCATCAGTGCTGTGGTGAGCTGATCGTGTACCACTTGTCGGCCTTCGCCAGCGTCACGGTCATGCTTGGTTTCGCCAATACAAATGATGGGGATAATATCGTTGCGCACAGCCGCCTCGACCTTATCGCGTACCATCTCGAGTGTTTCACCAAAGTAAATACGCCGGGCGGAATGGCCCACAATGGCATAGCGTACTAAGCTACCAAGCATCGCAAAACTGACCTCGCCGGTGTAGCCACCTTCGTCTTTGGGGTAAGCGTCTTGAGCCGCTAGTTTGAACTTACGGGGGTCAATTTGCAGGCTGAGCGGCTGGAGCGACAGCATACTGGGAGCCAGCACTACCTCTACGTTGCGGTGGACTTTTATGCGCTCATCTAGCCGGTGTAGAAGCAGGCTCGACTGGTGCACATTGAGGTGCATTTTCCAGTTGGCTACGATTAGTTTTTTTCTTTCAAGTGCGTTCATAATGCTTATGGCTATTGTATCACTTATTTATTTTCTAGCGCTTCTACGCCCGGCAGTTTGCGGCCACTCATTAGTTCCAAACTAGCACCACCACCGGTGGAGACATGATTGAAGGCTCCCAATAGCCCACGACTTTCGATGTAACCCACCGTGTCACCACCGCCCACCAAGCTAAATGGCCGGTTGCCAAACTGGCCGGTCATGGCCTCGACTAGCAGTTCGGTGCCATGGGCGAACGGGCCAACCGGCCCTTGCAAGCCCACGGTCTCAGTTACGCCCAACGCACCGTTCCAGACTACCGTACCGGCCAGCTGCAACGAGCCGGCAATAAAGGCGCCGCTAAACGGGCCAATGTCCAGGATCATCTCGTCCTCGTGCACATGGGCGCTGGCCGTTAGCGGCCGCCTGGGGTAGTTTTCGATATCGGCAATCACATGCGCGCTCCAGTCCACAATCCGCGTTTTGGCGGTTTTATCTATCTTGCTGGCCACGACGCCGTCTTGTGGCAAATAAAACACAAATCGGCCATTTTTGGATTTTTCTTTGGCGAGCTCCAGGATCTCTTTAGCCAGCGGCAAATCGTCGGTTTCGCTCTTGCTTTTACCAATCTTCATGCCGGCCGCCTGCAAAAACGTGTTGGCCATCGCACCGCCTACCGCCACAATGTCGGCAATATCAATAAACCGCTTCAGCACCTCAATCTTATCGGCAATTTTGGCACCGCCCACTACAGCCACGAGCGGACGGCCAGGATTCTCCATTACGCCCGTGATGGTATCAACCTCTTTCTCCAGCAGCAATCCGGCTACACTCGGCATGTATTTGGGTAGTTCGGAAACCGAAACGGCGCCGTGATGTACCACGCCAAACGCGTCCTGCACAAACACATCGGCCAAGCTAGCTAATTGGCGCGCAAATCCCTCGTCGTTCTGCTCTTCTTCCGGATGAAAGCGCACGTTCTCCAGTAGCACCACCTGGCCTGGCTGCAAGTTATCGGCCGCCTTGCGGACACGTTCGCCCACGCAATCCGGCACAAACTCTACATCGCGGTCCAGTAATTCTTTGAGCCGCTTCGCTACTGGCAGCAGGCTGTATTTGGGATCGGGCTTGCCATCGGGGCGACCAAGATGCGAGCACAAGATTAGCGAGGCACCATGACCCAAAATGTAATGTAAGGTCGGCAGGCTTTGCTGCAGCCGGTAATCATCGGTAATGTGTCCGTGATCGTCGAGCGGCACGTTGTAATCCGCCCTCAGCAGCACTTTCTTGCCGTTGAGATCGATATCCTTGATGGTCTTTTTTGTAAACATGGCCCCTCCCTTAGTCTAGTTGCCGTACTTTAATCGTATCGGTGGTACCCACCACGCCCGGATGCTTGCCGCTGGCCGTTACCACGATGTCACCTCTCTTTAGTACATGGGTCTCGCGTAAGAAATCAGTCAGCTTAACGGCCGCTTCTTTACTGGCTGGACGCACATAGGCCTTCACATCATAAACAATGGCTAGTTGCTGGGCAGTCTGTGGGTCATCGGTGACGGCAATGATTGGGATCTCCGGCCGTTCGGCGGCAATTTGTAATGCGGTAGCCCCAGATTTGGTTTCGGCCACGATCGCGGTAGCCCGAATGCTGGTCGCCAGGCTAATCACGCCGCGGCTAATAGCCATTTGACGCGTCGGCTCTTGCGTGGCTTGGTCGGTAAATACGGCCTTGAGCGGCGAATTACTCTCGGTGTAGCGAATGACGCGTTTCATGATACTGACCGCCTCCATTGGGTATTGACCCATGGCGGTTTCGTCGCTCAACATTACACAGTCGGCGCCTACCAGTACGGCGGTGGCCACATCGCTCACCTCGGCCCGGGTTGGTTCGGGCATCTCGGTCATACTGGCCAGCATCTGGGTGGCAACAATGGTAGGCTTACCATATTTGAGACCCAGACCAATAATCTGCCGCTGTACAATCGGCACGCTTTCCGGCAAGGTTTCTACCGCCAGGTCGCCACGGGCTACCATCACCGCATCAGCCGCCTGCACGATAGACTCGATGTTTTGGACGGCAAGTTGCGTTTCAATCTTGGCGATCAGCTTGCGTTGGCTGCCTAGGTTTTTGATGAGGCGCTGCATGTGCTCGATATCGCGTGCGGTTTGCACAAAACTCATCGCCACATAGTCAAAATCGTGCTGACTGCCAAAGGCTAGATCGGTCTTATCTTTTTCGGTGATGACATCGCCGGCAAAGTCGGTATCCGGCAGATTGATGCCTTTGCGCTGGATCAGAATGCCATTATTCTCGACTTCGGCATAGACCACACCCTCTTTGATACTCACGACCGTACAGCGCACTTTGCCGTCGTATAGGTACATTCGCTCACCGCGCTGCACCTTGGTGCTCAACTCATACTGGGTGGGGATGATGCCGCTGCCTATCCAATCGGCCTTATAGCCAAAACGCAAGACCTGCCCTTTTTGCACGTTGATGATGTCATCGAAATCGCCCAGCCGTATTTTGGGGCCCTGCAGGTCTTGGATGATTGCCACTGGTTTCTGGAGTTCTCCGCTGGCCCGGCGAATCCACTCGATTTGCTGGGCCTTTTCCTGATGGTTGCCATGGCTAAAGTTAAGGCGCAAACCGTTCGCACCAAAGCTGATAAGGTCACGAACCGCTTCGTAGCTGGAGGTAGCCGGTCCAACCGTAGCAATGATCTTAGTCCGCTTATATTCGTGCAGCGGCACGCGGTCGTAATGCTCACCCATACTTAGCTACAGTGTACCCGCTTGTGCTTACCGATGGCAAGTGTTTCGGACCGATTGGGCCAGATGCTAGTGACACCACATGGCTGCGTAGGCCGGGAGCTCGGCGCCGTAGTAGCCTTGGCCGCTATCAGAACCGCTTACAAAGTCTGGGAACATCAGGTTGACACCCATAGCGATTGATTTGGTACCGCTTGCGTTAGCAAATGACCAGCTGTCGTAACCCAGCGTTTCGCCTTCGTGGCCGTAGATGGTCTGGTTGCAGCTATCGGCGGCTGGATCGACCTGGCTGAGATCCCAGCTCCAAATACCCAAGCCCGCGCCAAACCCCGGAGGAAACAGATCTACCGGCAGCGTAATTGGCACTGTGGTCTTCATTTGAGCGGTTAGGCTAGCTGGCAACAATTGACCGCCCACCAACGCTTTCATGAAGGTGTTCATGTCGGACGGATTGCTTATCATCGCTCCAGTCGCCCACAGGAAGCTGGGATTATAGTTGGTCCAATCATCGGTGAACTGGCTGAACGGCATACCTACGGTGATGTTGCCATCGGCGTCAACCCGGTACGAGTAGCCATTGGCATAGGGCGCGGCTATATTCGGACTAGTACTGGGAAATGTGGTATTTGTCAGATGTAAGGGCGTAATGAATCTTGTTTGCACTTGGTGCTGGATGCTGTCATGCGTCACCGCTTCTACTACCATACCCACCAAAATAAAGTTGGTGTCGGAATATTCGGCTTGGTTCGGTGGTAGTTGATGTTGTGGTTCGTTGGCAATCAACCCCACTAATTGCCGCGGCGTCCACGTCTGGTAGCGGCTGACTTCGCCACGGGCAATCCGATAGATTAGTGAATTAGCATCAGCCTCCAGATAATCGGGCACACCAGAGGTGTGATTCAGTAACTGTTTAACCGTCACTTGGTTGGCATAGGGCAAGATGCCCGGCACCCAACGGCCGAGCTTGTCATTGAGGCTGAGCTTGTGCTCGGCCACCAGCTGCAATGCTACCGCACCGGTAAACGATTTGGTAACGCTAGCAATGCGCATTTTCATATTCGCCTGCGTATGTGCACCCGTTTGCAGATTGGCCACACCGGCTGCTCCCATATTGCCGGCCGAATCCATAGCCCAAGCACCGGGAAAACCGCCCGCCACCACTCGCTGCGTACCAGTTTGCAAAGAGGAAGAGCCGGTAGCTCCGACCTGTCCTGACCATATGGTAATGCCCGGCGCCAGTGCTACCACCACCGTGCTAAGGCTCAGCGCGATAAAACGCCGCGAAGCCCTTATTGTGCTACCTAGTTTATGCCCCATAGCCACCCCCTTAGCTTAAGACTTACCTTGTAAGCATAGCTGCAGTCTCAACTTGGCGGCTGTACGCAGCCTTACAAAAGCCAGCTTAGTCTATGAGCTGGCGACAAAACTGCCCATTGACGAGCGGCTGCTGTCGTAAGTGATGGCCGAGCCGTCCGGGCGCTGGAGCTTACCGCCAGCACCGAGCAGTATAGCGTGCCCGGCAGCTAGATCCCACGAGTGCAAATAACTATCCATGCGAGGATAGGCATCGGCCAGACCTTCGGCGACGTGCGTCAGTTTTAGCTGCGAGCCAACCGATCTGATCTCGGCAGCAGGATAGTGCTCGGCAATGTAGCGGTCGGTGGCTTCATCGGGGTGAGAGCGGCTGCCCAGCACAACTCCGAGCCGGCTCGGTGAAACATGGATAGCCCGGGCTTCGCCCTCCGCCACTTGTTTGTAGCTGCCCATGGTTGGGCCGCCGTAATACACCGTTTGGTAAGCCGGCGCCGAAATGATGCCAAAGACCGGCTCTCCGCCCACCACCAACCCAACGCACACGGTAAATTCATCGGTTCGATTGATAAATTCTCTGGTGCCATCGATGGGGTCAATCAGCCAAAATGTAGTGGCCGCTATCTGCTCCCGTTCATCACCCTCTTCGCTGATAACCGGTACACCTGGAAATAACCGCGCTAAACCTTTGATGAGAATATGGTGAGAAGCCACATCTGCCTGGGTGATGGGCGAGTTGTCGGCCTTGGTAGTAACTACCGCCGAATGAGCGGCATAGATTTCCATGATCGCTTTATCCGCTTCGCGGACTAGCGCCAAAAGCTCCGGCAGGCGTTCTTGGACAGGTGGCATACATCCAATACTACACTAAAGGCTCAACTCTCTACGAACTTTAACCAACGGTGCCGAATACACGCTGGCGTAATAGCAGCAATCGTAACAGTATCACGTGAATATGAAGCGCAAGCGAAAGCGCAAGCACTGCACCCAGGCCATAGCACAGCACCGCCACTACCGGCACTCCTCGGGTCGCGGCTAAATGAGCCGCAGTCAAGCCATACGGCACTACCTTGCCAAAGAAAAACAGCACATAGCCAAACCACGCCGCCAATACGCTGAGCCGCAACACAATCCGTATCACCATCGTGCGTTTCAGATGAGTGCGGTTAACATTAACGTAGGAAAGCTCCGCTTTAAACGTCCTTGCCGAATGAATCGCGTCATATATTCCGAAAACCACGCTATATAACATCAGCCCGCTAAATGCCCACACCAGCCAGGTAGAGAACGCACCACTTATAGCTTGCCAGCGAGTGGTGCCATAGGCGGCGTTGAACGCTGCTGCATAGGCCTCTTTGGCTGTTTGCGGCGTTTGCCAGACTACAACCTCTTGTTGGAGAGCGCTCCCTTGGTAACGATGTATGACAACGACCGAGGCGCCCACCCCCAGCGCTATACAGATACATAAACAGGCGCTTAGCCAAGAAGGAGTAATGACACGTAGAATTGATCGAAGAAGCGCCGCTTTGCCATAGTGGTGGTGCGAGAAGGTAGCCATGAGCAGTATTGTAGCGCAGCATTTGGTTATTGATCAAAGTAAAAGAGCCCAAAACCAGTTTAGCCTACTCAGATCGCGCCTGAGACGGCCGTGTGGTGACGGCCAGAATGGGCGACTAGTAGAATGAGTTAACGCGTAAATCGCTTGCTAATATTCTGGGTAACTATTCTAGCCTCCGGTTCGGCATCAATACCAATTCAACCAGCGGCTAACCAATCAACCTCAACTCTGTGCTTCCATCTATAAGAGCATGATGGGGGAATCACCCGATGGAATCGACTACTTCCTTATAAGCCCTGGGTCGTGTAACTTCTTGCTAATTCGAGCATACCTTAGCAGTAATAGGAGCGAAATAACAGCACTTGGTATTGCCGGCACCAGCCCTAAATAGGCATATCCATCGGGAGCGGTCGAGAATATTGCGATTAAAAACCAAAAGGCCGCTATTAAGCCAAATATTACTGCCGCCCAGCCTGCTCTCTTTTGCGATTTTAATAATTTCTCACTGTCCATGAGCAAAGTATAACAAAGAGCTTCCTCGCGCAGAGCGCGCTTTGCGCTTTTCCGCGGCTAACGCCGCTCCCAACCGGAGCTTGTCTCCTATGCAGCACGAAGTAAAACACCCACGCGTGGTGGGTGTTTTACTTTGGTGAGCTCTCGTATATTTGAGTGGAACTCCTTAGAACAGAACCTGCTATCACTATACACCAACCTGGTCGACCTGGGCATGGAATACCGCGACGGCAAAGTGTACCTGGCAGACTTGGAGCAGGACAATGTTTAGGCGTCAGCAAACAGCCTTTCAATCAGGCTTATTCAACCAGGAAACATTTGACGCGCCGTTCATGCGCGACATGCGTTGCTGCCAGCAAAGCCTCGTCATCGAAAGCCCATTTATTAGGCTCAAGCGAGTGGATGCGCTCATGCCGGTATTCCGGAAACTACGCCAGCGGGACGTTCGCATTGTCATCAATACGCGCGACCCGATTGAGCACGACGAGGAGTACGCTGCACAAGCAAAGCAGACCGTAGCCGCGTTACAGAGTATAGGTGTCGAGGTGCTATATACCGTGCGGCATCACCGCAAGCTCGCCATCATCGACCGCGCTGTTGTTTGGGAAGGCAGTCTTAATATCCTTTCGTACTACGACAGCTGTGAGATAATGAGGAGGATTGCCTCGGCCGCCGAAGCGGAGGCGCTAATTAACTTTATTGGTTTGCAAAAGTATTTACAGAATGTGAGTTAGCTATGTTGGACAAGAACGACTTTCAAAAGAGTAACTTTGCCGAAGACGAAGCCGTGATCGCCAAAGCCATGCAATATCTTAAATATGTTGATCCCGATCACGCGGCACGCGAAGACGCCATTTCATATTTGGAGTTCATGCAAACCGTTGCCGAACAGGTGGCTAAGGTTACGCCACTCGACTTTGACGCATTTTACGAAGATTACAAGAAGCAGCAGGCCGAAAAAGAGCGCTAGGCCATATCCAGCATTTCGTCACTTTTGTCTGCCGCGCTTTTCTTGGTGCGTGCCTTTGTTGTTTTCGTGTTGGTTTTTGCAGGTGGCGGCTGTTCGGCGGTCGACTCATCGTCGGTAGCTTGCTGTCGTGCAAATGCAGCCCGTGAACGCTCCACAACTGATGCCGCCACCGCGTCGCTACCCTCATCAGGAAGCAACAGCGTCTGACCCGATAGTGGCTCCTGGGCCTGCACGGCCGATAACTTGGCATAAAAGTTAAAAGCTGGCAGGTTACTTATTTCGCCCTGCTCAATGTAAGGACTAAATAGGGGCAGCAGCACCCGCTCATCCTGTGGATTGCCAGTTCTAAAACAAATCACCGTACCGACGTTTGCCAGAATAATACTCACCATCTGTTGATCGTCCTGCTGGCTCGTGGATTGTTCGGCCATGATCATAAACAACTTATACTTCCGACTTTCGGACAACATCTGCACGAACGACTGCGTGGCAAAGTTCTGAAACTCATCGACATAGAGGAAAAATGCGCGGCGCTCCTGCTGCGCAATCCGAGCGCGGCGCAGACTTGCCAACTGAAGTTTGGCAAGTACAGTTATGCCGAACAACTCGGACGTATCTTCACCTAGCAAGCCTTTTGAAAAATTGCAGATCAGGATTTTGCCGGAGTTAATGATGTCATCAAAATCTATTGTAGATGTTGGCTGTTCCAGTATCTGCCGGGCCGAAGCCGAGAATAGAAAACGTCCAATCTTGGCCGTAATACCGGCGGCCATCTTTACTTTTTGCATGTCACCAGCTTTGCCCAACTCGTTCTTCCAAAAGTTAATAAGATTTTTGTCTTTGAGCGTCCGTATGACTGACTTGCGAAACTTGGGGTCGTTAAGCAAATCAAAGACCGTAAACAGTGTTGCATCCGGCAGGGTGAGCGCCGTCTGCACGGTGTTACGCAGCACATACTCGATGCGGTGGCCGCCGGTGTCTTCATCTGAGAATATCTTGCGGAAGACTGACACAACCTGCTCGGTAATAATATCTTTTTCGCGCAGCAGCTCGTTGCCGGTGAGGCCGGGCGTAAGTTCCAGCAGGTTGACGCCGATGGGGTATTCCAGGTCGTCAGGGTTAAAATACACCACATCTTTAATGCGCTCCTTTGGTACATGGCGCAGCAAGGCTTCCGCCATATCGCCGTGTGGGTCAACCACGGCCAAGCCCTTGCCGTTCTGCATGTCCTGCACGATCTGATATTGCAGCAAGGTCGTCTTGCCGTTGCCCGTGCCGCCGATGATGTATTCATGCCGCTCGCGTTCCGCTGCCGTCAGCCCGATGGGCGTACTCGTGCCGTGGTGCTCGTTCTGGCCAAGTACCACGTCTAGTGTTTTGTTTTGCTTGAGCGACACCGGCGCTGGCAGTGTGCGGCTCAGTGAGGTGATAAGGTTATCCGTTTGGGCGGTGTTGCCCAGCGGGAAGTGGTACAGGCTCCCCAACTCCGAAGACGACAGCACCAGGCTGTGCCGGTGTAATAATGCAGGCAAGTGATGAGCAAACGCATAGCGGCGCAGGTTTCTCGTTACCGGGTTGTTTACTCTGCTATGCAGCATCTGATACGACGGCACACTATAGGCATGCAGTGATGTTCTTATGGCCGACAAGCGCTCACGGCCAGTATCGGGGTTATCTACACAGACGCCCGCCCGAAAGCTAACCCGGAACAATGGCTGATTTAATTTCTCGTGCATGGTTTCCATAAGTTCCAGCTCGAAAGCACTCAGCGTACGAGCCGGACGTTTACGGGTACTGACTTGCATACGTTCGTAATTCTCCCTCGCACTGCCGTATGAACTGCCATACGACCCTCTGGTGGAGCCGTGGTAAACTTCGCCTACTGCGTCAGTTGCCATAAACAAGCTGCTACTTATCAGGCGGCCAATTCCAGCCACAAATGGCAACTTCCTAGCATTCAAGTGGGATAACAAGTCTTCATTGCCAAGTATTCGGCGTGCTAAAGTTTTTGCTTCATTCAACCGTACCGGTGTCACCACAAGCTGCACCCGCACCTGTTCCCGAGGGGCTAACTTTGTCATAGCTCCAGCGAGATATGCCACCGGGTCGTGTTGATCAAGCCTGTCAATCGAGGTCAGCGGGAAAGCATAATGGCCGGTTTGTTTGAACTCGATAATCTCCATAGTATTAGGGAGTACGCCTTTTACCTCAGCAACTTTTATTTGCGGCAGGTACGACGTTATGGCCTGCTGCAAACTGTCAGCCAAGCGCTCGTCTACTTGCACCACATAGCGGACGCCTTGCTCGCGGGTTGATGGCATTTCAAACGAGAATACCACCTCACGCCGAAGCAGTTTCTGCCGTAAAGTCCGACTGGCCCGAAAGCCGTGTATCACGCTAAACAGCTCCTGAGTGGCACGCGGCGCACGGGCAGTATTGGCAGGCGGCGTCAGCTCTAAAAAGACAGATTTACGGCGCACGAGCTGTCGCCACTGTAGGATGCGAAGCAATAGTATACCCCCTACATATAGCGCCAGTAGAGCTACAGCGGCGATACCGCCCGCCCATATAGAGTAATGCAGATCAAAGACCATTTTTCGGTGCCTTGTCGTGTATAAAGCTATAGTGCTGCGCGGACGACGCTGGGTAGGTCGCCACGTCAATAACATCTAGCCCCTTAACGTTCATCTCCGAAACAGTCCAGGCTCCGGTAGTAGCGTCAACATCGGTAACGTAGGCAACGTGACCGAGATCGCCAGCCGTTGTTTGCATGATAGCGTTCGCGGCCGGTGTGTGATCGACCTCATAGCCGTCCAGCACAGCCCGAATAGCCCAGGTGTTTGCGTTACCCCAAGTAGTCGGTATGGGGTCGCCCGCCTTGAGCCGCAGTGCAAACGCCCAATAGGTGCAGTTGCCCCAGGCGTAGGTATCACCAGCCACTTCCGGCCCCTCGTATAATCCTTGTGCGGTAGTAGATATGGCGCTCGTACTATCGTTACTGTCGCTGTTAAATAGAAAAGTCAGCGTACTGGTTCCGAGCGAAAAGACCGCCATAAACGGCAATGCCACAATGACAGCCATCGTTGCCAACACCAGTATGATGTACCTTTTGCTCAACTTAGAGGCAGCAAAGATGAGCGCTGGGTTCACGTCTTATATACCTCTGCCGGATTGGTTGTAATGAGCGGGTGCTCTTTGTCGGACGCCACCACCTTTACGGCAACGTGGTTTTGGTCAGCAATCAGCAGCGCCTCGCCGCGGGCCGCAGTCAGTAAATAGTTCTGCTCGTATTCCGACAAGTCAAACTCAGCCACCACGCCTTTAATCGTAGTTGTATCTTGCTTCATAAGAATACGCAGCGCCGACTGCGAGGCGATGGCTCGGCCATATTCACTATGCAAAAAGTCGTTCGCCTGCTGCGAAATAATAGATACGCCCAGGTAGTATTTGCGGGCGCGGCGTACCAGCCCGGCCACAAAGCGGGCACTTTCCTCGTGTTCCAGCAGCAGCCAGCCCTCATCTATGACCAGCAGGCGCTTTTCCGGTTTGGCTTTCACCTGATTTTGCACGAAGTTGCTAATGATGAGCATCATAATCTGACGCAGGTTTTCCGGCATGTCTTTGATGTCGAAAATAACCAGCCGGTTTTCCAGCTTGATGTTGGTGTGCGTATTAAAAACACCCGCCAGCGAGCCGGATATATACTTTTCGAGCCGTTCACACAGTTGCAGCTGGCCGAGCGTATGCAGTTCAGCGTACAAATCACCCAGCAAAGGCTGCTCGTCTGTAGCCTTTTTGTAGATTTCCAGTATAGCCTTATCGACTGCCGCCTTTTCGCGCTTGTCCAGGCCTTCGGCCATGAGCGCTATGACTTCGGTGAGGTCTTGGATATGTTCAGACAAGTCACTTTTAGCATGGAACGTCGTAGCAAGATCAAACGGGTTTACTTTGTCCTTACTCGTGGCGGATAGCTTTATGTACGTCCCGTCAACCGACGTAGACAGATTTTTGTACTCACGCTCGGGGTCGATCACGATAACTTTTGTGCCTTGCATGAGCTGGCGCAGGATTTCAACTTTGGTGGTATAGCTCTTGCCGGAGCCGGATTGTGCGAATGTAATAGAGTTAGCATTATGCAGGCTAAATCTGTCCAAAATAACCAGCGAGTTATTGGATTTATTAACGCCGTACAAAATGCCACTTTCCTGTACCAATTCTGATGACATGAACGGGAACGTGAGGGCCGCCGAAGTGCTATCCAGGTTGCGCTTCTGGTTTAGCTGATCTTCACCGCGCGGCAGGATAGACTGCATGGCTTCCAGCTGCTGAAAGTGGGCGCTCTTAGTGTAGAACAGCCGCGCCGACATAGTGGTTGCGTACAGCTTTGTAACTTTGTCCAGTTCGGCTAGACTATCCGCTCTCAGGCCCACATATATGCTCATCTGAAACAGTTTTTCCTGGCCGCGCTGGATTTTGTCGCGTAGCTCCATAGCCGAGTTGAGCGGATCGATGATTTCCGAGCCGACAATTTTACCGTCCCGTATCATGCTGCGCCGCTGGCTTTCCAGCTCCGTGATTTTACGGTTTAGTTGCGGCAAGGCCTGTAGCGCATTAACCTCATGAACGTGGTAGCTAATATCGGCGTCATGGTTAAAGCTAATGAGATTGTCGAGCCAACCGCTTGAGGCTACAAACGGGTAGCCGGATATGAACAGAGTGCGGATATATACCCCGTCAATGCAGAGGTAATCGGCTGCTTCTTTGAGGCCCGCATACGACAGTACGTCGAGCTGGTCTTGATCTCCGAAAATGAGGGCTAACTCTTTGGGACGTTCGGCACGCTGTTGTTTCCATGCTTTGGCGAGTGCCATCGGTTTTGTGAGGCTTTTTGCAATATCGGGCGTCTTCATGTTACCGGCTCCTTTTGAATGTATGATGTGTGTATTAGTTCCAGCGCCTTATCCGTAAGCGGTTGGATTTTAGCCTGCGTCGGGTTATAGAAGTTGTAGAACAGGTCGAGCACTTCAAGGCTGGACAGCTCATGCGAGTGCATACCAAGCCGGGCCAGCCCTTTTTGCACGATGTCCACCGTCAGACCAAGCTGCTCTTGTACGAGATCGAAGTCCGTCTTGCCACCCGCGTCATACGGCACAATGACGTAGAAGTGACGCGACAATATCTTATTAGTCTTGATGAGCGAACGGATAAACTCATCGTAGTTTTGCAGCTGGAGCTTGTAGACCGGCACTGTTTCGGCCTGTAGCCGCTCGTTGATCTCGTCTAAGTAGGCGTCCATGTCGATTTCACGAATACGGATTAACACCTGTAGTGGCACGCCAACGGAGTTCAGAAAACTCTCATAAGTGTCGATAATTGCATCTTGTTCGGCGTCGCTGCGTAGTTCAAAATTAACCGGCGCTACTTGCAAAACAGCCCGGTAGCGATTACGCGGCAAAACCAGCACGCCATCTTTAACTTCGCGTATGTCTATCTGCTGGCGCGCACTAGATTTTTGAGTTGACTTCCGTAATATGGACATACAGATTTCCTTTCTTGTTGGTGGCAAAGGTGAGGTGAGCGGCAGGATTATCCATGGCTTCAAAGGCCCGGATTGTGTCAGTAACACTTAGTTTTGATGCCCGACGGCGGGGCGCTGTTTTTTCCAGTTCCTCGTGCGGCAGCTCGACGGTCTTCATGGCGTCGTAGAGCTCGCGGTTGGCGGTCGTATTTTTGTTGAAGATGTAATAGGTGGGCCGGATATTAAACCGCACGCGCACGATAAGCCAAAACAGCATGAGCTGGCCTCTGATGCGGATTGCCAGCATACCGCATATCGCCGCCAGCACTGTGAGCGCGATGATCTTATACGGTGCTATGTGCATAGCCGGCGGGAAAGCGGTAAACACCAAACCCGTTGCCAACACCGGCAAGGCCAGCAGCACTATCTGGGTTAGACCGAGGCTGCCGACAATCCGGTCTTCGACGGTAGTTATTTGGGCGGGGACAACAGTTTGCTTCATGGCTTCTCCATAGTTTCAGGTGTTTTCGGCTGAGGCTTTACTTGCGGGGCTATGATAGTCGTGCCGGTCTTTGCCTGCGACGCGCTCTTTGACCTTGGCTCGGCCAAATGGGTGACTTCGACGCCTGATTTAGTGTTATAGGTAATGCTACGCGGTTTGCCAGTCCGAGCCGCCTCTGTTTCTACGCGTGACATGGCACGAGCCTTTTGCACGCTGTCCACTTTGCCACTAACTGCGCTGACAGCACCCTTGCCCCTACCGGCCAGGTAGCTTACGCCGTTTACGAACTGGCCGCCGAGTTTCTTCATATTGCGGCTGCCCATGCTGACATAGTTAAACTGCATCATCACGCTTTGGGTCTTGAGCAGCGCAATTATGGTCGCCAGCCCCGTTATCATAGCCATGAGCGTATCAGGGAAGTTGTTGCCGCTGCCAGCCGCCATGCCGACAAACAGCGAGGCCGCCAGCTGCAAAATGACGACATGCACGAATAGCACAAAGATGGTCGTGAGGTAGGTTTTAGCGGCAGTTTCGCTAAAATCACGAAAGCCGGGTATCAACCATGCAAGCAATATAGCGGGCGAGAGTACCGCACCAATGTAGAGCGTCACCAGACGACAAATGTAGTAAACGAGCAGGATTACCGAGAAGATGAGGAACGCCACCATGAGCAGCAGCGCTGCCACGCCCTGGCCGCCGGACTGCTTCACAACGCCGCTTAATATATCCCAGACCGAGTTAGCGCCGCCCGCTGCATTGATCGCATGTATCATGACGTTGCTGAGTTCAATCACACCATCAATAGCAAAGATTGATGTGTTCATGCCGAGAAAGATGAGGGCAAAACGTGGCAGTAGGTGCTTCACGTCCACTTCATCAAAGCCAAGTGTCGTTGCGCCCATGACATGAAAGCCAAGCAGCGCCACTACCAGGACGAACAAGCCATCGCAAATGCCGACCATGACCAACCAAAGATTGAAAACTGCTGAGTTGTTAGCCATGAGTTCGGTAGAGCCAGTAAAGAATGACAGTGCGTGCAAAAACGGCTGGGCTACTGATTGAATGATGTTGTTGAGCAGACCTGTAACCGCTTTAATGAGTATCGCAACCACCCCATTTGACACTTTATCCGGTGGTATAGCCTGAAGTTGTGGCAGCTTAGCGTTGCCGGTTGCCGCTGTGCTGCTATAGGCGTGTACCAGCATTTCGTTGATAGCACCGGCCGCGAAGACGATGAGCAAGCCGATCAGGGCATTACGCAGTACACGCTTGGCATGTTCCAGTTTCTCCGGGTTGCCGGAGCTGGTCATGTAGAGATAGCCGCCGTTAACCAGAAAGAATACACAGACAACCGACGCCACCGCGCAAAGCGTGCGTATAACCGGGGAAACATAGGCATGTATCACGTTGCTGGCCGATGATGCGTCGGCCATGAACGTGAGCGTCGTGGCTAACAGTCCGTGCATGAGCGTTGCCTAGCTGCTACCAAATGCGCTGTTAGCAATACTGGTTGCACCGTTAGCTATGACGAGTGCGGCGATTACAATAACCAGACCGACCAGTGAATGGACGATGCCGCGTTTTGAGTTCTCTAGCCGTTCGGGATTGCCCGAGCTGGTAATGTAGCCGACGCCATTAACTGCAAGATATACCGCACACAATGGTCCGGCAATGGCACACAGAATGTTTACCAGCGTTTTGAAAAAGTTGATGGTGTTGCTAACTCCCGGCGTGCTGGCGTCTGCAAAGACCGGGCTGGCAATGATAAATGGCAGTTCCATAGCAACAAATGAAGCTATGAAACGGTATGTCTTTTTGACCCTCATGGCGTCCCCTCGTTTAGTTGTTTACAAGGTTCCCACCAACCGTTAGCATTTTGTATGAGAATAAAACAGTCGCCCTTTGGCGACATCTGTTATTCCCACTTGTCATAAGCTATTCAGGACGGGCGCGCAAATTACAAGAAGGTACTCCTATGATACATAGGAACTTTTACAATATTTAGTTACCTAGAAGTACCCGCATATAAACAGGGGCGGGCCTTACCCCTTGCGGCGATCATAAGCCTTTTGCGCCTGCAATATCTTTTTTGCATGTTTTTCTGTCCATATTGCCATGATTTCAGAGAGATTTAATAACTCCGCGCCCAGCTCGGTCAGTTTGTATTCGACCTGTGGCGGCACGGACGGGTAGAGTGTCCGCTGTACAATGCCGCATCGTTCTAGTTTTCTGAGCGTATCGGTCAATACCTTTTGCGTAGTGTCGGGCAGCGCCTTTTTAATCTCGCTGTGGCGTCTTGTGCCAAGGCGGAGCGCATACAGTATATGCACGGTCCATTTGTTTGAAAGAATATCGATTACCAGTGTTGGTCGTTGTCTGTCAGTACTGCCGCTCATGCCACCCCCTGTTTATTTTCTTATTTAAGCGTTACTCAGCCAGCTGTCCTTGTACCATGTCCGGCCCGGTAGCTTTCTTGCCGGAAAAGTCGGTATGCTCCACAATCCAGCGCTGCAAGCGCGGGTAAACCCAAAAGCCGTAAATACCGAGCGTAATGATGCACAGCAGAAACCACTTTATCCATTGGCCGAACAGACCAATACCTGTGCCGTTAAACTCTAGCTGGAAGCCTTTGATGTAGGTATGCTTAGCTTTCCAGCGCTGTATAAGTACCAGAGCATACGGGTAGCAGATGCCGAGCGTGCAGATCGTAATGATAAACGCTAAGATTGATGTGCCGAGATAGGTTCCCGCTCCGCCATCAAAGACGAAGTTTTTAGATTTTGCCATGGTCACTCCTGAAGTTAAGCCTTGGCAAAATTATAGCAGGTGGCGCAGGGTATGCCCCGCTTTTTTGTTGCCTGGATTAACCAATCCCTTGTCCAGAGTTACAGTATCTTGATCAAAAGTGCACCCAGCCCCAGGAACACCAGGGCTTCCGTAATCACACCCCACGGCCTCTCACACCATTGAATAACCCGATGAAACTGCACATGCACGAGCCTTACCATGCCGCCAGCTCGCTTGCCATGCTTTTCGTACACCAGGTAGTTATAGACGCCAATGGCGTCGGGTGACGCCGCGATTGCTCCCGTGAGCAGGGCGAACCATCTTCCGTATACAACTAGCACAACCGCCACTGCAATCGTCGTGCAAAGCATAGCAATCGCTACTATGTATGAAAGGCGATGTTTCATCGCCTCGCCATAGCCTTTGTTACCGACATAGCCAAAATGGGGCAGCGCATCGAGCACAAAATGGGAGGCCAGCGCTAACACAATCGCGGCCGCTGGATTTTTAACCGTCAGACCAATTATGGCTCCGGCCAGAACATGGTTGGTTATAGTCATGATGGCCTAATACTCTCTCAATATTCTCTGCAAATTCGTGCCTTCATCTGTCAATCCTGATCGATCAATTTTTGGTTCGCGAGGAGGTGGTGGAGTCAAGCCATCTTTTATGGTAGGACTTGCCCACTCCGCAGCTTTAATAGCAGCGAGCACGACTTTCTCAATATCTTCATGACGTATCGGCTTAATAATGCCTACACTCTCCAGGTTAGATTCGTTATAACCATTACCCCTTTGGAGGCCTTGGAGGTCTTGCAGGTAAGCCCGCTCAACCATCTCACACATGCGCATAAGCACGTCATAGGATAAGACTTTTTCGTGGCCATATGCCCGCACGAGCTTACCGACCATAATAGCCTTTTCTCGGCTGGTTAGCTTGTCGATAATATCAAGGATAGTCTCACCAGCTTCCCGCGCTTTCTTAGGATTCTCGTCCAGCTTGCGAGTATACTCGGCCTTATCTTCGGCGCTCATTTTAGATGTTTCTGCTAGAAAGCTGAGTAATTTGCTCAGATAGCGTCTATCGCGGTAGGCGAAACCTACCTTAACAAGCCCAATGATTTCGCGGGTGATAGGAAGATTGCTCAAAACGTCACTGTCTTTAATAATCTCTACCGAGTTGGTAATGACCTGATCGCTCAGACTGAAGAGCGCTTCGGTATCATAATCGTTAACGACAGAGCGCATTAGGCTCTCGGGTATGTTTTCAGGCTTTTCGTCCATTAGCCTAATTATACGCGCTTACAATACCGCGCCTGACCAGCCCCAGCGCACCCACCAATCCACTGTCTGCTGTGAACTGAGTGATCTCTATAGGTATATTCATTTCTTTTGCGTGACCAGTAATTGTTTCTGCGTGATGAATCGCAAGGCCGCCGCCAAAAACAATTTTAGACGGTTGAGCCAGCTTAATGTACTCATGCAAGTATTTTGCAAAGAGCGTATTTATCTGCGCCCAGTCGTCTTGGACTAATTCCTCACCTGGTTTACCATATTTGCGCGTAAGTGCTGCGCCACCACACTCACTCTCCCATTCGTCAAAGAAAGCTTTGTAGTCTGGACGAATGTATGTAGCTATAATCTTATCTTCGCCTTTGTACTCCACAAGGACGCCGCTAATGCCCGTACCCCATATAAGGTAGTGAAAATCGCTTTGAGTATCACCAAAGTAGCCCTCGCCCAAGCCAGCTGCTACACCATCATTGTCCATATATACAGAGCAGTGCAGGCTTTGAGCGAGCCGATCGCAAAACCTCCGGTTCGTCCATTCGGGTAGGTTGTTAGAGGCGATCATATCGGTTTTCTCATCATTAACTCGGCCCGGCACACCAATACCGAGCGCATCAATTTTTGTTGCACCGCTTAGCTCTAGGGCAGTTTTAACTATAAAGCTCAGATCGTTCTCATAGTCGTGAGTATTACGGCGTCTTATAGGCTGGCCAACTATTTTGGCCACGCGCTGGTCGTCAAACCTTGCCACGCGTGTGTTAGTGCCACCGAGATCAATGGTGATGATATTCATTCTTGAGTCTCGGTTACTCGTCCACCAATATCCGCTAGCCCATCTGAAGCAGGCCTGGCATACGCTACCGAGCCCTCACCGTGATGCGCCTCTATGGCACGACCTAGTTTAGCCGCGAGTACCATGGAGCCGGAGCCATTGCCTTGCGCTTCTGGTATGTCCCAATCAGCGGCAAAGGTGCGGGCGCGGATTAAGCCTTTTGCCTCATCCACCCATGCCCACGCCATAGCGTGTTGCCAGTCTTTTGTGTCTTCAAGTTTAATGCGTTCTACCGCTTTAGCATTTTCCAGCTGCTTGTAGTTCCATGGTGGCATGATAGATAGCGGGCCACGCACCCAGGTTAGACCATCTTCTTGCCATGCGGCAATCTCACCGTCCCGCGTCTGCACCTTGTCCGTTGGCTTACCACGGAGCTTAGCAAGCAGCCAAGCAGCGGCGAGCACGCCAACGCCAGCAAAGCCAATCTCGCCCTGCGGATGCACCACACTGATATTTGCAGTAGTAAGGTCGTTTATGAAGATAGTCTCGCCAGTGTTAAACTTGCGGGCTAGAGCCTGGCGCTCAGCATCGGGAATATGGCGGCCTTCATCAACCACAATGCTGGCCATATCACCAAACCTGCCGTCGATATCGGTAAAGACACGGAGCATGTGCAGGTTCATTACTTCACAACTCTATAATGATTCTTCGTAATACCTTCAACTTCTTGTCTGGTAGAAAGCAGTTTGAGCTTCAGTTTTGGCTTATGCGAACCAAACAATGGGATACCTTCGCCGAGCGTTAGATTGTAGATGCTGATTACTATTTCGTCTACTAAGCCCGCTTCGGCAAACGCGCCGTTTACTTCGCCACCACCGCTCACTACAAGCTCCAAAAAGCCATAACCTGCAATTTGCTCGATAACTTCCTCTGGCGTGCCGCACACAAACTTAATCTTGTCTTGGTCTTGTTGATCGGTCCGGCTGGTGTATACAAACGTAGTCGCGCCGCTTTTTACCGGGAAGTCATCAATGTATTGTTCATAGGTTTTGCGGCCGAGTAGTACACAGCCCGCTTTAGCTATAGCGTCGGTGTAGCCTTGCTCATCTTCATCGTTTATCCATGAGTAACATTCGCCGTTCAGGTCGGATATAAAGCCGTCCAAGGTTATAGCAGGGTACATGATGACTTTCACTAGACGATCTCCTTAACAAGCGGGCTGACAAGCTGCTTATAATCTGCCGACTTCATGCCAATAGAACTAGTCCGCCCCGCATTAAACACAATCTTCTCGTTGTCGTAAAGCGACTTATCGCTAATAACCTCTAGTCCAAACAAGTTGCCAAATGGCGGCACACCGCCAGGTTTGACGCCTTTGGTGATTTCCGCGACTTCATCCTCAGTAGCGAAACGGATATCTTTGGCATGGAGCACCTGCTTGGCTTTGGTGTTATCAAACTTTTGGTCGGCTGGCATTACGAGCATGACGAACTTTTTGCCCTCGTTTGGTATCTTCGCTCGGACAATGATCGCCTTAGCGCCTTGCTGCAATGTGTAGCCTGGGCGAGTTTTAGCTGCCTCTTCGCTGGTACGCACGGCGTCATGAGTAAACTCTTCAAACCAACAGTCGTGCTGGCGAAGGAGGTCGGTGATTTGCTGGTGGATGGGGTGTTCCATAGCTAAACGTCCAGCTCCCTCTCGCCGTATATTACTGCATATCCGCCGACTTTTACGCCCTCGCTCAGGTCTACAAACATCTGGCCGCCCATGTTCAGTGCGTAGCCTTGCTCGACAATAATCTGCTCTTTGGTGGTTAGGCCATATTTTTGTGCGTAACAGCCGAGCGCTCCGGCTGCTACGCCGGTGATGGGGTCTTCGTTAATGCCAGCGGCGGGGTTAAACTGCCGCGCCTGGAAGTCGGCTTTGCTATCCAGTGCTTCTGTTGTAAACGGGTAAAACCCTCTGGCTTCGCCGTTTTTGCAGTAGGTAGCAATTTCCTCGAGGTTTGGTTGTATGGCATTGAGTGTTTTAAGTGAATCGACGGGGATCATTAGCTTCGGCGTACCGGTAGAAACAACCTGTAGTGGATAATCGAGTAATCTTTCCGGCTCTATGCCAAGCAAGCTGGCTATTTTTGCTCGGTCTTCTTCTGCCGTGCCAAACACCGGCTTGGCCTGGGCCATAACAATTCGTCCGTCGGCGTAGCAGGTAACGTGCGACACGCCAATATTTGTCTCCTGGGTGACGGTTCGATGGTGCTCAGCGGTAATACGTCCTTGCCGCATCAGTGCATAAAAGGTGGCGACGGTAGCATGGCCGCAAAAGTCTACTTCTTGGGTTGGCGAGAAGAAACGTACTCGGAAGTCAGCGATGTCAGACAGCGATACAAAAGCCGATTCCGAAAAGCCTAGCTCGCTGGCGATGTGCTGCATTTGCTGGTCGGTCAAATCTTCGGCATTCAGGACGAGGCCTGCGGGATTTCCGGCGGCTTTATCTTTGGTGAAGGCTTTGACGAGGATGGCGGTGGTCATGCTATCCCTCCAAATGCTTAATGCCAAGCTCAGATATAAGCACATCCTCGTCACAAGATAGTAAAAACTCGATAGACTTTACCGCTTGCTCGGTCGTAATAGCCGGGCCTTTCATCTCGATACCAGCCTTAGTGAATAGGTCGGTTTTGATCGTGCCAGGGTAAAAGCCCGTGACGCGTACGCCATACTCGGCGGTTTCTTGTTGGAGCGCCTTAGTAAAGCCAGTCAGTGCCCACTTGGAGGCGTTATATATGGAGCGGTTGGCGCGGGCGATCAGGCCAGCTTGGGATACAACGTTGACGATCAGGCCACTGCGTTGTTCCTTCATATGCCTGAGTGCGGCTTTGGCAACGTAGATACTCCCAAGCGTATTGGTGGTAATGACGTTTTCTATATCTTCGTCGCTGGTATCGACTAGCTCACCGTTCACAATAACGCCCGCATTGTTTATAAGTACGTCAATTCGATCATGTTTCTGGATAATCTCAGCAAAAGCCTTGCTGACTTGTTTAGCATCCCGCACATCACAAACGACATAGCCACAACCGGCCTTAGTGGCAACTTCTTGGAGAGCCTTTTCGCTCCGGGCGAGGATTATCACCTGGTGGTCTTTGGCTAACTTCTCGGCCAGGGCTTTGCCGAGGCCGTCGCTGCCGCCGGTAATTACTACTGTTTTCATAACTATAGCCCCCTTATCTCTTCCCATAATTCATCGGGGATGTCGAGTGAATCGTCTTTGGTACGCGCCGCTTGCAGTTCGCCGGCATGGACGCCAGGAATACGGATTGTCTCACCTGGCAGCGCCTGGCTGTTTTGGATATCAGCCAGCAACTTGCTGTTGCGCTGTTTGAACTCGGCTGGGTCGATCATAACGCCGGGGTCATACACGGTAACCACCGCACCACGGTTCGGTATCTTGCCGTTAAAGGTGCTGCCAGCAGTGCTGGTGAGCATCATGGGGATATCGACGAGCGAGCCGCAGAGCACTTCAACGAGCAGACCAAGTGCAAAACCCTTGTAGTCGCCAGCGGCCTTAACCGAGTAGGCCTCTTTGCCATCGCGGGTAATCGTGCCATGGTCATCGTAAAAAGCATCGGGCGGCAGGTGCGTGCCGTATTTATTAGCCAACCGCACCTGGCCCCAAGCGTGCATGGCGGTGGCCATATCTACGACCAGCGGCTCGTCGTTGGTCGGTATGCCGTAGGCAATCGGGTTTGTGCCAATCACAGGGTCAAAACCACCCGGAGGCGCAACAGATGTGCCGCCACCGCTGTTAATCACCGTGGCGACATAACCCTGCTGGGCAATGTATTCCGCAATAGCACCAGGCCGCAGCCAGCTGTCTAGGTCGTGAACTAGCACTGTGCCCACACCCTCGGCCTTGGCTCGTTTTAGGGCTTCGTCGGCGATGTGTTTGCCCAAGATGTTGCCGTTAGCACCTTTGGCGTCGAGCACGAGCATAGCATGTGTATCTCGCAAGATCACTGGTTCTGGCTGCTCGGTAGGATTGATCTGTGCGAAGGCTGCAAAACTAGAAAGGCCGTGGCTAGTGTGGCCACGCAGCTCGCCGCCGAGGTACATGTTGATGACAAACGGGATGTCTTCGTCGCTGTAGCCTTTAGCTTTTAGGACGCTGGTCATTTTGGCTTTGAGTTCGGATACTTTGACTTTCATGCTTTCATCATACCTTATATGTGGCGTGGCGTGGTTACTATGGCAGATAGTCGTCATGTATAGTAAAGGGATGCCAAATCGTAAAACCCTGAGTCCCGCTGACCTCGACCAAAATAAAATCGTATACCTCTCACCTGGGCACGCACCAGGCATGGTTACGACTATCGGCCCAGCGGGCAATGTAAACGTTGCCACTTTTGAGCAAGTCATGATTGTTTCGTACCGGCCACCGCGCGTAATGATTGCCATTTCGCAGAAGTGCGACACTTACAAAAATATTCAGGATGGCAGCGACTGCGTGGTTGGTTTTCCGCGCGCGGAATACATACAAGTTGCCTACGATGGTGGTGTAAAAGCTCCGCGCGATTTATCCGAGTTAGACATCATCGAAAATATCTCGACCTATCCGTCAAAGATCGTAACGCCACTCTCAATTGAACAGTGCTGGATCAACATGGAGTGTAAGCTTAAAAGCGTCACGCCCGCAGGCGACCACGACATGGTATTGCTAGACATAGTTAATGTCACTTTGGATGAAGCTGTATGGCGTGACGATAAAGTGGAACGCCGCAACAATCTACCGGCCGTCTATTACACTACGTCTGGTCATTTCTTTACACCTGGGCAAAGGCATCATGTTAGCCTGAGTGAGAACCTCCGCCCTTATGACAACGCCGACTAAAGGTCTTCTTCATCCCAAATTAAAGTATTCTGCCTAAAGCTGTAATAGTCCGTTTTGTTGATTATGATGTGGTCGCGCACTGGTATGCCGAGAACTATGCCAGCAGATACCAACTGCTGCGTGCTGCTTATATCCGCTTTACTCGGCACTAGTATGCCCGAGGGATGATTGTGGACAATAATCACTGAGGTTGCCCGATCAGCTAGTGGCCCCGAGAATACTTCACGCGGATGCGCCAGAGTTGTATTGATTAGCCCTATAGTGACAACCCGCCGTTTAATAAGGCAGCCTGCGCCATCCAACGAAAAACACAGCAGGTACTCTTGCTTTTTGCTGCGAATAAAAGCCACTCGGGGCAGCAAGTCTTCAAACGAATATATTGTGCCTCGTTGGTGGCAGAGCATGTCGGGGTCGGAAGCTTCGCTACTACGGTCGAGCATAGATGACCACTAAACCGCCTCGCGGCATCCACGCGGACACTAAATAGCACTCACGGGTTTCGATTGGCGTAGTAATGTAAAGGGTGCTGCAATCGGGCGGCCAGTGTAGGACAGCGGCCAGACTTACCACATACACGTCACCAGGGTATTCACCGAGCGGGTAGCGCGTTGTAAACCGCAGACCCTGCATGTAGGCAATCATGCCGTCCAGTTCCGCTTTCTTGGTCGGGTTTAGCGTTCTAGCGCGCTCCCTTTGGTTCACCCTGAACAACCTAAGCCATTGTTTGCGAAGAACGCCTATAAATACTTTGGGATTATCCGCAACGATCACGGCCTTGCCGTAGTACATTCTGCCCAGCAAATGGTCGGCTATATCTTTTGCCCCGGAGCTGGGCGTAGGGTGTTGTTTTAGGATTACTAGACTGTTCATTTTGTCGTATTCTTATGTATTACTATCGCTAATAGTTATATCTGTAAAATACAGTATCACAAAACAAAAACTATTAGTACTACTAAGTGTTAGTAATAGTCATAATTGAGTACTCTGTTTTTGATGAGCAGAGATGCACTAGAAACGAAGTTACTCAAAGCATTCGGCAAGCGACTTGCCGAAGTTCGCAAGTCCAAGGGGCTGACACAAGAGGGACTAGCTGAACGGGCAGATGTTACCGCGCTGACGATTGCTTACATCGAGCAAGGCAGACAGTGGCCGCGCATATCCACGCTCCACGCGATCGCTAAATCTCTAGGCGTGTCAAAAGCTGAACTCTTGAAAGACTAGTCGGTTAGCGACAGCTGGACCCGACCTTAGAAGATAATCTCGTCCAAATTGATGGGTCCATCGTCCACCACCACAACCTCTACGCTGTTATCCGGCGGCTGCCCTATACCAAACAACAGCTTGAGCCGTTTTAGCAGCTCATCGTAGGTGATGATCGCGAGGCTGTATTGGCCATGCCGAAAATGGTTGAACGAGGCCAGCTGCCGTTCGCTGAGGCCGTCCAGTGTGCCGATAATCAGAACGCCCTTGGGATGTACACGGTTCATCTTATGTTCAAAACCGGGGCCAAGCACACTTTCAAAACTCTCAACGGCGGTCGTTATTTGATTGCGGATCTGCACAACACCACCGGAGAGCTCACTATGCATACTATAGGTTTCGTTATTCTGGCCGTCCTGGCTGTTACCGCGATATTGTCGCCCGACAAGAGGCGCGTGCGGCGTCTTTATCTCAACCACCGAAAAGCTCTTGGTACTGTCATCGGAAAATAAAAAGTCAGTCGCCACACCACCAGCACCCTGTCGACCAACAGGGCCTTTGCCACCGATATAGATGTCACTGCCCATGAGGTAGACCGCGCCGGAAAATACGGCTTGCAGTATCCAATGATTCGTTTCAAAGAACCCTTGCCAAAACGCTTCATCGTCAGGGTGCTCTGTCAGTGCAGCTTCAAAATCCCGTATCACGCATTCGCGATCGTACTGTATGCGTCCAGCCGCCAACCGAGTAGCAAGGTCGGGGTCGGCCTCTGCCAGAGCCGTCCAAAAGTCCTCAGAGGCATTTTGCTCAACCAGCGTCTGAATAACATGGGCTTTATTACGGTCATTCACCACTACGACTTCATCCTGCTCGGCAACTACATAATGGTGATCGCCATAGGCAACACCCTGGCTCTGCACCTGATATAGATGCGTTAGGCGCGCATACAGCTTCTGAGTGGCATCGGTATCTAGCTCAATTTGCACACCAGCATCAGCGGGAAGTACAGTAAAGTTCGCCTCGTTCACATCAGCCCACTGGCCATCGTCGCCAATCTTCTGTCGTATGATGTAGCCGCGCACACCACCGCCATGCATACCGGGGCGGAAAATCGTACGGGTGCGGGCAGTTTGGCAAAGCACAATGTCATCAGACATGACAAAACCGCGTCCTACTGAGTGAGTGTTAATTTCTTCCGCCATTGTCTTAATTATAGCTGAACCCTAGCAAAAGAGTTGCAGATACAAGCACAATGTTGCCTTTAATGCTTATGCTTTAGAGCGACGCTATTTTCTCTGCGCGAAAACAGCCAACCTCTATTGCTGACGCAACAGAGGTTACGATATAGAACTCAGCTCCGCCAGCTCGTCGGTGTCTTCCACGCTTGTCCATATGACAGCGGCGCCAGTCATATGTTCCAGGGCTGACGTTGTGCTGGTGTACGCCGGTAGTTCTTCCATACCCGAACGGCTAAACTGTGCCCGGACATTTCGCTGGATACGCTTCTCGGCCGGCCCCCATTCGCTGAGCAGCAGTAAGACCGGCACATCGCTGCCAGTAACATCCCAGCCGCCCTCGTCGAAAAACTCGCAGTAGCTGGCTATACGGCGATCTAGCGCAGAGCGCGGCATGGTGTCAGAAATCAGATCAAAGAAAAAGCGTCTGGGCTGTTTTGGGTCATCAGTCGGCAACGATAAAAACGCGTCCGGCGGTTGCGGCGGGAAGTAGCTGTAGCGAGCCATATCACGGCGCGTAAAGACTTTTAAGGTTGGATAGCGACGCATGAACAGGTTGGTATACTTGTAGACATTAAGCGTGTGGGCGATGAAATCCTGGCCGACAGTTTTGTCCTTATAGCTGTTCTTGATTACTACGTCAGTTATGCCTTCGTGGTGCGGCAATGCCTGCAAATCACGCAGTGCCTTTGGCGTAAGGTAATAGGCCGCTGGTACGGCTTGCAGCTTCAGGCGCTTATCAAAACGCTTGCCTAAATACTCACGCCTTACCAGCACTTCGAGTTTTTCATATAGCCCATTTTCTGGCTTTACTCCAAGACTTTCTGCCACTAACTGACGACTAACAAACCGATACTTATAAACCAAATCCAACAACTCAATCTGACCTTTATTTAAGGCTGATCTGACATACTTCTGCTGCACTGTCCTGGTCATAGTTTTAAGCATACCCCATACCTTTATTCTTCCCTATATATTTATATATAGAAAGAGAGAAAAGAGAGCGAGTAGTAACAGGGGCATATAAGGTTATAAATACCCTATTTCGGTATAGGGTAAAAGTATTGTTGTAGAAAGTGTCAAAGTGTCTTGTTAATATGTACCCCACGGGGTACAATTTAATCAGAGTTAACAAAGAGTAACTGGCTCCTTAACAATCCGGCTAGATAACTAAAAAGTAAGGGGGATAACACTATGATACTCGTGCGAACAACCGAGGGTCAAAAGTATCAGGTGCCGACGGACGACGAGGACGAAGCCATACGGCTTGTCGGGGCGTTCGGAGTGCCGGAAAACCACATTTTAATGTTGGAGCGCAACGTATGAGTACGCTTCTCACTAAAGACCTAAAGCGGCGCTTGCCGGGGCTGTATGAAACCGAGCTGGTTCCTGTAGCGGAAAAAATGGCGCTGGCTAAGCTCTTTCATCCGGTATCAAACTGGCAATGGTATGTGATCGAGTACGACGGCCAGGACACTTGCTTTGGCTTGGTAGTCGGCCACGAAACCGAGTGCGGCTATTTTTCATTAGAGGAATTGAGCCAGACTTACGGCTTCGGATTGCCGGTCGAACGGGACAGGTACTTCCGGCCTACCCAGCTCCAAGACTTGTTAATACACAACATAGAAAGGGTGGTGGCGGTTTAGCTGCCACCCACTAGGGGGATATCGTGTTTGACCGAGAACTTTTAGAAGAAGCAGCGTTGCAAGCAATCTGCTCCTGTCGCTATTATGACCTGGCTGATTGCCTGGAAACGACGACAAACGATGAGCTGTTGAGCATCATCGAGGGACGTAGTACTTGCACCGATTGCCACTGATAGAGTTTGTAGCGTTGGAATTGTTGTTATACAATAATTCCAATGGCTACACCAAAACGAGAACGCATACAGATAGACATGTCAGACCCGGTACGCCGCCGCGCTAAAGCGGTTGCTGCTGATCGAGGCATCGCACTGGTGCAGCTTGTACTCATCGGGCTGAGCAAAGTCGGTGACAAAAAGCTGACTGAAATTATCGAAAAGGAACTGGAAGAAAAAGCCAGGCCCGGCCGCCCCCAGGCCGAAAAATAAAAATCACTTTTTTAGTTATCTAGCCGGATTGTTCGGGAGCCTCTGACGTGAGGGTACTATGTCGAGGCCAAAAGGCAGCAAAAACAAGATACAAGCCGCGCCGGTTGAAACGTTTGGCTACACTACGGAGCAACGCATTGAGCTGTTTGCCAGCCTTATTGTCGAGAAAATCATTGAAGACCAGCGCAATGGTCAGCATTTGTTAGAGTTATTAAGGGGGAATAATGACACCGGACAATAGACCACGCATCGGCTTACTGGCTATTCGCGTATCGACAGATAAACAAGGCATGGACGGTGACTCACCCGAAGCCCAGCGCGAGCAGGGCGAACGCTATGCAGCCACACATGGCATCGTTATTGTTGAAACCGTCATTCTCATGGAGTCGGCCTCTCACGACGAGCAACCCATGCAGAAAGTCATTGACGCCTGCAAGGTCAAAAGCAAGGGCATTGAAGTGGTGCTGATCAAATCCATTGACCGTTTCACACGCGGCGGCGCTGATTACTATGGGCCCCTCAAGAAGCAGCTGACAGTACTCGGTGTAAATCTGGTCGACATGTACGGCGTTATCGGCCAGCAGCAGGTCAACACCCTGGAGCATACCGGCTTTAAGTATTACTGGAGCGAGTTCAATCCGTCGCAAAAGACGGAGTATTTGGAAGCAGAACGCGCCAAAGACGAAATGCGTGACATTATGAGCCGCATGATCGGGGCGGAAATCCGCTACACACAGCTCGGCTACTGGATGCGCCAACAGCCATATGGCTACATCAGCGAAAAGATCGACAGCCGAAACGGCAAACGCCTTATTCTCAAACCACACGAGCAAGAGGCCACTTTTATGGTGCGCCTTTTTGAGATGCGGGCCGAGGGCATTTACACAGACCAGCAGATTGCCGATGAACTGAACCGGCTCGGTTTCCGCACCCGCATCCAGTACGTCCGCGATAAATATGACCGCAGCAAGATAGTGCGGCAGATCGGCGGCCGCCCAATGACCGCTAAGATGGTTGACTACTATTCGCACAAACTAATTTACGCAGGTGTCATCAAAGAGAAATGGACGTATGATAAGCCGGTTAAGGCACAGTTTGACGGTCTTGTTACCGTAGAGCTGTTCAATAAAGCGAACCGTGGCAAACTGTTCATCGAGATTGATGAGCGGAACGTAGTAACCGTGCACCGCAAGCGTCCGCCGGAGTACCTGGTCAATAAGAACATGCAAAATCCGGAGTTTGCCTACAAAAAGGTGGTGGCCTGCCCGCAGTGCCGCAGCACGCTGCTCGGCAGCGCTTCAAAAGGCAAAATGGGTAAATACTACCCGGCGTATCATTGCAGCAAACACGGCCACTACTTCCGTGTACCAAAGGCTGCCTTTGAGCAAACTATTGAGGGCGTGGTGCAGCGGCTCCGCATAGCACCTGACCGCCTAGACGATTTACTGAACGCGATTGAGGCCGCATGGAACGAGAAGCAAGCTAAAGTTATGGCTGACGACCAGAAGCTGCTAGAGCAGCGCCAGGCGCTCGAAACGGAGATTAAGGTAATCATCGACCGCATGAAAGTCGTGACCAGCCAGACGGCTATTAAATATATGGAGGAGGACATCGTGAAGATAGAAAAGCAACTCGTCCAGATGGACGAAGATCAGGCCAACAAACCAGCCGAAACGGTAGATATAAAGCTCGTCTTGCAGTACGCTCGATACCTGGTGGAACACCTAGGCGACATACTACTCCACCTCAAGAACCCGCTGCGAAAAGCCGCCTTTTTCGGTGCAATCTTCAATGACATGCCAACCTACGAAGATTTAGTTGGTGGCACTCAAAAAACAGCCCAGATACCAGGGGTAAATGAGCTGTTTCAGATCGGATGTTTTGAAAATCCATTGATGGTGACCCCGCGGAGAGTCGAACTCCGGTTGCCGGGATGAAAACCCGATGTCTTAACCGCTGGACGACGGGGCCAGAGCGCAGGCAAATATCTTTTGCTTGCATAAAAGTATTTGCCGAGCACCTGGGCCAGCGATTGCGAAGCAATCGTGGGGCCGGCAATCCTATCATTTGTCGGGCTAGCAGGCCCGCAAAACAACCTCGAAATTGTACCATAACAGATGAGAAAAATAAATCCCCTCTAAACCTAGACGGCCAAAGGGGATCTAGAGCGGTCAGTCACGAAAGCTCTCAAGCTACAAGCCCTAGCCTAGCATATATTTGCATATTGTGCCAGTGCTTATACACAGTTTTGTTGTTTTTAGGCTGCGTGCTGCCGTAGTGTAAATAATCTCGAGCGTAAGAGCTGCTGACTCGCCCTCAGGCCTTAGTAGTGTCGCTTGCGTCGGAAGCTACGCATCCTGCGCGCGAGGGGTGTATTGGCCAGTGGGGTATCGGGGCTCAGGGGGTCAGCTAGCGGCAAGGCAGATGTCCCCTGTTCAGCTGCCACGAAGGCAGCTCGATGCTTTCTAAAGAGAAGCTGACGATATGCCAGGAAGCCAACTACAACCACACCGGCCGTAATAGCAATCGTATTGCCGGCACCAGTATTGGGCAGGTGGGGCGGTTGGCACTGATCGGCGGTGGGCGGTACCGAGCTGCCTGGTTGGCAGGGGGGCAGACATTCGGGGCTGCCTTCGGGCACGCCTGGCTTACATTCGGGTGTTACGGTTGTAGGCGTTACCAGGGCCTTGCAGGTTGGCGCCGTCATTGGCGTACCGTTAACCATAAAGTGGAGCGTAGCGAAAGCATTGTAGTTACCGGCTGTGGCGTAGGTGTGGTTGACAGTCGCCGTCTTGTTGTTGCCGGCGTCCGGTGCAACCCCCACCTGTTTTGTGCCATCGCCAAAGTCAAAGTCGGCACTGGTGAACGTTTCACCGTTACCAAAGCTGGCAGTAGCCGTAAAGGTTGCTTTCAGCTTGTCGGCATCGGCAATCACGCCGGATAGGTTTACGCAATTACCGAACGGTATCGTAACGGTAATAACCTTGGTGCACGGTGTTACGACGGTCAGCTGCAGATTGCTATTTCCGGGTACGCTGGCAAATTCGGTAACTTTCGCGGTCCAGTGACCAGCCCGTGTGTAGGTGTGAGTAACTGGCTTGCTGCCATCGGTCATGACCTTCGTTGGCGAGCCGTCACCAAAGTCATAGACATATTTGACAATCTTGGCGTTGCCCTGGGTGGTACCGCTGGCAGTAAAGCTGTAGGTGTTGAGCTGCCCGGGCACAGGAGTTTCGTTGAGCATATGGCAACTGGCGCTGGTGGGCACATGGTGACCAATAGAAGGATTGCCACATGATTGAATCATTGCCACCTCAAAGTTGCCTTGGCTGTCGAACAATGCATAGGCTGGCAGGCTGGTGACTCCGGAGGCAAACGTGATGTTTGGCACGTTGCCGTAGTACGTATTGCTACCAACCGTTCGTTTTAGGGCGTTTGGTTCATGGAATGATTCTAGCCGGCCCCAAGTGGTTGCACTGTCAGCTACCTTTTGGCCGTCGTTGGTCCAGATGGTGCCGTCGCGGTGCACATTGACCTGCACGGCGTGCGCCACAAAATAGGCGTAATCGGTACTAGTCAGCCCAAAGTTGGCATACATAGTCGGCAAGTCGTGGTGGCCATTTTTGGAATCGTTGGCCTTGATCTTGGCAATGAGATCGCTCGGGGTCGTATAGCCGCAGCTGATCATGGCGTTGTTATCACAATCGGTACCGGTAGCCGCAGCTTGCATCGTAAACAATCCAGCGGCACCAAACAGCCCGGCAGTTGCCAGTCCCAGTCCAGCAAAGAATGAAAGTTTGTGTCGCCTCGTCTGCAGCCTCTGGCCTAATCCCCGCATACCCTGCTCCTTTAGATGATCTTATCATTGCATAAGTTACCGCCAAGCGCAATAACCATAAGCCGTTCATCAAATCGTGGGCGAGGCAACTAAAAACCCGGAGCCTTAGAATGACTCCGGGTTTTATAGGCTCGGTAACGCGCTAGCCCTGACGGCCTAGCTTGCGGCCGAGGAAGAATCGATGGCCGATGGCACCTGCCACCACTACCCCGGCGAACAGACCGATGACGTTGCCGGCACCAGTGTTCGGTAGCTCGGGTGGAGTTACCGTAACCGTTGCCGTGTCACAGGCGTCGGTTTTGTCGGGCTGGTCGGGGTTAACTTCCGGTGCGTTCACACAGGCAGTGTTCACTATGTTGCCGTCTACCAGTACGGCGACTTTGGCGGTGATGTTCACAGTAGCGCTCTCGCCGATCTTCAAACTGGGCAGCGTCAGGCTCAGGGCGTTGCTGTCGATGGTACCTTGGTCGGTATCCAGCATGGTTACACCTTGTGGAGCCGGGTCGGTTACTACCACGTTGGTCAGGTCAATTTCACCCGTGTTGGTGATGACCAACTTGTAGGTAAACTGTTGGTTTATACCCACCGCTTCCTGCTTTTTGCCATCCACAGTCTTCACGATAGTGATGTTAGGGTTCTTAGACGGTGGCGTTACGGTTACCGTAGCGGTGTCACAGGCGTCAGCCTTTTCGGGTTGGTCGGGGTTCACCTCGGGAGCGTTCACGCAAGCAGTGTTGACGATATCACCCTCGATGAAGTCGGTAACCTTGGCAGTGATATTGAAAGTGACGCTGGCACTAACCTTGAGGCTTGGAATGGTGTAGTTCAGGGCGTTGCCACTGATGGTACCAAGGTCGGTGCTGATCATCATTACACCCTGTGGGGCTGGGTCGGTCACTACAACGTTTGTTAGGTCAGTTTCGCCAGTGTTGGTAACCTTCACTTCGTAAACAAAGTTCTGGTTAACATTCACTTGCTCGCGCTTCAGGTGGTCAACAAACTTGGTGATAGTAACGTTTGGCTTGGGGGCCGGTTTGACCTTGATGATGGCGGTACACTGCGGGCCAGTCTTGGGGCCTAGGCTGGTATTCACCGTCACCTGGGCGGTGTAGGTACCCTCGTCGGTTAGGGCCACATCGGCTGATGCGGTTTCGGCAGTGGTGGTGACCGTCTTACTGGCAACCACGGCACTGGCACTGTTCTTGACGGTGAAGTCATAGCCAGAAATGGTAGCGCCGTTGTCGGCATTGGCTGTAGCGTTCAGCGTAAAGTTGGTGCGGTCAATTTGATCGGGCTTGAGGCTGATGCAGGCAGCAGCTGGCGCAGCGTTGATGCTGAACTTGGCCTTGCAAGCTTCGCTGGTCTTGGGACCTTCGCTGGTGCTGACCGTAACCTGTGCAGTGTAATCGCCAGGAGTAGCGACCGTGATGTTGGCGGTAGCTGTGCCGGCAGTAGTAGTAACTACCGGACTCTGTACCGTCGTGCCGGCGCTGTTTTTAACGACAAAGTTGTAGCTGGAAATGGTAGCGCCATTCTGGGCCGTAGCGGTAGCGTTCAGGGCGACCTTGGTGCGATCAGTCACAACCGCATCCAGGTTGTCACAGGTAGCTACTGGAGCTTGGCTAATCGTAAAGGTAGTCTTGCAACCATTGCTGGTCTTGGGGCCTAGGCTGGTGTTGGCGGTCACTTGGGCGCTGTAGTTGCCAGCGGTAGCCAGATTGATGTTAGCGGTAGCGGTCTTGGCAGTCGTGGTTACACTTGGGTTAGCCACGGTGGTACCGGCGCTATTCTTGACTACAAAGTCGTAGCCAGAAATGGTAGCGCCGTTGTCGGCACTGGCAGTGGCCACCAGAGCCACTTTGGTGCGGTCAGTCACAAAAGCTTTCAGGTCCACGCATGCAGCCATTGGAGCCTGGCTGACCGTGATCGGTACCTGACACTTTGGACCAGTTGCCGTGTAGTTTTTACCATTGGCGGTAGCCGCCACCGTGACACTGGCCGTGTATGTACCAGGCGCGTAGGTGTGCGATGCGTTAGCGCTAGTGGCACTCGTGGTGACTGGCTGGCTCTTGCCATCGCCGAAGGTAAACACATAGCCGGTGATGGTAGCGTTCTTAACGCTGGCAGTAGCCACAAATTTGTAGGCTTGGTTGCCGGTGGTCTTATCAATATCACCAGGAGTCGGGATGAGGTTGTCACAGCTCAGCGCTACCACAGGCGTACAAGTGGTGTTGACCTTGGCACCGCTCTGCTCGTTCGGCAGGCCGGGTGAGCTGATGAAGCCTTCGTTGTTCAGGCCGGTAGCCGGCTTACAACTATCAGAAGTATCGATGACCGTACCGGCCTTGGCGGTAAAGGTGAATACTACCTTGCTGCCATTTTTGATGCTCGGCACAACCACACCGGTGCTAAAGAACTTGCTGGCGTTGGTGCTAGAAACAGCCACGCCATTCTCTTGCAGCGTGCCGGCGGTGTAAGTGATGCCGGCTGGCAAGGTGTCGCGTACATTGACATTCACAGCTGGCACAGCACCAGTGCTGCTTACGGTGATCTGGTAGCTTACCGTGCTGCCCGATTTAACGGTCACGCTACTGCTGTAGGCACCGCTGGTACCGGCCCGGACTTGCTTCAAGATAGTGTAGGCGGGCTTTTTAGGAGTAGCAATAACAGGGTTGCCACAGGAGTGCAAAATAGCAAACTGAAAAACACCGTCTCTCATAACGACCATAGCCGTCAGCGAGCCTTGGAGGAACGATACGCTGGGGTGGCGCACGTAAAACGTAGTACCTAGGTAGCTCTCTTTGGTACTACCACTGATATTTAGACGACCGGCAGTCCAAGCGTTAGTTGCCACCAGAGTGTCGCCTGCGTACACATCACCATTTGACTTTACTGAGCCCTCAACTTCGTAGGTACCCATGCTGGTAATGTCGCTGGTGCTGATTTTAAAGAATGGCGAGTTATAAATGTGCTGAATGCTAGCGGCTGAGTTGACGGTGTCACCGTGACCGTACTTACTCTGCAAACTACTAACCGAAGTAGCACCACACCAGACAACGGCGTTGGCATCACAGTTTTGCTTTTCGGCAGCATTGGCCCGCACGGCGTGCAGTCCAATCATGCCAGCGGCCACAACGGCCGTAGTGATAGCAGCAGCCTTGAGGCCTTTGGCCATAAACCGCTTAATTCTTGAAGATAGTAGCATCAGATCGTTCCTCCCGTTCTTTGCTATTGGTGCACCGTTATACGTGCTTGCTGATTTAGCGGAGTCGAACACCGAGCGCTTCCTTTTCCACCTCTGGAAAGCAATCAGTCTACGCACCCCTATCACGTATCTATTTTTCCTACACACTCTACCACTTTGTTTGCTTCATGTCAATTATATAATGTAAGCATAAGCACGATGCACCGCCACGCGTATAAAACAGAAAGCCCCCGGTGACTGCAGGAGTCGCCAGGGGCTTTCAAAAGACCGTGTGCGCGGTCAGCCATTGGTTACAAATCAGATTATTACAAACACTAAGCTGTACTAATCTGACTTATACGTGTCCGTTATAGAGCCACCTCTGGTACTCTATGCAAGAATGTGTATTATAATAACACTGATAGAACGATAAGTCAAGTATCACCCTGATTAGGGTAGTGCTACGGGCTAACTATTATCTCTGTTTTTGGCCCCTCCGGCCGCCGGGGCCAGGTGGTGCGCTTTACTAAACCGAAACCCAAACGTGCTGCCCTTGCCTTCTTCGCTCTCAAAGATAATCGACCCGCCTTGGGCGGCAATCACTTTCTTGGCCATGAACAGGCCCAGGCCGGTGCCATCGGGCCGGGCGCGGCGGGCATTGCCCGCTCGATAGAACTTGGTGAACAGATGGTGCTGCTCAGCCCGTGGTACACCGATGCCGTTGTCTTTCACCACATACTCCACCGCGTTCGGCAGATCGTGTAGCTCGATGGTGATGGTACCGCCGCTGGGAGTGTAGTAAATGGCGTTATCGATAAAGTTCATGACTACCTGGTGGATCTTGGTCTCATCGAGCATCAGCAACGGGAAATGTGGCGGGTTCTCGTAGACTACCGTTAGGTTGCGGGCCTTGGCGGTCTCGCGTAACTGCTCAATCTCGCCCTGCACCACATCGCGCAAATCCACCGGAATTGATTCAATCACAAATTTGCCGGTGTTCAGCCGGGAGAGGTTCAGTAGGTCGGCAATCAGATACACCATGCGCTGGCTGCTGATGAACGATTGGGTCAGTAATTGGCGCTGCTGGTGAGTAATCTTGCCGGCGTCACCTTCTAGCACCATGCTGAGGTAGCCTTTTACGCTAGTCAGCGGCGTCCGCAGCTGGTGAGAAGCCATGGTAATGAACTCGTCCTTGGTTTCATCGAGCTGCTTTAGTTTGGCATTGGTCAGGCGCAGTTTTTGCAGAATGCGCTGATTCTCGTCTTGCAGCTGCTTGTTCTCTATTGCCTTACTCACCGCTTCGGTTACGCGCGCTAACAGATTGCGGGTATGATCGTCACTCTGTTTGTGCAGCCCCACCACCAGGACGCCTACCGGCCCGGCAGCGGCTAGGAGCGGTCCAAAATAAAAATCTTCGACAAATGTCATAGCAACAAACTGGTTGAACCTGTCTTTTGTGACGCCCAGGGCCTTGATGATATGGGCCCGATCGGTGTGAACGTTTAAAAAGCTGCTGGCTGGATGCAGATTGCGATAGATAGGGTTGGCGGCGGCTAAAAAGGCATCGATTTGAAAACCGTTGACATCTTCTTTGTCGGCACCAAGCGGTGTGTGGGCCTGGCCGAGCGCTACCGAGCGCCGATCTTTAGCGTCCAGGCTATAGATGGCGGCAACAGCGCAATCTTTGTACTCATCGACAATGGCCGAAGATATCTTGGTGGCGATAGTAGACAGGGATGCGCCGTCGTTCAGCACAATTTGGTCGATGGTACGTAGCAGCGACAGCGTTTTATTAACCTGGGAAAGCTCCAGGTTACGCTGGTACATTTCTTTGGTAACATAGCGAAACTGGCGCTGGGTAAACCGAGCCAGAGCAGTCGCTGCCTTACGAGGTTGAGATGTTTCCATAATTGAATAACCGTTTTTATTTTAGCGTAAGCGCTTTGATTACCGAAGCGCTAGCGGAGGGCGGCGGGCAGTTGGTCGGGCGGTAACGAGAATTTCAGGTTACCCACCGCCTCTTTACAAACATCTACCGCCACATTGCCAAAGAACTCTTTGTAGCGTTCGATCAGCTCGTTGAGCACCGTAAGCTCGTCGCCTTTGATGCTAGCGGTGTGGGCATGCTTATCGACACTCAGGCCAGGCACGGTGGCTGCCTGTTGATACGCCACCGGCCCAATCAACTTCTCTTGCTCATCGATGATACTAAGTGCCATGACCGCGTATACATCTGTGGGCATGGTTTTATGCTCCTGTACTTTCAGTTATCTTGGGCGGTTCCAGCGAGGCCAGACCGATTGATAATACCGCCATAACAGTCGGGAACATGAGGTCTACAAAATGGCCGTTGTAGTAGGTTTGAGCGGTGGTAACGTAGGAGAATGTGAAGTCCGTTAGGTAGTTGAAGGCGTAGCCGGCAATAATCGTTGCAATGACCAGCCTGTAGCGCCCGCCCAAGTAGCGGAACAGTACGGTAGCGGTCAGCGCTGCAATGGTGAGAATAACCACATCGCCAATCGGATAAGCCAGGTCAAAGAACTGGCGCATCGGGCCTTCGCCGTCGAGTGCTAAACCGTGACGAGCAACTACAATCAGCAAGTAGTACGAGCCGGCAATGATAGCGGCCGCCATAGTAAGCACAATGGAATAAAACTTGAGTGGCGCATGCTTACGAATAGAGAAGCGGGCACCGGCGGCTAGCGCAAGCAGGATGATACCCGCCGTCCAGAGCGGCCAGCTCACAATGTAGCCGACATCGGCCCACGACGGGTATGGCACTTCGGCAAGCTTCCGAATGGTGGCATACGACCAGTAACATTGGCCCAGCCCCCAGGTAGTCAACCCGGCGGCAATGAAAAAGGTGGCTTGGCCCAGGCGACTGTGCAGCCCGCCCCACTTATGGGAGTTCATAAAACCAAACAGCCCACCAACCAGCGGGATGATGGCAAGCAAGACCTGATACCAGTAGTTCCACTCTTTGTACTTAGTGTGCGTAAGAGCGAGCACCACCCACCACCCTAATGTAACCAGCCAAATACCACCGATGGCCTTGGTTTTAGTAGAAATGAGTGATTGCTTCATGAGTTTTGTGCTCGGCGCGAGCCTTAAACTTCTAACGCTTGTCCATTTGGATAATCGCAGAAACTATTTGAGAAATCAAGCCATTTGTTATACTGAAGCGAGAACGATCAATAAAAAAATAGAAAAGTCTATAAAAATTAGCATCGACGATATGAATTATTTTGACTCTCCGGACCTCCACCACGTGCTCGCCACGTTTGGCAGTCCGGCGCTCGTGATTGACGCCGAAATAGTGCGGCGGCAATATCGCAAGTTTATGCAGGCGTTACCAGGTGTAACGCCTTTTTATTCGGTCAAGACCAACCCACACCCGCTGGTGATCGACACCGTGAACGAATTTAAGGCTCATTTCGACGCAGCAACACTTGGCGAGATCAAGATGCTCCTGGCGCGTGGCACCGACCCCGGCGGTATTTTATACACCCACCCGGTGAAAACCGTCGACGAGATCAAACAGGCCGCCCACTTGGGCATCAACGCCTATACGCTTGATAGCCTGAGCGAGCTGCAGCGTTTGAACGAGCTGGTGCCTAATGCCCATCTGTTCTTGCGCCTGACCTTGCGTGCCAATGCCAGCCTGTATGACTACAAGCGCAAGTTTGGCGCCAATCTGGAGGAGGCCCAGGAAATCTTGGAATTTGCCCTGAACAATCACTTGCCGTTGACAGGAATTAGCTTTATGGTGGGTTCGCAGAGTATGGCGGTAGGACCGTGGGAAGAGGCCCTAGAGCGCGTCCTGGAACTGTTTACGATCTACCACAATACAATGCCAAGCTTACGAATCGTCAACATCGGCAGCGGCTTTCCCCTGCCCTATGCCTTTGACGAGCCGGTGCCGAGCATCGAGGAAATTGGCAAGCTAGTGCGTTCATTTCAGACACGATTTCCGGCTGATGTGCAGTTTATAGCCGAGCCCGGCCGCTGGATCGTTGGTCCGGCATCGGTGTTAAAAACCACGGTTGCCCGGCGGCTGGAGCGTGCCGGCAAGCACTGGCTCTATGTGGATGCCAACGTCTACAGCGGGCTGATTGAAATCTTGGAAAGCGGTGGCCAATTTCAGTACCCTATCACCAGTAACGCCAGTGGCGAACCGGTAGCCTTTACCGTGGCCGGCAAAACCCTCGATCCCGACGACATGTTTGGCCAGAATGTTTTACTGCCCAGTGAAACCACCGAGGGACACACCATTACCATCCACGATACCGGCGCGTATAGCACAACGTTCTTTACCGATTACCACAGCCTGCCACATCCCAGTATCATTACCGTAGATAGCAAATTTGCCGACAACGTCTACTTAGCCGTCGTCAATATGGGCATCGGCGGCCTGCAGGCACGACGGGCCTTTCGCCGGGGTGAAACCCTGTTCCAGGTAAGTGGACATTTTACCAAAGCTCGAACCCGCACCAGTTTCCAGGTGGATACCGACCGGCATATCGAACCGACAATTTTCGGAGCGTTTTTAAACCATTCGTGTGACCCAAACGTAGGTGTACGCACGAACGAATTCGGTTACTACGATGTCGTGGCACGAAGGCCGATCGCTGTCGGCGAAGACATTGCCGCCGACTACGCCATGTTCGAATACGAAACCGGGCCGATGAGCCACATCGCCTGCTTGTGCGGTTCGCCGCTGTGTCGCAAGCACGTTACCGGCTACAAAGACCTGCCGCAAAGCCTACGCGACAGCTATCATGGGTACGTCGCTGCCTATCTAACCAACCGACAGCCGGGCCGCACCGGTGTCCTGGCACCGCCTGAAACAGCGGCAACTTAACGGATTGTTTATTTTTGGCGACTAAACCGGTTGGCAACTTGCACGGTGCGCACCGCCAAGCGCTCAAACCGACCCTGATAGCCGGTAAGGCCGTTAACCTTTTTGACCAGCCCCAGCGCCACTAGTGCAATAAAGAAGGCCGGTGAACCAATAACGGTCGCCGCCAAATTGTGATAATTGCCCAATGTAGCCAATAGCACGGCAAACACTAAGTAAGCCGCAATGGGCACCAGCATGTGGCGTCGCCCCAGCTTCTTTTCGTCAACGCCCATAGCGCCGCCCAGCCAAAATGCCGTGGCCGCCGCCTGAATGATGTCGCTTGAAGTGGTGGGCGGATGTGTGCCTGCCGCACGACGATTATCATTGCGAACTGCAATGGGATAGGTAAAGCCCGTTTCTATCAGCGCCGCGATGCCCAGATGCGTCAGAAAGCTAGCCGTAGCGCTATGATGGCCACGCTCCACCAGTCCCTGGCCGATCAGGGCAATCGATTCGCCAAACACCAGATTGATCCAGCCAAGCGAACCAACTATCGGTGCCGCCACTTTAGCCTTGGACCACGGCTGGGCACGCCAAGTGCGAACTGCACTTGTACTACGCCCCGCAACATAGCGGGCCGTGGCGTGATAGTGCCGCGCCTGAGCGGCAACACTATCCGGGTGCACACTCGTGCCAAAGCTATGCATAAATTCGGCCAGCGCGGCAACTGCATAGACCCCGAACCAAGTGGTGTGATGAGCGGCGCGGTGTAACCTGCTGCTGCGGACCCGTGCTCGGCGCTGTGGGTGATGCACGATAGGATGAGAGGATAGTGTGAATTCACTCATGGTTATAGTTTTATTATAACCGGTGCGCTTTACTCTGTAGCTGGAATCGGCGCCTCATCTGGCAGCATATCAGGGTCTAGGCCGGCGGTCGCTCGAACAAGACTATCCTTACCTCTATCAAGTATGGTCCTCTTTCCATTGATAGCGTGTGTTTTGCCTATCATAGCCATGGTGGCTAGAATACCGACCATCGCACCGGCTCCTGCACCAGACTTGACTATCTCAATCGCTGCATTGTTCACGGTCAGGGCGGCTGAATAGATAAGTGAGAATAACCCATAGCCCAGTATGGGACCGGCCGCATGCCTTGGCTCTAGATCGTATTCATCGATCCCGGCAGCACCACCATAGACCACAGCAGTTGCTGAAGCAGCTCTAATCTGCCGGCCAGTTATGGGTGGTACTTGCTCACCGTTAGCTGCTCGTGCTTTACGCCGGATCTTGTTTCTGATAGCTACCGGCACGCCGCACACGGTTTCTATGGCGAGCGCTGCCGCCACCCCAGCTCCAATTCCAATCGCAGCGAGTCGTGGCTCGCTGATATTCTCGGCCGCTTGAATCCAGCGCATGATGGTGCCCTCGATCCAACCAGCGGCTGCCTCTCCAAGAAAGAAGTTAGTCGCCGGCAAGCCTGCTACAGCAAAATAGCCCAGCTTACTTAAAGCTTTTGGATTCTTCCACCATTCTTGGGCCACATTGGCAGTATGGTCAATAACGTTGTGCGCCATTTCGTGGAGGTCACCAGAATTGGCTTTTCCGTGCAGAACAAAGTCAGATGCTTTAGTGACAGCGGCAGCAGTGTAGGCAACACTTGTCAGCGCACCCATAGCAGCCGCTCGCCCTACCATCTTCACCGCTCTTGTAGGTAGCGAGTCTGGAGAATAGTCTGGACACTCACGTCCATAGAGGACAACCGTGGGCGCGTCATGGAGAACGTCAACAACAGGAGCTTCAGCAACCGAAGGTACAGCAACATCCTCTACGAAGGGACCTCTTACACCGAGTCTCTCCAAGTCCTCATAGTGAGGCTGTGCAGCTATGGCGTTTTCCATAATTGATTGTAGCCTATATTCTAGTACATTTAGCATCATTTGTCAACCACCTGCTTGCTCGCCTTTTTGTTTGAGGGTATGATTTAGTTATGAAGATTGCCATCATCGAGGACGATCAGGCGATTTCACAAATGTATCGGATCAAATTCGAAGCCGAGGGTTTCGAAGTGGAGACGGCCGAAAATGGCCGTTTGGGGCTGGAACTAGCCGAAAAGATGCGGCCCGACATCATCTTGCTCGACCTAATGATGCCCGAGATGAACGGCGCTGAGATGCTCAAGGCACTACGGGCTATGCCTTGGGGTAAGCACATCAAGGTCATGATTTTGACCAACGTGGGTGAACAAGAGGCGCCGGCCGGGCTCGACAAGCTGGACGTGCGCCGATTTATAGTCAAGGCAGAAATGACACCGCGCCAGGTGGCCGAAGTAGTGAAGGCCGAGCTGGCTGCAAAGTAACCGATGGATTCAGATAAATTTGTTTATAGCGCGTATCGTTTGAGTGATGACCGCTGCACGGTGCAGTTTGATTATCAGATTGTGCGGGCGGGCCAGGCTTATGATTTGACAGAGACACTGGAATTTCCAGTGGCGCTTTTGGAAACGCCGGAGCAGCAGCGCAGCCTGCGCGCACTACACCTGGCACTGGGCGTCAGTTACTACAAAAAGTTCCTGGCACCAGCCATTGTGCACCCCTACGCCATGGACGCGGCCGAGGCGGATTTTTGGAACACCATGTGGCAACACGGCCTGGGCGAGTTTTTGTATGTGAACAAGCTTTCAGCCGAGCAACTAACAAAGTTTGCACCACAAGACGGACAACGGTTCGAGAGCAACAACGCGCCTGAGCGCAGCGGAGCATTACTGGGAATCGGCGGCGGTAAGGATTCGATTGTGGCTGGCGAACTACTGAGAGACTTGGCCGTGCCGGTAACCGGTTTTGTGTTGGCTACGGGTGAGCAGGTTGGTCAAGCAGCGGCCGTGGCTGGAGCAATGGGTGTAGACCTGCTGGTCGTCAAACGCACCATCGACCCCATGACCGAAATCCGCAAATTGCCGGGCAGCTATAGCGGCCACGTGCCGATTTCGATGATTTTTGGATTAGTAGGCGCAGCCTTGGCCGTGGCCACCGACAAAGCCTATGTGGTAGTGGCCAACGAAGCCAGTGCCAGTATCCCGCGAGTGCAGTGGCAAGAGCAGGCAATCAATCACCAGTGGAGCAAATCGCTGGAAGCCGAGCAGCGCATGCAGGCGTTTATTCGTAGCAGTGTTTCGGCCGGTGTGACCTACTTTAGTGCCATCCGCCAACTGACCTCGATCGGTGTAGCCAAGCTGTTTGCGCGGTTCCCGCAGTATTTTACGGTCTTTACCAGCGATAACTTTGTCTTTCGGATTGACCCGTCGGGGCGGCCGGTGGGCCGCTGGGGGTTAGAGAGCCCCAAGAGCCTCAGCAGCTATATTTTGCTGGCGCCATGGCTGAGCGATGCCGATGTGGCGCATATTTTTGAGCGAGATTTCTTAGATGAGCCATCGCTGGAACAACTCTTTTTGGAGCTGACCGGCACGGAAGGTGAGCAGCCGTTGGACTGTGTGGGAACCGTAGAAGAACTAACTCTATCGGTTAATCGGCTGGCCGAAACGGGGCGTTACAGCAACACAGTGCTCATGAAACTGGCCGTGGAGCGCGGCTTGGTTCATGATGACGACTGGCGGCAGATACGCAACAAGTTACTAGCCCTCCAGCCAGACGAAGCCCTACCGCCCGAGCTGCATGATGCGATTACCGACTATTTGCAGAAAGGCGTGACGGCGTGAAGTTTGATTTGAGCGAATTCAGCGGCAAAGATGTGGTGTTTGTGGGCGTCGGCAAAGGCCGGGCGGCGGGCGGTATTCAAGAGTTTTTAGAGAAACACGCCGACCTCAAAAGTTTTACTGGTGTAGACAAGCAGCGTGATGCCGAGCAGCCGCTAGCGTTTCTAAAAGATTACGACCCTGCGCAAACGGTGTTTATAAAAAACGAAGGCATTCCCGGGACGATGATGCCAGTGCCCTACATTACCGCCCTGCAGTTGTTTTTCCGTTTGGCCCATGACAACGGTCTAGCCACGGTGGGCATTACCGGCACCAAGGGCAAAAGCACCACCACGGCGCTCACCGCCCACCTGCTTAAAGCTGGCGGCAAAAACGTGGCACTAGCCGGTAACATTGGCATATCCCCACTGCATGCCCTGCCAGATGCTACACCCGACACGATTTTTGCACTGGAGCTGTCCAGCTATCAGCTATCCGACCTGCAAATCAGCCCGCACATCTCGGCCTGCATCAACCTCTACAACGACCATACTGATTGGCACGGTTCGCTTGAAGCTTATTGGGAAGCCAAGCACAACATCATGCGTTTTGCCGGGCCCAATGATGTTTTTGTGTATAACCCCGACTTTCCGGCCCTGCGCGACTGGGTGGCGCAGGCTCAGTGTAAAACTATCGCCATCGATCCAGGCGAGCCAGTTGACCTCAGCGAAGCGAAGCTATTTGGCACACATAACGGCCTCAACTTTTTGGTGGCGCGCGAGATCGCCCGGCAGTTTGGCGTGGATGACGCCACCAGTTTGAACGCGCTTAAAACTTTTGAACCGCTGCGCCACCGCATGCAAATCGTAGCTACCAAGGTCGGCCGCACCTATATCGATGACGCCATCGGCATGACGCCGGAATCCACCACCGCTAGTCTAGCGGCCGTGACTGATCGAGTTGGGCCGGTGGGCTGCCTGCTACTGGGCGGCCAAGACCGCAACTACGATTTTACCGAGCTGATGAAAACCATTGCCGGCTACAAGATTCCGCATTTGGTGCTGTTCCCCGAAACCGAGGCCAAAATGAAAGCCGCTTTGCCAGCCGATTATCATCCCGCCGTCTACGAAACGCAGTCTATGGACGACGCCATAAAATACGCCGCCGAACACGCGCCGGAAAATAGTGTAGTACTACTCAGCACCGCCGCTCCCAGCTACGTACTCTGGAAAGATTTTGAAGACAAAGGCGACCGCTTTCAGGACTCGGTCGCTACACTCTAAGATGATCGAGCACGCACCAAACCCTCGACCCGTACTCATCCCCGATGGTACTGTACATTTACTTTGGAAGCTTGTATTCGATCCCACTATACCAGTGGCATGCAGCCTTGATGGTAGCACCCCTTTAGCCGTGTTCTACACTCCGAGAGGTTGCGACGCTCGGCCCTCTGACCGTTTTCAAACACAATGCCTGCAGCATTTAGACACCGATGGAATGGGCCGAGGGCGATTCCCTATCATGGACTTAACCATGGGCGGTGCCTGGGGAACAGAAACCGGGCGGCACGTACCGCTGGACCCTACCTCTACCCCCGATGAACTCGCCCGATACTTAGCACAATTAGCAGCCAATGGAATAGCCGAAGCAGCTACTGTTGACTCACTGTATTACGCGCAGCACGAATAACATTTTCGAACAGCGCACAGATAGTCAGCGGCCCCACGCCACCTTTGGTGGGGGTAATGGTCAGGTCGGCGCGCTCGTAGACATCGGCCGCTAAATCACCCACCGTTTTGCCTTGCTCGCCGGCTACACCGGCGTCTACTACCACGGTGCCTTCTTTGATCATGGCCGAGGTAATTAACCCGGGCCGGCCGGTAGCCGTTACCAGCACATCGGCGCTGCTGACCATACTGTAGAGGTCGGTGGTTTGACTATCAGCCACCGCTACATCATAACCAGACGCCAGCAACATTCGCTCCAGCGGTGCGCCCACCAGCTTACCGCGGCCTACTAGCACAATGTGTTTGCCTTCCAGCGCCACATTGTACCCAGCCAGCAGCCACAAAATAGCCAGTGGTGTGGCTGGATCGAGCGTGGCGTTCGCACCCAGTGCGTCCACATCCTTTTCGGGGGCAACCAAGTTAACAATCTCATCGGTCTGCGATGGGTCTTCCAGCGGCAGCTGCACGATGATGCCATGCACACTGGGGTCGGCGTTGAGCTTTTTAATGAGTGCCGGCGAATCGGCCTGTGCTATCCGGTGCGTTTCTACATCAATCAATATGTCGGCTCCGTAGCGCGTTTTCATACGCATATAGACATCGATGGCCGGATGCTCCACCGTGACTACAATTGCCAGTTTGGGCTGCACGCCCAGACCTTGACGCAGACCACGCACCTCGTGCGCTTGGCGCTCCTTAATAAAACCGGCTAGTTCCGAGCCGTTCAGTAATTTCATGGCCGCTATTATAACAGAGGTAGAGGGATTGTCCTAGCCAACCAGCGGCGCAGCAGGCGGTTGCACCGGGTTCACTGGAGCCGCTGCAGGCATTGGGCTGCCCATTGGCCCATCATCCACATAGTGCAAGTGGTCGGCCATAAAGCGGTACGCCTTTGGCACATACCAGAACGCGTAAACAAAGAGGGTCAAAAACATAAGAATCGTGCCCACAGTCACGAACTTTAGGGCTTCACCGTAGCCGGCTCGGTAGACCACCTTTTTACCGTTTATCAGCGAGTTATCGGCCATCCACTGCGCGATATAGTTCATCAAGAATGCCCAGCCAAAGAACGGGATGTACGTCATCACTAAAGCCACCAAGCAAACTACAAAATACCCACCGGCCGTGCCGTTAAACTGCCAAACTTTTTGATTATTCATTTTAACCCCCTTAATCTATACGGTCATCATAGCAATTCGGTCTGCAAATGCAATGCCGTGAAACACGACAGCCTTGCTTATGCCTTGCAGAAACAGAGGTATTTTGGTAAACTAACCCCCGTTGCACTTGCTTTTTACAGCAGGCGCCAACCCGGGCCAGTAGCTCAGCTGGTTAGAGCACCTGCCTCTTAAGCAGGGTGTCGAGGGTTCAAGTCCCTCCTGGCCCTCCAGAAGTAGATTTAATAGCAAGCGCTATTCGAAAGAGTCCGTTCACCCCTGGTAGCGGGCTTTTTTCGTGGGTTTCAAAATCTATATCTGCATAGCTCGGCATCTGATTAAAGATTACGCCAAAGAAAGCGGCTTTTCGGAGTGGATTACTGAGGCCAAGTACCAATTCTGATAGGTGTTTCAAGAGATATCTGGCGTATTGCAAGATTAGTACGATATCGACCTCATCCTCGGCTTTATTAGCCAGTTTTTTGTCCAGGTCTTTGATTTGCTTTTCGGCGTCCTCAATGTCATTCCCCATGTACTTTAAGGCGGTCTCACTCGTTATTGTCTTCATACGGTCTACCATTACGCGTATCTGCGCTTCAAGAGCCTGACGCTGCTCGATAAGCTGTTGATCATTTTGTGCGCGTTGCTGTTGCTGAGCCCTCCACGACACCTCGATCATTTCCAAAAGCTTGTCTATATGCTGCGGCTCCAATTCAATACTCCTTACAAGACGCTCAACGGTCGCATCAAACTCGGCTTGAGGCTTACGGAAATAGTGACCATCTCGGCTACAGTGATAGGCGGGATAGTAGTTTCCCAGCTTTCCGCGTGCAGCACTGGCGCTCAAGGGTTTTCTGCAATGAGGACAACCAATTACTTTTTTGAATGGGAGCTTCGGGTTTACCATCTTTTTCACTTGCTGCCATTTGGGCGGCTGCTTGTGGTATACGAAAACTTCACGTTCTGTCACTTCAATAATCAATTTGCCGTGATTTGCTTTATTGAATAGCCCTACCGACACAATGCCATCAAACTGAGCCTTAACAGGTTTGTCGTGTGTCCATTTGCCTTTAATAATCCCTGCGTAAATGAGGTTATGGGCAATTCGATCAACCATTTTGACGTCCATCTTCTTGCCGCCCGTGATCTTTTTTATCTTGGATCGATCGTATTTATCACGCACATAACTAACACGCGTCTGGAAACCTAATCTATTTATCTCGTCGGCTATTTCCTGCGAGCTATAGATACCCTGCGCCCGCATTTCAAAGACGCGCCGTATAAATATGGACTCATCAGGGTGTGGACTCAAAATAACACGCTTACCGTGATTAGTATCGACTGTCTCGCTTGTAAATCCATACGGCGGCTGACGCATCCAGTAGCCTAGCTGCGTATAGCGAATTTCAGCACCGATCATACGCGTCATAATGTCGCGCAGCTCGTCTTTGGCATGTTCGGCTTCGAGTATTTCGCTCTTGAACGACGGGCTGTAGTCACTCCAGTAATACTTAAAGCCAGTATGCTCAAGCGTGTTTACACGCCTGCTGTCGATTATGCCAAATGTATCCATCAGTACTACATTTAGCTGATCGAGCTGTTCTTTGAGCTTTATGTAAGCAGCCGAGCCACCGCGCGTAAATCGGTCAATCGCCTTAATGAGCACGATTTCGATATTTGGATTTGCCCGGCATCGCTCAACTATTTCTTGCATCGGCTGGTCTTCGTGCGATGCCGACTCAACCAGAATAACCGTATCGACGAGTTGTATGTTTTGGCTGCGGGCCAAGCTTTCTCCGCGCTGGCGCTGTTCTTCTGGCGAATCACCGTCACGCTTCTGCTTGCCGGACGATACTCGTATCGCCAGTAAGCCGGAGCGGGTTCTACTGTCGCTCGGCAGCATCTTTTGCCCCAATACCCAAAATATCAACTATCTTGCGACCATAGCTTTGATCTTCGAGGATTTTTTCAACAACCAAATCGGCTATCATCTGCATGCGCTGCTCCAGGCTCATCTCGAATACCCCCTCATCGGTTAGTTTTGGTTTATTCTTTGAGCCTTTCGGTCGAGCCATTTTTACTCTCTTTTTCGACGTAATAACTATGCTTTATATGGATAGTATACCACCCAAATATGAATAGTTTCAATAGATAAATGAGGCGCATCTTGCCCCCAAGGGCTAGGGCAAAACTTGCGCTTGTTGTATCCGTTGCTGTAAACTTTTCGTATCTCCTACTCTTACAAGTAGTGGTGTAGGTGGGATTGGCTGGGATTGTATTTGCCGATGTACCTAAAAAACTAAAAGAAGAAATTATACAACAAGACTAAAAAATAACTAACCTATCTACCTATATCTAAAGACCTACATATGACCGAATTACCAAAGCTAACGAAGAAACAGCAAGAGATATTAAAGCTCTTATACCGATTTAGATTTCTTAACCGTATCCAGATACAAGCATTGCTTAAACACAAAGACCCAAAAACAATAAATCTGTGGTTACGTGATCTGCGGTCTAAAGGCTACGTTGAGTGGATATATTCAACGCATTTTGCTGAAAAGACTAAGCCAGCGGTTTACTATTTAGCGTTGAATGGTGTGCGGCATTTACGCGCGCTCACCAGGCAAACCAAGAGCGAAGACAACAAGACAGAAATGGTACCAACCTACCCGCCAGAAGAACTACGGAAACGCTACAAAGAGCCGACCCGCAGCCAAACGTACATTGACCGCTGCATACTAGTCGCGGATTGCGTGCTCGCCCTAGAGCGTGAAGACGATGCCAACAAAGCCAAAGGCAAGAAGCTACACTACTATTACCAAACCGAAGCAGATTACCTGCTTGAACGCAGCTACTACCATTTCGTGCTCGATTTTGATGATGAGCCTATTCATCCGCACCTAATCTTCTGTCAGGACAAACTCAACAAAGACGGCAAAGAGGAAGCAACGCTTGAGAGCTACATCCTAGAAGTCTTTGACCCGACCCTGCCACGCTACCGCATGAAGAAACGCTTAGGCGATTACGTGAAATTCCTCGACGAAGAAGGCGACGAATGGGAGGAACAGACCGATACCGCAAAGCTGCCGATCCTGTTATTCGTCTGCCCCAGAACAAGTGACCTTATTTATGCGAAGCGCAGGACGCGAAAGCTTGTGGCGGATGCTTGGTATTGGGAGGATGACGATGTCGAGAGGCCACGGGTGCGGTTTACGACGGTGGACAAGCTAAAACAGTCGAACGTGCTGGCGAAAGAGATTTGGGAGCAAGCATAAGGCGCTCATGGAGTTTTTACAGAACTTCCGTTTGTACTCAAACGGAAGTCACCTATTTGCCGGAGGGAAATAGGTTTGAGAGCCAGATGGGTTATCATAGAGCATATGGACGACCTGCAAAATAAAACCGATGACGAGCTAAAAAGTATTATGCAAACAAGCCGAGCGAACCAGCACGTCCCGACCTCCATCTATCACAGGGCGAAGGACGAGCTAGACTCTAGGGCCAAAAAAGCAGCCGAAAGGCAGGAGAAGCTAAAATCAACTGCGAATGCAATTCTGCTCTCAATTTCGAAAAGCAAAATTGGTACGGACGTTACCGGCAAGTTTATAACCATTGAGATACTTGAACACCAGTTTGGCGAAAAGCGCATGCAAAAGGTAAGGGACGCGCTTCAGTGGCTACTCGACCAGGATTTCATTGAAGAGGTCGAGGATAATGAGGGTGTGTATAGGCTCACGCCTTTCGGTGATAGCCAAGTCAGCGCGTTACATATATCAAACAGCGTTACTTATGCTAACATCTCGAACTCTAACATTGCTCACCGGTCTGAGAATGTTAACCAGACGATCAACATCAGCGAACTGCCCGAAGACATACAACAAAGCCTAGAGGAATTGCGCATCGCGGTAGGAAAGCGTGATGCCTCTGGTATGAAAAAAGCCTTTGCTTACATCGCGGATAAGGCAGTAGATGTAGCAATAGCTATCGCTATCGGACATCTGAAGCTAGGCTAACGCGCTCTACCTGTACAACACCACCTTGCCACGCCGTTGTCTATCTGGTGGCCATAATATCATCTCTGGGGCTACAGAGAAAATGAATATGGTGAGCTACCGGAAGTGAGTCCATCAATTCACTGAGGTCTTGTGGTATATCCTGCTCGCTATTCCGAACACCACCCCAAAACAAGCAATCGAGATGGCAACAATGTGCAGCCCAAGGGCGTAGCCTTTGCCGCTCGTGAGAGCAAAGACGCCATACACCGCCAGCGTAAGAAACTCGGCCACAAAGCTGGTGACTGAAGTAGCGGTGGCCCGAACTTCGTCGCTAATTTCGTGTTGCAAACGCGCATTAAGCAATACTGTCATGGCGTAGTACATCAGCCCAAACAGGCCAAGCGATACTGGCGCAAGTGAAGCAGGCAGGATTGTGGCAAGGCCCAGGAGTGCCGCCCATACGATTAACACTAAGCTTACAGGCAGCTTACGCTCCATTTTGCTAGCGATGAAGCTGCCAAGCGCACCAAAGACGTAAATCCCGGCAATCCAGAGAGCAACCATTTGATTATTGAACCGCAACTCGTGGAAGAACAGGCCGTAATATTCATCGACAACCCTCAGCCCGTTGACGACCGCCCCAATACTGACAATGAATAACACTACCGGATTACGGAGTGTTACACGCACTCCGGCCTTTAGTGTTTGCATGTAGGGAGCGCGCTTCGCATGCTTAACTTTCGGTGCTGACGGGAGTGAATAGATAGCGCCCGCTGACACGCAAATTGCGGCGATACTACATAGCAGGATGAGCGAAAAGCCGAAACCCGCTAGAACACCCGCGCCGAACCCACCCAAAATAAAACCAAACAAGGCATACGTTTGCATATGCCCAGTGACGCGCGCGTACTCACGGCTCCGCTCTAGCCGCTTTAATTCGTCAAATACGAATGACTCCATGGTTCCTGAAACAAAGGCTCGCTTCACACCCCACAGTACGAAGCCAACCAAAAAGCCAATATAGTTAGGAAACAGCAGCCAGCACATAAACGCTAACGCTCGCACCATAACTGCTGCAGTCAGTACAAAACGGCGCGAAAATATATCCGCAACCGACCCTGCGGGCACTTGCAGTACAAAGATCGTGGCAGAAAGCACGATCAGCAGACTGGATATTTGCGCCCCTGTTAGCCTGTGAGCCTGAAACATCAGCGTGTATAGGGGGTAGATGAGGATAAACTCATCAAAGAACGAGAAGAAATACAGTTTACGACGGAGGCGTCCAATCTCATCTGAGCGAGCGGGCGATAGTTTGCTTAGAAAGTTCATAGTTACTCCACATAGAAAAAGCCGAGCTAATCGGTGACGTATCACACAAGGGCTCGGCTTTCTCTAGTAGGTCTTATTTATAAGTAATTAAAAAGTAACCATGGGTGTCCCTGGTGCGACGTGGTTACTGTTTACTTACCTGTACCATATAATGGTTCTTTCTAACCTAACTTTTATTGTCGTAAGCATAACACGTTTAAACATATAGCGCAAGAGAACTTGTTAAATTATCATCCCATTAGCCGAAAAACTATAATGCCGCCGCCCCGCGACAATAACATGGTCATATAGTCTCACTCCTAATATCTGTCCGGCCGCTATAAGTTGCTGTGTAGTGGCGATGTCTTGTTTACTCGGTGTTGGGTCGCCTGATGGATGATTATGCGCCACTACAATGCCGGCGGCCAGGTCGGCAATGGCCCCAGCGTAGACCTCACGAGGATGCGCAATAACCGAGTCAATCGTGCCAATAAAGACGATTCGCTTCGTAATGAGCTTCCGGCCTGTATCTACGGAGAGCACAATAAAATGTTCCTGCCTATGACTCGCAATGTCATTCAAAAGCGGCAGAATATCGACAGTAGTAAGCAGCTTCTTGACTTGTGTTCGCCCCATATGATTATAGACTTTAAGTCTATGTAGTAACTTAGCATAGACTTAAGGTCTATTCAACTAAAAGTCTAGCCTCACTATCCTGTTGGTATGGCTGATACACAAGAAAAAGCTCTGATGCGCTTGTTCGGTAAGCGCGTTTCTGAGCTGCGCCGTAAACGCGGCATGACGCAAGAACAATTAGCGGCGAAGATTGATTCGCACGTTACGACTATTGCATTTATTGAAGGTGGAACGAAATTTGTACGTCTATCCACTTTACGAAAACTCGCACAAGCTCTTAGCGTTGAGATTAAAGAGTTGTTTGAGGGTGTTAAATAGACGCCACAATCTGGACGGCCTGTCTTAAGTAGTTAGCCGCAAAGCAGTAGCAGCTGGGTGGAACTATTTAATGTTGCGAAAAAGTTAGTGAAGGTTACCAGGGTAGCGAAATTCTCTACCATACGCCATAGCCCTTTCCGCCGCGGACGGCTTCCATTAACCACATGGGTACTTGCGACTGTTTGAAACAACACTGCTACTGCACAGCTAAATACTTAAGGTGCTTGGTGCGGCCAGACCCAAGAGCCTGGCCGCTAAACCGCTACTCGCCAGTTTCGTCTTTAACGCTGGTGGTTTTGGCGTTTGCCTGAGTCCAAGCTATTGACTGCTTGGCGCCTTGCTTTGAGTCGTAAGACTCGCTGCTCATGGCGACTGTCTTATAGTTCTCGTCGGAACGCAGAACCCAGTAGTACTCACCCTTATTATCCTTGCGGATTAGGTATGTAGCCATTGATTTTCCAGCGCCGTATTCCCTCATTTGGCGCGTTTTATGTTGGTATTTGTGCTAAAATTAGAAAGTAAAACCGTCAAATTTTACAAGGGAGCGCCTTTTCGAAGGGCGCTTTTCTGCTTTTAACCCCCAATCTAACTCTGCTAGAAAGGTAATTCTTATTATAGCGGACTTAGCGGTGAAGGTCAAGTGTATAAGTCCAAACCGTGCAAAATTATCGAACACTATTGACTTACGAACACATTTTTTGTACACTACAACCATGATACTTAGCTACAGCGTGAAGAACTTCTACTCTATCGGCGAAAACGGCGCATCCGTTAACTTCGCAGTTAACGGCAATGCTCCAAAAACATATCTGTATGTTGATGCCGGGGACATTGCAGGTCGAATTTCTTTAGTAGAGACAGTAATTGGCGCCAATGCTTCCGGTAAAACACAACTCCTAAAGGGGCTGGCATTCCTCCACCACATGATCACTTCTTCGTATCAAGAGCACCCAAATGCACCAATGTCCACTTTGTTTTCTGCGCACATGGGTTTGCCGAACACTCCATCAGAGGCATCGGTATGCTTTGCGATATCTGGTCGCGTTTTCGAATACACGCTTGCATTCGATAAAGAAAAAATCCTGGGCGAAGAGCTAAAAGAACGTAGCGAGACTAACGAGCGCGTCACCGCAAAAACTATCGCTTCACGTAAATGGAGCGACAAAGACGGCAAGTACACCTACATTGATAAAGCTCTTGGTATTAACAACATCAACGAACTTCGCCGCAATGCGACCATGATTGCTTCGGCAATGCAAAAAGAGGTTCCGGCTGACATAGCAAAGCTCATATCCGACTACTGGTCTGATTGTGTTGTGGTCCATAACCTATGGGTTGACGGCAATCGCGAAGACTCGGATGCTGGCAATATATTATTGCGTAATAAGCTTAAAGAGCTACTAGGCACTAAGAATACAGCACTAAAAGACCAAGTTAGGGATATCCTGCAAAAGTATGACCTAGGCTTTAACGACTTCTCGAAACAGGTGGTTAAAATCCCTGGTAGCGAGGATGTATCAATCTATCTCATAACACACAAGTTTAAGGGATACGATGAATTTGCCATTAGGGCCGAGATGGAATCATCCGGTACTAAAAGGCTCATAAGCACACTGGCAAGCGTCGTAAGCGCTCTATTAGTAGAGAACAGCGGCATTGCTATCATCGACGAGATAGACGCTTTCATGCATCCAGATATAGTCGAGGCAATAGTAGATTTATTTGTATATCCGGAAACAAACCCAAATAAGGCACAGCTGCTGTTTAGTACGCACAACCACCGAATACTGGAATCTTGCGATAAGCAGCAAATCACCCTTACTGAGAAAAACGAGGAAGGCAAAACTGAATCTTGGCGCCTGGATGAAGTCGAAGGCGTAAAATCAACTGACAACTACTACACAAAATACATAAGTGGCGCATACGGCGCGCGTCCAAAGATTGGAGTGTAGTGTGCCGAGGGTTCGCCGCCGGACTAAGAAGACTCGCCTTGTCTACTGCGAAGGAGCACACGACAAGGCGTTCCTTGATTGTTTGAAATCCGTGTATGCAACAGACACATACAATGTGGATATCAAGCGTGGCGCCGGCGGTGATCAGGTTCATTTGGCCGAAGAAACGATTAAAAAAGGGCGAGCCTATGATGAGCAATGCCTAAAGATTGATGGCGACAGGCCTGAAGATGAAATGGAGCAAGCAGACGCTGTCGCTGCTGGCGGGAACGTTATCGTGATGCGTACGATACCATGTATCGAGAGGCTACTTATAAACATCCTTGAACCAAGCAAACGCATTTCTTCATGGAATTCAACAAGACTAAAAAACTATTTTGAAGCCAATCACATACCAGAAGACAAAAGAACGGACGTACGAGCATACAAGGCAATTTTTACAGAAACAGTACTAGACAATGCCAAAGCTCGCCTGCCAGAATTGCAAGCACTGATCAATTTGTTCTAGCATATCTGGTATATAATGTTCTTATAATGCTAGATAAGACATCTGCACACATAGGTCAGCAGCTCGCTCAAGCCCGCCGCAGCAAAGACCTCACGCAAGCTGAAGTAGCAAAGCATGCCAGCACAACCGTGAACCACTACGCAAAGATTGAGCGTGGCGAAGTCGTGCCTTCTTTAAAGACTCTTGAAAAAATCGTCAAAGCACTTGGCATAAAGTCAGCCGACGTCTTGCCGTTTTAATTTTGCTTCGGCTCGTTACTGTTCTCAACGAACTGCTCAAAGTCTAACGTGACCTTGCCCGCAATATTATCCGCCGCAGCCTGCATCCGCTTGAGTAGGCCGATCGCATATTCACGATTTGCGTTGGCCGGGTCATGATACCGCAAATATTCCAACGCTTTCTCAATAGCTTCTTCGCTATTGGCGAGGTTACGGTTGTCAAAATCCTTATTCGCGTCCAACATATTTCATAATTCCTATAAATTGCAGCAGTCTTTTGGCTTCTGCCGAAGATACCACTCGCCTCATTATCTCACAGCTGTCTCGATACGATAATATGTTCAGGCTCCCCTCATAAAACACCTTGCGGTCAATGATCGCCAATTTCCTGTGGTGACCGCCAGTATACAGTACCACCGCCCCTATATCTTGTAGAGTTGCCACCGCTTCAAACGCCTGGCGGCAGTAATCACCTTCATGCTCATCAGGGTGGCGTGTATTAATGACCATACGGATGCCCCGCGTGCTCAATTTGCGAAAAATTGGCAAAAGCAGTTCCACCCGTTTCTCTGTTATGAACGGACTTTCTATTATTACCTCTTGCCGAGCGTGCTGCAAATCCCGTTCAAACACCCGATAAAATGTGTTTTGATCAAATAGGCTAGACTGTGGAAAACGCCTAAACATCCCGCACCTCAAGGTCTGCCAGGTACACTTCGCCATTGCGGTATTCCATACCTAGCTCAACTAATCGACTATGCAACAAAACCAAATCAGCAATCAGTTCATCAACCTCATCGGGTTTCAAAAATGTATATCCTGGCCCTCCAAGATAAAAGCCCTAGCCAGCCGTAAGGTTGGGGCTTTTATCTTGGCCTACCCAGGGCCACGTAATTCCGTGCCTAGTGCACACCCGTTTTGTATGATTTTTTTAATCTACTAAATGCTGCTTGCCTCTCGTCATATGTCATATCAAGCGCCCAAGACCAAGCCTTATCATACAAAGCAACATGCAGCGCACGCTCGTTGGCAACGCAGCGACTAGCTCTGTCCGCGCCTATCAGGTCTACCATCACATCGTACAAAAACAAGAAAATGTGTCGGTGCATATTATAAGACGCTCTGCTTCGAGCATGGTCATTTTTAGCCGATGGCTGAATACCGTTACCGATAACAAGCCGATGTGATAGCTCATGCACTAATGTATAGGCGATTTCATCTTGCGTAACATTTTCGATTGATAATTCCATGGGACGCACGCTATTGCCTGCTCTACTCGTGGAGCCAGAGATTACGTGCACAGTGATTTTACGCTGCTTAAATCGGAGCTTCGTGTGAGCATAGAGAGCGGCAATAATCTCTTCTTTGTTTTCTTCCCAATACCTGCCGTATCGACCCGCAGCCAACATGCACTCTAGGCCACCACTCAGACTCATCGGGAAAACCAGTTTCATATCACCATTCTATACACTCTTAAGCTCCGTTGCGATAGCGTCTACGATGGCCCTCCAAGCACAAGCGTTATAAGACCTCTGTTTTCAGAGGTCTTTTTGTTTGCTATCCTTTTGGCATGGTAAATGATTACGACCAATATGCCGCCTCACGTCAAAAGAGGTTTAAGAATGGGGAGAGTATTCCTCATCGCTTTGTAGAAAAACCAGCAATGAGAGGGGTGATGCCTGACTTGACGGGAAAGCGCATACTGCTGCTCGGCTGCGGCAGCGGCGAAGAATCGAAACTACTTGAGGAATTCGGAGCTACTAATTTGGTTGGCATTGACCTATCTGTAGAATCCATCAAACTCGCAAAGGAATCATACCCAGGCTATGAATTTACCGTGGGCGATATGCACCGATTGGCTTTTGCAGACAGAGAATTCGATTTTGTATACAGCAGCCTCACGGTCCACTATTCCGACAACCCTTTAGCCGTTTACAAGGAAGTGGGCCGGGTTTTGAAGCCTGGTGGCAGTTTCCAGTTTTCAGTCGGCCACCCTGTGCGTTGGGCCTCCGACGTCGCCAACGTTGATGGTCGCCAAGTCCGGCTTTTAGGTTACACCGAGGGCAAAGATAAACCGAAATTATACGGAAAATACCATACATTTTCGAGGCATCAGGATGCGTTTAGCGACGGGATGGTGGTCCAATACTGGATTGGGCCGCCGAGTATGCACTTCAACCTCCTCAAGCAAGCCGGCTTCACCGTCGAAGCATGCAATGATATAGACCCATACTACTACGAACGATTCAGCGAGTTCCCTCAATGGGCGGTCTTTGTTGCTAAAAAGTTATAACGTAGGCAGGCGAAAGGTTTCTGACTTCAGTTGCGATAGCGTTTACGATGGCCCTCCAAGCATAAGCACTATGAAAGACTCTCTGAATGGGAGTCTTTTCGTTTTGGATAAACCCACCTATACTCAAGCCATGCCAGACAAACGATATTCAGTAATGATCCTACCTCGTCGCAACGATGGTAGCATTCTGTTACAGACATGGACTAAAGAAGGTAAGACGATAACCGATGGCTTTGGGAGTTTTTTTCAGCCTGGTGATGACCCCGAACAAATAGCCCAGCACGAGCTTACGGAGCAATTTGGCATCAAGGCCGATTTGACACAAGCCGCACAGCTCCAATACTTTATGGACAAGCCGACTGGCTTAGTCGATTTAAAAATCACAGTCTACTTTGCGGACGTCACTGGGAACCCAATACTACAAGAGCAGATGCACTGGTTTGCGCCAAGTGATATACCATATTCGCAAATGCATGAAGCGACCGGCAAATGGCTACCAATTATTCTCAAGATGCCCGAGTTACTGACAGCCACAATTAAGGTCGCCCAGCCTGGCCATCACACAGCCGGCAAAGTCATTGAGTTTACCGTCAGTTGAGTTGCGACAGCGTGCACGGTGGCCCTCCAAGCATAAGCACTATGAGAGACTTCTTCGGAAGTCTTTTTTGTTGTAGAGTTAGATCATGCATAGTACCAACGATGTAAATAACATTAACAAACAAACGTATGACGAGCTGGCCGATGAATATGAGGGGCGTGTTATCAAAAGAACGCCCGGAAACCTTGAGAGGGTTAAATACTTTAGTTCGTTTATTAAGACTGGCAAAAGAGTATTAGATGTAGGTTGCGCTGTAGGCCTGGATATTTTGCTTTTCAGAAATTTAGGCTATGAGGCCGACGGAGTCGAACTATCACCAAAGATGGCAGCATATGCTCAGAAAAGAAACCCTAAAGCTAGGATTTTTATAGGCGATTTCTTGGAAGCAGACATTACTGAGATGTATGACGCAGTTTTTACCCGAGCATTTATACATGTTTTTCCCAAACCAGTTGCACTTGATATCATGCACAAAATTTACAGCCTACTGGTTGCTGAAGGTGTTGCTTTCTTTGGTGTAAGCATGGCCGACGAATCACAGGAAGGTTGGCTAGAAAAAGATGACTATAAGAATACTCCGAAGCGGTACAAAAAACTGTGGACTGAAGACGAACTACGCGAGTCCCTGGTTAGTGTCGGCTTTGAGATAATAGATATAATCAAACCCGTAGATGCTGAGGGTAAGAAACGAGTAGCGATTACGGTCAAGAAATCGTTGCAGAAAATTTAATCTCAGTTGCGATAGCGTGCACGATGGCCCTCCAACAAAGCTTGTGCTTAAGCTCCTCTGTTTTGAGGAGTTTTTTGTTGCTACAATGGGCGAATGATTGACGCAGCAATTTTTGACATGGACGGCCTGCTGATTGACAGTGAGCCCTTTTGGCGCCGTGCACAGCTATTTGCCTTTGGAACAGTGGGTCTTAACTTGAGTGAAGACGACATGCGGCATACTATGGGTCGGCGGATTGATGAAGTCGTGGCGCACTGGTGGCATGAACGACCATGGGAAGGTGCAACTCAGAAAGACATTGAGGCACTCATCGTTGATAAGGTTATAGAGCTTGTAAAAACCGAAGGCATACCCTTGCCTGGCGTCATGGAGGTAATTGAGCTGTTTAAGGCCAAGGCGATACCCATGGCAATTGCCTCATCATCTTCGGGCGAAATAATCCGTGCCGTGGTTGATAAGTTGCAAATTGGCGGCTACTTCAGCCATGTCTATTCTGCTGAACACGAGACACACGGCAAGCCCCATCCTGGCGTCTACATAACCACTGCTTCGTTACTGGGCGTTCCGGCCCATAGGTGCCTGGCCCTGGAGGACTCCCCTTCGGGTGTTTTGTCTGCTAAAGCAGCCAAAATGAAATGCATTGCCGTCCCTGCCCCAGAGAACAAAGATCACAACTATGTGAAAATTGCAGACGCAGTTGTAGACTCCCTCGAGAGTGTGGATGAAAAACTACTAGAATCCTTGTAGACCGTTGCAGTAGCGTCCACTGTGGCCCTCCAATTTGGCCATACTGAAACAGAGATAAAGCTACCTCTGTTCTTGTTGTGATTAGCGAACCTATGCCTACACCTTGTTGGGAGTATATACATGCTCCTTTTTGCCCACTCTCTCAAAACGAAATCTAGCGCCACATTTTGGGTCGGGGCATGCTATTTCTGTTTCGTAGTACATCCAGTCACTCTTTTGGTTAACACGTTGTTTTGCGGCGATGTACGGTGTGAGCGTAGCTAGGGCATAATGAGAGAATTGTTCGGTTCCTACCTTAAACGACAGGTTCTCGCCCCTTATAACCAATGTATCGCCAACTTTGTGTGAACAGTTAAAGGTCTCGCTGTCTCCAACAACAGTTATTTCTAAATCGTACAGGTCATATTTCATATCTTTTCCTTATTTAGGTTGTACTTCATGATTTTGGAGTTTCGCCAAGCGCTCTGTTTGCCGTAATTAGTAATGATCTTTAGACACTTGCTCATAGTTAAGCTCTCAGAGCCTTAAATCTGCCTTGGGATAGTTCTTTAGAACCACGTGTTACAGTCGCAATGCCAACACGAAGGTCACTTGCAATCTTTTGCTGCGGTTCGCCAGCTATTAAACGCTTCACAATCTCTATTCTCTGGGTCAGTTCGCTTCTTTCCTTGTCGGTAGTTACACCAATCAGGAAATCTTCAAGCAACTTCTTGTCTTGAATAGAGTGTGTTAGTTCAATGAAGTCATAAAAATCTGCCATAAAGGGTATACTAGCATACTAGCGCGCTAGTATCAATACAAGCCCTTTTGCTTTTGCAGTAGCTATCAAACCTAAGAAACGAGGGCGGCTAAGCGGCATGCCCTACCACTTTGGATAGGAGTTGCGATAGCATGCGCGGCAGCCCTCCAATCGACCTTATGCTTCCCGATACTGAGAGCTACCCTGCATACCTGCTAAACGGGTTCGAACTCCTGGTAGTATACTGCTAAGATGCTAACAATAACGATTAACGGAAATAGCTTTGACAACCTTGATACTTTTTATGACGAAGTGCAGCAGCAACTATGTCCAGATTTTAAGAGTTTTGGACGTAATTTAGATGCATTCAACGATGTACTACGAGGGGGCTTTGGTCTGTTTGAATACAACGAACCTATAAAGCTGATCTGGGCAAACTCAGACAAAAGCAGAAAAGACCTGGGTTATGAGGCGGAGGCTGCATTTCTAAAAAAGATAAGGATCACGGCACATCCATCAAACTATGATTCTATCGACAAACGTATTGAGAAAGCCAAAAACAAGCAGGGTCCAACTCTGTTCGATCAAATCCTAAGGATCATTACTGGTTCAGAGCATGCAGATCGCATAGAACTAATTCTCGATTAACAGCCGGTTCTCATAATTCTGTTGTGATAGAGGACGCGATAGCCCCAAGCATAGGCATTCTTGCTATAATTTGAGTGTGAAGCAAAAGAGGGTCCTTACCTTATCCGCCGTCGTTATTATCTTAGGACTTGGCGCACTCTGGCTTTTACACTTTCATAAGGCTTCCGTCCCCAAGGTCAGCTTATTTATTTGATACTTGTTATGCAAAGAATCTGAAGGGCTACTACTTTGAGCTGGATTAGCAAATGAAGAATCTGGTCGAACTCCTGAGTCTAGAATTACTACAACAATTGTCTCTTCCATCAAACTTCAAATATGGGGAGGCGATCTTCGATCGTCATGCCGTAGAGCTCATCCGCAAAGGACCGCTGAAAGCAGAAGCGTGGGTCGGCGGACTGGACGGAAAGATGATAGAAGGTGGAGGCGCGCGTCGCCGCACACAGCTCTATGCCACTCCCGAAGGACTGGCCTGGCACTGCACCGGCAACCCGAAGAACCACGACATTTTTTGCAAGCACTGCGTGGCGCTTGCCCTAGCCCTAATGAGCAATAAGTGACCTGCTTGGATCTCTAGGCTCAGGTGCAATAGGCAGGCACGCCTCCAATTCGCTACCGCAAGATTGCACGTGGCAATGCAAAAACACGTCTCTCCCGATTGGGGTGGAGCTTGCCTGTTGACCAGAACTAGCACGAGCAACTAAGGGTGCGCAAACTACAAATTAAGTGTATAATCTATATTCTCATATTGTGGTGGCGAAAATGGGACGCGCATGTATCAGCAGGCAAGCTTATTCTTTTACAAATATCGCCTTATTCTCGCCAGCGTAGTAACGCTAGCCTTTTTAGTGCTACTCTCGGCACTGACAACCGCTATTGGTTCGGGAACGGTGCTTGATGCGCGAACCCAACAGCCAACGAGTCAAACAGACGTCAATCTATCTGACAGCCCCAACACGGTAACGGCCGGCATTTATCGGTTTGGCAGCGAAACCGAGCAGTTGATGGTCTCGTTCGGCAGCGGCTTGTATGGCGGCTGCCGGGCAATCACTAATCTCACTGCTCAAACAGGACGGTCTATCGGCCACGGCAGCGCAGTTGTAGTGGGCAGCGCGGGGAAAAGCATAGTCTGGACAGGCCGGAAGCTTGGCAGCGGCACGATGTTCGTGCTACATAACGTAAGCGCGGGCGTTATGGCTGTCGCCCGAACGGCTGGCGAGGGTAGCTTGTTTATAGTCCGCCTGCCTGGTCGTATTGTAGGGTCTATCACGAGCGGGCATGTCGTCAATACCATCATAAAGCCAGCCGATGATAGGTCGGTGCCGGTCATCAGTAGCGAGACATCGACGCTGGCACTGGCCCGCTACAATGCGGCTCAGCAACAGGAAATCGCTAAGCTTCAGGCCGCTCAGGCGGTGGCTAACCGTGATTTGGGCGGTTTGCTGGTGGCGGGTGACCCACACCATGGCGGCTACCCAGCAGTCTGGGACAACGCCGTCCAAGACAGCCAGCTAGACAGCTGGGGCATGTACAACCGCGAATGCGTCAGTTATACAGCTTGGAAGGTCTACCAGACGTATGGCAATATGCCGAATTGGGGCGGTGTTGGCAACGCCAATCAATGGGTCCGCGATGCGAGGCGCGCCGGCATTGCTACTGGTTCTACGCCGCAGGTTCACGCCGTGGCTATTTCTATGGCTGGCTACTATGGACACGCCATGTGGGTCGAAAAAGTAAGCGGCAATATGATTTATGTCAGCCAATACAACTACGATCTACGCGGTCACTACAGCGAGATGTGGGTCAAAAGCAGCTACTTTACCTACATTTACTTTAAATAAATACTAGTTTCTGCTACTGGGTGGTGCTCTAAGCCTGCTATCATACACATAGGAAACCAACACAGACATGCCGCGTCGTGATCCCGTAGAACAGCTCTTGCCCCATCCAAAGTCCACCAAAACGGTGGATACGATGGCCTATATAGTTGGTGTAGGCGGCAACATAGCCGTGGTACCTCAGATCATCAAAGCCTGGCAGAGCAACGCGCCGGGCTTGGCCGTGCTAACCTGGCTGCTGTTTAGCGGCATCGGCTGCATTTGGCTGGTCTATGCGATTCAACACCACCAGAAACCGCTCATTGTGGCGCAAGCTGTCAGTATAGCTTGCAACCTCGCCGTGGTACTTGGCTGGCTGGTCAATAACTGGCGCTAGCCGCTTTCGTAGAGCAGCTACCACTAGGCCAGGGTCGGCACAGGCCTGAGCCGAAGTTCGCGTTCGTGCGCTGGCTCTGCCGCGGGTTCCAACAGGCCATGTTTTTTGGCCGCATCCATCATGCGCGTCAGGCCAATCCCGCCGCCCACCCGTGGGAAGAACTTGAGCGCCAGGAACTCCTGCAGCTCTTTTTCTACTCGTTCTTTGCCGAAAAGGCCAAACAGTTTCTGAGCGTATTTGCCATCGCTTATAGCGTAGAATTGCCGCCTCATGAATGCTACATCGCTACCACGTTCGGCGCTACCGATGGTTTCATTGCCGTGCATAATAACATCAATTTTGTGGGCATGCGTAGCGCCTTTTTGCTTCATATTCCAAAACGGCGAGGTGTAGCTGGGAAAGTCTTTGCAGAACACGATTGGCCCAAAGTCGTGCTCCATGGCATTCTCGTGCTGGTGCGTCAGCTCGTGCGTTTTGTAGTGTTTTTTGAGCGCATCGTACGTTTTGTAGTGGTAGCTGCTGCGGTCGCCAAAGCCCATATATTCCAGCAGTTCAGTTTCAAAGGTTTGCAAGTCCGCAACACTGCCCGGCAGTTCAAACTCGAACATCGGGAAGATGAGCTTGTGGCGGCCCAGCACCGGCCGCGGCTCGTTGCGGTAGCTGGTGCTCACACAAAACACACCCGGCAGTTGCGGCTGCGTCAGCAGCTCGTACTCCAGCCACATTTGCCCGGTTTGGGGCAGCGGCCAGACCTGGCCCATGTAGTTATACGTGGCCACCGTGTCAGGATCTTCGCAGGCCGCCAGAATACTCAAGCGGTCCTGCGTACTCACCTCGCAAAAGCCTTTGCTGAGACAAAAACGGCGCAAGCGGTTCACCACCTCGCTAAACGCTTGGCTGTCTTCGACGCCCCGGTAGTTGTTAATCATACTTCCCTCCCTTTAGTTAGATTGATTAGCTGCATAAAAAAACAACCCCGAAGGGTTGTTTTTGAAATTACGAAGAGTCCGTTGCTTTTTCATGCGCCGAAGCTCCATCGTCTGTGCATCTTTAGTACAGTAGCATAAGCGAGTAGCAACGCGAGGTGATATTACTCACAGGTGTAACCTCATCATGCCGTTCCCTTTACCTCTGTAACCTGTTAAAATACAGCCTTAGGCTCCCGTAGCTCAGTGGATTAGAGTGTCTGGCTTCGAACCAGAAGGTCGTAGGTTCAAATCCTGCCGGGAGTACCATTTTGCACCACAAGCACCCGTAGCTCAGCTGGATAGAGCGTTGGTTTCCGGTACCAAAGGTCGGGGGTTCGAATCCCTTCGGGTGTACCACAGACAGCTCCATTGTATAAATCAGAACTTTTATTAAACTATGGTTATGAACTGCCCAAAATGTAGTAAGCCGATGCGTAAGGTTCGGTGGGAAATAACCAACAACTTTAAAGTTGGCAAAGATTTTAAAGAATACGATAAGTTCACCTACGAATGCAGAGATGATGATATTTGGCTGACAACCGAAATCCCAATGGCTACACAGGCCGCTGACAAGTCAGCAAATTCATCTTAGCCCCGGCGAATAGTGTCACATCATGAGCCGTCCGCTAGGATCATTCGGACCGAACGTCTTTTTTGTTATTATTAGGCCATGAATCCAGCCTGCGATGTCTGCCAATTTCTAGATAATAGACCGCTGAAGAACCAGATTCTAACTACTACACACTGGACGGCGGGCGTCATACCAGATCAACCATATCTGGGACGAGCACTTATTACACTTCTGACGCATAAAAGCAGCCTTGGCCAGTTAAGTGACGCGGAATGGCAAGAGTTTCAGGACATTGTACGCAAGCTCGAGCCAGCCTACGAACGGGCCTTTGGCGCCAAACCGCTAAACATGGGTTGCTTTATGAACCATGGCTACCGCGACGACCCGCCCCACCCACACGTTCACTGGCAGATTTTTCCCCGCTATAAACAATCGGTTGAGCTAAAGGGCATCGTTTTTACCGATGACCGCTATGGGCAGTTTTATGACGATGACGCCCGTAACCCTGTGAGCAATGAGGTAGTGGAAGAGATTGTGAGCAAGCTACGAGCCGCCATCTAGTAAGAGCTTGCTTGTACGGCCTATGAAAGTTTGACCGGCTGGTTTGGAAAGCCTTTTTTTAGCGCAGTAATGATAGCGTGCTGCAGGGCGATGGTACGAAACGGCAGACCAGCAAATGTACTAGCGTGTACCCACAGTGGCTCATGCGTATTGATACTGATCCGGTTCATAAGACCTTCTTCGGAAGTCCCCTGAACAACCACTTTGCCGTGGGGCGCCACGGTACACAGGTAAATATACTGGTGGTTATATGGTGCGGCGTGCTCTTCCAAATACACCAACCGGGCGGCAGTTACCGTGAGGCCAGTTTCTTCGCGCACCTCACGAACCAGGGCCTGCTCGGGTGTCTCACCGGCCGCAACCTGTCCACCGACCAGCGTAAAATACTTCGACCCATGCTTATTCCGGTGCATGACGAGCAGGTTATTGTCCTCGATAATAATAGCGCGAGCAGCTGTTCCCATGGGACTTAGTGTATAACAAACCCAGTCAAAAGCTGACTATTGAAATTAGGAAGGGGGCCCGGCGTAGCCGATACGGGCTGTTTAGTAGAGTGCGGCAGCTATTCGCTTCCTGTTCAGAATTCTCGGGCTTTGGGTGTTGGTTAGGGGGACGCCGGTATATCCTTGGACGAGCGGCCAACCCCAATATGGGTCAAACCGGCTTCACGAACAGCTTGCATATCGAAGCGGTTCATGGCGTCTACCAGAATGGTGCCGGCTAGCTTTTCGGCATATTCCTGGGGCGCACGATTAATGAGCTCTGGCCAGTCGGTAGCGATGACAACAGCATCGGCGCCTTGTACTGCGCTGTCGGCGTCAGTGGTAAGTTGTACAGCTTTGTTGAGTGACTCGGCAGCTTCTTCGTTGGCTTTGGGGTCGAACGCCCTCACGCTGGCACCAGCTCTCACGAGCAAATTGGCCATTTTGACGCCCGGCGAACGGCGTGCATCACTGGTCCCGGCCTTAAAAGACAAGCCCAGCACAGCTACTGTACGACCGCGCAGCGATCCACTGAGTGCGTTCTGCAATTTCTCTACCACATAGCCCGGCATAGTTTCGTTGAGTGACTGTGAGGCGCTCATAATCTCCAAGGCAACACCATTGTCTAGCCCGGCGGCAATCAAACCGCTAACATCCTTTGGGAAACAGCCGCCACCATAGCCACGGCCAGCGTTCAAAAAGGCGTGACCAATGCGCTGGTCGGCACCGGTGCCGTCCATAACTTCTAGAATATCTGCCCCTACCTTATCAGCCAACATGGCCATGGAATTAGCAAAGGAGATCTTGAGCGTTAGGAATGCGTTGGAGGTGACTTTTATGAGCTCGGCGCTTTCCAGCTTGGTCTTCAGGTACCGTCCCGGCTGGTAGTTGGCCGGCGCTGTTAGGCCGGCAAGCTTGGCAATGGCGTCGCGGCTCTGTTCGATGGTGCGATAAACATCCAGAACACACTCCAGCGCTGCTTCATCATCACCGCCTACCACTATCCGGTCAAACCAAAGTGCATCCGCTAGTGCGGTGCTTTCACGCAGAAACTCAGGGTTTGAGACGTACGCATTTGGCGTGCCCGCCTCGGTAAAGATCTGCTTTATTTTAGCGCCTGTACCAACCTGCACCGTACTTTTTTGCACGTAAATGGCCCCGGGTTTGAGGTGCCTCGCTGCTTCGGTGGCAGCTGCAAAAATGTAAGTGAGATTGGAGCTGCCGTCGGGGTTATCGGGCGTGCCTACCGATGAGATCACAATATCACTTTCGGGTACAGCTTGGGCATATGAATCAGTCGGGATCAGCCCCCCCTGCTTAACCGCCTCGGCCACCAATGGGTCCAGGCCCTCTTCATAAAAAAACGACTTACCGGCCCGCACGCTGTCTAGACGCTTCGGGTTGGGGTCTACTAGATAGGTCTTCATGCCGGCCATGGCAGTCAGTGCGCCAGTGGTTAGCCCTACATAACCCGTCCCTAAAATTGTAATGGTTGGTTGTACGGCTTGCATGTTTGCAGATTATAGCACGGCTTGATGGTAGTTTAGCTGAAGTGCCGGGGCCCTACTCGCCTACTTGGAAACTACTTCGGCACACACTCTTGCCGACAATGACTAACGAGCGGCCCGGCCCCCTTGTACAGCCCTCTTGTAGCCCTGCCTGCTCTACGTCTAGCTCGGCTAACATTCCTTCTAGTTCTCCGGCAGTATGAGTTTCACTTCTACGCTGAAGATAGGCAAGTGCCTCAGAAAGATCTTGGGCTGCAAACAAACTGTCACGAGTGCCTATAGATGCGACCATAGCTGCCGGATCTACCTCCTCCCACTGCCTCGCCCGCTCTTGCTGCGCCGCTTCCCGGGCTCTTACTCCATCTAGCTCATGCCGTACCGGTGTCCTTCTTTCAGAGATGTCTAGCATGCGCGGACAATGAGTGTCTGGTGCCGCACAATCAAGGCACTCGCCATTCCTTCGACCATTTCGAGCCATATAGAATTCCCTCCTTAACAACTACTATGCCTGGAACTATACAATAGGCTTGCGATTCTGCCTATAACAGGAGCTAAGCTGGCTGGTCCACGGTCTGTGGAAGAGTTGTAATTATTGCTTATTCGGCTGATACTAAGGGATAAGCAATATGGAACCATTTTCTCGGCGTCCCGTAGATAGAAGTAGCCACCGTCCGCTAGCCGGTACACCCGGCCGGCCGGCTAATTTTCGACGGCCGGTTACACCCCATCCACACCCGCAACCAACACCTCAACCAGTCGCACCCACCCACGCTTCTACACTTCGGCCACCACTAGTGAGCGGCCCGGCTATGGATGTTCGCCCTGCTGTCGGTAGTGCCAGCTCGGCCTTCCAGCCGCCACAACCAAGACCGGCTACCCCGACTGCCCCTGCTTCAACGCCGGTAGCACAACCACCGGCATCTAACCGGCAGTTAGCCGCTACACCGCCACCTCATCCTGTACCAACTCATCACGCGCGTCACCAGCAGACCCCCTACACTTCATCCGATGAGCACATTGCAGCGCCCAAAGAGCCACACCCCACGGGGCATGCCGGTATGGTTGGGCTGATTATTTTTGTAGTGCTTGCAGTGCTCTGTTTCGCACCGTGGCTACCTGGCAAAGCTTGGCACGATGCGCCGGGCAGCTCACAGTCGTATTCTTTGGGCGATCAGAACATTGGTTGCGTGACCGACCTTGGACCGCTCAAAACTACTACCGCCTACGACAACAAGCTTGGTTTTCCGGTGGTATACAGCTATGCCACCACCGATACCATTCATGCCACCTGTGGTAATAAAGTAGGGCATGCCACCGGCGGGCACCAGTCACAGTTCAACCCTTTGGGCGCCCTTGTCGACCTGTCTATTCCTCTGGCTGTAAGTGTGGCCGCAGCCAAACTGTGGCGCAAATTGCGAGCGCCCCACCCTCACCATGCCCGTTAGAGCACATCGTGCAGTATTTCGTTTGGATGAGCCTCGGGGGGCTGTACCGCTTCGTAGCGCATATATGGCTGTATGAGCCGATCGGCTACCTTCTGGGCAACTAGCACAAAGTTCTGGGGCAACCAGAGCGAATAGCCCTGACTGGCTAGAAATATGTCGACACTAGCAAATGGCTGACTTACGGCTGCATAGATCTGCCGCAGCAGCTGTGAACCACTGCCGTGATAGCAGCTAATGACATTCATGGCCAGCAGGCCGTCCGGTTGCAAATGGTCGGCAATAGCCCAAAATGCCTCCACGGTTCGCAGTTCGCGCGGAATTGCGGTATGCACAAAGGCGTCTATCAAGATTACCTCGTAGCGCTCACTGTTAGCTTGCAAAAACGAACGGCCGTCGGCGTGAAAAATACGCAAGCGCTCGTCAACCGGCAGATCAAAAAAATCGTATGCTAGTCTGGTAAGCCCGGCATCGGGTTCAACCACGTCGATTCGCACATCTGGCATGGCGTCTAGCAGCGCTTTGGGCAGCGTGCACACCGCGCCCCCGATCAATAGTATTTGCTTTGGTTGCAAGCTGGTCAGTAATTCAAAAACGCGCTGATTGTAGTCGAACAGCAACTCGGGCTTACCGTCTTTGGCAGTACCCGATTGGGCAGCTTGTCGTTCACCGCTATACAGCACTCGCGCGGCGCGGCCATCGTACAACGTATCCCAAATCTGATAGTGTCCGTAGGGAGTATCACCCTCCCACACAAGCTCCTGGTTCATGGCTACAGTATAGCGCGCGCTTAGTGTGCAACGTGCCGTAGCAGACTGGTGAACTGATTGTAATGGCTCATGCACAGCCAAATGTCAGTGGCGATCAGCAGCGGCAGCACTAGCAAGGTCTCGCCGGCTTTGCCGGTGGTGATGCGGAGCGCCCTGAGGGGCGGCAGACCAAACTTGAACGGGATTGGCAACAACCAGGGCACACCTTCTTTGGTAAAGCTGTCCATCACCAGATGGCTAGCGTAGCCCAGCAAAAAAGCGTGCCAGACAAACTGGATGTCGACATGTGGCATGATAGGGTGCAGAAAATGGAGCAGCAGATTGCAGAGCCAGCCGAACAAAGCAAAGCCGAGCAACGAATGGCTGAGAAAGCGGTGACCGCCGAGCAGTTTGCCAAAGGCCTTACCCACAAAATGGCCTTCCGGCAAGTTGCGCCACAACGGTGCCGTCGGCTGGTCGGTGTCGGGCGCAATGCCGCCCAGCTGGTTGGCTAGCAGCGCAATCAGCAGCGTGGAAAGCCGGAGCGGTGCCGGCGTTTGCAGCAGTAGCAGTACCGCAAAAGCTGTGCCGGCGGCCAAGTCGTGCGTGCGAGCGGTCATACAACTAGTATAGCGTAAGCACCTTACGAGACGGCAACATGATTATCTTAGCGAAACTGGCTGTTTTACACTCCGGTTATCTGCGTTTTGATGCTAGTTTTTATCATCCTGAACAGTTTGAGCAATTAGGAAGCGGATTGCCCTTTCGCGCATTGGTGACAGGGGCGGCAAGACGTTTCCAGCAGCATGGAGAGCAAGCACCTGGCTACCGATGGCAGCCAAAGCACCTGCCTCCTCAATAGAAAAAGTTACCGCCGTACCGCCCTCTAGCCCCCAGCGTATTCTTCTGAGGCGGCCAGCATCCCACCCTTCAGGCATCACAATGTCTTCCGGCCTATTCACCCCATAGAGTACTCCCATAGCCACTGCGTAAGGCGGACTGGCAACGTCCGTGTTCCACGCCCAATACTCATAGGCGTCCGGTTCATCGGGATTAGGCACACGAACAAACGTCTCGGCTATGCCCAAACAACCAGGATCTACTACCTCACTCACGAAGTTATTACCCTCCTTTAGCGCCGAGTACCTAAGGCCGCTCTAATCTCTGTTCGCGCCGCATGGGCCGCAAATATTGCTTGAGTATAGCCGCCTTTTTCTCGCCAAGCAAGTGGATCAAATCCTGGTCGCGGGCTTGCAACACGCCGCGCATACTGCCAAAGGTTTTAATGAGCTTTTTGCGGGTGGCCGGACCAATAGTGGGAATGTCATCGAGCAGGCTAGCTGTTTGCTGCTTTACCTTGAGCACGCTGTGGTAGCTGACCGCGAAGCGATGCGATTCGTCGCGAATCCGTTGCAGCAATTTAACTAAATTAGTGTTGTGCGGCAAATTCACCAAAATAAAATCTTCTGTCTCTGTCGCAAATCCCCCCAACTTGTGCAACATCTGGACGTTCAGACTAGTTTGGGAGGACGGACCTCCCAAATCGTTTTCTGGTGTTATAGCAGGTTTTTTGATGACGATTTGTTCTTCTCGTTTGGCTAGGCCGATGAAAGGAATCTTGGCAAGCGCCGGGCTCCAGGCGGCGGCTTGCTCGTTGCGCGCCCGGATAGCAGCGTCCAGCTGGCCTTTGCCGCCATCGATTAAAAACAGGTCCGGCTTGCCCCAGGCCTTGACATTTTTTTCGCTCAGCCGCCGGGTAATGGTTTCGTGCATATTATAAAAATCGTTGTTGTGCTCCAGGCGCGTTTTGAACTTACGGTATTCGCCTTTATCGCTTACGCCATTGGTAAACACCACCATACTAGCCACTACATTGGTGCCCTGCATGTGGCTAATGTCGTAGCCTTCGATCCGCCGCGGAAAGCCGTCCAGGCCCAACAGCTCTACCAGCTCGTTCAAGGCGTGATCTTTAGAAATGTCCAAAAACTCTTTGTCGCTAAAAATCACCTGCTTGCCCAAGTTTTGCAGCGCACTTAGCTGATTGCGCAGCTTAGCCGCCAGCTCAAATTCCTGCTGTTTTGAAGCCCGCAGCATGTCACGTTCAATTTCGCGCACAATAAACGTCCGCTTTCCCTGGATGACCGCCATCAGTTTACGCAAGTTTTTGCGGTAATCCTCGAGCGACGTTCTGCCTTCTTCTAGCCCCGGATCAAGCCCCAAGTGGTAGTGCAAGGTAGCCCGTTTTTGCCCCGGCACCCGCCGCGTGGCAAACGGGAAAATCCGCCGCAGCAGCTTCAAAGCTTGGCGCACACCGTAGGTCGAATAATACGGTCCATAGTACATGGCGCCGTCATCCAGCGGCCGGCGCGTGGTAGTTACGGTGGGAAAATCGCTGTTATAGTCGATGCGGATGTAGCTCATGGCCTTGTCGTCGCGCAGCAAAATGTTGTAGCGCGGCATATAGCGGCGGATCATCTCTGCTTCCAAAAACAGCGCCTCCAGCTCGCTTTCCACCACCATCCAGTCGGTGTCGACTATCTCCTCTACCAACGCTTCGGTCTTCGGGTCACGCCCGCGCGAGGCCTGGAAATACTGCCGTACTCGGTTGCGCAGCACGGCCGCTTTGCCCACGTAAATAATCTCGCCCGCCGCGTCTTTGTGAAAATAGACACCCGGCTCTTTGGGCAGGTCTTTTAGTTTGTTTTGCAGCGCCTTATTCACGCTCATATTATACTGCCCTGCGGGTAGCAGCTAGTTATTTGCCCCGGGTGCACCACGCTTGTATGTTGCGACAGCGCCAGTGGGCTTTTTGACTGAATAACCGCTGGCCGGAACCTGGACGTAAGATTCAAGGTGATCTAATAAGAACTGATAGATGGGCAATACGTCAGCTACCGCCGTTTTACTGACGGTGGCTGCTTTGAGCTCCTCAATGGTAAGCCAGCGCAAATCGGTTGATTCACTAAGCGCCGGTGAACGTTGAGGCCGCTCACTAGCTACAAACCCGTAACACCAATCTGAGTGGTAGTGCTCGTTACCCACACCGTGAGTATTGGCAATAAATGGAACGGGATGATACACCGTAGCCGACTCTGTAATCCTGTCGGAAGTGGGCTGCAACACCATAAGCTCGCTTGCTTTATAACCGCTTTCTTCTTGCAGCTCATGCACCATTGTTTGCCATGGCGTCTCATTGAGCTCGATATGGCCACCGATTTGCATAAGCCTTTCAATCTTCCTATGGAAATGGACTAAGCACTTCCACGAGTTCCCTTCATGCAACACAATATATGCACTAACCGTCATATCATGCTGACTCGGCTCGGTGTGGATATGCGGCATAGCGCTAGGCTGCTGCCTTTGGGCTATAGCAAACGGCTGTATGATAACGTTTGGCATCATCTTGTAGGCAATCTGCGCAAATCAAGACTAGCTCGTTACACGTTTTGAGCGCGCAGTTTTCGTAATTACTAGTCCGGCCACCGCAGTGAATACACTCGCCAATGTCCACGGAGTGGTCGCTAAATTCTAGGCCCATACGGTCGTCAAAGACGTAGAGCGAGCCTTCCCACAGGCCATCGTCGCCGTACCTCTCGCCGTATTTTACGATGCCGCCGTCCATTTGGTAGACATCGGTAAAACCGCGGTTTTTCATAAGGCTGCTCAAAATCTCGCAGCGAATACCGCCGGTACAGTAGGTAACAACCGGCTTGTTTTTAATGGCATCGTACTTGCCGCTTTCCAGCTCGCGCACAAAATCTTTGCTGGTGCGCGTATTTGGCACCACGGCGTTTTTGAATCGCCCCACGGCTGCTTCGTAGGTATTGCGGCCGTCAAAGAACACCACGTCATCACCCTTTTCGGCAACCAGTTTATGGACTTGCTCGGGCTTGAGGTGCTTGCCACCGCCCACTACGCCCTGTTCGTCTACTTGCAGTTCATCAGCTGCACCAAAGGCCACGATTTCGTCGCGCACCCGCACCTGCAATTTGGGAAAATGATCGCGCGCGCCATCGCTCCATTTGAATGTGGTGTCTTTGAAGCCCGCAAATTGCTTGGTTTCTTTAACGTAGGTTTTTAAATCATCCAACTCACCACCTACGGTGCCATTGATGCCGTGCCGCGAAATCAAAATCCGGCCCTTTAGATTGAGCTTTTCGCACAAGGTGCGCTGCCAGAGTCGCATCGTTTCTGGATCGGCAATTGGGGTAAATTTGTAATAGAGCAAAATCTTTTGCATCACGCTTATTATACAAGCTTCGCCTCTGTTGCGCTAGCGTCTCTTCTCGTACTGATGTAATGAACACTACACATTGTTATCTATAAGTCTTGACAGCCCCTGCTATAATAAGCTCCATCATTAACGTGAAGGAAAGGGCGCGCCAAAACCTATGAAAATGCAGACATTTACCGGAACCGTAGCAGCTACGGCCGCTCGTTCCGACTGTTTTCTCTCGTAAATTCAACCAAACCGGCAGTGTGAGCCGGACGCAAACATAAAACCATACATAATTCGGACTAATTTTTATTGGTCGGCGCCAAGGAGGACCGGACCTATGAGCACGCTAGAAGTTAAAGGCAACACCGCCAAACAAGTTTTGCAGTATTACTGGACACGCGTTCGCGCCTACCCGCAACGTATGCTGGGTATTCTTATTGCCGTCCCCATTACCATCCTCATTAACGGCTACCTGCCAGCCCTGATTTTGGCCAGTGTGTTGGGTAAACTAAGCCAGCATCAATTTCAGTCTGGACATTTGTGGGCCGACTTTGGGCCGCAGCTAGTGCTGTACGGCGCCATGCTACTCACCGGCATGCTGCTCTGGCGGCTCGTCGACTGGTTCTCTTGGCGGCTGGAGCAAGATGTTCAGCGTGATATTGCCGAACACGTCTTTCGGCACATGCTGCAGCGCAGCGCCGATTTCCATGCCAATAATTTTAGCGGCTCGTTGGTTTCACACACTAGTAAACTGCTGAGCAGTTACGTGCGGTTGTCCGATACGTTTGTCTACCAAACCTATCCGATGGTCGGCGGCATCATCATCGCCACCATTATTTTGTCGCTACGGGCACCGCTGTTTGCCACTGCACTGATTGTTTTCTCTGCCATCTACCTGACGATTGCCCTGCTGGTTTCCCGCCCGGTACGGCGCCTGGGCGCAACGTTCGCGGCGGCCGAAAGCCAGCAAACCGGCTACCTGGCCGATGCCATAACCAACGCTATGGCCGTAAAAAGCTTCGCCCAGAGCAGGCACGAAGAGGCCCGTTTTGCTATTGCTACCACCGAAACGCAGCACCGCCTACGCGATTTTGCGCTGGCTCACAAAAAGCAAATGAACTCTTTGGGGCTGATGAGCCGGCTGATCTCGGCTAGCGCCCTGCTAATTGCCGTGATTGCCGTCATGAAATTCAATGCCAATATTGCCACCGTGTTCCTGATTTTTAACTACACGGCCAACATCACCGAGCAGCTGTTCCAGTTTGGCAATAACGCACTGCGGAACTACAACCGGTCGGTTGGCGATGCCAGCGACATGGTACTGACGCTAGCCGAGAAGCCCGAGGTCCAAGACCCCGCCGAACCAGAAACCTCGCGCATGGGTCACGGCGCCATCGAGTTCAAAGATGTGACGTTTACGCACAACGGCGCCGACGACGCGGTGTTCAAAGGTTTGAGCCTGAGTATTAAGCCCGGCGAAAAGATTGGCCTGGTGGGCCACAGTGGCTCTGGCAAGAGCACTTTTACCCGTTTGCTGCTGCGGTTTTCCGACATTGATTCTGGCGCGGTGCTGATCGACGGCCAAAACATTGCTCACGTGACCCAAAACGACCTGCACCGGCAGATTGCCTACGTGCCGCAAGAACCATTGCTCTTCCACCGGACTATTCGCGAAAACATTGCCTATGGAAGGCTGGAGGCCACTCAAGAGGAAATCGAGACGGCGGCCCGCATGGCCAGCGCCCACGACTTCATCCTGGCTCTGCCGCAGGGCTATGACACACTGGTGGGCGAACGCGGCGTTAAACTCAGTGGCGGCCAACGGCAACGCGTGGCGATTGCCCGGGCCATGCTCAAAAACGCACCGATTTTGGCACTGGACGAGGCCACTAGCGCACTAGATAGCGAAAGCGAAGTACTCATCCAAGCCGCTCTTTGGAAGTTAATGGAAGGTCGCACCACCATCGTGATTGCCCACCGCCTGAGCACCATCCAAAAAATGGACCGCATCATTGTGCTCGATAACGGCCGCATCGTAGAGCAAGGCAGCCACAAACAATTAATTGCCAAAAAGAACGGCACCTATGCCAAATTGTGGGCCCACCAATCCGGAGGATTCATCGATGACTAAACGTACCACCCACTACTACTCACTGCGTTCCTACCTAACGTTTATGGGCCAGCATAAATGGCGTTTTACACTCACCGTCCTGGCATTTGCTGTGGCCGACGTACAGCTAGCCATCATGCCGGTTTTCATCGGTAAGCTGGTGGGGGCGCTAGCTGCTCATCCTATGCAAGGTCACCGCGCCATTGTCGACATGGTAGTCTTGATTGTGCTAAGCAGCGGCCACAACCTGATATGGCAGGTTAGCGAATACGTCTACCGCCGCCTGATTCGTCCGCTCAGCTTCGAGTACGAAAATATGCTGTTTCGTTTGGTCATTCGCAAGCCCTATCCGTATTTTGTTGATAAGTTTACTGGAAAAGTGTCATCGTACATCAACACCATTCGCCAAGAACAAGGTAGTTTGTTTGACGAGCTATGCTACAACTATGTCAACGAGCCCATCAACCTGATCGCTATTCTGGCGATTCTGACTAACATCAATTGGCAGACCGGTCTGATTTTTGCAGTGGGGCTGACCAGCATGTTTCTGGTGGGCCGTCACACAGTACGCAATAGTGTGGCTTACGAAAAGAAGTTTGCCGACGCGCAGTCTACCAAAAACGCCAAGATCATCGACGCCATCGCTAATTTTGTAAACGTCAAATCGTTCCGCAGAGAGAGCCGTGAAATCCACTCTATCCAGGCGGAGCAAGCCGGGGTTATTAGTGCCACGCAGCGTTCAGGCGTTTGGAATCAGGTGTTTTGGTATTCTATGTCGGTCTTTGTGCGCGACATAATTTGGCCGGGCACAATTGGTTTGAACGTCTACTTGTTCTTACACGGCGAGCTGTCGATTGGCCATCTGGCCACGATTCTGTCTACACTCTTGCTCTTCACCAGCGGCGTATGGGAAGTAATCTGGTATATTTCACAGTTTAACCTACGATTGGCTCGCACCGAAGAAGCACACCAATACTTGTTTGGTCAGGTCAATATCATGCAGCTACCCACGCACGTAACGTCTCGACCGGATATTGCGCCTGCACTCAAAGCCTCGCTGCAGCTCAGCAATATCAACTTTGCCTATCCGGACAAGCCAGAGACCAGCGTCCTGCACAACCTAAACCTCAGTCTACGCCAAGGCGAAAAGATCGGCATCGTAGGCAAGAGCGGCAGTGGCAAGTCTACCATTACCAAACTACTGCTAGCCTACTACGAGCTACAGCACGGCGCGTTGTTGCTCGACGGCCAGCCAGTGACCACCGCCGATATCGCTGAGATTGTTTCCTACGTGCCGCAAGATACCAGTCTGTTTCACCGCAGCATTGCCGACAACATCGCCTACGCCACCGATCGTGATGTTACGCACGATGAGATCGTCCAGGCCGCCAAGTTGGCGCATGCACACGAATTCGTTCAGAAAATCAGTGACGGCTATGACGCCCTTGTAGGTGAACGTGGCGTCAAGCTGTCGGTGGGCCAACGTCAGCGGATTGCCATTGCCCGAGCCATCCTCGATAACAAGCCGTTGCTCATTTTGGATGAGGCGACGTCGGCGCTCGACAGCGAGAGCGAGGTGCTCGTACAAGAGGCTTTAGAGAATCTGTGGGCCAACAAGACCGTGATCGCCATTGCCCACCGGCTGAGCACACTGCGGCACATGGATAAAATCGCCGTAATGGACCAAGGCGAGATCGTTGAGCTGGGCACACACAGCGAACTGTTGGCGGCTGGCGGCATCTATGCCAAATTGTGGATGCATCAGTCAGGCGGTTTCATCGAGGAATAAGAGTACTATAGAACGATGAACGTGAAACCCGACTACACCTCCATGCGCACCAAGGAAACACTCCGGCTGTACTGGCACGCTACCTTGCGGCACAAACCCGACCTCTGGCAGGCCTGTTTACTGCCCGCCAGCAACGTCATGCTAGGCGTGTTCGTGCCGTTCTTTGCCAGCCAGGTGCTGGCCAACTTGGTGAGCCGCGGCCCGCGGCTGTGGGAAGATTTTGCTTGGTTTGTCGCCATGTCCGGCGTGGGGCTGCTGTGCAACACCACCGGCACCCGCCGTTCTATGGTTTTACAAGCCAAAGTAATGAGCGACCTGAACGATCAACTTTTTAGGCACCTGCTAAAACGGAGCGTCGGCTTTTACAACAATCAAATAGGCGGCAAATTGATATCCGACGCCCAAGAGTTCATTGGCTCCTATGGTCTGTTGTGGAACGCCGGTTTTATGGGAATCTTTGGCTTTTTGCTAACCACGATAGTAGGTCTGGTGTTGGTATTTGCCAGCAACTGGCTGATCGGCCTGTCGATAACCATACTGCTCGTGGGGCTGTTCTATTGGACGCGTATTGAGAATGCCCGGCGCATGGCAATCCGCAACGAACGGCTCAAGATTAGCAAACAATTAGTTGCGCACCTGTCCGACAGCATCGTAAACGCCGTAACCGTCAAAACATTCGCCAAAGAAACAGACGAACTAGCTACCAACTGGCGTATCAACCAAGAACTCACCAGTGTCAGAATCAAGGACTGGCAGCGTACCGTTGTCAACGAAGGTAATCGTATGGCCGTACTGCTTCTGATGCAACTCGGCCTAATCGTGATATTGATTCAGACAACTGCCCACCGTCCGCAGTTACTAGCCAGTGGCATTTTTGCTTTCACCTACACGCTAACACTCATCAATCGATTCTTTTCGGTCAATACCATGACTCGGCAGATTGACGAAGCTTTGCTGCAAGCCTCGCCCATGACTGGGCTGTTGCAGCAATCGGCTGAGATCACCGATGCTCCTGATGCGAGCGAGTTGGTGGCAAAGTCGGGCGAAATTGTGTATCGGGATGTAACCTTTAGTTACGCTGACTCTACTAATCAGCAGAAGGTCTTTAACAAGCTAAACCTGCACATTGCTTCTGGTGAGAAGATTGGCCTGATTGGCCACAGCGGTGGTGGCAAATCAACTTTTACTAGATTGTTGCTCCGTTTCGATGATATCTCTGCCGGCTCGATTACCATAGATGGACAAGATATTAAAACAGTCACCCAAGCCAGTCTACGCCAGGCTATTTCATATGTACCACAAGAGCCCCTACTGTTTCACCGCACCATCCGCGAGAACATCGCCTATGGCCAGTCGAACGCCACGGAAAAAGCCGTCGAAGCTGCTGCCAAGCAAGCCCACGCCCACGATTTTATCAGCAAGCTGCCGGACGGCTACAATACCGTCGTAGGCGAACGCGGCGTCAAACTCAGTGGCGGCCAGCGGCAACGCGTGGCGATTGCCCGGGCCATCCTAAAAGACGCGCCCATTTTGGTACTGGATGAAGCCACCAGCGCGCTGGATAGCGAAAGTGAAAAAGCAATTCAAAAAGCGCTCTGGGAGCTCATGAAAGACCGTACCGCCGTAGTGGTGGCCCACCGTTTGAGTACCATTCAAAAAATGGATCGAATCGTGGTGCTGGATGAGGGCAAAATCGTGGAAGAGGGTTCACACGCAGTTCTGCTGCAAAAAAACGGGTTGTACGCGCGGCTTTGGAAACACCAGAGCGGCGGGTTTATTGAAGAATAAAAACTGGACGCCCTCGACAGGCGTCCAGCAATAGTAAGCTGCTTGTTAGACTTACTGCTTTTCGGGGTTGCGGCCCTCGTCCTTGCTCTCTTTTTGCTCTTTACCGCCCGGGCGAAGTTCGTCGGCCTGCGTGCCCTCAGTGGCGCCGCTTTCATGATCGGCCTCAACATTAGTCTGGTCGCTGGCTTGTGCAGAGCCACCGGCGTCATCGTTGGCTGCAGCCAGCGCACTTGGTTCAAATACCGTCGCTACAACGTGCTCTGGTTCGGTCTCTATTTCTACGCCGGCGGGAACACGTAAATCTGCAACGGTTATTTGGTCGCCCACTGCAACTAACCGCTCGGCATCATAGGTCAATGCATCGGGGAGGTCTTTGGGCAGTGCTTTGACGTTCACGTGCGTTGTCTGGGCCAGCACAATTAGACCCGTGCGCTCAGCCGGGCTCGAATCATTGCCTTCGTCATATGCCGGATGCACTGGAATCTCGGCATCAACTTTTTCATTGGCCTTGATGGCACCGAACACAATGTGCGTCAGGGCGTTGTACTTGGGGTCAAAGGTGACTGATTTAATAATGGTGGTGTATTTTTTGCCATCTGCGCTGATTTCCACCGGGTGGTGTTTACCGGCGGTGGTGAAAACTTTGTGGAGTGCTTGATATTCGGCCTGAATGTGCACCGAGGCTTTGCCGTGGTCGTGAATAACTCCCGGCACAAGACCATCTTTCCGTAACCGCTTTACACCCTTACCGAGTGTCTCGCGGGTATCAACTGCAAGCGTAATCTGATCTGACATAGCGTCGCTACTCCTCCTTAGTTCAAGACAATAGTATAACACTTTTCGGCGCTCCAGCGAAACCAAGGTACAATAATGGGCATAATGTTTGATGTTACACATATAATCGAGACCGGCGGCCTGCTGCTGATCGGGCTGATGGTGTTTGCTGAGTCCGGACTGATGGTAGGCGTGATCTTGCCGGGTGACACACTGCTGTTGAGTGCCGGCATCTTGGCAGCGGGCGGTAAGCTTTCCATCGTTGGAGCCTGTGTGGTCATTACCCTGGCTGCCATTGCCGGCGACAACCTAGGCTATCAGCTGGGCAAAAGCTTGGGACCACGGCTCTTCAAGAAAAAAGACGGCATAATCTTTCGGCATGAATATGTGGTACGCTCCGAAGAGTTCTACGAAAAATATGGCGGCCGCGCCATGCTAGTGGAGCATTTTATACCGGTAATCCGCTCGTTTGCCCCGCTTACTGCTGGGGCAGGTAAAATGGATCGCCGGCTATTCATTTTGTGTAACGCCATCGGCGACATTGTGTGGGCCGTGGGCTTTACCCTGTTTGGCTACTATGTGGGCAGCCGCATTCCGCACATCGAAAAATACATCGATCCAGGCATTATTCTGATTGTGGCGATTTTTGCATTGCCGGTGCTGTACCGGCTGGTAAGCAATCCGAAAGTTCGTGCCCGTTTGAAAGCCATGGTACAGCACACTAGCTCGCGCCTGCGGCGGCACCGTCAATAAGCTGGATATATAACTAACCTGCTTAAGGTTTAGACGAGCGGGCCTCGGGCTGGCCAACCCGGTTATCTTCTCGGAGTGCAGCTACCGTATGCGCCAACAAAGCGTTGGCAGCGTAGGTGCCCTGTTGATGCTCGCGGACAAGCTTTAGGCACAAATCTTGTTGTTGCTCTATGGTGAGCCGCTCACCACCGACCTGCCGAGCCCCTGCGATCGCGTTCGTAAAAATAGGAGCCTGCAAATCTGGCGCATTGTACTCTACCTCAACACCGCCGGACGGGAAGCGAAGACGTTGTTTGGGGTCAATTTCGACACCACCCATATCCGCCTGCACTATACCGTTTACGACAAGATCAAGCGCTAGGCCATTACGGGTTATGCCAAATTGGATCCTGTTGCCACGATCCAGCTGGTGCCTGATGGTCTGCTCGCTAGCGCCTTCGCCTACTTCGGCCATGGTAACTGTCAAATAAGTAAAGTGTTGGCCGGCCATTCGCGCCACGCGTTCACGACGCATGTTCCGAAAAGGCGTCCACCGATCTGCTCGGTGAGCCGTTAGCAGCCTGTCTTCTTGGGCGGTCGGGTGCCATTGTGCAGCCATTGTAACTTCAAGCGCGTATCGGCCACCCCCGGCACGCAACAAACGCTGTATCTCAACCTCTTTACCTGTTGTGGCTTGCTGGCCTTGGATCATCTGTCCATCTGCGGACACGCCTTTCCGGCCCGGTTGTGACTGCTCAGGTAAATCGCGGAGGTCCTCCTCAATCGTCAGCTCACTCTCAACTACCCCACCAGTCAGTAGGCTTACCGCCTCTTCGCGGAGCCCACGTAGCACCTCAAGTCTTTCGTCAAGCTCCCCAGGAAATAATGGTTCGCTAGTAGCTCCCTGCCACACTTGGTGTAAATTCTGAGTTATTAGAGCCGGCGCCTCGGCCATAGGGTTCTCCTTCAAATCAATGCTTTGAGCCAACTATACACTGTTCTCGCCAGTTTGTAAACGGCATCCTATAGCATGTGACGAAGGAACTGGCCGGTGTAGCTTTCGGGGACCTTGGCAATTTGCTCGGGCGTGCCTTCGGCCAAAATACGGCCGCCACCATTGCCGCCTTCGGGGCCCATGTCGATCAGCCAGTCGGCGCTTTTGATGACATCTAGGTTGTGCTCAATCACCACCATGCTGTTACCGGCTTCTACCAGGGCATGCATGACACCGAGCAGTTTCTCGACATCGGCCATGTGCAGACCGGTGGTAGGTTCATCCAAAATGTAGAGCGTACGGCCGGTGGGACGCCGAGACAGTTCGCTGGCCAGTTTGATGCGCTGCGCTTCGCCGCCACTGAGCTGCGTAGCTGGCTGGCCCAGGCTGATGTAGCCTAGGCCCACATCTACCAATGTTTGCAGTTTGCGGGCGATGGCCGGAATGTTTTCGAAAAATTCTAGCGCCTGCTCACAGGTCATGCCCAAAATGTCGCTGATGTCTTTGCCTTTGTAGTGGATTTCGAGCGCCTCGCGGTTGTAGCGTTTGCCATGGCAGACTTCGCACGGCACATACACATCGGGCAAGAAGTGCATTTCGATTTTGATGATGCCGTCGCCGGCGCAGTTTTCACAGCGGCCACCCTTGACGTTAAAGCTGAACCGGCCGGCGCTGTAGCCGCGTAGTTTGGCCTCGGGCGTGTTGGCCATCAGCTCGCGGATGGGTGTAAACAGGCCGGTGTAAGTGGCGGGGTTAGAGCGCGGGGTACGGCCAATTGGGCTTTGGTCGATGATAATGGCTTTATCCAGCTGCTTGATGCCCTCGATGTCATCGTGCCGGCCGGGCACGGTGTTGGCACGGTGTAAGCGAGCCTGAAGCTCTTTGGCCAAGATGTCGTTGATGAGGCTCGATTTGCCCGAGCCAGACACACCACTGACCACCACCAATTCGCCCAGCGGAATGTCGACGGTAATGTTCTGCAGGTTGTTTTCACGGGCACCCACAATGCGGATCACTTTGCCGTTGCCTTTGCGCCGTTTCTTTGGCACCGGGATGGCCTTACGGCCGCTCAAATACTGCCCAGTGATGCTTTCGGCGGTTTTCTCGACTTCGGCCGGCGTGCCATAGGCCACTACGTGACCACCGTGCACACCGGCACCGGGGCCGATATCTAGCAGGTAATCAGCGGTGCGAATAGTGTCTTCGTCGTGCTCCACCACGATGACGGTGTTGCCCAAGTCACGCAAATGTTTAAGCGTACGGATCAGCCGTTCGTTGTCGCGCTGGTGCAGGCCAATGCTCGGCTCGTCCAGTACATAGAGTACGCCCATCAGGCCGGAGCCGATTTGGGTGGCCAGGCGAATCCGCTGCGCTTCCCCGCCGCTCAGCGTAGTGGCGCCGCGGAGCAATGTCAGATAATTGAGCCCGACGTCTTGCAGGAAGGTTAGCCGGGCACTGACTTCCTTGAGCACCAGCCGCGCAATCTGCATGTCTTTGTCGCTGAGCCTGAGTGAGCTCATATACGCTACAGCCTCGTCGATCGACATTTCACAGATGTCCATGATGGATTTGTCGCCAATAGTAATGGCCAGAACCTCGGGTTTGAGCCGGCGGCCTTTGCAGGCAAAGCACGGTTTTTCCTGCATGAACCGTTCAATGTCACGACGGATGAAGTCGCTATCGGTTTCTTTGTGGCGGCGCTCCAGGTTTGGTATGACGCCTTCGTAGGTAGTATTAAAGCTGCGGCCGCCGCCCAGGCCAATCCGGTAGGTTTCATCGCCGGTGCCGTACAAGATCCGCTCGATGTTCTCGGCGCTGATCTCGCCAGTGGGCGTATGCAGGCTAAACCGATATTTCTCGGCCACGGCCGCCAACTTTTTCATGTACCAGTTATCGACATTAATACGATTGTAGGGGCGGATGGCACCTTCGGCGATGGTTAGACGGCCATTGGGGATGACCAGTTCGGGATCGACCACCAGCCGCGAGCCCAAACCGGTGCAGACCGGGCAAGCACCATGCGGGCTGTTGAAGCTGAATGTTCGTGGTTCTAGTTCGGGGATAGCCACCTCTGGGTGGTTCGGGCAGGCGTACATCAGACTATAGGTGGTGGTTTCGTTGCTATCTGCATCCAACGCCACCACCTTGCCTTCGGCCACCTCTAGAGCTTGCTCCACACTTTGAGCCAGGCGGGTGTGCGATTCGTCGTCATTTACCAGCCGGTCCACCACAATCTCGATACGGTGACGGTAGTTTTTATCGAGCTCGGGGAACTCATCGAGTGCATAGACCACGCCATCGACCCGAGCGCGGGCAAAACCGGCCCGCTGATATTGTTCGGGAATGTGCTCAAAGGCGCCTTTTTTGTCGATCACCACTGGTGCCAGTACCATTAGCCGCGAGCCCTTTGGCAGGGCCGCAATCTGGTCAACAATGTTCTGAGTTGTTTGCCGCACCACGGCCGAGCCATCGACTGGGCAATGCGGCACACCAATGCGCGCAAACAACAGCCGCAAATAGTCATAAATCTCGGTCACGGTAGCCACCGTAGAACGTGGGTTGCGGCTGGTAGATTTTTGGTCGATAGAAATCGCCGGGCTGAGACCGTCAATCTGGTCAACATCTGGTTTCTCCATCAGCCCCAAAAACTGCCGGGCGTAGGCACTCAGGCTTTCCACATAGCGGCGCTGGCCTTCGGCGTAGATGGTGTCGAAAGCCAACGACGATTTGCCCGAACCGCTCAACCCCGTAATCACCACCAACTTGCCACGCGGAATCGTGACATCGATGTTTTTGAGGTTGTGCTCCCGGGCCCCTTTAACAACAATTGCGTCGTTCATATAAGCCTGTAAAGTATACAGGTTTTCCCTGTTCTTGGCTAGGGTCTAGGCTACTGCGCCGGCGTATTGCTGTACACCTTCCGGCAGCGGTGCAGGCAATTCCTCTAAGGCTATTGAGCCGAGCGATGGGACCGTGGAGTCAAGTAGCTTTTTAGGGCAGTCGCGGGCTTCCTCGGGAACAGTGCCTGGCCGGAATCTAGCAACCGCTACATGTGGACTATAAGCCGGAAATCGGGAAGGCAACTGATCGACACCAAGCTCGTGCCGTACGAACTCTTCTGCCACTGCCCGTTCGGCTAGCACTTGAGGAGAAGCCAGCACGTTCAGCGCTAATACATTTTTGTTATCACCCACCCACATAAGAGGATCATCAGGATCTACAATGACCGCTATAGGAACTCTTCTGAGAGTGTGACACAAATGGGTACGCAGCCTGCGCGTAAAAGCTTGCCTTTCCTGGGCGCTATAACCGCGCGTCTCGAGCTCCTCTGTAATTGCCATGGACTCCAGAACGGTCAAATGGGCTTTCTCTAAAGGCTGTGTCTTTGCCGCGGCACCAAGAACGTTGGCCAGCGCAAGCCTAAATCGTGTATATGGCTCTTGGGGCGCCTGTGCCCACCGAAGGATACAAGCACCATGCAGGCGAGTACTTCTTATAGTAGTACTCTGCCTGCGAATCTCCATATTACGGGAGTCTTCTCTTCATTTTGTTTGTATTGTAGCGTCTCGCTTATGTTTTTGTATGTAGTTTTATTGACAATTGTATAGCGTATACTGTACACAGGAGCTCTATGATGGATTTTATGCGCCGAAACACCAAACGAATCCTGACTGATGCCGCCGGTTACGGCTTGATTCTGGCCGGCATCTTGACTGGCTGGCTGCCCGGTCCGGGCGGTATCCCGCTGGTTGTTGCCGGGTTGGGACTGCTCTCTATTAACAACGCTTGGGCCAAACGGCTACGCATATTTGTGATGGATCACGCCGGCAAAGCCGCTGGTATATTGTTTCCGAAAAACGTTTGGGCCGAGTGGGGCTACGACCTACTGGCACTTACTCTTTTGGGCTTCACTTTTTGGCTCGAGGTGCATCATGCCAGCGTCTGGCAAATGGGGTTGGGCGTTTCGGCCTTCTTTATTGCCCTGCTGATTGCGCTTACCAACCGGGATCGCCTGAATCGCCTGCGCAACAAGCATAAGCGTTAAAAAATAGTATTGCTGGCTAGGCAAACAAAGTTTATAATTCTACCCAACGTAAAGGGTAGCAGCCATGCAAAGCTTCATCGTGCTGGGGATAGTTCCCGGGACCAATTTTGAACTCACCTTCAATTTTTGGCTCTATGCAGTCACTTTGTTACTGTGCACGCCTTTTTTCCTTAGCCTGTGGCGACAGCGCACCACGCTTTACAACTACGCAGTCGCCGCACAGCTGGCGTACTTTATTGATCGTTGTCAATTACGGGCATGACGCTCTCGGCATACAACTGTAGCTCTTCGAGCAAATAGCGTTTGTCCTGCCCCGTTTCAGACTCGGCCAGTTCACTCAAGCGGTGCATGTATTTGGCCAGCCGGCTTTCGGTGCCGCCGTCCATCAATGTGTGATAGCGATATTTTTCCCACTCCGCCCGTTCTTCGTCGCTGAGTGTCTGCGGAAAATTGCGCGCTTTGTAGCGCGGCAGCAGGATTTTGAGCCGAGTGTCACGCAATTCATCCACCAAACTACTTAGTTCCGCCGGATCAGCCGCCCGCACCACGCTCATGATGCGCTTGTCGTTATCGCTAAAGAATCCACCATCGTACAGAGCCGTATCGGCATCGGCCACATCACCAGCCCATTTTTCACCGCGTTCATCATCCAACAGATCGCGTGCTTTTATGATGTTGGCCTGCAGCTCGGGCAAGGCTTTGAGCTTGGCCAAGTTGGCATTGGCTTGCTCGGGCGTTATTTTGAGCCGCGCTTGCACGCCCGGGTCGCGCAGCGGGCCTGCGGGCGAAAGCGCCGGACAGCGATTGAACTTGAGGCTTTTAGCCGGTAAACGCGCCGGCGCCTCGGGATCTTTGGTAAAACGCCACCGCTCGGCTAGCTCCTCGGGCGACAGGCCCGCAAATTCAGCGGGATCGTGCCGCAGGTCGTACACAATGGCGCCCTTGGTGTCATCGATGTGGAGCACCTGCACCACCGCCGTTTTTTCGGTTTCGTTATCGTACTTGCCGCTGCTGTAGATGCAGGTTGCATTGTCTTGCAAGAACTTTTTAACCGCCTTTTTATCGCGCAGCCTCAGCAGGTAATCGAACAGCTTGGGCTGCTCGGTTTTGATGAGTTGGGCCACGGCAATGCTGGCCAGCACATCATTCAGTGCATCATGGGCGTGTTCATGGTCTAGCCCGTTCAGTTTGGTAATAAGTTCCAGACGATTGGTGGGCTTGCCATCTTCGGTCATCGGCCACTTAATGCCATCGGGCCGCAGCGCCCGCGTCATCCGCACCACATCTAGCAAATCCCATCGGCTCCTGCCGTCTTGCCACTCCCATTCGTAGGCATCGTAAAAGTTGCGGTAGTGCAAAAACCGCATGAATTCGTCGTCGAACCGCACGGTGTTGTAGCCCACAAAAATGGTGTCGTGCGTGGCCACCTCGGCATGAAAGAGCCGTAAGAATTCAGCCTCGGTGACCCCGTCTTGCAAAGTGGCCTGCGGTGTAATGCCGGTGAGCAACACCGCCTCCGGATCGGGCAACACATCTTCGCTTAACCGAATGAGTACATTCACCGGTTCGCCGACAGGCTGCAGGTTCATGTCGGTCCGCTGCCCAGCAAACTGCATGATCCGCGCCGCCCGCGGGCTAATCCCCGACGTCTCTAGGTCGTACCAAAAGAAACTCTGCGCCATACGTGCCACTCAGTGTAACACTTCTGGCATAGCGGTGCCCTAACTTCACGAATATTGCCAACCTGGAAGCACGGCGCTTGGAGCTACTCGATATACCTTAGGCAAGGCCACGTCGCAAGACATACGGAACCGATCCTTCCGGCGCATCATCCGCATAGCTTCTCTCCCAAGCGGCACTGGCTGCCGCCGCACCAATCTTGAGACGCTCGAAAAACCCCACCGCACTTCTACAGTCAGTGGTGGCCAGTGCACGCACATCCATTACTTTCAGGGTATTGCCGCCATGGCTCACGACTGCATCCTTTATTGCCTCATCCTCGCATGGCCATAGATTCCCCAACCCTAGAATAGCATCCAGAAGAGCTTCATTCCCGTTGATGTCTAGGAGCATGCTGTTGCCGCCAAAACGCCCGGCATTTGGGTCGAACTGCGATCTGAACTGCCTTCGAGCTAGTATCACAGTACGCGCCAAGTCAGAGGTAAAGCTTGCACCCCTAATGTACCGAAGCGGCCCTACCAGCAATGCAGGCTTGTCTGGATCAAGCCGACTGCGAGCCGCTCCCATTGCGTCTACAAACCGCGAGCGAAAAACTGGCACCGTATCAGCGTCGACCATCATGAACGGTTCATGTAAAGCGGCCTCGCCAAGAAACTGGATGCCGGCCTGCAGTGCAGGCGTTTTACCTTCAACGTCACAATCAACAATGGTGGCACCCGCACGTTCAGCAATCTCGGCCGTATCGTCGGTACAGCCATTAGGGATAACTATAGGCCAGGCAGTGTCTGCCAGTGCGCTGACAGTCTCACCTACGCGGGGCGCATTACGAGCCGCAATCAAAGCAGGTATTTTGGACATAATCCATATTATACCACTTTAGTGCGAACGTAGCGACTAACAGCTGACCTATAGTGTTAGTATTCGAAACTGCCGCCGGCAATCCGCACCAGATTGCCCGGCTGCACACCCTGCTTGACCAGCTCGTGCATAATTCCCTGTTTGCGCATAATGACACGCAGGCGGTGAACGGCTTCTTCGTTATCAAAGTCGGTGCGAACGGCAAAGCGCTCAATTTTACTGCCGCTGACGGTAAAGATCTCGCCCTCGTGGCTGACCCGCCAGCTGGATTGGTCTTTGAGCCGCAGGACTGGTATTGTTTTTTCTTCCGGCGCCATTTCGGCCTGACGACGTCGTTCCCTGTCCACCACGGCTTTAACAGCGTACAGCATGGGCTTGAGGTTCTCGTGCGCCTGGGACGAGATAGCGAATAGCGTCGTATCAACCGGTAGCACTGGTTTGAGGGCTTTTTGCTTTGCCTCGAGCTCTTCTGGAGTAATAAGATCAATCTTGCTAAGGACCACTATCTGCTGCTTTTTGGCCAGGTTGGCGCGATAGGTTTTAAGCTCGTTTTGGATAATTTGATAGTCGGCCGCCACGTCGGCACTGGTGACATCCACCAGGTGTAGCAAGACAGCGGTGCGCTCCACATGACGCAAAAACTCGTCGCCCAAGCCCTTGCCCATGGCAGCACCTTCGATCAGCCCCGGAATGTCGGCAAACAGCAGGCTGTTCTCGGTATCGATATCTACCACGCCGAGGTTTGGAGTAAGCGTCGTAAACGGATAATCGGCAATCTCTGGCCGGGCGTTGCTGATCACACTGAGCAGGGTGGACTTGCCGGCGTTAGGCAGGCCCACCAGGCCGACGTCAGCAATCAGTTTAAGCTCCAGCGTTAGCTCTGTACGCTCGCCAGCCTCGCCCTTTTCAGCAAACTTGGGCGCCTGGCGCACCGAGCTAATAAAGTGGGCATTACCAAAACCGCCGCGACCGCCTTGGGCTACCACCGCCTCTTGACCGTCCTCGGTCAAATCGACCAGCGTCAGACCTTGGCTGTTGGTAACCACGGTACCAACCGGCACCGGGACGCGCAAATCTTTGCCGCCCTTGCCATGTTTGCGCACTTTGTCGCCCGCCCCGCCCGATTCAGCGCTCAGCTCGCGGGTGTAACGAAATGCCACCAGTGTGTTTTCGTTGCGGCTGGCCACAAACACCACGTCACCGCCATTGCCGCCGTCACCGCCATCGGGGCCACCTTTATCCACGTATTTCTCGTGCCGAAAACTGGTGCGGCCGTTACCGCCGTCACCCGCTTGCGCTGTAATCGTGACATGATCAATAAACTTCATATTCACCTAGTATACCAGATGTGGTGGCAAAAACGGTAGAATTATGTTCTAACGATAGATGTAGTGCTCAAAATGGGTGGCCGGTACCCAATCGCTGTAGCCTACCCGGCCCCAACCGGCGATGCCGTTCATATCACTGTATTTGATTTGCGTGCCGTCGTCGGATACGGCCTCTACGATAGCAACGTGTCCCAGATAACCAGCCGAGGTTTGGGCAATGGCGCCTGCTTTTGGTGTGGAGCTCACTGTCCAGCCACTGAGTGCAGCATAGTACGCCCAGGTGTTGGCGTTACCCCAGTTGCTGGGTGCGCCAGAGCGGGCGGCGGCGTAGTAGGTACAATAGCCGTAGTCGTAGCCGTTACTGCCGTATTGTGCCACGAACGAACCAGCGCCCAGCAGCAAGCCCGCTCCCGACCGCGAGGCCGCTATTTGAGCCTGGCCGCCTGGAATAATGATCTGTTCGCCTACTTGCAAGCCGCTGATTTCGGGGTCGTTGTAGAGGGTGATGAGATCGGCGTTAGCTTTGTACTTGGTAGCCAGGCTTTGGATGGTGTCGCCGGTTTTTACCGTGTAAACAATGCCGTTGACACCGGTGGGTGGCACGGTCAGGGTGGTGCCGAGCGCCACTGTGTCCGCGGTAAGACCGTTCGACCACTTGATGCTGTCGGTAGTGACACTAAACTTTTGCGCAATGGTAGTTACGGTATCGCCGGCTTGTACTACATAAGTCTGGATATCTTTGCGGCTTTTGAGAGCGGTGGCCACAATTTGTGGCTTTGGAGCGACGGCGGTGTCACTGGCACTGACGGCTTGAGCAACTTTGGCGCTCTGGGCTTGGGCGTCGAGGGCTTTGACCTCTGGCAGGCTAATGGTGTGCGCTACCGCGGCGGCAATATCATACGACGTAATGCCATCTACCGGGTTAGCCGCCTGGGCATCCGAAACCGCCCGCGTAGCCGTCGAGTGGTCGGTGTGCGAGGTACTAACCACAAAGGCTACTGCCGCACCCAGCACTGCCACATTGGCCGTAACCAGGCATATGCGAACAAGCCGCTTGCGTAGCGACCGATGCCGTAAGGTTCTTTGTAGGCGGTTGCCGATTTGCAACCGCTTCTGGTTTATCATGCGGGCCGTTACCGACCCGGAATGTGGGGTATTAATACGAAGGCTCCCGGCCAACGCGTTGCCCGCGAAGAGCAACCGCAGTGCCATCTTTTACCGTTTTATTTACTATTAAAACCGGAAAACCGGCCTGTAACACTACTTATTCAGTAAAAGCATAACTGCGCCGTTACCTGTGAAATCACGCGGCGAAGTTACAATCACAATCATACCAATTTGCACCGTAGGAGGCAAGTCTTGCGCTAGCCGCTACCCCTGTTACTATTGGCACAATTTGTGGCAATATTGAGCTGCGTCGGCCTGCTGTTGCTGATAGGTGGTAGAAAAATGCGTTGTACCGTCATCGCCGGCCACAAAGTAGAGCCAATCAGTGTTGGCCGGGTGCGCCACAGCCTGCAGGGCGCTATCATCAACGTTGCTGATGGGTGTAGGCGGCAAGCCCGTATGCAAACGGGTGTTATAGGGCGTGTCGTAGGCCAGCGAGGTGCCTTGCCCGGCCAACCGCGAGCCATACATGGCCGTGACGTCACTACCGAGCGGCATACCCATATTCAGCCGTTTCAGAAACACCTGGGCCGCCTGTGCCCGATCGGCCGGCTTGGACACTTCTTGATCGACAATGGAGGCCACAATAATTCCCTGATAGGTACTCAGGCCTTCCTTGGCAAACGCTGCCCGGATGTCGGGTGTTAAATGGCTTTGCATTTCAGCGATTGATTCCTGGATGATAGTCCCCGCGTCGGTTGTGTCGGTACGCTGGAACGAGTCGGGGTATAAGTAGCCCTCTAGGCTATTGCCCGCGGGTTTGTCGACCAGCGCCGGGCTGTTTTCGTACTGGGATGGCCGGAGCGCATTCTCGACATCGGCCTTACTGAAGCCATCGTTAATGAGCGATTGTTCAATCTGATCCAGACGCTGTCCGGGCAAAATGGTGAGGAGCTGTGTTTTGACCTCACCGTGCGTGAGCTGGCTGACGATGGCAGACACGCTGAGCTGTGGGCTAAGTACATACGTGCCAGCCTGGAGGTCTTCACCCACGCCCTCGTGACGCACGTACGCCTCAAACGTCCAGGCACTGCGAATCAAACCTCGAGTGTGCAACAAATCAGCAATGCTCGCCGGACTAGAGCCGGCTGCGATCAGCACCGTTTGAGGAACACCATTGCCACCAACCGGCTGCAGGTTAGTGCTATAGAACCGCCAAACAGCCACTGTAGCTGCAGTCAGCAGGATAGCGAGCACGCCTAGACAGATGATGACACGCCCAAGCCACGACCTACGCCGCACACCATCAACACGGTATTTCATGCTAACCGCTCCGGAGTTGGGGCGGGGTGCTCTGCGAAATAGCGTTCCAATATATAAGTAGCGGCCAGGGCATCTACGGCTGCTTTATTATGCGGCTTGCCGGCCAGTTCGGCCTCGGCATCGATGCTCGTAAGTGTTTCATCCGCCAGTTCTACAGGAATGCTCAGCCGTTTGGCCAGCTGCTGCGCAAAGCGTTCGGCAGCATGAGTTTGCGCCGTGTAGCCGCCATCCATGCCGCGTGGCAACCCTACCACGATCAGACCAACAGACTCTTGCTGGATCAGTTCAGCAATCTCATCGAACACCTGCTCAGTGTTATTGAGCGTTGTCAGGGGCCGCGGTAGCCGAGCTACTGTGCTCGCCACTGCCACGCCAATGCGGACGTTGCCATAATCAAGTCCCAAAAGGTAGGTTGCGTCGGCCATACCTATAACCTACCCTTTACGACCCAGATTTGTCGAGCGTAATGGTAATTTTGTCGGCCTTTTTTGGTATGGCATTGACCCAAAGCGGACTAAATTTAACCTGTACACTAGTGACACCTGGCGTTTGTTTAATAAAGCTTTTTACGTCGCCGCTCTTCATGCCCATAATCTGTGTCTTGAGCTGTGCGATGTCAATGTGTGGGCCGGCTACCGATTTCGTGCTCATCTGTACCACGGCACCAGTGGCGCTGCCCGGTGATTGTTCGCCAAACTTCGCGTTGGCGACGCCGTCGTCCAGAATCACCTGCTTGCCTTTATCGAGCTGCTTGTTCACGTTGGCCTCTACCAAAGAAGTCAACACCGTCTTTTGGACGCCCAACATGGTAAAGCTTGTGACCGCCGTTACCGTAACGGTATCGGCCTGGTCACCGGCCTGCGCGTTGGTAGTCACCTGTGGATCACCGGCCAAAAACGTCACCGGAATGGCTTGCAAGCCCTTGGCCTGCAGCGCCGAGATCAGCTGCTGTTTCAGCGTGGCGGTGTCCGCACCCTTAATCTTGGCCGTTGCATCATCGATGTCGGATTGTGACACCACTTTGATAACGTTGTCGGTGCCGCCGCTGGCCGAGCCGCTGGCCGAAGCGTCGCTGCGGCCGGTAACGGTAAATGTAGCCGATGACACGTTATAATCAGTGCCACCTTTAAGCGCTGTGATATCCACATGACCGTTGCCCGCGTAGTTGTAGCAGCTCCCGCTGGCACCAGTGCCGTGAAAGCTAACATTGGCCTGAATAGTGTAGGTGTGGCCGCCGGTAGAGATGGTGGTACCGGCCGGCACATCATCGGGCGCAACAAATGGATTGCCGCCACACTTTTGCGCAGTCATGGTGACATTGCCGGTGGCTTTGGTACCGATGTTCTGCTGCCCTGTAGCTGCCACCTGCTGGGTATCGGTCTTTTGCTGGGTTTGCGCTGTGGCCGGCAAAATGTTGTTGGTAGGGTCGATTGCCTTGGCGGTAGTGTCGAGCGTAAGGTTGAGGTTAGTAGCAATGGTGCTGTTATCGGTTTTGATTGCCACGGCCGCCTTTGGCAGAATAATAAAGGCAAAGATCCACCCCACTATCAGAATAATCACGCCCAAGATACCGAGGGCTAATTTCTTACGAAAGCTATCAAAATTCGGGATGGCCAGCTTCTTGTTCTTGATGGGTTTGATCAACGGCGCCACGGTGTCATCACCGGCACCATCATCTTCTTCGTTCATGTCGATGTCTTCTTCGACATCGTCGGCGGCGATTTTACCGGCCGCACCAGCGGCCGCCAATTCACCGACGCTCCTGCCCGCTGCAGCCTTGGGGTTGTAATCATCACCTTCATCGGCCGTGCCATCTACAATCTTGAGCGGTTGATCGGCATCTTCGGGTTCGCTACCCGGCCCGGCGGGAGCGGCCGGCACTTCGGGCCGGCTGTTGGGCGTACTGGCCACATGCAAGCCCACCGCACCAGCTAGCGGCATCAGGCCGTTTTCGGTTGTGACCAGCACCAGATTCTTTTGAGCAGTATCGGCCGTGCGCTTCAGCAGCTTCATGTTCACAATGCTTTGCAGCACCGTACAGCGTTTGGGCAACACCAAAGCCACCACTTTGCCTTTGGCGGATTGGACTTTGTCGATAATGGCGGTGATTTCGTCGTCGACGTCAACGTAGATGGTTTCTTTGCCGGCAACGCTGCCCACCGATTGCAATTTAGACATGCAGAATCCTGTCGATTTTCTCTTTTACCGAGCTAGCGCCCGTACCGTTATATTGTACCGTATCGAGTCCCACTCGCAGCAGGCCCATGGCGGTAATAAAGGTGTGGTCGTTAACGCTGCCCGTGCCATCGGTGATGCCCACGACTTGGTCGGGGTGGATGTGCTGCACCACTGGTTTACGGGTAAATGGCAGTTTGCTGTGCCAACCACTGTCGTGCAGACGATCGACCAGCAAGTCCAATGAAGAGCCACCGCCGCAGAGCAGCAATTTGTGGGGCAAATGGTCCAGCTTGGTAAATTCGCCCAAGGCCAGTTCCACGCCGCTAATCCAGACATCTAGCGTTTTACGAAGGGAGTCTTCTACCTTTTTGATTTGTTTGGGCGGCACTTTTCCCTGGCTGAGCGCCAGTTTGAGCTTTTCGGCTAGATCAAAATCAACTGCCAAATCGCGCTCCACGGCACGGGTATAGGCACGCCCGCCGATGCCGAACATCTTGGTACCCTGCACGCCACCATCGTTAATGACGGCAATGTCGGTTGTGCCACCACCCACATCCATCAGGACGGCGCTCATGGTGTTGGTCTGGTCATCGCCAATTACGCTGCGGGCGACTGCAAACGGCTCGGCGGCCACTGCTAATAAGTCTAGATCTAGCTGCTCAGCGACGCGTTCCAGCGCCCCGATGTGCACGAGCGGCGCAAACGCCGTATAGAGCTGCACCACCACATCGCGCCCCTGAAAGCCAATTGGATTCGTTACGGTGTAGCCATCGATCTCGATGCCTACCAGCGCGCTGTTTACTAGTTTGACATCGATGTTCTTGCCGCCCAGCTCCCAAGCTAGCTCCTGCTTGGCTTTGGCCTCGGCGCGTTCCTGCACCAGCTTGATAATGCGCTCTACCTCTACCATGTCCAGCGCCTTGTTGGGCTGCTTGCGCGCCACCCGCACCGTGGTCGTCGTGCCTTTGACGAGCTCGCCTGCGATGCCGATGATGGCCCCACGAGCACTAACGCCGGCTTGTTGCTCGGCTTGGTTGAGGGCCGAATCGCAATTTTCTACCACGGCTCCGATGTCGGCGACGGCACCAGCCTGCATATCGCTGAGTCCCTGGTGCGCCCGGCCCATACCCACGATGGTGATCTCGCCGTCTTCCACCCGGCCAATCAGCGCCTTGATGTATTCGGTACCAATGTCTAGAGCCACCAAGTGATGTGGTTCATCGGCCGTCGCTTTGCCCGCCTTGGCCTTGGCAGCCCCTACCCGGCTCAGCGCCGCGTCCTTCAGGCCCTTAAACTTACTAAGCATATGCACCTTATTTTAGCACAGCGTTCGAGCTTGGCTAGCTTTGGCCTACCTCTTCCATCGACTCCAATTGACGTTTTTCCACGTAGTGCATAAAAATATCGATACAGCGCTTATTGGCATAGTGGAGTATGTAACTGCTGATGCAAACGGCTAGTCCCTACAGCTACTGTAGACTGCCGGGTTCTTTTGGCATCACAATGGCCGCAATAAAGTAGCCGATCACACCCGGTACTACACCCGTTAGCACGGTGAGCACAATCCAAGCCAGACGGACCAGCGTGGGATCAATATCCAAATAGATACCGATTCCTCCGCAGACGCCCGCAATCTTCTTATCACTGGCTGAGCGGTACAGGTGTTTGGTGATTGTTAGGTGGTTCATAGGCCCCTCCTTCCTGTTATCAGTATGTCCCAGGCTAAGGAGCAGCGCTGTGACAGCTGTCATAGAGGAGGGGTGATAGCCGACACAAATTTGTACGAGCAAACGGTATAAAAGAGGCGAGAGGGTTGTAGTTGATAGGAGGTTAGGATGGAGGTGCAGAGAGGCAGGGAAGTGGGTATGTGGGCTGCATAGCAGTGTAGAGGGTTATAGACGTAGAACACGAATGCGAACTACGACTGAAGTAACAGACGGCGCAGGGAGCGGCCGGACGGGTGGTCGATTTGACCATCACTTGGCCTCCGAAGAGGTTGTGTCCGGCCGCTCTGGGACGCTACTTCTTGGGCAGGAACTGCGCCAAGACCGCTAACGCCATCATGACCAGGAATATGATAAACCCGATCACCCAGTTACGTCGCCGCTTCATTAACACCTCCCTCCACAGAGAAAGTAAGCTGCCCAGACCATCCGGCCAGCTGTGGTGCATCAGACTCATCTTTCGACGAGGCTGCGTTACAGCGCTCATAGGCTATCAGCGCGCTAACGCAGTCTCGTACTGTCTCCTATCAACGTGCGTTTTCGGAGCAATTCAGCTCAACGAGAACATCATATTCTAGCATCTTAGGCTGCTCTAGTCAAGATCGTTGGTATTGTATAACCGCAACTAACATTATATAATATACTTATGGCAGCTCCGGATAATCAAGAATTCTTTATGCGCAAACCAGCCGCTTGGGATGACCTGGTGGGTATTGCTGGGGATGCGTATGCGTTGGACAATGACAACCCCCCAGTGGACAGCCTGTACGGTCGGATTGCAACGCTGGGCAATAATGAACTAGAGTTTGCCCGCTATCGTGCCATTGGCCTTATGGTGTTAGATTGGAAAGAGCGGGTGAGCGATCCGGTTTTGCGAGCGGCAGCTATCGGCCGGGGAGCGACGCGCATTGTTGCTAAACATAACAGCTACTGCTTTACGCAGAGCATGAATGATAGCCAAGGGCCCTACATTGGCGAACTTAAAAACGCAACGCCGAGCCATCGGGGGAATGACAGAGATCCAGATATAGACGTCATATTTGAGCAAGCCTTACCAGCGCTCGTACTAGTGGCAGAGTCGTTGGAATGTATTGAGCGAGAACGACGCATCTATCCTCACCCTTCCCCAGCACGTCCAGAACATCTCACGGGCGCAGAGCTCTTACGCGGAGAGAAAACTATGCAGAATCTAGCCCTCAACACCACTGCCGCCAGCCAGGTGGTTCAATTAGCCTTACGGATTCGGCAAAATAGGGGCCCTATTCCTAAAGGCAGATCCTACGACCCAAGAGACGACAAACCAATCTTCGACGTCGTAAGCGAAGGAGTACTGAGACGAATGGGACGAGACCTGCTACCGCTGGCAGAGGCTGCTGCTGCCTTGCGCCGCGATGAGTTTGTATCAGGCGGCTTAACCCACCAGCTTGAGGATTATCTAAGGGTAAGCTATGGGGGAAAACGTATCGTGTTTGATAGAAAGCTTATGCCCAAGCAGCTGCCCGCGCCTCCGCGCCTAGCAGGACCTCTGCACACTGGACGACTGCGCTGTCCTGCACTTTACGTCCCCGGTGCTATTAAGCTTGCGCTGGGTATGATACCAGAGATTGCTATCCAGGCACGAAGAGGCTTGGAGGAAGAATGGATCCAGCCAAAATATCCTCTTTGGTTGTAAAGCTCACACTGCTCTAAGCGAGCACGGCCTTGATGCGCCGGATGCCGGCGCTGCTGGATTCTTCTTTGGTGATTTTGAAGCGCTTTGGTGTAGTGGAGCCTTCGGCTGGCTCGGCAAGTTGCAGGGTGTGGTCCACATGCGGGCCACCACAGATCTCAAAGCTAAACGGCTTATCAGCGCCATCAGCAATCATTGTGTAGACCTTTACCGTTTCGCCGTAGCGGTCGCCAAAGGCACCCAGGGCGCCCATCTCTTCACGGGCGACTTTGGTTGGGTATTCCTGAAAAC
>DATIIP010000016.1:0-17252 GCA_035479475.1 Saccharimonadales bacterium (SeqCode) | reverse complement strand
CCACCGGGCCAACTACCGTTTATCACGATCCGGTATCGGGCGAAAATATCGTTAATCAAGAAGGCAAAGCCACCGAAGGACAGTCGAGCTCATCCACCACGCCAACCTACGCCGGGTTCGATAAGCTGCTCGAGGTTGGATTCACGCTCAATCAGCTAGACTCGGCCTATTCGGCATTTGAGCAGTATCAACCGTTTGCCAGCAATAAGGTACAGATCAGTCTGGCCGTTAACGACGTCAGCACGGTACGCCCTAATGACGCCGACCCTCTGTATCGCTGGAGCGTGGTTTCGCATATCGTAGTCAACCGGACCGATAGCTATAAAGTACAGATCTACTACTGGGGTGAGAACTCAGCCGAACTAGTACTACTCAATGCCGATGGCAGCCAGCAGTTGTTTGATTCCGGCCCCTTAAACACTTCCGATACTCCCGATATCGACTAGTTAATCTGGCCCCAGTGGGATGATGGTGCTGCCGGTAAAATGCTTAACCACGACATCGGCATCAGTAGTAGTTAGAAACGTCTGGTAGGTCTGCAGAAAACTAGTGAGTGCCCGGCGCCGGGCACCATCTAGTTCGCTGAAGACATCATCGAGTAGCAGCAGGGGAGTTTGGTCACACACCCGCTCAATCAACTGCAGCTCAATGATTTTAAGCGCCAGTATGGCGGTGCGCGTTTCACCGCGCGAGGCAAATTCATCGGCAGCACGCAAATCGAACGTCACCACAAAATCCTCGCGGTGCGGTCCATAAGCAGTGAATCCCCGTACAACGTCTTCCTGGAGGTGGGATTCTAGCCTAGAAAAAAGCTGCGACTCGTACGATTCGAGTACAAACTTGGGGTGATAGGCAATAGCGACAGCAGTTGCAGCTTTAGATATGCTTTTATACACCGCATCGAGTTGTTCGTTCAGTTGTTCACACAATGCCGCCCGAGCCCGGGTGATGGTTGCGCCGAGTTCGCTGAGGCGTAGGTTCCATGGGAACAGCTCCTGGACGGTGGGTGGCTTGGCTCGTTTGAGCAAAGTATTTCGCTGGACGAGTACTCGGCGATAGTTGCGCCGAAAACTACTAAATCCCGGGAGGGTCTGCTCCAGAATGTCGTCCAGATAATCACGACGGAGCTGGGGAGTGCTGTGCAGTAGCAGTAGATGGTTCGGCTCAAACAAAACAACCGGCAGGGTGTGCTGAGCAGTGAGCCGGTGATAGGTTTTACCGTCTAGTTCGTACGTTTTGCTTGGTTTTGGCTCTGTGCTTAGTTTCACCGTGCGCACTTGGTCTGCTGGCTCCAGATGTGCGTCCAGTCGGAACCAGGTAGCCCCAAACTGCACCAAATCGAGATCACCTACCCGGTACGAGCCACCGCGAGCCATCACCAAAATTGCCTCCAGTAGGTTGGTTTTACCGCTGCCGTTCGGTCCCACGATGATGTTCACACCCGGCCCAAACTCAAAGGACGCATCGCTATATGAGCGAAATTGTTGCAGCCGCAAATCAGAGATCATACCTGACATTATAGAGTGAAGCGATCGGAACAACCTGACAAAATATCCTCCAACCGGATCGGCTCCAATAGGTATAAGCCTGTGTTTTGCCTCATGCTAGCTCTTTAGCGGCATGATGATATGCAGGTAGTCATCTGTTTCACTGTCGGTGATCATGACTGCTTCCAACTTGCCATTAAAGCCGATGCGGACGATTTTGGTTTCCATAGCCTGAAGGGCATCAAGCAAGAAGCGGGAATTGAGTGTGATCGAACCCGAACCCTTGGCATCAACCTTTAGTGTGGCGTTGTTTTCACCCAACTGTGACGCTACCGCATGGATCCAGATACTTTCAGACGGCTCATCGACACTCACCACGATACTACCGGCGCTCTCACGCGCAAACAAACTGGAAACTTTAGTAATGTTAACGAGTTCGGCCCGTGGTAATGTTGCACTGGTTGCAAAACTGGCGGGGATAAGCTTGCGGTAGTCGGGATAATTACCCTCGATCAGTCGGGCGACCAACTCTACATCGCCGGCCCGGAACTGAACCTGCTGATCGTCGTGTACCACTTGGATATCACCTTCAAAATCGTTAATAATGCGCAGTACATCGTGGAGCGCAGTGGCGGGGATAAGGAGTTTTACAATTTCTTTGAGCTCGGTCAGTCGTTTTTCCGCCAGGCGATAGCTATCAGTGGCCGCCATGTAAAGTACGCCGTCTACCGTGTGAAATAAAACGCCCGTGAGCACCGGGCGACTCTCATCGCTACTGGCGGCAATAAGAACCTGTTGAAGGGCGCGCTTAAGCAGTGGAGCGGATAGTTTCCAGGAAGTACCGCCCTCGATTGCCGGCATGACCGGGAATTCATCGGCCGCTACCCCGTTGATAACAGATTTATAACTGTCGGTAGTAATCTTGAGCCGTTGCTCATCCTGCTCGAGTTCGATCACACCGCTTGGCAGGCCATTCACAAAATCTTGCAGCAAACGAGCTGGTACTGTCAACGATCCTTGCGTTTGCACCTGAGCACCGAGTTCGCAAGAAATAGCGATATCAAGGTTGGTAGCTGCTACGCTCAATCGATTGCCGTCAATTTTAAGAAGAACGTTGCTCAATATAGGCAGCGTGCCTCGTGTGTTGGCTACCCGGGCAACCAGCCCGAGCGCCTTATTCAGATTTTCCTGAGTGACTTTGAGCTTCATGGCCGATTTATCCTCCTGTTTCTAATAAAAGATTTCTTTTGTTTTTCTTGATGGGGGTTATTATTAGGGCTGTGGAAGATGGGGAAAAGCACCTCCCCACCTCTGTTAAATGGCCCGTAAGGCGTGAGGAAAACTGCACACTAAAATTGTGCAAACTAGTGGGGTAAAACCGGTAGTTTTTCCACGTCCGAAGAGGTGGCCGAGGCGTGGCTGTTGATAATCTCGCTGCAAGTACAGGGTGCATACCAGATTCCGCCACAGCTTGTGCACAGCTTTTACGCATACAATCGCTCCTTGATCTCTGCCAGGGCAGTACGGATGTCGGCATCTAAACGTGACTCCTTTTCGATCTTTTCGACGGAGTGAATGGCGGTGGTATGGTCTTTGCGGCCGAGCTCACGGGCAATCTTAGGAAAGCTGAGGTGCAGCTCGCTGCGTAGCATATACATAGCCACCTGGCGGGGTACAACAATATCTTTGTCTCGTTTGGGTCCGACAATGTCCTCTATGCTTACCTGATAATGGCGGGCACAACGCTCGATGATTTGCCGGGCGCTCAGGTGTTTGGGCCGGGTTTGTGAAGAGCCGAGCAGTCCAGTGACGATAGCCAGGTTTGGCTCCAGGGCACGCATTTCACAAAAGGCTAGCAGCTGATTGAGAGCGCCCTCGAGTTCACGGATGTTGGTTTGAACGTTGGTGGCTAAGTAATCTACTACGTCGCTCGGTAGCTCCACGTGGTGTGATTCCGCCTTAAGCTGCAAAATGGCGCAGCGTGTTTCAAGGTCGGGCGTTTGCATATCAATACTCATACCCCAAGCGAAACGGCTGCGCAGACGCTCTTCGAGTGTCGGAATGTCGCGTGGCGGTTTGTCGCTGCTAATAATAATCTGGTGGCTGGCCTGGTGGAGAGCGTTAAAGGTGTGGAAGAACTCTTCTTGGGCCTTTTCTTTGCCGGCTAAAAACTGAACGTCGTCTACGATCAGAACGTCGGCGCCACGATAATGATCAGTGAAATCGCTAGTTTTTTTGTACCGCAGGGCGTCTACGAACTCCTGCAGGAATTGCTCGCTGCTCACGTACACCACGCGGGCACCAGGATTGGCGGCCAGCACTGCGTTGCCAACGGCCTGAATCAGGTGGGTTTTGCCGATCCCAACTCCGCCGTACAAAAATAGCGGGTTGTATTTGGTGCCGGGCTGGGCGGCAATGGCTTGGCAGGCGGCATAGGCTAGTTCGTTACCGGAGCCGACTACGAATGTGTCGAAAGTGTATCGTTCATTGAGTCCTTGGCGGTAGGTGTGGGTCAGGCCGGAGGAGGCCGGCTTGAGCGTTGTTGGGGTAGGGGAGCTCATGGTGTGAGCAGGGGAGGGTAGTACTGGTTCGTCGGGCTCACTGCGACGCACAATACTCTGGATTTTGTATTCGACCACTGGGCTGGTGATCCCATTTTTGCGTACCGTGTCAGTCACTAGCTCATGATATTTACGCTCGAGCTGTTGCTTGATAAAGACATTGGGCACGCCTATCACCAACTTGTCACCCTCTTGCTTTAGCAACTGTGTGTTTTTGAACCATGTCAGGTAGTTGCCACGCGATAAACTAATCTCGATATCACCTAGTACCGCCTGCCAAAGTTTATCTTGTTGCACCTGCTAATGACCCCTTGTTACCCTTGAAAGCTGTGTATAACTATACCGCACCCCTAGAGGAGTTTTCCACAATAATTTATACAACTATTTTCTAGCTCGGAACGAGCAGGGCAGGGGTGGGTTTATCCACAGGACTACGCTCTATCTGTTAATCTGTGGAAAAGGCTTGGATAAAAGGGGAAAACTTGCTATCATAGCGACTAGTATCTAACAGGGGAGTGTGCTCGTCAGTCTGAGACCCCTTGCCCATGGTATACTTCTATCAGTAAATCAAGAGAGTTTTAACGAATGCCAAAACGAACTTTTCAACCCAAGAAACGCCATCGTTCTCAGGAACACGGCTTTATGAAGCGCATGGCTACACACGCTGGCCGCTTAGTACTGCGCCGTCGTCGTCTTAAGGGCCGCGCCCGATTGACACACTAGAGCCACGCTGCCAACTAGCAGGTGGACGCCCCGGAAGGAGTTGCGCCGAACATGATTGGTCGAACAAATCGGTTTCATGGCCGCAATAGTTTGCAGCGGCACTATAGCCACAGCCAGACAGTTCGCGGGGCCAATTTGGCGCTCCGGTATGCTCCGAGTGCGCGGCTCCAGTACCGCGCCTCGGTGGTGGTGAGCCGTAAAGTCAGCAAGTCGGCCGTCGTTCGCGGCCGGATCAGGCGGCGAATCTACGAGAATGTTCGTATTTTGTCTAGTAACTTTACCGGTGTGTACGATGTAGTATTTTTTGCTTATGACGACTCACTTGCCCAGTTGCCGGCCCCGGAATTGGCCAAAGAAGTTCGTAAACTGTGCCAAAAAGCCGGCCTAATCGCTGCAAAACCCAGCGGTCATGCTATAGTGGAACCTAAGGATTAAAGAATGTTTACGACACTGATTGTCAAACCGATCTTCAACCTGTTAGTGCTCATTTATGGCCTGATTCCTGGCCATAATTTTGGTTTGAGCTTGATTGTCTTTACGGTAGTTATACGGCTGCTGATGTGGCCGCTGGTTAAACGCCAATTGCGCCAAACCAAGATTATGCGCAAGCTGCAGCCCGAGCTGAAGCGTATCAAGCAACAAGCCAAGGGCGATCGCCAAAAAGAATCGCTGATGATGATGGAGCTCTACAAAGAGCGCGGGGTCAATCCGTTGGGTACCATCCCCATACTAATTGTGCAGCTGATAATTCTGATTGGTTTATACAGCGGCCTGAGGCGGGTCATTGATAACCCGAAGAACATCGTTGACTTTGCCTACCCTGCTCTGCAGCACCTAGCCTGGATGCAGCATCTTGGCCACCATATTCGGGACTTCGATAACACCCTGTTTGGTGTAGTTAAGCTGGACCGCAGTGCGCTTGGCCCGGCCGGGCTCTACATCCCTGCTATGATCCTGGTGCTTGGGAGCGCCATTACGCAGTTCCTGACCAGCCGTCAGCTGATGGCTACCGATAAGAACGCTCGCCGTTTGCGTGACATTTTGCGTGATGCTGGCGGTGGCAAACAGGCCGACCAGGCCGAAGTTAACGCTGCCGTGGGCCGCAGTACCCAATACCTCATCCCATTCATGGTCTTTGTGTTTACCGTTAACCTAGCTGCCGCGCTTAGCCTGTACTGGTTTGTCGGTGGTTTGGTTGCGTATGTGCAGCAAAGTATTGTCCTGCGCGAGGACGGGGCCGACCTAGAGAGATTGGCCGGCAATATGCCAAGCAAAGATGTAACAAGCATCCCAGAGGCTGAGATTGTGTCCGAGCCCACCAAAGCAGCCAAGCCCAAGCAGCCTGCTCGCAAAAAGTCGGCCAAGCGGAGAAAAAGATAGCCATGGAAGCGTCGCTGCAGTTTGCTAAAAAATATCTCGAAGACCTGCTGTCGTTCTTTGGACTCAATACCGATGTCTACGCCACCAGTGAAGATGGCGAGGTAATTGAGCTGAATATCCCCAGCACACATCTGAATGGCTTCTTGATCGGCCAGCGGGGTGATACGGTTCGTGCCATCCAGTTCTTAGTGAGCAATGCCCTCAAGAACCGGGACTACGAAGTAACGCGGGTCAATGTGGATGTGGCTGACTACAAAAAGCAACGCGCCGACCGGCTTGCCAAGACGGCGGAAGAGTGGGTCAAGCAAGTACAACAGAGCGGCGAGCCCTACGAGGTTCAGCCGATGAACGCGGCTGATCGCCGGGTAGTGCATAAGGTAGCGGCTGATGCTGGCCTGATCAGTGAGTCGGTTGGTGAGGGTCGTGATCGTCACATTGTGCTTAAACTAGCCTAACGCCAGAGTATGTTGCAATATTGGCAACTGCCAGTTTGCACGGCAAGCGCAAGAGTTATAATGGGGGCAGATGAAGCACGCGCCCATTTTGGTGACGGGAGCCCCGCGCAGCGGTACGACGTTTTTGGGTAAGATGCTCGCTCTGCCGAGACACGTTTTGTATGTAGACGAGCCCTTCAACTCCCAAACAGGGATTGAGGGCGTCAGAACATTCTTCCCTCACCCGCTTGAGTGGCAAGAAGGTGGTACTGAACCGTACGCCGATGTAGTGCGGCAGCTGTTTAGTGGTGAAGCTCAGTTTAAGCCGAGCGAGCTGCGTGCTTCCACTAAGAACCCATTACGCCAACTGGCTCGCGAGCTTTGGGTATCGCGCGAGAACCTCAATTACAAATTGCAGACACATAGCCCGCTTAAGCGCCGCTTTCTTATCAAGGACCCGATGGCCTGCTATCTGAGTGAGTATTTGTATCGTCAATTCTCTATGAAAACCGTTGTGATCATGCGTCATCCGCTTTCCACGATTGCCAGCTATAAACGATTAGGCTGGCACTACGATGTCGCCGGGCTCTTGGTCCGCAGTGGCGTGGCCGGTGCCGAGCTCGGACAAGCGCTGCGATCAGTTGAACTGGCAACCATGAGTGATATTGAAGCGTGGTCGCTACTATGGCTACACATTTACACAGCGCTGCGCGAGTTCATGAAGCGCAACCCATCCATGATATTCATAACTCACGAAGAATTATCGCTGCGGCCGCAACATATCCTCGCGCGGCTGTATGATTTGTTGGAGTTGCCATTTACGCTGCGGGTATCAGAAAGGATCACCGCTCACACTAATGCCGAGAACCCCATCGACCCTACCGATAACCAGCCACATGTCCTGCACCGTAACAGCGCCGAAAACGTTAACCGCTGGAAAAAGATTCTGACCGACGACGAGATGGCCAAGATAAGGCACATTACCGGTCCATTTGTTAGTCAGTACTATCCCGAGAGCAGCTGGGACTAAGCGCCTAGCACACGTTTGTAGACGGCCAGCGTCTGTTCGGCCATGCGCTGCCACGAGAATTGGCCAACCCGTGCCTTGCCGGCTTTGATAAGCTGGGCTCGCAGGTCTCGATCGTCGATGACCTGGCCGATTTTCGTCGCCATATCATTCACATCAAGCGGGTCAAAGTAGTGGGCGGCATCACCGTGGACCTCTGGCAGGCAGGTGGCGTTGCTGCTAGCCACCGCTGCACCATGGGCCATGGCTTCCAGGCCGGGCAGGCCAAAGCCTTCACTTAAAGATGGAAAGACATAGGCGCTACAGTGCTGGTATAGCCACTTCAGCTGGCCATCGCTTACAAAGCCGGTAAATATGACATTCTTGACACCCTTGGCTGCCACGCGCTCAGCATGGCGCTGGTAGTTGGCGTCTTGCTTGCCGACGAGCACCAGGCGAAGGTCGGGGTGGGTAGACTGGAGTAGCTGAAAGGCACTGATCAGCCGCTCTAGGTTCTTGTGTGGTGTTGGTCGGCCGGTGTACATGATGAACGATTTGCCTTGTAGTGCCGGAACGGCCACCGGTTTATCGACTATAGGGTCGGCCGATTCGAGGGTGACCGTTATCTTTGTGGGGCGCACGTGTGTGTAGCCGACTACATCGTCCTTCACGAACTGTGTCGGTGTAATCAATGCTGCCGACTTGCGGGCCACCCGCTTATTCACCCACTTATATACCTGCTGTTTCAGCCAGAACACTATCAGATTCTTACTGGGGTTACGAAAACGGATACCAGTGAGATCTTGCATGGTGGTAACCACCGGGCCGCTGTACCAGACTGGCTGCTGGACCATCGGAAAATGTACTAGATCCGCGTTGAGGTCGTTGAGTTGCCGCAGGAAGCCAATCTGTTCACCGAACGTGAACTCTTTAAACGGCGTTTCTAATATCAGGAAAGACGGAGCGATGACTGTAAGCGGTTTGAGCCGTTCAGCCTTGGCCAGCAGGATAATGTTGTAGTTTGGGTGGAGGTGGTGGAGGTACTCAATGAGCTTATCGACATACCGCCCAGTACTCGTACCGGATTCACGGGCATCGATGACAATTCGTTTTGGCATACTCTTATAATACTACGCCCCCCTCTGGAGGGCGTCTAACCAGCACGGTCTAGCTGTGGTAGCTAAAGATAGTCGGCTATGCGGGCGTACAATTGCCCTGCCACAGCGTCCCAATCATAGCTGCCGGCCTGACGCTTGCCTGCTACCGCGTACTTTTGGCGTAGCTTTGGTTCGGTTAGGAGCTGTTGCCAGGCGGCCGCGATCGACTGCGGGTCTTGTGGGTTAAAGTAGAGCGCGTTGTTTCCGGTCACTTCCCGGAATACAGGAATATCGCTCAGTGCACAGGGTCTGCCATAGCTCATGGCTTCCAGTGGGGTCATGCCAAATCCTTCGTAGTGGCTGGCAGAGGTGTAGATTGTGGCGGTTTGATACAGTGCGGTGCGCTGGGCTTCGGTGACATAATCGAGGTGAATGATGTTTTTGCCCTCGTCTTTCACCTGCTGTAGACGGGCTACTTCTTGGTCGCAATTCCAGCCGACTTTGCCAGTCACAACGAGCGGGTAGCGTTTCTGAAGTGCCTCCGGCAGCAACAGAAAGGCGTCGATCATGCTCAACACGTTCTTTCGCGGCTCTACCGTACTGAGTGTCAGAATAAACTCCGCCGGCAGGCCCAGTTGCCGAAGTAGTGCTTTCTGCTTCGTTTCGCTGAGCGGCGTTGGTGCCTCGGGTGGAATGGGCGTAACGACAATCCGCTCCAGCGGCACGCCAAACTCCTGATGAATACGCTGCTTGCCGAATTCGGAAACGGTTACCACAAAGTTGGTGCGTTTGAGGTGGGCTGGGATAAAGCGCTGCAGGTCATTCAGATTCTTGGGTGCCACATAGTCGGGCAGATCAACAAAGGTTAGGTCGTGCACGACCATGGCGTTAGGCGTGCGAAACAAGCTGGGTTGGGTGAGAAAATTGGGATAGAACACAAAGTCGGCGCGCATGAAAGCCAAAAGCTCTACCGGCACTTCGATCCGGAAACGGCGCAATAGGTTGATGATTGGCCCGGGAAAATGATAGATGGGCCGATAGCAGATATTAGGCCCCACCGGCTTGATGGGACGAGGCTTGCGGGCTAGGAAGTTGTAGTAATAACCCACGAACAGGGTTTGGGGGTACAGCTGTGCCAGGTGCTCGATCATCTGTGCCGTGTAGTAGCCAACGCCGGTGCGCTGGACCATCAGAGAATTAGCATCAAACAAGACCTTTGTCTGGTGTTTTGTCATGTATGTATAGTAGCATCTTAACGCGCCTACACCTGTCGATGCGCCGGAGAGCTTGCTATAATAGCCAGTAACGTGAAACGTATCATGCAACGCTACCGTTATTCGGTAATCCTATTGCGGCAGCTCGTCATTACCGACTTCAAGCTGCGCTATCAAGGGTCGGTACTGGGGTATTTGTGGTCACTGCTGCGGCCCCTGTTTATGTTTACCATTCTCTACTTTGTGTTTGTACGGTTTTTAAAAGTCAGTAACAACGTGCCGCATCCGGCGGTTTATCTGTTGCTGGGAATTGTGCTTTGGAACTACTTTACCGATGTTACCACCGGCAGTGTGGGCGCGATTGTGGGCAAAGGCGAGCTGCTGCGCAAGATCAACTTTCCCAAGTATGTTATTATCCTGGCCGGTTCGGCCAGTGCACTGATCAATCTGTTCTTTAACGCTCTGGTGGTGGGCGTCTTTATGGTGCTGAATCATGTGCAGCTCACGGCTCACGCACTGCTCATCATTCCGCTTGTTATCGAACTGTTTGTGATCTCGATGGCAGCTGCGTTTATCCTGAGTGCGTTGTTTGTGAAACTTCGTGACGTGGCCTATATCTGGGATATTGTTGTGCAAGCCGGGTTCTATCTGACGCCCGTCCTCTATCTTTTAAATCGGCCGGGTTTACCGCACGGATTTGCCAAAGTGGTGATCTTGAATCCGCTAGCCCAGATTATCCAAGACGGCCGGCACGTCCTGGTGACCAATCAAACCATTACTATCTCGCAGGTGTACGGTGGTGATAATTGGATATGGGGCGTTCCAGTTGGGCTAACGCTTGTGCTCATCGCAGTGGGTGCGCTCTACTTTCGGTCGCAGTCCAAGAGCTTTGCGGAGGAGGTCTAGCTTATGGCCGATGACATGGCAATCAAGGTGGACGCGGTTAGTAAAGACTTTGTGCTGCCTCATGAGCGGATCAGCAGTGTCAAGAACGCCTTTACCAGCATGCTGAGGACCAAGCATCGCACCAAAGAGATGCAGCATGCCCTGCATGACATCCACTTCCAGATTAAAAAGGGCGAGTTCTTCGGCATTGTGGGGCGTAATGGTTCGGGTAAAAGCACGCTGCTCAAGATCTTAGCCGGTATCTACCAGCCTACCCGCGGCTCGGTACAGGTCAGTGGCAAGCTGGTGCCGTTTATCGAATTGGGCGTAGGTTTTAACCCAGAGCTAACGGGCCGTGAGAACGTGTACCTGAACGGTGCTATGCTGGGGTTCTCTAAAAAAGAGGTTGATGCCATGTATGACGATATCGTGGGCTTTGCCGAGCTGGAACGGTTTATGGACCAAAAGCTCAAAAACTATTCTTCGGGCATGCAGGTCCGGCTGGCATTCTCTATGGCGACCCGTTCGGAAGCCGACATTCTACTGGTAGATGAGGTGCTGGCAGTGGGTGATGCCGACTTTCAGCGCAAATGCTTCGACTATTTTAAAGAGCTAAAACGCAATAAAAAGACCGTGGTATTTGTGAGTCATGACATGGAGGCGATTCGCGAATATTGCGACCGAGCGGTATTGATAGAAAAAAGCGAGGTGGTTTACAGCGGCTCGGCCAGCGAAGTAGCGAGCCGCTATTCCCGGCTATTTATTGCCGATAATGTGCGGCGCGAAGCCGGGGCTGGTGTTCAAACAAATAGCAATCGTTGGGGCGATAAACAGCTGGTGTACACCAAGCTTCATGTTTCAGCGACGCTATCTTCCGAAAAAACCCTTCAGATTACCGCTCAAGCAACCGCCAGTGCCGATATCGCTCATCCAATCTTTGGATTTATCATTCGCAACGCCGCAGGCCAGGCGCTACTAGGTACAAACTCCAAGCTACTCAAAAAGCCCAGCCGGAACCTCAAAAAAGGTGAAACAGTACGGCTGGAGTGGCAGATCCCCAACATCTTTAGTGATGGTAAATACTTTGTAGATCCGGCTATTGTGCACGAAGACGGCCTGAGCATTACTGACTGGTGGGAAGGTGCGGCTTCGTTCACCAGCTACCGAGAAAATAAAACCTCGTTTATAGTTGCTCCTGAGATTGACGTTGTAATTGAAAAGGAAGCGTGATGAGAACTTACTATGCCCAGAACCGCGAAGACTTGCTGATCCAAAGTTTCTTCCCCGATGTTACCGATGGCTTCTATATTGACGTAGGGGCCAATGATCCGGTGATCGATTCGGTCACAAAAATCTTATATGACGCCGGCTGGTCGGGCATCAACATCGACCCGATCAAGAAGCATGTTGACAACCTGGCCCAACAACGGCCCCGGGATACCACGCTGCAGATTGGTCTTAGTAACAAACCGGGCAAGCTGACATTTACCGAATATCCAGAGGGCGATGGGCTGTCCACATTTGATAGCTCAATGCAGGCGTTCTACACCAAGGGCAATCATCCGTTCCCTACCGCCAAAGCCAAGCACTATCAAGTGGTTGTTAAAACATTGGCGCAGATTATAGACGAGCTAGCGCCAAAACAAGTGCACTTTATCAAGATTGACGTTGAGGGCTATGAGTACGAGGTGATCAGTGGCTACAAATGGGACAAGGTGCGGCCAGAGCTGATCTGTGTCGAGGCTAATCATATCCACAAAGACTGGCGGCCTATTCTGGCGCGGCATGACTACGAAGCGGTCTTCTTTGACGGCATCAATAACTACTACTTAGCCAAGGAAGCGCTGCACCGCAAAGATTATTTTAACTACCCTGATGCTGTCTTTGCTGGCAACCCGGTGTACTTTCCCGCCTTGCAAGAAGTAGAACAGCGGGCCGAAGCTTTGCGCAAAGAGCTGGCAGACCGCGACAACCTCATCGTAAGTTTGCGCGAGCAACAGCATAACGTGCGGTTTCTGGCTAAGCATCTGGCTATCGAGGTCCGGCAGCGAATTAATAAACGGGCGGCGATAGACTACGGCCAGACCGGCTTGGTCTACAAGGGTGATGCCGAATTGCAGACTAGGCTGCAAAACCCGGATGCGCCTAAGGAAGCACTGCTAGCGTTCGTGCGTAACCGGGACAAGCGCAACATAGTGTATAAGAAAGTAGGTCCTCGCTTGCTCCTGCGGGCCCTCTTTTGGAAAATAATAGCTGGTTTAGTTAATGGAGCGATAAAGATCGCCAAAAAAGTTGCCCGGAGGTAAACGCGTGCCAAACAAACAACATTACACCACTAGAATTATCGTTGACTGCCAGGTACTGCAAAACAGTGACCGGGATCGTGGCATGGGCCTTTTTTTGTTTAGCCTGCTGAGCGCCCTACCGGGCGTGATGGAGTCGGCGGGTGGCGCTGTATCCTGGGTGTTCTTAATCAACGAAACATTGCCGGCTCTTCGTGCTGGGGATGCGGCTCTTATCGCCCGCTTCGGTGGTGAGGTTATTTCCATGCGTTTGCAGACACAAGCTGACGCTGTTGAGTTTGCCGACGCAGCCACCACCAACCGAACCCAATTGGACCATGCTCTAGCCCAGACGCTAGTGGCTGGCACGGACGTAAAAAACATCTTTTTCATTCCCGCCCTCTTTAGCCGTGAAATCTACCCCGTATTTCCTACGGTCGGCACTACCAATCTGACGCTCTTTCACGACCTCATCCCGTTCCTATATGCCGATCACTATTTTGGCGATCCCACTGCTACACCCAGCCGGGATTATGCGCAGCGCTTTCAAGAGGTCTATAAGACAGATATGTTTGTTACCAACTCCCAGACAACGGCCGACGATCTGACCGTCTATCTGGGAGTAGCTCCGGACCGGATTGTAGCAATAAGTGGTGCGGGGGCTGATCGCTCGCATCTAAAGCCAGTGGCGCCCAGCTTTGCCAAGGATCTCCAGAAGGACTTTGTACTGATGCCCAGCGGCGACGACTTTCGAAAAAACAACCGCCGAGCGGTCGAAGCTTTTGCTGAGCTGGGCGGTAACCACCAGCTGGTCATCACCTCTCGCTTTGGGCCGGAAAGCCAAGCACAGCTTAAGAGCATCTATCCCAACATAATCTTTAGTGGCAACGTTGCTGATGCCGAGCTGTTATGGCTCTTCGATGCGGCACGGCTGGTCTTTTTCCCCACCGAGTACGAAGGCTTGGGTATGCCGGCACTAGAAGCAGTGGAACATGGTGTGCCCATTGCATGTGCCAACATCCCGGTGTTTGTTGAGATAAGCCCAGAGGCGTTCTTTTATTTTGATCCAAAATCACCTGCCGATATCGCCCAGGTGCTCAAAACCGTCCTGTCGTTGCCTGCCAGTGACCCGCTCATTACTGCAAAGAAGCAGCAGTACCCGGCGCTACTAAAGCGCTTCAGCTGGCCTAAGACCGCACGGTTGTTCCTACAGGCGGTTGCTCAGTCACAACCGGCCGGCTCCAAACAACGACTGGCTGTATTTTGTCCGTCGCCGTCGTCTTATTCGGCGGTTGGTAAGTTTGCCTTTGAAGTGCATGCCGAATTGTGCCGACTCTACAACATCGATTACTATGCCGAGAATGGCCTGACGCCGTTTCAGCCGACCCGGCTCAATATACTGCAATCGGCCGCCACCTATTATCCAGCCAGCGAATTCCCGAAACGGGCAGCTAGCTATGACCGGGTGCTATACCATCTGGGCAACAGCGAGTTCCACATTCAAACCATCATGAATGCCCTGACTCGTCCAGCCTATGCGATCGCGCATGATACCAAGCTGAACGGCATTTTTGACTATATGGTCTACCATGGTTTTATACCACCGGAGCGGCGGGAATACGAGCGAGTACTCGATAGCGCGTTCGGTGGCACAGATACCAGTTGCCTAACTAGCTTACTGACCAATCAGCGAGGGGTATTCTGCCACTCAGCGTTTGCAAACCGTGCCTTTACGGAGCTGATCAGTGCGGCTTCGGCTTCGGTGCCAGTACACGAAACGATCCATCCCATAGGCGTACCAGCTATTCAGTTGCAGCGTTCTGCTGAGGCGGTTGTGAGTTTTGCCGGCATAATTACCGAAGATAAAGGCATCAAGCTAGTGTCGGAGGTTAGCGGCTTGCCTAATGTATCAATAAAGGTTTTTGGTTTTGGCGCTGTGGCTCAGAGCTCGCTCGACGCCCTGGAGGGGCCGAATATTACCATAACCCGTGATTTGAGTGATAAGGATTTTCAGGATATGCTGCGGGCGACCGATGTCTTAGTAAATTACCGTGCCAACTACCATGGCGAAACCTCGCGCAGCGTGCTTGAGGCTATGCGCTACGGCGTAGCAGTAATCGTGAAGGATGTAGGGTGGTACAGCGAACTACCGGACGATGTGGTGGTCAAGGTTACGGATGAAGCAGGGGTGTTGGCGGCAATACGCATGCTCACGAGTAGTCCGGAGCAGCGATCAGCCATAGGTACGGCGGCGCGTCAGTTTCTAATGGCCCATTATGGTTACGAGCGCTACGCCCGGGTGATTCACGATAACATTGAAGAAATGGATGGGAACTAGCTTATGACAATTTGGTATGACGTATCAGGCCTATACGATTGGAAGGGTGCGTTTACGGGTATTCAGCGCGTGGTCTACAACCTGGCTGAGGCGCTCAGAAATGAGCCTGACCTAAAACTGTTTATTTATCAGCAAGGTGCATTTAGCGAGATCAGCTTTGATGAATTGGAAAGCAAGCTGGTAGTTGCCCGTGCCGAGGTGCCGGAGCGGCAGAGCCAGAACCAGCGACTTACCCGGGCACAGCTACAACATTACACGGTTCTGGCGGCCAAGCGATTGGTGCTAGGTAGCCCGGTTGAGGCGCCACTCCGCAAAGCCTATACGCAGCTCAGGAGAGGCTACCGTAGCATGAAGAACCGCCGTCCCCCAACGGTACAGCCGGTCCCGTTTCAAGCCGGAGATCAGGTGGTAGTGGTGGATGGTAATTGGCAGTTTCCAGGCTACGCGCAGGAGCTGACACGGACAAAGCAGCTCGTAGCGTTTCAGCTAGTTCACTTCGTGCACGACCTGGTGGCCATAAAGAATCCCGCCTTTGCCAACACTGGTGCCAAACAAATCATCGGCGGCTATTTCGCGGAGATATTTGGCATCGTTGACCTTATTATTTGCGTGTCGCAGGCCACGCGACGTGACGTCGAGTGGCTGATTAGTGATCTAGGGGTTACGCGCCCGATCGCAACCCACGTCCTGACGTCGGGCAGCAATGTAACGACTCAGGGAGAGCGGATAGTCACAAAACCCGCTATCCCACTACCCAAGGAGTTTATCTTGGCGGTTAGCACGATTGAGATTCGCAAGAACTACCTGCTGCTCTACTATGCCTATAAATTGGCTGCTGAACAGAAACTCAACCTGCCGACGCTTTTGATCGTTGGCCGGAAAGGCTGGATGAGCGAAGAAACCTACGCACTACTAACACTCGATACAGAACTGCAAGACAAAATCAAAGTACTGCACGGCATATCCGACCCGGAGCTGGAATGGCTCTATGAGCACTGTGCGTTTACGATATCCCCGGCATTTGCCGAGGGCTGGGGGCTAACAATTGCCGAATCATTTGCGCACGGCAAAGCCTGCATCAGTAGTAACACATCGTCAATGCCCGAAGTCGGCAAGGATATGGCATACTACATTTCACCATACGATCCGGCGGCGGTCGTTGCTGCCATTTTGCATTACCAACAACCGGCGCAGCGCAAAGCTGCCGAAGCGCGTATTCGTAGCGGCTACAAGGCTCGCACCTGGCAGCAAGTGGCCACTGAGCTCTACGCTGTTTTAACTAAGCAGTAGCCTAGTGCCGTCCGATTGCCCACAGGGCGGTTCCGGTGGGACCGTAAATAACCAAGTTACCATCTGGCTGCAAGGCTAAGACAGATCGGCTGGCGGCCGTAGCCGTAGCCCATAGCGGTTTCCCGCTACCGGCGTAAATAACCAAGTTACCATCTGGCTGCATAGCCAGATAGTTGCTACTTCCACTCGTGCCACTGGCCCACAATGGGTGACCGGCATTGTCATACTCTACTAAGTTACCGTCACGCTGGAGCACCAGCCCATACATTCGATTGATTGTCTGGATCGACTGGCCGGGCTTTAGTAGTCGGCTGCTCCACAAGACGCCGCCCCCACCGCTGCTGAGAATCATAGTGCCATCGGGCTGTAGGTAGAGCATATTACCACTGCCGCCGGTGCCACTGGCCCACAACGGGTGACCAGTGCTGTCGTATTCCACTAGGTTACCATCACGCTGCATAGCCAGGTAGTTGCTGCTTCCACTCGTGCCACTGGCCCACAACGGGTGACCAGTGCTGTCGTATTCCACTAGGTTACCGTCGTATTGCAGAACAA
>DATIIP010000015.1:0-13345 GCA_035479475.1 Saccharimonadales bacterium (SeqCode) | reverse complement strand
AGGTCTCGTAGGCTTTGTCTTTGATGGCTTCACGGGTTTCCTTGCCGCTCTTGGGCGCGGTTAGGAGGCCCACCAGATACCCGACCACCGCCGTGATTGCCGCTCCAATGGCGAACTTCTTAACTAGACTCTTTTTGTCCTCGTGGTGAGATCCCCGCATACCGGCTACTCCTTCTTTGCTTTATTGATTGCACTCACAAACCGCATAATAAGCTTGAGTACGCCAACCGCGCCGGCATTGCGCTTGAGTGTCTCACCGAGCGCCTCGGCGCTGTCTACCAAATGCTCGCCCTTCTGCACAATCATGCGCAGGCTTTTCACCAGTTTTAGAACTACTGACACGGTAATGATCGACAATATCAGAAACAGGCCGAGCAGACAGCTAAGAACAATCACCAATACATCAAAAGCGGTATTCATACCACCAATATAGCACAACCCGTGCGGAGCGCAGCAGTCAAGTTTCTAACACCTAATTCCCAAGCTTGCTGGCCAGGTACTGTCGAAGCGCCGGCCCTAATTCTTCGTGCTTGAGCCCAAAGTCAATCACCGTCTTAAGATATTCCAACTTATCACCGGTGTCATAGCGCTGACTATTTTGAATTTCACAGCCGAAAAAGGCATGGCCGTCGGCCAGCATGGGCTGCACCAGGCTATCGGTCACGTAGAACTCCTTGCCTTCCGGCAGATTACGCAATCCATCTTCCATATACTGAAACACTTCCGGAGTGAACAAATAGCCGCCAACGCTGGCAAAATCAGACGGCGCCCGGTCTTTGCCCGGCTTTTCGATGATACTGGTCATCTTGAGCACGCCGCCCCGCACCGGGTTGCCAGCCAGCACGCCGTACCGGTCGTAGTCTTGATGCTCGGTAATACGCAAACACGGTAAAATGCTGGCCTGAAATTCATCATACAGCGCGATCATCTGCTGAAAGGCATTGGGCGTTGCCACCGTCAGGTCGTCGGCAAAGGCATAGATGAACGGCTCGTTGCCGATCAAATGAGCGGCGTTCATAATCGGCGTGGCGTTACCGTACGGCCCTTTTTGGCGCAGGTACACAAAATTGGCCAATCCGGCAATTGCTTCAACCTCATCGATGTAGTGCTGTTTTTTTGGCCCGCCGGCCCGCAGGTTGTTCAGCAGATCCTCACTCGGCATATCAAAGTGGTCTTCAATCGCCCGCTTGTTACTGGACCCCACGATGATAATATCCTGGATCCCGGCCGCCACCAGATCCTCTACGATGTACTGGATGATCGGCTTATCGATCAGTGGCAGCATCTCTTTGGGCATGGCCTTGGTTTGCGGCAAAAAGCGGGTGCCAAACCCGGCGGCGGCGATGACGGCTTTGGTTACTTTGGTCATCGCTTCTCCTTTAGTTTTAAGAGTTTATCGTATGCATATAATACGCCATCTACGGCACACATCCGATCATTACGAGCATTCGCGAGTAGTTGGTCGATGGTAATCAGTTTCACATCTATCTGCTCTTCGACTTCGTGCGTGTCCCGTGCCTGCTGGTAGGTGCAACTGGTGCCTAAAAAGTAATGCCAGGCTGCGTTCATGTAAGGATCTCTGTGCGAGACACCTAGATATTCTAGAGTATCGGCCACATAACCGGTTTCCTCTAACAGTTCACGGCGAACAGCTGCCTCTAATGCTTCATGCTCATCTACAAAACCGCCAGGCAGTTCCTGCATGACCATCTCGGGCCCAGGCCGAAACGTTTCACAGACCACCACATGATTATCGGGCGTCAACGCAACGACATTCACAAACTGTTGACCATCTGGGAAAACTACATCCCAAGGGACGATAGTCCCATCCGGCTGTTCAAAAGTTTTAGAAACGATGATACGATGGCCAACTTTATGGACGGTAGTAGGTTCAATTCGTTTCCAAGCTTTCATTTAGATTCCAAGCTGTTTTTTGATGAGTTCGGTGGCCAGGCCGGGGTTGGCTTTGCCCTGGCTCAGTTTCATCACCTGGCCCACCAGAAAACCGATGGCTTTCATTTCGCCGTTTTTTACGTCTTCGGCCGCTTTGGCGTTCTGCCCCAGTACCGTCCGGACGATTTCGGCAATAGCACCTTCGTCGCTGACCTGGAGCAGGTTCTTGGTTTCGGCAATTTTTTCTGGATCTTCCCCAGTTTTGAGCAGTTCAGCTAGCACTTCTTTGGCGGCGGTGGAACTGAGTTTATTATCGGCTACCATCTGGGAGAGCTTAATAAGGTTGGCGTCGCTAGCGCTCCCCTGTTGGTCATCTATTGTACTACTGTCGTCGTCTGATTGGGGCTGCAGCAGCCAAAAGGCTACTCGTTTGGCATGTGACGCACCAGCAGCCTGGTAGATGCGTTTGACCGTCATAGCAGTATCGGGTACGGCTATGATGTCGCTAGCAGTTTTGGCGTCCAGGCCCATCTGGGACAAGATACGGCGATAATCTTCGGGCAGCGCTGGCATGCTGGCCTTAACTTCATCGATGTAACTCTGTTCCAGCACAATCGGCGGCAAGTCGGGGTCGGGCATATAGCGGTAGTCGTGGGCGTCTTCTTTGCTGCGCTGACTGAACGTTTTCTGAGCCGTGTCGTCCCAGCCACGCGTTTCCTGGACGATTGTTTCGCCCTGTTCCAGCAGCTCAATCTGCCGGTCCACTTCGTACAACACAGCTTTTTCCACGCTACGGAAGCTGTTGAGGTTCTTGCTTTCGGTGCGCGTACCCAGCTGGTCGGTTTTGCTGACAGAGACGTTGACGTCGAAGCGCATGTTGCCGTAATACAAATTGGCCTCGCTGACATCGGCATATTTCATGCGCAACCACAGCTCTTTGGCGTAGGCTTTGGCCTCGGCGGCACTGTGCATATCTGGCTCGCTGACGATTTCTAGCAGCGGCGTACCGACGCGATTGAGGTCTACCAGGCTATAATCGGTGCCGGCCGGGTGGGTGGATTTGCCGGCATCGGCTTCCATGTGGGCGCGGGTGATGTGAATGGTTTTAGTTTGGCCGTCAACTTCGATGTCGACTGAGCCGCCCAAGATAATCGGCTCATCAAACTGCGTAATCTGATAGCCCATCGGCAAATCGGGGTAAAAATAGTGTTTGCGGTCGAACTTGCTGAATTTTTGTGGCTGACTGCCCAGCGCAAAAGCAGCACGGCACGCCAAGCGCACCGCTTCCTCGTTCAGCACCGGCAACGCGCCGGGCAGGCCGAAATCGATGTGATCTACCAGCGTGTTGGGCGCCGCTTCGCGGGCATCGTTGTTGCCACCGCCAAACAGTTTGGTGCGGGTTTTGAACTGCACATGGCACTCAATGCCAATGGTGACAGTATATTGCTTACGCACGTCTTCGCTGATCATTTCAAGGCTCCTAAGTCTTTCAAGCCAGCACGCAGCCCTATCAGCGCTTCTTTGACATCGCGCTCGGTAAGTTTGACGTTGTTTTCGTGCACCAGGCGGTTGCGCAGCTTGTGGCCGAACCAGACGCCGTCGTTATCTTTGATATCGCGCTGGGCCGCCACCAGACGTTCGCCCATGGTTTTGCCCTTATAGCGCAGCTTTTTGAGCACGTCGTCGAGCAGCTTGTCGGCATCAATAATAGCCAGCGGCCAGGTGGATTTATCTTTGCAGAGTTTTTGCAGCTCTTGCCACTTATCGTAGTAATAATCCTGGCTGAGCTTCTTGGGTTTGCGACGCAACAAAAAGCTGGTGCCAAATACCATCACAAGCAGCACTGCGCCCGCGGCAATCGCCAGGTAGGTTTGGTTCATGCCAGTACTCCTTCGGCCGCCTGGGCGAGTTCCAGTAGAGCGCGGTCCTGACGCTGGGGCGCCATCAGCTGCAATCCCACTGGCAGACCACCACTTAGGCCGCCGGGGATGCTAATGGCCGGGCCGCCAACCAAATTCATACCTACGGTCATGATGTCGGTTAGGTACATCTGCAGCGGGTCGTCGGCATTCTCACCGATTTTGAAGGCAGTCATCGGAACGGTGGGGCCAACTAGAAAATCTACATGCTGGAAGGCGGCTTCAAATTCATTGATAAGTTTGGTACGTACTGTCTGCGCTTTGCGATAGTAGGCGTCATAATAACCGCTGCTGAGCACGTATGTGCCCATCATGATACGCCGTTTGGCCTCCTTGCCAAAGCCGAGTTCGCGGCTTTTGGTGTAGCTTTCGGCCAAGTCTTTGGCGTCTGCGTAGCTAAAGCCGTACCGTTGACCATCGTAGCGGCTGAGGTTGCTGCTGACTTCGGCTGGGCACAAGATGTAATAAACGGCCAGCGCCAACGGTAATGATGGCAGGCTAACCTCGGTGATTTCCGCGCCAGCGCCCCGCAGTTTTTCAATGGCAGCCTCGATGACCGTTCGTACACCCGACTGCATACCATCGCCCATATATTCTTTAACGATGCCGATCTTTTTACCGTTCAATTCGCCCCCGAGGTCACTATAGCCCGCTGCTTCACGTTCGACGGTAGTGCTATCCAGCTCGTCATTACCAGCTACAACATCGAGCACGAGCGCAGTATCTTCTACAGTGGTCGTCAGTGGACCAACCACATCAAGGCTGCTGCCCATGGCCACTACCCCGCTTCGACTCACCAACCCATAGGTAGGCTTATACCCGACGATGCCCGTGAAGCTGGCAGGGAGGCGGATGGAGCCACCGGTGTCGGTGCCGAGGGCAAATGGGGCTAGGCCAAGTATCACACTAGCCGCCGACCCGCCACTGGAGCCGCCAGGTACGCGCGTTTTGTCGTGCGGGTTGAGTGTGGTAAAGAAATCGGAGTTTTCGGTGCTACTGCCATGGGCAAAGGCGTCCAGATTGGCTTTGGCCACGCAGATTGCGCCTTCGGCCTCCAGCTTGTTAATAACCGTAGACTGATAAGGTGCAGTAAAGCCTTTTAGGATGTTGCTAGCAGCGGTGGTTTCGGCCCCAAACACTAGAAAGTTATCTTTGGCGATAAACGGGACACCGGCTAAACGGCCAGCCGGTTCGCCCTTGGCAGCCTTTTCATCGACGCTCTTGGCGCGCTCACGGGCCCGGTCGGCAGTGGTAGCGATGATGGCTTTGTATTCTGCTTTTTCAGCAATCGCGGCCAGTGATTTCTCAACTAGATCAATTGCCTTCAGCTCACCCTTGTTGACTTTAGCAGCCAGCGTAGCAATCGGTTCCCAGGCGCTCATATTAGCCAATCATCCTCTTGACCCTGATGTAACGCCCTTCGGTGCGCGGCACGAGTTTGAGGAGTTCATCAGGTGTCATGCCGTAGTTAATAAATTCGTCTTTGCGCATCACATTCGTCAACCCCGTCACCTGGTTGGTCGGTTTCAGTCCGCTGACATCTACGCTAGAAAGCTGTTCCACATACTGCAAAATAGCGCTCAGCTCTTCGCTGAACTCTTCAACCTCTTCGTCGCTCAGGGAAATGCGTGCAAGCGAAGCAAGCTTTAATACATCTTCCCGTGTTAGTTTTGCCATCGCTACCAGTATACAAAACTCTGGTAGCCTTGGGTAGAGGCCGAACCGGAGCAAAAGATGCTTTTCGGGGGCTGAGTTGGCGGGCCACCGCCTGCCAACTTGTGATTTTTATACTTTACAGCGTACGAGTATACGATTACGATTAGCTTACTGTAAGATTTCTTACAGAGAGCATGAGACCGGTAATGTCAACAACTCCAGAACATGCTACTACTTTTCCAGCTAACTTAGCCGTCACAACAGGTGAAACGGCACCGCTAGATATTGGCGAGCCAACTTGGACCGAAGAACAACGCTTTAAAGGCCCTTCTGGCCCTCGGAGCCGTGTCAGGTTGACCGGTCACTTGGCATTAGGGGGTGACAGACCGCATCTTATCTCTGTAAGCGAGCCAGATCCGTCGCTGGTTGGTGCTGGTACCGCCGCACCCCTACGCGTCATTTTTCCGGGCTGGACTGAAGCAGCCGACGGCTTTACCCGACATCTGCACGATGCCGCTGCCGCTGATCGTCCCGGCAGCCGAACGCTCACCATTGCTACCGACGGGGTCAGCATCAATGGACCAGCCCTGCCCTACCGGGCGGCAGTTACCCGTACGTTTACCGAAATGGCTCGCGACCGGCTAGCTATCATCAGTCATTTCGCAGCCGGAGGAGCGGTGACATTTTTGGGCAGATCAATGGGAGCAGTACTGGCAATGCGTACCGCCGAACTCCACCTTCAGGCGTCACCAGGTACTTTGTTCCCGCTCGCAGAGCTACAGCTGCTATCGCCTGGGGTAATTGCGGCCGATGTTCCAGAGGAAGTAACCTTCCGGTCGCCACTTGACACCATGCCACAGCGCCTAAAAATGTTCGTAGAATTTCTGGGCCATGTGGGCGCGGATGTAGTACGCGAAAGCGCACGGCACCCCGTAGAAGCCGTAAAAGCTGGCCGAACTATTGTGGCCCTTGCAGCCGCATGCGGCCACGACACCCGTAAAGCCGCCGCCATAGGTGGTAACTTACTGCAGCTTTGGGCGGGCATACCTTGGAAATCGATTGTCAGCGTAGCGGCCAATTATCCAATATCTGTGCTGACGGGTTCCAAGGATACGGTACGTGAAGTGGAGCAATGGCAGACGCTCCAGGGAATGTATCCGCACAATGTCAGGCTCCGAGTGCTTGGCGGCAAAGGGCACATCATGTCACTGGACGCCATCAGAACTGTTGGCCATCTGGCCGCTTAAATTATAGCCCTACTACCGTTTGCCTGCCTTAGGGGCCGGGTGGCGGGGCAGCTGGTCCAACAGTGGTAATTTGGTCTTGTTCGGTCGCTAGTACGGTAGTAACGCCCGCGGCACTGCGGCCATCGGGGTAGCAGGTTTGGCTCTGGCCGTCGACACCGGTTTGGGTGATAGTGCTCGAGCCAACCGGCTGACTATCGTCTTCGACTGTTTGGGTGCCGAACGGTGTAACGACAATCGGGTCGCAATCGGGCGTAGTGACCGCTGGTGTGGTGGAAGTCTGTGTCTGAACGACAGCAGCCGTGGTGCCAGCAGTGTGTGGCTTTGGCTTGGGAGGCGTGGGGGTGGGGGTTGGACTCGTGGTGGTAGTGGTATCGGTTGGGGCCGGTGTTTGTACGGTAGCGGCTGCATTGGCTGTATCCGGGGCTTGAGCTGTAGTGTGCTGGGTTGTACCGGTATCGGCAGACGTTGGTGTCAGACTGCCGTTAACGGCCCGTACACTCACGGCAGTAAGGGCGGCGATGACCAGCACTACGGCAGCACTTATGCCAATACGCTTCAGTTTGATACGACGTTTGCGGAACGGGGTGATCTTGGGGCTTTGGATAAAGGCCCGGCCGCCAACTTTGCGGAAGATTCCCTCGATGCGGTACAGCTGGCCAACGGCCAGGGCGGCATCAGCCAGATTGTTTGAGATGCACAGCCAGTTTTCACTGTCTTCGCGGAAGACCAGCTGGACAAACTTCTGCCCAGCCGCACGTTCACGCTTTAAAAGCGTGCCCGTGAACGATGCAATGGTTTGTACCGCGCTGTCTGTTTCCACTACCTAAGTCTCTAAAAGCTTATGCGCTTTATTGTACTGCTTTTGGGCAAGAAACCACAAGCGGGTTTAGGCTACGGGAGAGAGCGTATTCCTGGCTCTCAGCCGCCGTATCATCCACGCGCCAATATCCCAGTTGGACGTCACAGCCTGCACCAGCTGCTCGAGAACTGCATCCGGTTGGGCCGGGTCAAACACTTGAGCATCGACTTCACCGGCGGGTATCACCCGACCGATGTGGTGAATAGGAGCTGCCTCGGTACCAGTTGAATATGAATACTGGCCGCCAATGGGCCGACTGGTTCCGATCTGACGGCGAGAAGCCAGCATTGCGCCTGCAGTAGAGAGCGTTAGACTATGCAGTATGTCATCTTCCCTAAATCCGGCACCGTAAGGTCCTGAACGTTCAGCAAACGGAGTATCATCGTTGAATCTATCATAAACAGTCTCGGCGTGCAGCGTCGGTTGCACAGCAAGAACTGGCGCCTGAGCACCTATTACTCTTCCCCAAGTAGCGTGTATATTTGCGGGGCGAATCCCATCAATCTCAACCCAGCCTGCCAAGGTTGCCCGGACCACGCAAATAAGCTGTCCCGGATTTACTGTGGAACAGTTTGGTTCGGTGCCAGGGATACTATTAGGATTAAACTGCGCCATATTCTTTAGTGTCTAGTGATACTCTATACTGTATTTTTTATTTGAGCAATTAAATCGCGCAGTTCGGCAGCTTGTTCGAACTGCAGGTTGGCCGCAGCCAGCTCCATTTGGGCGCTGAGGTCTTTGAGCAGGCTGCCGTATTCGTCTTTGGGGATTTTCTTTAGATCCAGTTTGGCGCGCTTGGCTTCTTCGCCCAGCATGCTTTCGGTCTTCATACTTTCTTCCACCGCCCGTTGGATGCCGGTGGGCGTGATGCCGTGTTCGGTGTTATAGGCTTCTTGGATGGCACGGCGGCGGGTGGTTTCATCCATGGCGCGCTGCATGCTATTAGTAATGCGGTCGGCGTACATGATAACATGGCCTTCCACATGGCGAGCGGCCCGGCCGACGGTTTGGATCAAAGCCTGTTCGGACCGCAAAAAGCCTTCCTTATCAGCATCCAAAATCGCTACCAAGCTGACTTCCGGCAGATCCAGGCCTTCGCGCAGCAGGTTGATGCCCACCAACACATCGTAGACGCCCAGGCGCAGGTCGCGCAGAATGTCGGTGCGGTCCAGCGTATCGACATCGCTGTGCAGATAGGCCACCTTCATGCCCAGCTCTTCCAGGTATTCGGTTAGATCTTCGCTCATGCGCTTGGTGAGCGTAGTAACCAACACACGCTGGCGTTTCTCGACGGTGGCGCGGATTTCGGCAATCAGGTCATCGATCTGGCCGTCGATAGGGCGGACCTCGATGGGCGGGTCCAACAAGCCAGTCGGGCGAATCACCTGCTGAGCGGGTTCGGGGCTGCGGCTCAGTTCGTATTGGGCAGGCGTGGCACTGACGTACACCACCTGGTTCACATGCCGTTCGAACTCAGTAAAGGTTAGTGGCCGGTTATCGAGCGCACTGGGCAAACGAAAACCGTGCTCCACCAGCACCTCTTTGCGGGCCCGGTCGCCGTTGTACATGCCACGGACTTGCGGAATGGTCATGTGGCTTTCGTCGATCAGCAGCAGAAAATCATCGGGGAAATAATCAAGCAGCGTAGCCGGTTGCTCGCCTTCTTCGCGGTTGGTCAGGTAGCGGCTATAGTTTTCGATGCCTTTTACAAAGCCGGTCTCTTCCAGCATTTCTAGGTCGAACTTAGTCCGCTGGGCTAACCGCTGGGCTTCCACCAGCAGGTCGTGTTTTTTAAACCAGGCCAGCCGCTCTTGGAGTTCTTGCTGGATGTGCCCGAGCGCCACCTTGAGTTTAGCCTGCGGGGTCACATAGTGGCTGCCCGGAAAGATCTTGTATTCATCCAGATTGGCCAAGATCTCGCCGGTCAACGGGTCGATTTTGGTAATGCGATCGACTTCGTCACCAAAAAAGTCGATGCGGTAAGCCAGCTCTTCGCCGGCCGGGAAGACATCCACAACGTCACCGCGAACGCGGAAGGTGCTGCGGTGGAAGTCCACATCGTTGCGCTGATACTGGATGTCAGTCAGCAGACGCAAAAAACGGTCGCGTAGCAACCGGGCGCCCTTTTTAATCTCAATCGACAGGCCATTGTAATCGTCCACCGCGCCGATGCCGTAAATGCAGCTCACACTGGCTACAATCAGCACGTCTTTGCGGGTTAGCAGCGCATCGGTGGCAGCGTGGCGCAAACGGTCGATTTCTTCGTTGATCTGGCTGTCTTTTTCGATGTAGGTGTCGCTGCGGGCAATGTAGGCCTCTGGCTGGTAGTAATCGAAATAGCTCACAAAATAGTGGACGGCGTTGTTCGGGAAAAAGTTTTTGAATTCGGCGTAGAGCTGCGCGGCCAGAGTTTTGTTATGGCTCAGCACCAGGGTGGGCCGCTGCAAGTTCTGCACCAGGTTGGCCATGGTAAAGGTGTTATGTACAAAATAGCCACCGTCGCCCGCGAAGAAGGTTTGCGGCCCGGAAACCGCCAGGTCGTACACCACCGTATCGGTCGTCTCTGTCTGTATCGATGCCACCGCCGACCACACCACACCTGTCAAATCAATTAATTGTGCAAGTCGTTGGGCATGGTCTGCTTCCGCCCGTTGTAAGGCATAGCCGTGCAGCAGTTTCAGTATTCTACGAGCACGCTGTCGCGACGGGACACGCTTACCATGGACATACATGCTGATCAATGACCGCGTACAATCTGCAGCGTACGCTAGATCCCGTTGCAATAGCCCGTAGCGGCTGCACAGATCGTGCAGATAAGCAACGGGCAGCGGGAACAGATCAACATTTGTATTAACAGGCTTATTAGCGGCACAGAGGTTGCGCACCAAGAGGTCCTTCCGTTCCAAGCCAAAGCCAATTTCTTGCCTAAAACGGCCGATATCTGTTCCATACAAACTTAAGACCCACGCCTCACGCCGATCACCCTGGTAGCGCACACGTTTACTCCGAACGCGGGCATGAATGTCAAAACGTAATAAGGCACATTGCACGTCACTCAGCAGTTCGCGGCTTACTGACGCCAAACATATAGCTTGAGGCTCAACCCAGCCATCACCCGCATAAATGCCCCCAAGCAAGGCGGCAAGTTGCCGATTATTGCACTGCGGCCAAAATACTGGCAGGTGTTTGTGCTGCGCCCGGTCGCCGCACCACTCCTTCATTAAGGCTGCAATGGTAGTGCCGTTCACCTGATAGTCATACGGCTTCAGGCGTTTGCTAACCCGCAGCCCGAAGCAATCTGCCCCGCTCCTAAACTCCTGAGCAATAGATGCATCCGCAGTAGAGAGCGTAATGTACTTCTCGGAAGCGTGACCTTCAGCTATAAATAATCCTAGGAACCGCCAGAAGGCGCGAGTGGCAGAGATGCGTACCGGCACGGCAGCCGCCAGTTTATTCGAACCGACCCGTTCAACAATACCGACAGACTGCGCCGCGACCAACTGTTTGTGTTGGGCCAGTGTAAGGCGCTCACCTCTTTGCACCACCCGCCACGCTTTCTTTCGGTCCGGTAACTGGGCAGCCAGTGCAGTAACCTGGGGCGTTTGTACATAAAAGGCATCTTCAGGCAGCCACTCGCGCGTATCTATGAAATCAATCCCGGACCCCACGGTTGGCAATGCCTGGGGAACAGGCAGCCAGTCACCCGGCCGCAATTCTTGACTGGGTAGCAGTAGCAACTCGCCGCCACGAAGGACATAGACGTTGTGGCTATCGGTAAAGGTGTTGCTGCGTCCGCAGGTTGTCGCGACAGTATAAAGCTGGCCACGGTAGTGATGGCGCGATACTTCCGCGACCGGCGACACAACACATTCTCCATTATCACTATCGAACGACAAAGTAGAGAAATCGCTGTTGATTTGCGCTACTTGCGTACAATCAACCATGTCAGGCAATGGTTCCGAGAACACACCGTCCAATACACCTATAGGTATGTGCACCATGCGTTCGCCGAATTGGCAGAGAATCTTGGCCGAACCGACAACGCTTTTGCCAGAGCCGGTTACACCAAGCAAAGTCTGTTCTTTGGCACCAGCGCGCAGACCATCGGTCAGCTGCTTGATGGCAGCCGGCTGGTCTCCCATAGGCTCGTATTTACTCGAAAGCTCAAACTTCACGCTACTATTGTAGCAAGTCTTTTAGTAATGCAGGCTCTCCAGAACCTTCTGCGCTTCCACCACCGTCGGGCTACTAAAGAAATTCGTCTGACTGATCTTGTGACAGTCGAAGGAACCGTTCCCTGCCTTAGTATTCGTTAGCCACAGCATGTAACGCCCATCCCGAGAGGTACTTGGCAACGAGAACTGGATCATGTGGTCAGTATACTGATTACTTCCTACAACAGGGGTGGTTTGCGCGCCAGCGGGCAGATGCAGGTACATACCAAAACAATTATCTGGGTAATCGTATGCATCCATCGCGGTCTTCACCAAATCCACCGGTCCATAATTCGGTACATTCAGCGCATCGATGGAAAGAACTTTTTGGTCCTCGCATGCGGACTGTGTCCCACAGCCAATCCTATCATCTGCCTTCGTGGTATCGACGAGTTGATTGTAGCGCACCCGTAGTCCATTGGGCGCTATAAAATCATACGATTCTACACACTGCTGATCTGGACCATTGGCGCAGTCGGTGACCGACCAGTTGTCCTCTGTCCAGTTAGCTGGGTAGCGTATGGAAAACTTTTCTGCTGTCGAAGTAAATGTTTTCCACCCGGCATACGGGCTGGTCTTATTTGCTGCACCCGTTTGCGTATTGGTGGTATTCAGCGTTTTACTGGCATCTTTTTGGCTATGCCAGACGAACCAGCCGGTAAAGCCCAAGATGAGCAGCACAACCACAACAAGCAGCCCTTCCGCGGTAGCAAATCCTTGTTGACGCATTGTTTTCATAAGTCTCCTTTGTTTCTTATCGCTCAAGGCACTATAGCAGTTTCAATGTGTATGTCACAACGATTTGTGCTCATTGCTAAAACACCTATGGCGCGGCAACAACTTGCGAAACCGCTTGCTGCAAATTGGCCTGGGTGGTATGTATCGTCGCGAGATCTTTAGCATCACCGCCCTGGCTTAGACATAGTGGTTCACTTATCGCCGCTGGACCATAGTAGTACGATCCGATTTTACGTGGCGTCCACGTATCAGGAAAGTCACCGGTAGTGCTTGATCGCTCTAGGTACACATCGTCGATACCAGGGTGGCAGCCGCCAATCTTGTTTGCCAAAGCCGCCAATGTTTTGGTAGTAATGTGCGCCTGTGTGCCGTCGCTACTCATGCTGTATTCGGCGTCAGACAGATCGGAGGCACCCAGCGGGATACGAACGTGCCACTCATTAATCGTCAAGAATACTGCAGTCAGCGGTTCGGTAAATTTCTTGCCGGTTTTGGTAATACACTGCGCTGGATAGGTTTGGAGTATGGTGCTACCAGACGATTTTTGACAGGCTTCGAACGAACTAACCTGAGCCGGCAGTTTGGGTACATCTTTGGAAGCAGCGTTAGCGTTTTTGAGTGCGGTGTCGGCCAGCTGAACACTGTGGAAGGCAAACCATACCGTGAATCCCACAACTACGACTACTGCCACACCCAGCAGCCATAACGCCGTCACCCTAACCTGAATGGTTTTCTTAAGCACGTTCACCCATTTCTACCTAGAGCATAGCATAAATGTAGTCAGCTTACCGCTTCTGGTTTGCTATACTAAACCATATG
>DATIIP010000014.1:0-74368 GCA_035479475.1 Saccharimonadales bacterium (SeqCode) | reverse complement strand
ACTCGGCTAATACCAATTACAATCAGAGCCTGGCTCTGTCGCTGGGCTTTACCGTGCTGGACATTACCGGCAGCACTGGCAACCCCAGCAATACCAAAGCCATAGTGGATGCTTTGCCGAGCGGCGTGCAGGCCTTGGTGTGGACGGGAAACTTGGATAACACCAACTGCGCTACCCCAGGCTTTACCACGGCTCAGTTTCAGGCTCTGGTAGCGGCTTTGGCCGGCGATAGCAAGGTGTTTGGCTACTTTTTGTCCGACGAACCGCATCCTGGTGTCTGCCCGAATGCCGCCGGTGACATCAAAGCCCGGGCCGATTACATCCATGCTCACGATAGCAACCAGAAGGCCTTTATTGTGGTGCTGGACGGTTCTAACCAGTGCGGTGGTAACCTGGGCTGTGAGTACAACGCCTTGCAGCCAGCCAATAGCCACGTTGATCTTATTGGGCTCGATCCGTATCCCTGCCATTACGATACCAACGGCGTGGCCGTGGCCTGCGACAACACCAAAATCAACACCGCCGTAAGCAACGCTATTGCCAACGGCATCAGCCTGTCGGCCATTGTGCCGGTCTTTCAGACTTTTGGCCAACTGGGCCGCACCGATGGCAGTACTGTATACTACCGCACTCCTTCGTCAAGCGAACTTACAACCATGTTAAATACTTGGGCGGGATTGGTGCCTAAACCGGCTATGGACTACGCCTATACCTTTGGTGTGCAGTGTTCCGCCAGTTGTCCGGCTCCCCAAGCACTAGCCAACCAATCGGCTTTGCAGGCAGTGATCAAGACGCATAACGGCCTCTAAACCTAACTGAGCCGGGTTAGCCATTACACCGAGTAGTTGTGTACAAAAATACTATATCTAGCGCCCGGCTCGCCTGCTACACTACTAGAACCATTAACAACTTGAACCGGAATCAGGTGAGAATCCTGAGCTGTGCCGCAACTGTGAACCCGCTTGCACGCGAGTAAGTCAGACCCGGATCTTAAAGTCTTCCGCGCAGAAGCATCGCTAGTTTACTGGCGGCTGGCTGCCCGGAGAAAGAGGGAATATGAGCCGAGCAGCCATCATCAAAACAAACACTATCGCAGTCGTTGTTGCGGCCGCTGTAGGCCTGGGAGGATGGGCCTACATAGCCAATTCGCCAAGCCACAAAGTAGAGGTGGTGACCAACGCGCAGCACCAGCTGATGCAAATCAGCTATCACGGTCAACAGGGGCAAAACGCGCTGGCGTTGCTCAAAAAGCACGCTGTAGTCGCAACGAAGCATTATTCATTTGGTGATATGGTCACAACCATCAACGACGTCAAGGGTACGGGGCCAAAATATTGGACGTTCTACATTAATGGCAAAATGGCACAGGTGGGTGCCGGTGCTTACGCCACCAAGAGCAGCGACGCCATAAGCTGGAAGTTGCAGTAATGAGAACCTACCGCGCCGAACTGATAGTAGCGTTAATGCTGATCGCGCTTGGTATCAGCCTGCGCCTGTTGCCACATCCGGCTAATTTTGCGCCGATTGCCGCCATTGCCATTTTTGGCGGGGCGGTCTTGCCGCGCCAGATCGCCGTGTGGGTACCACTCGGCGCCATGATGCTGTCCGACTTGTTTATTGGACTCTACAGCATGATGTGGGTCACCTGGGTGTGCTATCTGGCAATTGCTCTAGCAAGTAGCCATTGGCTGCACAGGCCGAACCTGCTGCGCGGGGCAGCGCTCACAGTATCATCGTCGTTGTTTTTCTTTGTCGTCACCAATTTGGCTGTCTGGGTCACGAGCGGCATGTATGCTCACAGCTGGATTGGGTTGGTACGATGCTACACGATGGCGCTACCATTCTTCCGTAACACACTGGCCAGTGATCTGGCGTACACAGCGGCACTGTTTGGTGTGTTCGCTCTAGCACGTGCCCGCATGCAACATCCAATCCACGCATAATCACTTTAAGATGCCCACAATGCCTTCTCTAGCCACCGCCGAACGCCCGCCTGTCCACCCCACCGACCAGGCGGCATTTATGGGGTTTGCTGAAAGTCAGTTTGCCGCTGGGACTCCTGCCTGCGGAGAAGCGAACACGCAGCTAGCAGCCGAAGCGTCAAGGCGGCTCCTCGCACAGGCCAGTCTGAACGGTGCCACTTACAACTCGCTGTTAGTTTCCGAATTTCATAGACGCCCCGAGCGCGAACGCAGTTTTGACGTACTGGCCAGCATGCGTATGTTCCGCTACGACATGGAGCGGTTTGGCCGGGTGCTGCCCGAAACGCGCCATCAGGTCTGCAACGAGGAACTAAGTCTGATAGCCGAGGCTGTCGACCGTGCCTCGCTGACTGAGTTTCCGCTGCGGCGGCAGGGCGATGACCTTAGCTATTTCAAGAATGGCGAATGGCGATCGTACACCGGTATGCTTCTGACTGGTAAAGCGGTGGCTGACCGGGAAGCGGCGGCCGACCCGCGCCGTCAATTCCTGGCTGATGACGCCGCCGTAGACCTGCTACGAGGCTACCGCATGCGCAAGCTCCAGCCGGGCGAGCAACTGGTGTGGTGTTCGCCCTACCGCAAGGATGTTGAGCTGGCGCTGGACCAGCTGACCGGCGGCCATGGCGCCGATTTTCTAAAGGAGTGTGGCCGCTTTCCCGAGCGGGCCATGGGTTTTATCTGCCGTGCCTACTGCAACGCCGACGGTGACGTTATATTGCAATCACAGACGGTGGATCGTAGCACGAATTCACGAGCTATCGAGGCAGTTACGGCACTGGCAGCCACGGATTCCACTGTCGAGATGCCCGCTCTGACTGCTGCCTACGATGCAGTCTTACATGCCCAAGACCCCACTAACGAATACTTCGCAGGCCGGCTCGGGGCCGAGGTAAACGAGAACGCATACCGCGAAATCCAACAGCATCGCGACCTTGTGCAGTTTTTCCTCGACGGGATCGAGCAAATTGCCCGCCTGCCCATCAGCGAACGGGCAGCCGAACGCCAAATTCGCATCCACATGTACGGTGTTTGGGCCGCCTTCAAGAACCGGCTGGACGGCGTCACTCTGCCACTACAGCCAACGCTCTTCAATGGTCCTGCGGTCGCGCACGCCATGCTGCTGCAGCAGGAGGTAAACGCCGCTTTCAGTCAATTTGTGGAGCAGGGCAAACCAATGCTCGGCTGCGGCGGCCGTATTGAAATACTCAAGGGCCTCGACAATATCCTGAATGCCGACCCGCAGGCTGTCGCCGATGCCATCTTTGAGCAACGCAGCCAAGATCTGGGGCCAGACGGTAAGGGCCCAATCTGGTTTAAGTGTACTAACGGGCACTGGAATAAACGCCCCTTGGGTGGCTATAAATTTACCTGCTGGGCGCAGAATTGCCATAACAGCGTCTGCGCGCCAGACGATGCAAAAGCTGCCTGATTTCTCACAGCGTGATAAGCGGAGCGCGTTATAATGCTTATGTGCAAGCAGACAGCTACAACCCCTATGCCGAACTAGTCAAAGAGCGCTCACCACTGCTGTTCTGTGACGTTTGCATGTACTATCCCATCGAACCCGTCCACGGACATTTTATGTGTCCGAGCTGCCGTAATGTAACGAAATGTTGTGAAGGCATGCCGCTGCGTGCCGGGGAGGTGGACCATGCAGCTAAGAAGTAAGATCAGCAAGAAACCGGTGGTAAGCTACGACTTCCAGCCTGGCCAGCAACCGGTAACCATAGAATCAGAAAAACTACCGCGCATCGGTATTTACAGTGGCAGCTTTAACCCGGTGCACGCCGGACATATTGTGTTTGCGCTCAAAAGCCAGAAGGTTGCCGGCCTAGAGCAGATTTATTTTGTGCCGGAGCGCCGGCCGCAGCACGGTGAAGAAACTGAACACTACGTTCACCGCAGTGTCATGCTACAGCGTGCCCTGCACCCGTATAAGCAATTCATGGTGTTTGATCTGCCCGATGCCCGTCTGACCTCGCGTAGCCTGAGCCGTGTCGTGGAGGCGCTGCCGCCAGCGGATCTCAGTCTGCTAACCACGGCCAGCGAGTTGTTGTGGTACGAGGGCGAGCTGCCCGACCTCTACCGTCGCCTGCATCTAGTAATTGCCGTAACGTCGCATGCCCAAATGGCCGAGGTTTTGACCCGTTTAACTGGCAGCGACCGGCCGCTCGGCAACATTACCTTTGTAGATATTGGCACCGATCACATTAGTTCGGCCGATGTGCGCAAGGGGCTTCGGCAAGGCAGGCAAGTGCACGGTATCTTGCCCAGCGTCTGGCGCTACGCTCGTAAACAATGGCTCTATCTGCCACCCATCTACCGTAAAAATGCCTCGTAAGGTTTCATAGTTTTAATCGGTATTTAATTGACACGCCATAAGCACTTTGTTATAGTCAGGCTTACGTTTCAAGACGCGGGCGAGCGCGTTTTTAAGAGACAAAAACATTTACAAAAATAAAAACGGCTAGGTCCTGTCTGCTTTTGCGAGTGGTAGCAGCGCCTTCCCGGGAGAAATCAAGTGTCTATAAGTGTAAAACTTGCACACGATCGTCCTACGGTCGTGCCGGTGCGTGTGAGGCGCGCCAGATGGCAGCAATTTCTGACCTACTAGGTGGGTTGGAAATCTGCCGCCAAAAAAGGCCGGTAATTACGCCGGCCTTTTTGCTTGCGCCAATTTCTCTACAATATTCACAAACTGCTGCGCTTCGCTCACAGACAATGGGTCAAACAGGTAGCCGTTGTCGCGCGCCAGCTGCTCGGTGATAGCTTGTTGCAGCCGACGGCCTGCCGGACAAATGCGAATAGTTTTAATCCGCCGGTCACGCGGATCATTTTCACGCGCCACCAGGCCCTTTTGCTCCAGCCCGTCGATGATGCCGGTAACATTACTGGCGTCACAGTGGAACAGCAGACCCAGGCTTTTCATGGGCCGCGGTGCGTTTTCGTCGAGCAGCAGCAGGGTAACGGCCTGAATACTGCTCAGGCCGTATTCGGCACCTACGGCCACCATATGCTGCTTGGCGCTCAATAGGAACTCTAGGAGAGATAGATAAAATTTGGTGCCGGGGTTAGCGTGGTTCATGACTAGCCAAGGAGCTGATAAAATTAGTTGACATTGTCAACATTCCAGTTCTACAATGATCGTATACTCATAATACTGTACTAATTCTAAAACTCAAAAAGGAGTCCCGCCCTATGTCCGACAAACCGAGAAGCCATTGGTGGTTGCTAACCGTACTAGCCTTGGCGCAGTTTATGGTGGTGCTGGATGTGTCGATTGTGAACGTGGCGCTGCCCACGATTCAAAAAGCTTTCCACATGCCCCAATCGAGCCTGCAGTGGATTGTTACCATGTACACCTTGGCTTTTGGTGGCTTTTTGCTACTGGGCGGCCGCGCCGCCGATCTCTATGGCCGGCGCCGGTTGTTTATGACTGGTACGATTTTGTTCGGGCTGATTTCGCTGCTGGACGGTTTGTCACAATCCGGCGGCATGCTGATTGCCTTGCGTGGGGCGCAAGGGCTGATGGCGGCGTTGATGTCACCAGCGGCGCTTTCCATCGTACTGGTAACCTACCGCGAAGGCCATGAACGCAACACGGCGCTGAGCGTCTGGGGCGCGGTGGCCTCTGGTGGCGCGGCAGCCGGTGTGCTGCTTGGCGGCATCATTACCCAGTACCTGGGCTGGCGCTGGAACTTCTTTATCAATGTGCCGGTATCGCTGGCGGTGGCCTTGGCTACCTGGCGTTTAGTGCCGGCCCACGAATCCGAGGAAACCCACAACCAGCTCGATCTGCCCGGCGCTGTCTCGGTCACAGCCGCGCTAATGCTGCTGGTGTACGGCTTGGTAGAGGCGCCCAGCCATGGCTGGACCGCTCATAGTACACTGGGTTATTTCCTGGCTGCCGCTGCGCTGCTGACTTACTTTGTGATGAACGAACAGCGGGTCAAGCATCCGCTGGTACCGTTCCGTATTTTCCGCATCCGTAACGTCACGGCGGCCAACATCACGCAGATGCCCATCATCGCCGGCATGTTTAGCACCTTCTTTTTTGTAACGCTGTATGCGCAGCGGGTATTGGGCTATTCGCCCGTCCGGACCGGCTTGAGTTTTTTGGTGATACCGGTGTTTATTGCCATCTCGGCTACTAACGTGCCGCGGTTGGTTAAAAAGATCGGCTTTAAGCCTATTCTGATGGTGGCGCCATTGTTTACGGCCAGCGCTTTGTTCTGGTTCTCGCGCGTGCGGGTACACGGCAACTTTACGCACGATCTACTGCCCGGGTTTATCTTGATGGGCATTGGTATGGGGGCTACCTTCATTGCTATGACTATTGCTGCTACCACTGGTGTACCGCACCGCGAATCTGGTTTGGCCTCGGGGCTACTCAACACTTCTCAACAGATGGGCGGGGCGATTGGCCTGGCGGTGTTGACTGGTATTTCCACGTCGGCTGCTGTCAGTTACATTACTAACCTGCACCTGCACAGTGCGCCGGCTACTTCGGCTCAATTGGCTGCCATGGTGCATGGTTTCCATGAAGCTTTTCTGGTGGCGAGCTGCTTCATGCTGGGTGCTGCTGTGCTGGCTACAGTGCTGATCAAGCAGCAAAAGGTTTCAGACAGCGACGTGAAGGCCGCTATGACCAGCGGCGGCTAGGCTTGTCTTTTGGGCGCTGCCTGAACAAGTGGACGCCAATCAACAGTGCTGCCGACCGCAATGGTGGGGAGGTCTGCAATCGGCACCCACTCTGGCCTTAAATCGTGCGCCTTTTCATCCGCCTCTAGGCCATCAGTAGATAATTCGCCGCCCACAAGGTCACAGCGGTAATACAGTAGCAATGACTGAACATGAGCCAGATCAGCCCAGTTTTCATGACGGGCATAGGTAAAGAAGGTTGATAAATTGCCGACCAAACGGGGGTTGTCAACGATGAGGCCAGTTTCTTCACGCGCCTCACGTTTAACACCATCTTCCGGCTTCTCACCCAAATCCAGTCCTCCACCCGGCAGGTGAAATTGCCCTCGTTCCTTGACCAGTAAGAGCTGATTATCTTTAACGATGATAGCGTATACGGCAGGGCGCCAAGAGAGCTCCTTGACCGAAACGCTGTAGGTTTTACCGAGAATGTCAGTACTGGTGACAGTCTGTTTCATAGTGCAGCCCAGTGTAATGCTTAGACGTTGTGCCGGTCAAGTTGCTAGTATGTATCTATGCAGTGGTTCACCAGGTTTGAAGCCGCCCGGCCGTTTACCGAAGAAGAGGCATGGCTCTTGTTTCGGATTGCCGCCTTTGGTGAGGCGGTGGGCTGGACGCTGCTGATTACCGGCATCCTTATCAAACACTACCTAACGCCGGGTAATGATACGGCGGTGCTAATCGCCGGCCAGATTCACGGCATGATCTTCTTTGCCTATTTGATCGCGGCGCTGGGGTTGTATCCGTCATTAGGTTGGTCGCGGTGGCGAGCCATTGTTTCGTTGCTAGCCAGCGTGCCACCGTATGGAACGCTAGCAGTGGAGCAGTGGGCGGCTCACAAACGGCATGCGCATGGGTTCAAAAGCTACCAGCAGTTTCTGCTTTACAACGTTCTAGTGGCAAGCTAAATGAGCGGGGCTTGCTCGACCGGTGTTACCGCCCGGTGTCGCTTTGTACGGGATCGCCACCGATAAGTCGCACTCAAGAACACTACAAAAACAACAATCCAGAGCAGCGGATATGACACCGTGAGGAGATTATACTTCTGTGAAGCGACCAGGATGAGGCTGAGCTTGAGCAGGAGCAGATAGTAGCTTGGCAGTGATTCGGAGTAGGGGTCGTTGCGGGTTTTGCGCACGGTAGGTATGAACGATATAACCTCAGCGACGCTCACGATGAACAGCGCTACCACCGGCCTGCTACGCAGCAATGCATAGCACGCCAAGCCCACAATCGAGATGCCCAGGCAGATTTTGTCCATGAAAACGATATCGGTGGTGCCGAATCGAAAACAATAAAAGAGAATAACGGTATCGACACCCACACCAATGATGACCGGTATATTACCCACGCCAGAGCCACCGATGAACTGAATGTAGGCTACCACGGCGGTGATCAGAAAAATGCTGATCCAGGTGTAGAGGTGCGGCTTGTTCTTGCCGCGGAACATGTCAATGAGATACGGAACATAGGCAACCAAAGCTACGCCGATAGCTAGGACGGAGGCAGTGATTTTTATGGTGTGCGGCATACACTATCTACCATACCATTACTTAGGAGAATAACCTGCCAATAGTATCAGCACCTGGAACGCGACGACGTACAGTATCTGATACTACAAGAACTTCTTTTGCGCCCAGCGCAGTAATACTAGAAAGGTAAACGTAATGGCCATGTATAAGGTTAGTAAAATGCAAAACAATCGGGTTATAAATGGCAGGCCGCTACAGATAATGATGACGGATAACGGCAGGTATGTAACGGCCATTGCATAGGCGGCAATACGGTGGACTCGTCGACTCAGACCAGCCGTGTCGGGCACAATACCGGCCAGTATTTGGCAGCCAATGGCAACGGTAATTAGCGCAACAAATGAGATGCCAAGCTGTAAGTGCGGAGCAAACCAACCTATCAGCCACCAGTAGAATAACGAGCCGAGTGTAGTGAGCGAGCCAGCAAAGAATAGATGAGCGTTTGGCGAGCTGGCACCGTGTTTGCTGAGGGTTGGTAAGTCCGCGTTGCGCCACCTGCTCACTAGGTATGCACCGGCAAGCCAGCTTAACAAGACGAGGACTACCCCCCAATAGTGGAACATGCTGACATGATAGCAGCTTTAGAGCGACCCAAAGCTACTTGGCGTTCTTGAGGGCTTTGTCGAGCACGTTGCTAAAGGCGGTGACGCTGGGGGCGCCGGTGTTATCTACAAAGTTAGCATTAGAGTAGAATTTGCCATTTACGAAGAAGCTCGGTGTGCCTTCCTGCTGGCCGGTTTTGGTAAAAGTGGCTATATCGGCTTGCACGCGGTTATTGGCAGCCGCACTAGCAAAGTCCTTTTGGAACTTAGCAACGTTCAGGCCAAGCTGGGCGGCGTATTGTTTGAAGAATGGCGTTGGGTCGGCAGAACGAACCGTGCCGGCATTTTGGTCGTAGGCCCAATCGTAGTAGTTCTGCGAGCTGTAGAGTAGATCGTGCATTTGCCAGAACTTGCCTTGCATGTCGGCAGCCTCGGCAGCCCGGGCGGCGGCTAGGGCGTTCGGGTGGGCTGAGACAAGCGGCAGGTTGCGGAACTGGAACTTAACGCTGTCGTTGTACTTTTGCTGTACCTGTTGTACGACACTATAGTAGCCTTCGCAAACGGGGCACTGGTAATCACCATACTCTACCAGAGTCACCTTGCTGGTCAGGTCACCCTCTACGTGGCTGGTAGGTTTGCCGCTAGTAGATGCTGTATTCGATGATTTATGATCGTTTGCAATTACAATTGCCCCAAATACCACCACGATGACGCCGATGATTGCCCAAAAACGCTTATCCATGTTTTGTCACTCACTCCAGTTACGTTTGCTTGTATAGTAGCATATTTTCTTTTCGGGTAACTGAGGCTGAGCTGGAAAAGCATAGGCCGTATGGGGTACTATGACAGCATGCTCGGTTTTATTTTAGGAATCCTACTGGCGATGGTTGCGATTGTGTTTTGGACGCTAGAGCGGACCTACCAACACGTGCCCCGCAAGGAGCTCAAGCGATTGGCCCGACACGGTGATGACGTGGCGGCGCTACTGTACCGAGCGGCTGCCTATGATGTGAGCCTACGTGTCTTACTCCTGAGCACGGTAGTGGTGTTTGGTGCGCTGTCGCTGGTGTGTTTGATTAGCTCCACCGGGATTTGGCTGGCGTTATTTGTCTTGTTGGTGGTTGGTGGTGTGGGCGGCTTTGTACTGGTGCCCTCGGGCGAGCTTACCCGCAGCAGTTTGTGGCTGGCCAAACGGGCGGCGCCGGCTTTGGGCTGGACACTGGAGCGACTGCATCCGTTTGTTAACGCGCTGGTGCGGTTCTTCCGCAAGCACCACCCCCTGTACCTGCACACGGGGCTGTATGAGAAATCTGACCTGGTAGAGCTTTTGGAGCGGCAAAAAGATCAGCCGGATAGCCGCATTTTGCCGAGCGAGATTGCGCTGCTGCAGCATTCGCTGAGCTTTGGCGATAAGCTGGTAGCCGATGCGCTGGTGCCAAAGCGAGTCATAAAGATGGTGGCCGCTAGCGAAAGTGTTGGCCCGGTGCTTATGGATGAGCTGAGTAAAAGCGGCCACAGCCGGTTTCCGGTGTACGATGACAAACGCGACAACATCGTCGGCATTTTGTATTTGCACGATCTGGTCGGTGCCAAGCACGGTGGCCGGGTAGACGGCGTCATGAGCCGCAAGCTCACTTATGTGCACGAGGATTTTACGCTCTACCAAACGCTGCAGGCATTTCTCAAAACCAAACACCATCTGTTTTTGGTCGTTAATAGTTTTGAGGAGCTGGTTGGGATCATCACCATCGAGGATGTGCTAGAACAGATGATTGGTCGCCCGATTGTGGACGAGTTCGACCGCTATGATGACCTGCGTGCTGTGGCGGCAGCGATGGCCAAGAAAGATCATTACGATCACGACGAGCCGAAGGGCGAGGTGCTACCCGAACCACCTCAAGCACCCGAGAAAGAGTAGTTGAAAGGAGGGGTACGAGATGAACATAGAAATTAACTGGCTGGCAGTACTAGTGGCCACAGTGGTCAGCATGGTTTTGGCCAAGACATGGTTTCGCGAAAGAACCTTTGGGACAGTCTGGCGGCAACTAACCGGTATTACACCGGCAGATTCCAAAAAGGCTGGCAAAAAGCCCATCATTATTACCTTGTTCGCCAATATCATCACCGTGCTGGCGCTGGCGGCCCTGATTGACATCAGCTTTACATTTTTTAAGAGCAGTTCGGTTTGGTACGCGCTACTGGTTGGTTTTGCAGCCTGGCTGGCATTTTCGGCAACTACGCTTGCTACCCACAACGCGTTTGAACAAAAGAGGCTAAAACTAACGCTAATCAACAACGGCTACCAACTAGTTTTCTTCCTATCGGTGGCGCTCATTATTGGCTGGTTTGGCGTTTGAATACCGGGAGGATGAGGTCATGGCCTATAACCAAGAGCTAACCGACCGTGTGAGGGCCCTGCTAGCCACGGAGCCGACGGTAGAAGAACGAAAGATGTTCGGCAGCATTGGCTTTAAGGTTAACGGTAAATTGTGTTTAGGTGTGGGCGACCATCCCGACCATGTCATGATGGTGCGAGTTGGGCTGGACAATTACACCGAAGCCCTGCAACAGCCAGGCGCTGATCCGGCAATTATGCGAGGCCGGGAGCGCAAAGGCTATGTATTTTTGCAGCAGGCGGCAATTGCAAGCAATGAGCAGCTGAAGTATTGGGTAGATATGGCGCTCAGCTATAACAAGCTACTAACCGGCCAGTAGGGCTGCTAACCCGGAATCTGTAGTTTAATTGAACCTCTCTATCAGAGGTGATACAATACTGCCAACATGATACGGCGCTTGGATAATACGAATCCCCGGGTCGGCAAATAGCGCCGGCGCTGCTGTTTGTGCACTCGACCCGAACCTCTTAGCCCTCTCCACTAACTAAACGTAGGAAAACATATGAGAACATTTGTCGCTGACACTGTCGGCAAAGTGGGAGAAACCGTAACCGTCAAAGGTTGGGTGAACAGTCGCCGCGACCACGGCGGGTTGATTTTTATTGATGTGCGTGACCATACCGGCATTGGGCAGCTGAATATTCGTCCAGAACAGAGCGAAGCATTTAAACTGGCCGAGCAACTACGCGATGAATTTGTCATCAGCGCCACCGGCACCGTGGTGGAGCGCGAAGAAGGGCTCAAGAATCCCAACATTGCCACTGGTGGCGTGGAAATTAAGGTAGATGAGCTGAGCATTTTGAACCGCTCCGAACCGTTACCGATTCAGATCATGGGCGAAACGCTGGCCAACGAAGACCTCCGGCTCAAATACCGATTCCTCGACTTGCGTCGTCCCAAAATGCAGCAGATGCTCAAAAAACGGGCCGAATACTATGCCGCTATGCGTGCTTTTGTCGAGAAAGAAGGTTTCGTGGAAGTTACCACGCCCATGCTCGCCAACAGCAGCCCCGAAGGCGCTCGCGACTTTCTCATCCCCAGCCGCGTCCACCCCGGTAAGTTTTACGCCCTGCCGCAAGCTCCGCAGCAGTTCAAACAGCTGCTGATGGTGGGTGGCGTGCCGCGCTACTACCAGCTGGCCGCTTGTTTCCGCGATGAAGACCCCCGGGCCGATCGGCTGTATGGTGAGTTTTACCAGCTGGACCTCGAAATGTCATTCGTAGAAGATGGCGAAGAGGTACGTAGCACCATCGAGCCGATGGTCAAGCAACTGGTGACCGATTTTGCCGGCAAAAGGCCGCTCACCGAAGACATTCCGCGCATCCCCTACGCCGAAGCCATGGAAAAATACGGTTCCGACAAGCCGGACCTGCGCTTTGGTATGGAGCTTGTTGAGCTGACCGAGGAGCTCAAAAACACCGAATTTGGCGTATTTAAAAGCGCTGAGTGCGTGAAGGCCATTTGTGTAAAAGGCGCGGCCGTTTTAAGCCGCTCGCAAATCGACCAATTTACCGAAATCGCCAAAAATGAAGGCGCCGGCGGTTTAGCGTACTTAACCTACAAAGACGGCGAAGTCCAATCGCCAATCGCTAAGTTCCTAAAGCTCAAAGAATTGGACGCCATCAAGCAGAAAATGGGCGCCTCAGACGGCGACATCGTGTTCTTTGGTGCCGATAAACGCCGCACGGTAAACAAGGTGCTGGGCAAGTTGCGCAGTGAATTCGCTACACACTTTAAGCTCAAAGATCCCAACGTCATCGCACTGTGTTGGATCATCGATTTCCCATTCTACGAGTTGGACGAAAAAACCGGCAAGCTCGATTTTGGTCACAACCCGTTCAGCATGCCAAAAGGCGGCCTGGCAGCGTTGGACACCGAAGACAAGCTTGGCATCATTGCCGACCAGTACGACATGGTGATGAACGGCTACGAGATTTGCAGCGGTGGCGTACGCAACCACAACCCAGAGGTCATGTATAAGGTGTTCGGCGTGCTAGGCTTTGACGAGCAATATGTAAACGACCGCTTTGGCGGCATGATTAACGCTTTCAAATACGGTGCACCACCGCATGCCGGTTGCGCTTACGGCATTGACCGCATGTTTATGGTGCTGGTTGGTGAAGAGAACATCCGCGAGATTGTCGCTTTCCCCAAAAACGGCAGTGGCGTAGACGCCATGATGCAGGCGCCGAACACCGTCGACAAAATGCAACTGGATGAACTGAATCTGCGGATTGTGGAGCATTAGGCCACCATGCAGCACATCAGCAAAGCTCAGGCAGTGAAGTTTGCCAACAGCAGCACTTGCACCGGGCTGGAATATGCCTTTGGCGACAAAGACATCAACGGAGCGCTCGGTGTCGTCACCGGGCGCTATCCGGAAAGCGGTTGGGTAGTGAATGAGGTTTGCAAAGAGCTGGTCTACGTTATTTCGGGCGCTGGTTCGCTGCACAACCGCACCGAAGACCAAGTGCTGGCACCGGGCGACTGCGCGCTCATTCCAAGTGGCGAAGAATACTACTTTGAAGGCCAAGAGTTAACGGTTCTGATGCCCTGCAGCCCAGCTTGGTATCCAGAACAGCACAAAGAAATCGCCGATTAGCGAATAATCTTCGCGATGGCGGGCACCAGGCGTTCGTCGAACACGCTCGGGATGATTTCGTCGGCGGTGGGGTTCTCGACCAACGCCGCAATCGTTTCGGCGGCGGCAATTTTGTGCTCGTCGGTAATTGTTTGGACGTGATTGTCGAGGGCGCCGCGGAAGATGCCGGGGAAGGCGATGGCGTTGTTGACCTGGTTGGGATAATCACTGCGGCCAGTGGCGATCACGGCCGCGCCGGCGGCCTTGGCGTCTTCGGGCATGATTTCTGGGTCTGGGTTGGCCATGGCGAAAATGATCGGATCTTTGTCCATCAGCTTGACCATTGCGGTGGTGAGTAGCCCGGCGGATGACACACCGATGAAGACATCAGCGCCTTCCAACACGTCTTCCAGTGAGCCAGAGATGTTGGCTAGGTTGGTAAAGTCTAACAATCGTTTTTTGGAGTCATTCAGGTCGGTGCGATCGCGGCTGATGACGCCTTTGCTATCGACGGCCATCATGCGCGGTTTGGCATATTTGTGTAGTAATTTGGCGATAGCCACGCCGGCGGCACCAGCACCCACGATCACAATCTTGCAATCTTCTAGCTTGCGGCCGGTGAGTTTGCAGGCGTTGATCAGCCCGGCCAGCGTCACCGTGGCCGTGCCATGCTGGTCGTCATGCATCACCGGAATCGGCAGGCTGGCCTTGAGCCGTTCTTCTACCTCAAAGCATTTCGGTGCGGCAATGTCCTCTAGGTTGATACCGCCAAAACTTGGCGCAATTGCTTCCACCACCGCCACGATTTCGTCGGGCGTGTGCACGTTTAGCACAATCGGCACGCTGTCGATGCCGGCGAAGTGCTTAAACAACATGGCTTTGCCTTCCATCACCGGCATGGCACCTTCGGGACCGATATCGCCTAAGCCTAGCACGGCCGAGCCGTCGGAAATCACTGCCACCAAATTATTTGTCCAGGTGTATTCGGGCAACTTGCTGGGGTCGGCTGCCACTACGCGGCTCACTTGCGCGACGCCCGGGCTGTAGTAGGCACTCAGTTTTTCTTTGGTAAGGTCTTCGGGGTCACGCAGAGCAAGGGTGATCTTGCCGCCGAATTTTTTGTGGAGTTCTAGGGCCAGGTCGTTTACATTCATGCCATACAGTATAGCGCCACTGTCCATACTATTTTTAGGCTCGCTTGCTACAATAATACATATGCACAATGACCAGCCACCCATCATGCGGCAATTACAGCCCCCGCGCCGGCTCGGCATGAAGCTGCTCGTGCTACTTCTGGCGTTTCTGCTAGTGGTGGCAATCAGTGTCATTTTGTGGATGTGGCATGCTAATAGGCCGCCCGCCTATCACGCCGTAGACCATCAAACCGTCAAAACCACACCAAAAGTGCAGGGTATGCAGCTGGACACTGCCAAAAACTACGGCGATAAATATGCCGATGGCCTGCTACCGGTGGGCGATAGCAAATACGTCACCGACGCGCCCAAAGCGGGATATGTGTATGTGTGTAGTCCATATGCCCAAAACCTTACTACCGGCAACGGTGGCGCCAGCGTGCGCGGACCGTGGTTCACCAACGGCGACACCCAGTACGACGTCAACAAAAAAACGCACGTAGCAGGTAGCGTGATGTGGCAGGCCGATTTTAGCAACACCGTTAGCGGCAGTACGCGCACCATTGTCACCAACGATCTGCCCAACCACCCCACTGGCGTCTTTCCTATCCGCTCGAGCGACCCGGCCTATAGCTACGATCGCAATCCCAACGGCATCAAAGGCCAAACACTTACCTACGCACTAGCCGCCAACCCTACCTACAGTGCCACACCCCACTGCATGGGCGGCGAAGCCGGCGTCATGCTCACTGGCATCGCGCTGTTCAATGCCTTTGACGCTGGCGGCCGTGATGCCGGCGCCTGGGAGGTGCAAGACAGTTGCGGCGGCCACCCACAGAGCGAGGGCGAATACCATTACCACACCTTTAGCAGCTGCATTACCGACGCTAGCGTACACGATGTGATCGGCTATGCGCTGGACGGCTTCCCGATCACCGGGCCGCAGGTGAGCAGTGGCAACATTTTGACCACAGCCGATTTGGATGAATGCCACGGCATCGTCAGCCGCATAACAATTGATGGCGTAACCACCACCATGTACCACTATGTAATGACCGAGGACTTTCCATATTCAGTCAGCTGTTTCCGCGGTACAGCCATCGATCCGCCGGGTTTGCAGCAAGGCCCGCCAGCTAGTCATCCGTAAAACTGACGGGGCTGAACTGTGGCGGCGCTTGCACGTTTGCGCCGATGCTAACCTAGCAGAGTGTTCTCACGAAACCCGCTTAGATTTAAGCGAGGTTTTTACCTTATTAACTGATTTCACAATGGCAGCTATTTCTCGTTCGCCTTTATCGCTGATCTCTTGTAAACGCTGCTGTAGCCGCTGCTTGCGAGTGGCCGGGGTATCTTTCGGTGATGGGAGTCGGCGTTGCTTTCTCTTCATATACTACGCTCCCCTGGCGTGAGTGATGTGATTAGCTTTGCAGTTTATCGGAAATAGAACCTTTTCTTTTACTAGATGCTCATGAACGTACTACCTTTAGTATACCAGTTGGAATACTCACAAAAAGCCCTTTTTTGTCACAGGACAACAGGGGTGGGGAACGAATTGAATTATTAAAAAATGTTAATGATCTGATTCATATGTGTGCAGCCGTCCACAAGCTGCTAAAATGCTGCAGAAGTCTGTTACTATAAGCACTATCATGGCAAAAGCTCAGGCAGAAGTTGGACGTTGGCGCAGGTTCTTTGGATGGTTCGGCCGGCATAAGGTTACGGCGGTCTTTGCCGTGTTGTTCGTTGGTCTTGGGATGTATCTTCTGGTCTCGGCAGCCGTTCTCCAGCTCCAAATTCATGCTGAGCGATCCCGGTATGAGAAGGCTGATCAGCAGCTCAATCAATTGAGCGCCAAGCTCGCTTCAACCCACCCCTATTTGTTAAGACCGTATCATTACTGTAGCTATACTAGCAACGGCGCTGTGTTTGCTACGCGATTTTTAGGATGTGAGGTGGGCTTCCATGAGGCATATATTGATATTCCCGAACAGAACGCACAGGTGGCTACTGATGAGATAAAAGATATGATTAAGGCAGAATCCGTACCCCTTAGAGATAGCCCGGGCGGCTACGACAAATATGACCTTGCTGTTTATGGGTTTGATCTACAAGAAATAAGCTGCGTATTCTCGTCGACCTACTATAGCTCTATAGTACCCCTGCAAGAAAGATATAAATATGCGCCAAGGTCAGGTAACGCACTTTATATTGACATCGGTTGCTCAGGACCTGCAAAAGCAGAATATTTCCCAGTAGTTAATGATTAGTTAACACCTATCTAGTACATTCTCCAGTACGTTAGCTGGAGATTTGCTGTGTGGGTGCGCTGTAAGCAAGCGTTGCTGCTATTGTTTGCTGTCATTATGCCGATGGGTGTTATGTATGTTGGTTTGACTGAGGTTCATGCTCAAGACGGCTCGTCATGGCTGGGCAATCAAGCCCCGGTACTTGGTAAGATTGTTGACCTGCAGACTGGCGCTACGCCCGATACTTCAAATACCAATTGCTCACAACAGATGTTTTGGCTGAAAGATCAACCTACGTCACGATGCGTCTTCGATTCGCCCATTGGCAGGCTGACGACCCAGGGGGAGCTTCAGACCGGGCCTAACAGCTTGGCCGTTTTGCACGGTCATGACTTTCGGTCGTTGTTTCTATATAGTCCGTTGCCCTCGATAGCGCTCATTTCCATACCGGCGACCACTATTGGCGAGAACCTGGGCATATACCACCAACTCACCAAGTCCCAATTGCAGCCGAATCTAACAGATGGCCTGGAAACGTATTACACGGTATCTACCGAGCCGGATACTATGCTACGCGATCCTACAACCGGCCAATTGCTCCAGGTTAATACTGACAAACCTGCTTTCTCAAGCAATGGGCAGTGGATGGTGACAAATATGCCCCACCAGGGGCTGCTGCGGGTGCATTTGCCTGACCTGGCTGTGCAACTGTTCGCAGCTCCAATTGAACAGGATTGGTACTTAGGCCTGGCGTCACCCTCGCTGGCTATTAGCGACGATGGTCGGTTTGTGGCGGCCAATGTCGATATATTTAGTCAGTCCAATCTAACTATCTATGATCTGTCTACCTGCAACGACCAGCTGGATGTGCCGCTCGCTCAGCGTGCATACTGCTCCGGTAAGAATATCTGGAAGGGACAGACGCTGCACGGCCAGGCTATGGGGCAGGGGCTATTAGACCTGCAGCCGGACTTGCAGTACCCGACCCACTTGCGGTTTATCAACGACGACAGCATTAGCTTTAGTGCCCGCTATGGCCTTGATAGCCCAATCCGGGCCGCTAATTTTATAGCGACAGCTCCCGGGGTGACGCAGCACAAGCTTGGGCTGCTGGGCATGGGTGATTCGTATATTTCGGGGCAGGGAGAGTTTGACTATCGAGTTGGCACGGATACGGATAATAACCCTTGTCATTTATCGGACTTATCATACCCGTTCTCACTGGGCAGGCAATACTTTAACTCCTACAACTCAATTGCTTGTTCGGGTGCGAGAACTGACAATGTCATAGGTGATGACGATAGTTATCAGGGTCAGGTACATGATAAGGTGAAAGAAAAGAAGCGCCTCAAGCCTCCAATCCTATCCAACTTCCTACCCGGCTACATCTACCAACAAGAGTTCGCCAGCGCCTATCAGCCAGAAGCCATTCTGCTCTCGGTTGGGGGTGATGACATTGGCTTTGCCGACATTGTTAAGCAGTGTGTGGCTAACTCGGGCGGTGGTACCTGCTACGACACCTACGAAGACCGTGCCGAGCTGGTTAATGAAATCAACGCCACTTACACAAAGCTGGTCGATACCTATACGACGCTGCGTGAGCAGTCGGGCGGTGCGCGTTTGTATGTGGTGGGCTACCCGCAGGTTGCCAAAGTGGGCGGCGACTGTGGCCTGAATGTTCATCTTAATGCCGGCGAAGTGGCATTTGCTGCGCAGCTCATTAGCTACCTGGATACCGTGGTCGAACGGGCGGCTGCAACCGCCGGCGTGTTTTACGTGGACACACAGCAAGCCTTCGATGGTCACCGCTTGTGCGAAGGTGGCCAGAGCGCCATGAACGGCTTTACAGTGGGAGGCGATGCTGGCACAGCCATTTTGGGTCACACCGTCAATTTTATTGGTGCCGAAAGCTACCATCCAACGGTGCTAGGGCACCAGTTGCTAGCGCATGCCATTGCCGTCAAGACTAACGGCCTTTCCGCTCCAATGCCCGCGCCCGGGGTATTTGCACCACCACAATTAGACGCTAACATTCCGTTACTACAGGAGGCTCCCAAAACGGGTCGATCCACTAGGAGCACACGGCACGACGACAGCATGAGCGTTGATGTAACAGCACGCGGCCAAACAGAACAAGTCGCCGTAAACGGCGCTCAGGCTCAGCTAAAGCCTGGCGGCCAATATAGTGTTGTGCTGCATTCCGACCCGATTACTATTGGTTCGGGCACGGTTGACGCGGATGGCAACATTAGCATGTCAGTGACGGTTCCGTTGAACGCACCGCCTGGCTATCACACGCTACACGTCTATGCCACGGATATGGCGGGCGATGCCATTGATATCCAAAAGGCAATCTATGTAGCCGCCAGCGCCAATGAGCCTAGTGATGCCGGCGGTGATGCTTGCCTGTTGTTTCCGGCCAGCGGCCAGGACGCCGACCGCGACGGTATTGATGACGCTTGCGACGGCGACATCACGACCGCATCCAACACACCGCCGACAGTCGGGCAAAAGCCGGTAGTAACCAGCCAACAACCAATGATTGCCGCTCAAACAGCCCCCGATACAACCGCCCCACAAACTACTAGGCTAACGGCCATCCCCAGCGCTGTGCTGGGAGCGTCGGTGGGCTCCGAAGCCCTGTCAGCCGCAGTGCCTGCGCCCGATCAAATCTTTATTGCCAGCGCCAATGCCCAACTGTTCCGACTGAACTGGCGCATAGTGCTAGAAGCCGGTGCTCTATTTGTCACGGCCATCACCACGGCCTACTCGTTGCGGCAGAAGTAACCACGAGTTACGCACTGCAGTGCTACACTTATCGCATGAAAACTATCCATCGCACCATCGTTTCGGCGCTCATCGTTTCAAAGGACGGCAAGCTGCTGATGGGCAAAAAAGACGCGCAGGGTGGGGGAGTCTACGCCGATTGCTGGCATATTCCGGGTGGTGGGGTGGACCCAGGCGAAGACAAAATTGCTGCGCTTCGTCGTGAGGTGCTAGAAGAAGTTGGCATTGATGTTTCAAACGCCAAAGTTGAGCTCGCAGACGACCAAGGTACCGGACAAGCTGAAAAGCGACTCAAAGATACCGGCGAGGTAGTGTTATGCAAGATGCAATTCAATGTCTACCGAATCAATCTAGACGCGCCAGCACCCGAAATATCCAGCAAACCTAGTGGCGACCTGGTAAAGCTCGAGTGGGTAAGTATCCCCGATCTAAACAAATACAAACTCACGCCGCCGTCGCAGGCATTATTTGCTCGCTTGGGCTACTTAGCATAGGTCTATCCCAGCGTTTCATCGATCCAGTCGCGCAGTTCCTGGTTCAGATCATCGGGCGCTACAAACGTGATCATGGGAAAATCTTCGGCACTGTTCGCCCGCACATCGGCCATCACCGCGTCTTTGTGCTGGCCGGTGGTGTACGACATGATGGTCACGTAATCCATGTTTTCTATCTTGCCCTTCCACAAAAAGCGGGCCGGCGCATGCAAAAACTGGCCGCCGGTTACCAGCTTTTTAGCGAGCAGCGAATTCAGAATCTTGTCGGCCTGCGCTTGGTTTTCGGCGCTGATTTTTACTTCGTAATACGTTTTCATAGCTAAGCGCTAAATATCCTTCCAAAAACAAGTATAATCGCCGCCCTTACTAAATCCGAGCTCAGTATAGCGCGCATCCAAGTGCTCGTTGCCTACTGGTGTATAGACTAGAACCTGGTTGTGCCCCTTGGCCTTTAGTGCAGCCAGCGCTTTATGGCAGAGAGCTTGAGTTATAGTGGCTTCATCGTCGCCTTGCTGGACGGCAAAACGGAACAGCCACGCTACCCGCCCATCATCAATCAGCGACACGGTGCCTACGATCGCACCGCCTTGTTCGGCCACAAAAATGGCGTCGGGGTCAGCCTCGATGCGCTTCTGCAACCGCATTTCGCCGTCACGATTTTCGTCGAACTGCCCGCCGTAAAGATCACTCTGTTTGTAAAGTTCGGCAACTTGGGGATAGTCTGCGGGTTGATATGATCGTACGTTCATATTTATATAGCTACCCAACTACATTAATCGGCTTACCAGCCAGATAAGCTTTGATGTTCTCTAGGCACATCCGGGCTGCGGTTTCTTGCGTGTTGTCGGAATAGGCCGAGACGTGCGGTGTGATGGTAACGTTCGGGTTACTAAGCAGCGTTTGGTAGTCGACATCTTGCGTATCAAACAGAACCGTGTGGGCATTATCGGTTATCAGGTGCTTGATCTTACCGCTTTGCAGGTGCCGCAAAACCAGTCGCAGATCCATCATCTTGTTGGATGTGACGGTTACAAACACCACACCGTGCTTGGCTTGCGCAAAAAACTGCTCGTTATAAAAATTGATGGTGGAAGGGTTGAGGCTGAGGCAATCAACGATGAAATCGGCGTCTTTGATCTTGCTAGTTAGGTCATCACCGCGCTGGTGATACTGCACTTGCACGCCAAAGGCTTCCAGTATGCTGCCCGTGCGCGAACCAATGTGACCTTTGCCCACCACGCACACGGTTTTGCCAAACAGACTGGTGGTGTAAAACGGCGCTGGCTGGTCAAATTGTGTGGCTTTCGTAAGCTGGGACAATTGCCGCGCGTAGTTCAGCATCATACCCACGATCCACTCGCTCACGGCCACTTGGTTGCACCCCGGACTGCGCGACGCAACCACGTTGTTTTGTTTGAGCACCGCCGGGTCCAAAAAATCGGTGCCCACAAACGGCATGGTTAGAAACACATCGTGGAGTTCGCGCCAACTTTCGTTCAGACCAGGCCGGTTCGAATAAATAATGTCGGCGCCTTTGACGCGCTCCAACCACTCAGCACCGTCACGAACCATGTCGCCATGGTAGGTTACCTCGCCCAGTTCTCTCAGTTCATTTAGCTGCGCTTCGGTTAGACCAGCTGGCTGTAAAACGACGATTTTTGGCACCTAGTTCTCTCCGTAAAACGGCGTGTTGTGGTCCTGAATGGCTTTGAGCTGGCAGAGTTCCTGCAAGCCGTGAATACTGCGCTCGCGGCCCAGGCCAGAGTCTTTGTAGCCGCCGAATGGGTTGGCTGCTGTGAGCCGAGTTTCTAGGTTGAGCAAGATTGAACCGGCGTCAATTTTGGAGGCCACGCGAATAGCGCGGTCGGTGTCGCCAGACATGACGCGGGCACCCAAACCGTACCGTGTGTCGTTGGCCAATTCAATGGCCTCTTCCTCGGTTTTGAACGTCACCACCGGGAACACTGGCCCAAAGACTTCCTCGTGCCAAACGCGCATATTTTTGGTGATGCCCGTCAGCAGAGTAGGCGGGAAGAAGGCGCCCTTTAGCCCTTCAGGCAACTCAGCCCGCGCGGCAACTTTGGCACCCTTGGCCAATGCATCGTTGTACTGCTCCTGCAGCAAATCGACCTGGCGTTTGGCTACCAGGCTGCCGTGGTCGGTTTGTGGATCGAATGGATCGCCCACCTTTTGTTCTTCGATAATCTTCCGCAGCGCGGCAATCAGCTCGTCGGCAATGCCTTCGTGCACAATCAAGCGTTTTAGGGCGCTACAAAACTGGCCGTTATTGCGGAAGCGGCCATTGAAAATCACTGGTGCGGCTTGGGCAATGTCAACGTCACCGAACACCACGCACGGGTTCGATCCGCCCATTTCCAGCACGGCCTTGATGAACTTATCGGCGGCAATCTTATACAGCAGCTTGCCAGTGCGCGTACTGCCGGTAAACCAAATCAAATTAATATCACTCTCGGCTAGCTTTTGGCCAACGCTGCCGGCGCCGTAAACTTCGGCAAAAACGCCCTCGGGTAAATTGTGGTTCAGAATAATCTCTTCCATTAGCTTGCCGGTGAGCGGACATTCCTCGGAGGTCTTAAACACCACCGGATTACCGGCAATCAAGTTCGGAAAGATGCCCCACGCGGCCATGCCAAACGGAAAGTTCCAGGGCGAGATCACAGCTGCCACGCCATATGGTTCAAACACAATCCGGTGGTACGATTCTTCGTCTTTGACGGTGGTTTCGTTGGCCAGAGCTCGTTCACCGTTTTCCAGGAACCAGTTCAGCTCGTGGTCGGTGTAGCGTTCCATCTCTGCCCGGGCGTCGCCGATGGCTTTGCCGGTTTCACGGACAATCAGGTCCACAAACTCATCGCGCCGGGCCACAAATTCATCCCGGATGGGCTCGAGCAGCTTGATGCGTGCCGCCACGCCCAGCTCTTTCCAAGCGGTTTTAGCGGCCTGGGCTTTGGCGACTTTAGCGGTGATTTCGATGTCGGTAGATATTTCGACCGAACCAACAGATTCGTAATTGCGAGCAGGGTTAGTTGAAGTAAGTCTCATAGTACTACCTAATATACTCCATTTATCCCTTGGCTGTTCGCTTGCGTGGAAAGCGGTATACTTATGGTATGGAACCGAATGAGCCACTGGGTCCGCCCGAGCTTCCTGGTAAAGCAAGGAAGAGCATTACCGTTACCAAAGGCGAAGGTGTGGAACTGGAAGAGTCGGAAGCCCAACCTGCGGTACTGGCAGAGGAAAACTATGATGAGCCCGATGACCTTAACGACCTAGTCGATAACCCGGGCGACCCGGACGGTGTTGTGGCAGGGGAGGAGCAGCAAAAGTGGCAGGCCGGTCACCCGGCTCAAAATCCAGTCATGGAATATCAGCAAAAACGCCGCTGGCCGATGATTATTCTAATACTACTAGTGCTAGCAGCTGCGACCTTTGGGGCCTATTGGTATGGCAATAAACAGGCTAGCAAGAATCATTCGTCTAGCAGCAGCGGAACCGCGGCGGGCAGTACTTCACACCGGCGGTTGCCGCCCGAGCCAACCGTGGCGCCTGCCAAACATTACGATTCCACTACCTACACGCTCGGTTTCGACTACCCAGAAGATTGGACCGTGAATGACACCACCGATAAGCTCACCATAACCTCGCCCGCAGTCCGGCTAACCACTACTCATGGCGACAAGGATGTGCACGTGGTGGTAACCATCCAAAATCCGCAGAGTACCATTCCCGGTTACCCGGCTGGTGGCGCCACGGCCGCCTTGCTGTCGCAAAAGCTGACCTACAAACAACCCAGCGCTGTGCAGCGTGCCCAAACGTATTTAAGCTTTCTAGGTTACACTAGTGCCACGAGTTTGGATGTGCTCTACATCACCGGTGATAACGGCTATCAGCAGGGTCAGCAGGTGCCGATGAGCGACGTGGCCAAAGGCAATCCGCTTATCAGTGTCGCGTTCCAAACGTGTAGCAGTGATAATTGTAAAACCGGCACGCCAACGCCAGTATCCTTAAAAGCCAATACTTGGGCCAATACCGGCGTCGATAAGCAGATGACAGACCTGCTTGAATCTATTATTCTCGACTGATGCAGCTTATTATCATTCACGGTGCTACCTCCACCGGTAAGACCACTCTTGCTCAACGGCTTGCTGCCGACACCGGAATTACGGCGGTGCTCAAAGATGCCTATAAAGAAGAGATTTTTGATACGCTGCCGAAGCCGCCCAACTTGGTGCTTTGGAAAAAGATAGAATTGGCCAGCTGGCGCAATATATACGATCATGTGCGGCGGGCCCAAGCCAACAACGAGCCGATTATCATCGAGGGTAATTTTATGGGGCCGCAGCGCCGCACGGTGGCCAAGCTCGTCGGCTCCAATGATACCATTAAAGAGATTTATTGCTATGCCGACAGGGGCGTGGTTCAGAACCGTTATCGCGAGCGGTATCGATCGGGTGCCCGGCATAAGGGCCATCGAGACCATTTGTGGTATGGCAAGCTTTTGCTTGACGGCGTGCTGGACAAAATAGGCTTAGGCAATGCCCGTCCACTCAAGCTTTCCCACCGATTGCTCACGGTAGACACCACCGACTTCAGCAAAGTGAATTACGACAGAATCCTCGCGTTCGTGCGAGCTACATAGCAGGCGCGTTATCCAGCGACTGCCAGACATACCAGCTGGCCACGCTTTCGTAGGGGTGCCAGCCATTGTTGGCGGCTAATTCGGTAATTTGATCGGGCGTGGGCACATCGGCAAAGCCATATAATTTACGGATGCCATTGCGGATGCCCAGGTCGCCCACTGGCAGCACATCGGGCCGCCCCATGCAGAACATCAAAAACATGTGCGCCGTCCAGGTGCCGATGCCTTTGACCGGTACAAGCTCGGCAATCACTTCGTCGTTACGCAAGGCATCTAAGTGGTCGAATCGCACTTTGCCGTCTACTACATGTTGCGCTAGGTCTAGCACATAGGCGGCCTTGGCGCGCGAAAAGCCCAGACCGCGCAACGTTTCAACATCGGTGGTCAGAATCTCTTCGGGGGTAGGGAAGTGGCCGCCAAACAAATCGCGGAACCGGCCCTCGATGCTGCGCGCCGCATGGACGCTCAGCTGTTGGCTGATGATGCTATCCACCAGCTCCTGGTAGTAGTTTTTGTTGGGCCGGATGGTGCACAGTCCACGCGCTGCAATCACCGGTTGCAACACCGGGTCGGCCGCGCTCAAGTGCTCGGCCGCTTTACGTGCTACCACTTCGCTCATTAGCTCCATAATGGCTAGTATACAACCACTAGATTTTGCTATAGTAACGAGTAAAGAAGGATAAGCGAAATGCCGAAGATAGAGATAGCAGACGACAAACCAGCTAACACCCCGGACGAAGAGCCGGAAACTGCACCAGCTGATTCACCCGATAGTGATACGGAGACCGACAAGGCAGTGGATGACATTCAGAAAAAAGATAGCGATGACACTCTGAAGGCACAAGACGAAATCGCCGAAAAGGCTGTGGTTATGAAATCGAGCCCGTGGGAGCGGTGCAAGAACGCTCTTGTAAACTGGTGGAACAATCCGCTGAAACGCGGCTGCGCCATTGGCGGACTAGCGATTACGGTCATTGTGCTGTTCAGTGTGCCGTTTACGCGGTACAACATTATTGGGTTGGTGCTTAAAGTGCCGGTGACCGTCCAAGCCGTCGATAGCAAGAGCGGTGCGCCCGTTAGCGGTGCAACTATTAAACTGGGCGGCCAAACGGCCGAGACTGCCGCTAACGGCAAGGTGACCCTGCATGTACATGCCGGTAGTAAGACGCTGGTGGCCGCCAAAAAATACTACACCGGCTCAAGCCAAGACGAGCTACTAGGACTTTCCAACAACACGTTCCAGGCCAAACTGGTTGCGCTGGGCCGGCAGGTAACCGTAAAAGTGATTGATAAAGTCAGCGGCAAACCGGCTGTCAATGTAGCGGTCAGCGCCAGTGGTGCCAAGGCAAAAACCAATACCCAGGGCCTAGCGGTGCTGGTTATACCTTCGGGAGCGAAGACGCAGGCAGCTAGCCTTAGCCTAAGCGGCTACAACACCGCCAGCGTAACCATTACTGCTGGTAACGATCTGGCCAAGAACACCTTTGGCCTAACCCCTGCCGGCAAACTTTACTTCTTGTCTAACCTTAGCGGCAAGATAGATGTCGTCAAAACCAATCTCGACGGCAGTAGCCGTCAGACGGTCCTAATTGGCACCGGCAACGAAGATAAATACAGCACCTCGCTTCTAGCTTCGCGTGATTGGAAATACCTTGCCCTGCTGTCCAAGCGTTCGGGCGACAATGCCAGCCTCTACCTCATCGATACGACGAACGGCGACAAGCTCACTACTATCGACGAAGGTAACGCCAACTTTACACTCGTGGGCTGGAGTGGTGACCGGTTTATCTACCAGGTCAATCGCAACGGCTACAACAATTGGCAGCCTAATCAGCAGGCGCTCAAGTCGTTCGATCCCACCACCGGCCACACGCTATTACTCGACCAGACACAGGCCTCCGGTAGCAATGATTTCGACTACACACATCAGAGCTTCGGCAATGTTAGCCTGATTGGCGACCAGGTAGTCTATATCAAAAACTGGAGCAGCTACTATACCAACACCAGTGCCCTGAATGGTAAATCTGCCGAGCTAGATGCCATTAGTGCTGATGGATCAGGGCACAAAACAATTAAGACTTTCGCGCCAGCCAGCGGCTATCAGGCGTCAAACATCAGTGTCGATGCCGAAGGGTATGAGCCAGGTGGATTGTACCTTAACTTTAACGACGGCAACCAGGATAATTTCTATGATTACGATGGCGGTAAAGTAGTGGCCGACAGCACCATGACGACCGATAAGTTCTACAGTGCAACCTACCCAACCTATCTGGCCTCACCATCCAACAACAACACGTTCTGGTCTGAGTCGCGCGATGGCAAGAATACTCTATTCGTGGGCAATGCTGACGGCAAGAGTCCCAAGCAGGTGGCTAGTTTGAGCGATTACAACACCTACGGCTGGTACACCGATAACTACTTGCTCGTTTCCAAGAGCAGCAGCGAGCTGTACATCATGCCGGTCGGTGGCGGTACCCCGCTCAAGATCACCGACTACTACAAGCCAGCCTTCAACTACGCCGGTTACGGCGGTGGTTACGGCGGATTATAGCGGCCAGACTTACTGGTTCGGCCCCGCCTTTGTATAATGGGCGATATAAAGGAGCTCTGCCGTGAATCTACTGACGTTTCTGTATGGGCGGACCAGCACTGCTTATGACAAAGGGCGCACGACCGCGCTCGTAATGTTGGTGGCATTTCTGCTAACGTTCATTTGCGTGCGGACCTACACACGAATTGCCCGGATCCGCGGTTTGCGCAGTGCCTATATTGCAGGAGTGCACACGCATCATTTGGTATTTGGTGTGGTGATCGCATTCTTTGCCGGCGGCTTGGAGTTTGCATTGCTGCCCGATAACGGTCCGGTCCGGCTGTTGTTAGCAGCCCTTTTTGGCGGTGGAGCTGCCATGGTACTCGACGAATTTGCACTGGCCGTGCATTTGCAGGATGTCTACTGGGAAAAGGAGGGGCGCAAATCGGTTGATGCGGTAATCTTTGGCGCCATCTTCGGCTTGCTGTTTGTATTACACACAGCACCCTTTGGGCATCCGAATGATCTGTCACGGCTGGCACTGACCCTTATTGAGCTGCTTAACATGGTAGGGGTGCTGATCGCAGCGCTCAAAGGCAAGCTGTTTCTGGCGGTGTTTGGCGTGTTTATCCCCGTGCTGGCGTTACTGGGGGCTATCCGTTTGGCCGAGCCGGGGTCGTTGTGGTCGCGCCAATTCTACGCCAGCCGGCCCGGTAAAACACGGGCGGCAGAAGCTCGCTATGCGGCCTACGGCAAAGTTTGGCAGCCGCGCAAAGATCGGCTGTGGGACATCGTGGGTGGCAAGACCGGCCGGCCGCTGCATCCGCGGAAACAGTCAAAATGAGCCAATCGTTAGGCGCAGAGCAGGTGAGTGATTTCCAAGAGCTCATCTGGGAGTATTACCACGATTATGGTCGGCACGACTTGCCGTGGCGCCAGGCTGAACCAGACGGTAGCTTTGACCCGTACAAGATCATGGTCAGCGAGCTGATGCTGCAACAAACCCAAGTGGCCCGCGTCATCCCCAAGTACCAGTCATTAATCGAACAATTTGCGAACACCAGGGAACTGGCCGGGGAAGATCTCGGCACCGTTCTGCGGGCTTGGCAAGGCCTGGGTTACAACCGACGGGCCAAATACCTGTGGGAGGCGGCGAAAATAGTTGACAAGCTCAAGCATTTTCCCAAAACATGCGATGAGCTAGTAAAACTACCTGGCATTGGTGTAAATACCGCTGGCGCTATCCTGGCCTACGCCTATAACTTCCCTGCTATCTTCATCGAGACCAATGTGCGTACCGTGTTTATCCATCACTTTTTTGCTGACCGCGGTGACGTAGCCGATAAGGATATCATCCCGTTGCTCGAGCAAACGCTCGACCGCGAACAGCCGCGTGAATTCTACTGGGCGCTGATGGATTACGGCAGCCACCTGAAGGCAACCGTGGGTAACCGAAACAAAGCCAGCCGGCACTACACGAAACAGTCCAAGTTCCACGGCTCGCGCCGTCAGATCCGCGGCCAGATCATTCGCCTGCTCACCGAGCAGGCCTACACGGGCCGTGAACTTAGCCAAATTGTGGCTGACAAACGCAGCGAGGCAATTCTACAAGAGCTCTTGGCCGAGGAGCTGATCAGGCGTAGTGGTAGCCGCTACCATCTGTAGATGGTACAATAGCGGCGATATATGCAAGTGTTTAGCTCTATTTTGGACCCTAAGGTGACAGAACTGCTTACTAGCGGCGCTGTAGGTGTTATCCCGACCGATACCGTCTATGGGCTGGTCTGTTTGGCTACCAGCCAGCCGGCAGTTGAGCGGCTGTATGCCATGAAGCAGCGTGAGAATAAGCCGGGTACGCTTATTGCCGGTCAACTGCAACAATTGATCGATCTTGGGCTAAAGGCGCGCTACCTAAGAGCCGTGGAACATTATTGGCCTAATCCACTGAGTGTCATCATTCCTTGCACCGACCTTGCCTATTTGCACCAAGGAAAGGTTTCACTCGCGGTACGCATACCAGCAGACGAAACTGTGCGTTCACTATTGCTGCAGACTGGCGTCCTCCTGACCTCTAGCGCCAACCAGCCTGGGCAGCCAGTGGCGACTACCGTGGCAGAGGCGCAGTCTTACTTTGCCAATGATGTTGATTTTTATGTGGACGGTGGCGCAATCACCGATCACGTCCCCTCAACAGTCATTCGTATTGTCGATGATGCCATCGAGATCCTGCGTGAAGGTGCGGTCAAAATAGACGAGAATGGTAGGATCAGCCAATGACCTTCGATGATTACCAAAAACGGGCGCTTGTTACTAACCTGGCCAAGCAGGATCAGTTTAAAGAGATCATGCAGCAAGTATTGGGGCTGGGTGATGAGGCCGGCGAGGTGTTGGCGATCTTTAAGAAGTGGGTGCGTGACGATAATGCCGACATTGCCCTGCTCGATAAAACCAACGTGGCCAAGGAGTTGGGCGATATTCTGTGGTACATTGCAGTTGTGGCGCATGACCTCGGTCTCTCTTTGGACGAGATTGCTGCGCTGAATATAGAGAAACTGCAGAGCCGCCAGGTTCGTGGCAAATTGCGCGGCAGTGGTGACAATCGTTAAAGGGGTGGTTGCTTTGAAAAAACAGGATAAAAGTGGTAAAGTATAGGCGCTATGTCAGAGCTTCCCTACAGGTTCTCCCCGGATTGGTCCGTTGAACGCAAAGACGACAAGGATGACGAAGACGCCCCATCCCGGTCGCAGAAACGTCGAACGGCGGAGAGCGGCGACTCAACCGAAGCTGCCAAGCAACGTATCCGGCCTGAACGGTTGGGCTTCTTTGGTGCGCGGGCGGTAGTGGAAGACAGGGGCTCGCGGCCTGAGACAGTTACCGAACGTGCGGAAACTAGATCACCTAGGCCAGAAAAAGCTGCTACGACACCAGTTGATGATAGAGCTGCCGAGACCAACGAACTGTGGCCCAACCCCGCCAACATTCCTCGTGGTGCCTTGAACCTAGGCGAAGCAATTGATATTCCACTTCATGAAGGCGAACGAACCGTTATCACTCTTGCCGAACGGCTACACGAACCGGCAGACAGGCCTGCGGCAGAGCGGCCAGAGCCTGCACCCGATGGTGGTGGTGGCGGGCTTCCACCCGAGGTACCACCATCTCCAGACGTACGTCACGGTGGCGATGAGCTGCCGCCATTACCCCCAGCCGGCGGCGAAACTGGCGCCGCGACCGCTCCGTCCGCGCCAGCTGAGTCTTACCGGACAACTCCTGACCGGGTGTTGGCTTCCCCTGAATCAGCCCGGCCGACGGGCCGATCTGACAGTGATCCTGAAAGACGTGTAAGCTACATGCATGCCGCGCCACTAACACCCAATTTACTACGCGCAAACTCCAGGACTAACGAGCAATGGGTCAGCCGGCGGGATCACAACCGGGCTGTCAGGCGAGCGAACGAAGAAGGCAAGGGTAATGGCCTGGCCGTCGGGCTCTTGTTCGCCATGTATGAGCATTTCAAGCACCGCCGCAATGAAAAGCGGCTGACTAAAGAAGTGGCCCAAGGTGTCAAAAAGCAACAGCGCAGTGAAGAGAATGCGCGGTTTGCGGCCAATGAGCATGCCCGGCAGGAAACGCTTACTCAGGCTGAGCTACGGCGCACCCAACAGCAGGTGGAACGGTTGGCAGCCGAAAAGGCCTCACCAAAGCTCGAGCAAGTGCAACCGGCCGAAGGCCAGTTGAAAGCTCCCGAAGGTTTTGAGCTGCGGCTTGACGGCGCTTATCTCACCCAGGTTCGTAAAGGCACCGGTGAAGCAGTTGATCCGACAGCCTTTCAGCGTGGCCACGAAATTCATAGTGAACTGCGCAAAGAGAAAACTCCGGCCGCTCAGCGTAACGCTGCGGCTGGCGAAGTAGCTCTGGTAGCTGCTGCTATGAGCAGCCGTGGCAGTACACCCGGCGGTGGTAGTGGCGCCGGTACAGTGGGCACCTCCGGCTCACCGGCGGGCGTCCCTCCCATTCCGGCCGGCATCCCAACCGCCCGTACCCAAGGTCTGCCGCCAAGCCGCAATGGCATGACGCAGCCTACCGATGATCAGTCTACATCGTCGCAGCCTATCTGGCCGTGGCTCGTGGCGCTGGCAGTTGTGGCAGTCTGTTTGGCGTTCGTGCTGCACTAGCCAGATTGCTTCTTAGGTATTCAATAGGTCGTGTAGTTTAGCTGCCAGTTCGATGTAATTATCTTGCGTGTAGCGTAACACCACTTCTGCTTCGCTCTGCTCCGGTGGCTCAAAACTGGGCCGTCTAATTTCTTCATATTGCTTTACCCATTGGCCCCCGCGCTGCTCCAGGCGGGCGCGCAGCTCTGCTTCGGCTACATCAGCCCAGATGATAACGCGCGTGACCTCCGGGAACTCAGCAGTCACCCTATCCATATACGTCGCTCTGATGGCTTTCGTACTACCGCTCCCGTCAATCAGTACATGGGCCCGGGCGCGCAACAGTATCCAACTTAGCTCCAAACGGTAGTTTATAACGAGCGGATTGAGCTGTTGGGTATGCTCATTGGGGTGGCTCCAATCGGTATTCTGAAAATATGCAACGTGCCGGCCAACAAAGTTACGAAAATCATCACCACTTACCCGGTTCAGTCCAAACTCAGCCGCCAGTTTCTTGGCCAGGGTGGTTTTGCCGCTGCTGTTATGACCGATTATATTGATAAACAGTTGGCTCAAGCACCAAACTCCTTACGCAACCATTCATCCAGGCTATGCCCGCCGCCGGCACTGATACAGAGAACGGTATCGCCAGCGCTCAGGTGGGTAATAATGGTCTGGCGTAAATCGTTGTCAAGCGCGGTGGCGTCTGTTACCGTCTGCGCCCCGGCGCTCAATAGTAGTTTTAAATCGTCCGGCGTTAGTAGTTTGAGCGATGTATCTTCGCGGGCCAGGTAACTAGGCACAATGTATAAATGCTTGACACTGTCAAATAAATTGCGCAGTTCGTCTTTGATGAAATGCTGGCGGGTATTGTGCAGGCCCTCGTACACAACCACCACGTTCTCCCCTGCTACCTCGTGCGCCAGCTGTAGTGCCCCGCGGACTTTGGGCGGCGTGTGGGCATAATCGGTGTACAAACCGGGGATAATTTGCTCGAAACGGCGACCGACGCCAGGGAATTTATTGAGGTGTTCAGCGAGTGTCATGAATGGCACATTGATAAGTTCGGGCAGGCTGATGGCGATCAACCAAGCGTTTTGTCGGTTTACGGCACCCGGTAGTGTAAACGTAGTGTTAATTTTGGGATTGGTCTCGTCCGACACGAGTAGGTTGTCATTGCCCAAGACCTCCAGCCGGTTCGCGTCACCTTCCCATAGGTTGGTTACTTTGCTTTGCTCCAAAAACTCACGGAAAGCGGCGTTATAGTCTTCGCGTGTGGGATAGATGTCAGGGTGGTCCCAATCCACACCGGTGATTAGGCTGAGGTCAGGATGAAAGCTCAAGAAATTGCGATCAAATTCATCACATTCATACACAAAATATTCGGCTCCAGGCTCGTAGGCACCCATCTCGGCAAAGCTGCTTTTGGCGGGCAAAATATAGCCAATCGGGATACCAAGCTGTTTGAATAGCCAGATGGTCATAGCAGTAGTGGTGGTTTTGCCGTGGGTGCCAGCGATGGCGATGAGCTTGAGCTTTTTGTCTTGCAGGATCTGGTTAAGCAGCTCGTCGCGCTTGCTCATGTGGATGTTTTGTTCACGGCAGAAAACAAATTCGGGGGCGTTTGGTTGCTCAATGGCTACAGCTGACGAATAGACGTACCAGTCAATGGGCGTTTTGTCGTGCACGCCAGCAATTCCTTCGGTGGTTTGGCCGAGGGAGATATTGGTAATGCCACGAGCCTTTAGATAATCAATGTACTGTGAATGCTGTTTGTCCGACCCAGAAACCTCGTACCCTGCCTGCTTAGCGACGAGCGCGAGTGGGCCGATGCCCGCACCCCCAATGCCAGAAAAGAAAATATGCATACCCACCAGTATCCTCCAAACAGAGGTCGCACGCAATCATTTTGGGAGGACGGACCTCCCAAATGCTTGGAACATTGTACAATAGGCTTTTTGAAATAGCGTATAATCGTAAGCGAGATGAATAAGCGGCATTGGCATCATGTCTGGCGATTTCTGCGCCGCATACGGCCGTCCTATTTTTTGGCACTGGTTATTGTATTGGGTGTAACAAGCCTGGTTAGCCTTCGGCACAATAATGAACAGATGGTGCGTTTGCGTGATGCCGTCTACGCGGCCGATAAAAGTAATGGTGACGTAGAAGGCGCGTTGCGCAAGCTGCGCGCGTACGTCTACAACCACATGAACACCAGCCTCAGTAGCGGCCCCAACGCGGTGCACCCGCCTATCCAGCTCAAATACACCTACGAACGCCTGCAACAGGCCCAGGAAAGCATTCTAGGCCAAGGTGATAGTGCATTGTACACCGAAGCGCAAAACTATTGTGACAGCCAGACAGTCATCGGTAGTGAAGTGATCAGCTGTATCCAGAATTACGCCACCAGCCATGGGGCTAACCTTGCGCCCATCCCCGACAGCCTCTATAAATTTGATTTCACCGCAGCTAAGTGGTCCCCCGACCTGGCCGGCTGGAGTCTAATTTCAGGCATAGTTGCGGCACTCGGGTTCCTTATAAGCGCACCGTATCATTGGTGGGCTAAGAAATATCTGTCATAGCCATTTGCCAATAACTCTAGAGCCAGAACCGATAGTTATCACAGGCGCTGCACGCTCAGACATGATATCTATGGTACCCCACTGCCAACCCACTACTAAAAAATGCCCAGGGCTAAGCCGCGAGCATTTTTAGGTAGCATGCACTACTTACTTGGTAGTGTTGCTGGTATTTGTATCAGCGCCGGTGCCCTGAGTATTGCTAGTGCTGGCCTGCGTCTGGTTGCTGACCTGTGTACAGTCAGGGCCATTCGGGTTTTGTTTCTTGAACTGATTGATGCTGGCAACCACCTTGCCTTTGTCCTCTAGGTTCTCCCAGAATGTAACTTGACTGCGGTTGATGACCATAGCGTCGGTAGGGTCGTGGATCTGCTGACAGCCGAGCTTAACGAGCGAGTAATTACTGCTATTGCTGCCGCTCTGGGTCAGGTAAAAGATGTCGGTCATACGGACGTATTGGGTGTTGAGGCTGGCGATATGACCAAAGTAAACCTGGCCGTTGTTCAGAAAGACTGCTTGATATTTGCCAGAGGTAACGTATTTGGACTCATTGGTGTTCTGGCCACGTCCCAGGCCAAGGGCTACGGCCACCAAGAGTACGGCAACTCCTATCAGCAGAATGGCGTTCACCCCCTTCATCCACATGTCTACTAAAGAGCGTTCGCCCTCGCTGCGCCGCTTGGGCTTCCTATCATCACCAGTACCTGGGTCGGCTGGTGCCGGGGTAGTCAGCGGCCGGGCATTGGTAGGTTGGGCTGTTTGCCGAAAATCCATGTCTTATCCACCTTCAAGTTGTGTTAGTAATAAACACAAGTGTAATACACTGTACCCCGTTCAGGCAACCGCCTTGGGGTGCAAAAACCGCCTATGTTCGCAAACTACCTGTTGACAAACAAAAACGCATCAGAGTATGTTAGGGGTACTAACATTAGTTATAAGGGGAGGCCTGAAAATGGCATACAAGCACACGAACTCAAAAGGTGTAACTTACTACTTGAACTCAAAAGAAGTCACCCTCCGCGGCGGCAAAAAGCAGACCATCTACTACTTTTCTAAAGATGAGCGCCCCGAAGGCTGCGACTTGCCTGCAGGCTTTGTTGTCAACGAAAACCCACGCAACGGCTTCTTGACGGTTAAGCGCGCCTAGTTTCATTAGCTTTTGTATACGCTCCGGACATACACGTCTGGAGCGTTTTTTATTTTCTACCCGATCTGTGATAGGGTGGAAAGGTATGACGAAATCAAACGAAATCATTTTACGGGTGGAAAACCTGCAAAAATCCTACGGCGACAAAAAAGCCGTGGACGGTATCAGCTTTGAAGTTAAAAAGGGTGAGATCTTTGGGATTCTGGGTCCCAATGGCGCTGGCAAAACCACCACGCTCGAGATGATCGAAACGTTGCGAGAAATCGATGGCGGCAGTGCCAGCATCGACGGCGTGGACGTGGCCAGCAACCCTTACGACATTCGCGGCATGATCGGCGTCCAGCCGCAAACGCCCGGTTTTCAAGACAAAACCAAGCTGACCGAGTTGATTCAGATGTTTGCCGCAGCTTACGGCGAACGGGTGAACCCCAAGAAGTTCCTGGATGATGTTGATTTGGGCGAAAAGGCCGACAGCTTCATAGAGCAGCTTTCGGGCGGCCAAAAACAACGTTTTAGCATTGTAGCGGCGCTAGTACACAGTCCCAAGGTCTTCTTCTTGGATGAGCCGACCACCGGGCTCGATCCGCAGGCTCGGCGTAATCTGTGGGAGCTTATCAAACATGTCCGCGATCGCGGCATTAGCGTTATTTTAACCACGCACTACATGGACGAAGCCGAGGTCTTGTGCGACCGCATCGCCATCATGGACCGCGGCAAGATCATCAAACTAGATACGCCCAAGAACCTCATCAAAGACCTGCTGGCCCGCGGGTTCAAGAAAGAGCAACGAGTGGAGCAGGCCAACCTCGAGGATGTCTTTATTGATCTGACTGGAAAGGGCTTAAGGAGTTAGTATGAAGATTTTTTGGATTGTCGCCCTGATTGTGGTGCTATCGGCCGCGCGGATCATTATGAAAGCACGCAAGGCTAAGCGGGCAGCTCGCCCAGATGCATCAACCAAGCCGCTCAAGCCGCTCGGCCCCACTCAGAAAAAGCTCTTCACTATCTGGGTCTTCTTTGCCGTCAACATGAAGCGTTTGTTCCGCGACCGGTTGGCGCTGTTCTTTACGTTCTTGTTCCCACTTATTTTCCTGTTTGTGTTTGGCGGGCTCAACAGCGGTCACAAGTCGGTCTCGTTTAATGTGGCGGTCATCAATGAATCACGTGCGCTGTTTGCTAAGCAGTTTGTGGGTGAGCTGGATAAGCAAAAATCCCTCAAGGTAGATAAGACTATTACCACCTTTACAGCCGCCAACGAAAAAATGAGTCGCGGCGAGCTTGACGCCACCATCGAACTACCATCGAGCTTTGGTGTGGTGCAGCCCGGTAGCCAATACCCCAGCGGCCAGCCCATTGTGCACTACACGCAAAATAACCAGAGCGCCGCACAAACACTCACCACGGTGCTGCAGGCCGAAATGCAAGGCATTAACACCAAGTTGGTTAAAAGTGCAACGCCCTTTACGGTCACCAGCAAACAAAACAACGAGCGCTCCCTGAGCCCGTTCGATTACACGTTTACCGGTTTGCTGGGCTTCTCTATCTTGGGCGCTGGCATCTTTGGGCCTATCAACGTCTTCCCGGAGCTCAAAAAAATGGGTATTTTGCGCCGGCTGCATACCACGCCGCTGCGTGTTTGGCAGTATTTCTTGAGTGTGATGTTCGGGAACGCTGCCTCTGGGTTGCTATCGATTGGGGTAATGTTCTTGGTAGCTATTCTGGTATTTCACCTGAAGGTTGTCGGCAATTACCTGGAACTAGCGGTCTTCCTGGCGTTTAGCATCATTGTGATACTCGGCATCGGCTTGGCCATTGGCGGCTGGGCCAAAAACGAGCGTCAAGCTGCGCCGCTAGCTAACATCGTGGTTTTCCCCATGATGTTCTTAAGTGGCACATTCTTCCCACGTTTTCTTATGCCACACCTACTGCAAGATATTACTGCCTACCTACCGCTATCACCAGTAATCGACGGTGCCCGGCTCATCGCCACCGAAGGCCAGCACCTCACCCAGCTCGGCCCACAGCTGGGTGTAATGACGGTGTGGATGGTAGTGGTCTACGCCATCGCTTTCCGTGTCTTCCGCTGGGAATAGAGCCCCTCGATATTGCAGCATAAGCGCAATTATGTTACAATAGAGCAACTATGCGACACCCGGGCTCACTTGAGACAGACCTTAGCTCAGCTGAGCTTGCTGATACGCTTTTGGAACAGCTTGCCGATCCACCAGAAGGCTCCCGGCGTCCAAGACCGCAAAACGTGGCGCATTGGGTGGCACGAGGCGCATTGCGAGGTGGTGATATTGATCGGGTTTTGGCGGCAATTGCCGAGGCAGCTTCTGCCGTGCCTGCTGCATCTGAGGGGCCACCAGAGAGTGACGGTATGCCACTGGACCAGGATCCCTATGTACCGCCCTCGTGGACACCCTCAGCCGCAACGGGAAGAATTGATCAGGCTGCTCCAAAGTGGGCACCCGGTCTAGTGCATCGTTTCAAAGAAGACGATTAAGGGTTGTATAAAAAGTGAGCAGCTATCAGGCCCTGACCAACCCATTCTTCGTATTGGCGCCCATGGACGATGTGACCGATACGGTCTTTCGCCAGATTGTCGCTAGCACGGCGCCGCCCGATCTATTCTTTACCGAATTTGTAAATGTGGACGGGCTGATGAGCCCGGGCCGTGCCAAATTGCTTAAAAAGCTTCGCTTCGTTGCCAGTGAAAAAACGCTGGTGGCACAACTGTGGGGACTCAGGCCGGAAAATTTTCGGGCCGTGGCCGAGCAGATTGCCGATGGTACGATTGCTCGAGAGCTTGGTCTACCCGCAGGCTGTAATTATGTGGGCGTAGATCTGAACATGGGCTGCCCGGCTAAAAGCGAGGTCCAAAATGGCGCCTGTAGTGCGCTGATCAAGCTAGAGAATAGGGAGCTGGCCAACGATATCATCGAGGCTACCCGCGAAGGTCTAGCCGGCCGCTTGCCGCTGAGTGTCAAAACGCGGCTGGGCTTTAGCGAGGTAGATATGAGCTGGTTTGAGTTCTTGCTCGCCAAGGGTCTGGATATGTTGACGGTGCACGGCCGGACCCGCAAAGAGATGAGCAAGGTGCCAGCTCACTGGGACTTGATCGGGCAAGTGAGCAAGCTGCGTAGTAGAATAGCGCCGCAAACGCTGCTGGTGGGCAACGGTGATGTTATCAATCGGCCGCACGGCGAAGCGCTGGCAAAGCAGTATGGCCTAGACGGTATTATGATCGGCCGTGGCATTTTCCAAGACCCGTATGCCTTTGCGGCAGAGAGCCCGTGGGAGCACAAAACCAAGCCCGAACGCATGGCCCTGTACCGCCGGCAAACAGAGCTGTTTGCGCAAACCTGGCAAAACCGCGAACGCAACATCAAAACGCTCAATCGGTTCTGCAAAGTCTATATTAACGGTTTCGATGGCGCCAGCGCACTGCGTACGGCACTGATGTTTGCCGATAACACGCAGCAGATTCTAGAACTACTCGATAACAGCAAGCGCGCCCGCCCGCTTGCCTCTTTCAAGCTCACTGAGTATGATGGGGCGATGAGCGATGCGATCAAAGCGGTAGTGTTCGATTCTGACGGTACCCTGCTCGACACGCATGAGTTCGTCTTTGAAGGTTTTAAGACGGTTCTGCGCCGCCACGGCCTGGAGCATCTGGCAAACGACCAATACATTCGGCAACGTCTGGGCAAGCCGGTGCCAGAAACGTATCAACAGATCTTGGCCGGACACAATTCCGACCTGTCAATAGAAGCGTTGGCGGCCGAGCAGGATACGGTCCAGGACGGGCTGGTGGGTCGCATCAAACCGTATGCGCACGCCGAAGACATTTTACGCCGCTGGAAAACTGCGGGTGTCAAGCTTTGCCTGTTTACTTCTGGCAATCAGCGGATGATTAAGCGGAATTTTGCTGGCGCCCATCTGCCGGATCCATATGAGCTGTTCGATGCAATTATTACGGCGGATGACGACATTGCACGCAAGCCCGAACCCGATGCCGTGCTCGAGCTACTGAGCCGTGTTGCAGTTGATCCAGCGAACGCCGTGGTGGTGGGCGATCATGCCTTTGATATGATTGCCGCTAAGCGGGCGCAGGTTGGGCTAAAAGTGGGCATGCTGCACGGTTTTGGTACGGCGCACGAGCTTTTGACCGGTGGCGCCGATTTTCTGGCGGACGATCTGGCCAGCCTGGAGCGGCTTATCAAATTTGCCGCCCATTAGACTGTTGCCGATCTAAACTAACCAAAATTCTTACTGATTCGTTCGGCTCATGGGTGTAAGCTAAACGCGTAAACAAGGAGACTCGTTTATGGCGGTATATCACGATGTACATACACACACCGGCCGGTATGTAGAACCGGTTGAAACTGAAACCGAGCCAGTTGATTACGGCACGCATCTGGCGGCACGCGTTATTTATTTGATCGCGGGCGTAGTGCTAGCGCTGCTGGCCATCCGGTTCTTGCTGGTACTGCTGGGAGCAAACCCGGCCAATGCCTTTGCCAGCTTTATTTATAGCGCAAGCTACCCACTGGCCGCACCATTCTTTAGCCTGTTTAGCTACAGCGCACACCTGGGCCGTAGTTACTTTGAAGTAGGTACGCTGGTGGCGATGATCGTTTATGGACTGATCGCGGAGCTGTTGGTGCGGCTCGTTACCATCGGCACTCGGCGCGACGAACTATAGACAATTGGTTTGGCCTGAGCGGATCTGGCGGGTATGATAGATAGGTGATACAAACTCAAAACCTCACCAAGCGCTACCGCAAAAAAATAGCGGTGAACGATTTAAGCTTTAGCATCGAGACCGGTAAAGTAACCGGTTTCTTGGGCCCAAACGGCGCTGGGAAATCAACCACTATGCGCCTGATGCTGGGGTTGGACAGTGGCGGCGGCACGACGACGTTTGATGGTCAACGGCTGCATGACTACGCCCGACCATCGCAGGTGATTGGTATCTTGCTAGAGGCCAAAGCCTTTCATCCCACCCGTACTGCGCGGCAACATCTACGGGTGTTGGCCGATGCCGGCGGCATCCCTGGTAAGCGGGTGGATGAAGCGCTAGCCGAAGTTGGTCTGACCGATGTTGCCAAAAGCAAACCGGGTAAATTTAGCTTGGGTATGAGCCAGCGTTTGGGTATCGCGGCAGCCATTTTGGGCAAACCACGGTACCTGATGCTCGACGAGCCGGCCAATGGCTTGGACCCCGAAGGCATTGCCTGGCTGCGCGAGTTTCTCAAGAATTACGCCGATCAGGGCAATGGCGTGTTTGTTTCCAGCCACCTACTGAGCGAAATGGCGCAAATGGCCGACAATGTGGTGGTAATCGGCAAAGGCCAGCTGATTGCAGCTACCTCCATCACCGATTTAATCGCCAAAAACAGTCATTCTGGTGTCTTCGTGCGTTCACCGAAGCTATCGGTGTTGGAACGCGCCCTACACGGCACCAAGGCCGAAGTTAGCAAGTACGAGGATGGCTTGAAGGTGATTGGAATGGACACGACCGACATCGGCAAAATCGCGTTTGAGGCTGGCGTGCCAATCTATGAGTTGGCTACGCAGAGCGCCTCGCTCGAAGAAGCGTTCCTAGAGCTTACCGCCGGCAGCGAAGAGTACGTAGCTAGGCCTGCTGCCAAAAAGGAGGCCAAATGATTCCGGCACTAAAAAGTGAATTTCGTAAGTTACTGACAGTACGGTCGACGTACTTCATTGTGATTATCGCCCTACTAATCGTATCCTTATTTGCCGGTTACATTGATGGCTTTCGTGGCGAGGTCGGTCAGCATGCCAATCTGATTCGGTCTGAATCTGCCAACGCCATTGTCTTCGTAGGCTTTATATTGGCCTTTGCCGGCATGTTGCTCGTGGGCCACGAATATCGCTATAACACCATTATGTACACTCTGGCGTCATCAAACCGGCGCTACAAAGTACTCCTAGCCAAGCTGATTACTATTAGCATATTTGCACTGGCCGCCAGCTTAGTGGTGGTGGTGTTTGCGCCACTCTGTACTATTGCTGGCGGGGCATTACATGGTAGGTCATTTGGACTCGGGTCCATTGACTGGGGACTGGTGGGACGTTGTCTGTTTTGCGGGTGGGGTTACGCGGTATATGCATTTATATTTATTGCTATCATTCGTAGCCAAGTTGGCGCTATTGTTACATTCTTGCTGCTGCCGCTGATAGGCGAGAACATCTTGTCGCTGTTACTAAAGCATAACGCCAAATACTTGCCATTTAACGCTGTTCAGTCGGTGGCCGCACCGATGGGCCTGGGCAATCACACCACTGCTACGCAGAGCATTCTGACGGTCTTGGCATATATATCGGTCGGGCTAATCATAAGTGTAGTGCTGTTTTTGCGCCGCGACGCCAATTAGTTGTTAGAAATATCGCTGCTAACATAGGCGTGTCGGTTCATACTAGTTCTTGTATCCGTAAGGGAGGAACGCGTATGGCACAAGACAAGCAACAACCTATGATGAACCAGAATGATAGCACAATACAGGGCAACGCCGGTATGAGTGAGGCCGAAAGTGACAAACTGCGCATGAACAGCGATACCGAAAAGAAGCTGGACGCCGACAAGCAGCAGATGTAACCTGCGGCCGGGAGTGAAATAACCCCTCTACGGAGGGGTTATTTAGTTAGTCTTGTTGGTGGGGGCGGTTGGAGTTGAACCAACCACCAAGCGGTTATGAGCCGCCTGCTCTAACCGATGAGCTACGCCCCCGTAGATCGGTGTGTAACAGATACGAGTATATCAGACTGACCACGCTTGTTATATACTAAAACCAGTCAATGCTCGATAAAACAAATATCCTAGCCAAACTGGAACCGTACAACGCCATGCTGCGCGCCTATGTGTTGACCTTGCGCGATGTGCGCAATGTGGGTGTTTTGGTGTTTACCGTAATCTTGGTGCTGATAACCTGGAGCGGCATCAAGGCCGTGCAGACCAACTATGGCTTGCAAAAACAGATCTCGCAGCTACAGCAGGAAAACGACGTCCAAAAACTACAAAACGCCAACCTGGCATTTCAAAACCAATACTTTACAACCAATCAGTACAAAGAAACAACAGCGCGCCAGAACCTGGGGCTGGGTACGGCTGGCGAGATCGAATTACTAATACCTAAGAATGTAGCGCTGGCGCACACGGTCAAACAACCCTCGGCTTCTACGGTCTCTGTAGCAGTGCCCGCACAGCCGTTCTGGCAACACAATTTTCGAGCCTGGATCGATTTTTTTCTGCACCGTGGCACCATAGCGGATTGACAAACTTTACCTCTGTTGCTACAATAGCTAAGTTAATTTTCCTAACTATTCTTGGGAAAAGAGCAATATAGCGCGGGATGGAGCAGCGGCAGCTCGCATGGCTCATAACCATGAGGTCCCAGGTTCGAGTCCTGGTCCCGCAACCAAGTTGGAATAACAGATTGAGACTCGCCTTATGGTGAGTCTCTTTTCTTTTTACCACCTCTATAAACTAGGTTCGAGTCTTGTTTGGTTGCAAAACACCTTAACGCAGCTTAAGCTTAAGACATGACAAAACTAAAAAATTCTCTGGGCTTCAGTGTGGTCGAAGCGCTACTAATACTGGTTATTGTTGGCATTCTAGGTTTCACGGGTTGGTTTGTGTATCATTCGCAAAAGACTGCCAATAAAAATTATTCAACAACTACTAGCTCAACAGTGCCTTCCTATAAAAAGACTAATACAAAAACCACTACCCTTAGCCAACAAAGCGGCTATTCTTTTAGCTATCCAAATGCTTGGGCAACTTCCGCACATGTTGACGGTCTAACTGATGCGAATCGAAGCTCTATTGTCATAACGAGCAAAGGCTTTGCATCTTCAAATGAAGGTGCAGGCTTTCATGTGACTGCAGGGGCGCTTATGTATGTGTTGGTGTACAACACAACGACAACAACCCCAGCCGATTATTTGAAGAACATGCCTCACATGCAGAATGTGCATTCGGTAACAGTGGCAGGTCAGGACGCGACCCAGTATGACACGCAGTGGGAAAGTAGCCCAAACCGCGTGACGGTAATGGTTAAAGACGGTAAGGCATACCAACTTATCTTGGACTACGCAGACCAGAGCGCCCTACAGGCTTACCGGACGGACTATGATGCTATGGTTTCGTCGCTTAAATTAGACTAGCCTTTCTCGCTATAACGGTTCGACTATTGCCCGGTAGAGTAGTTTAACAGCACTCCGTCTCTATAGAGTTGTTTCCACCGACTCAGCTCTGACAAGATGAGGTTCCAATTCGAATGTACCTGGGCAACCAGATTGCACCAACAGATAGAGATTCGCTTTACGCGAATCTCTTTTTATTTGTCACCTCTGTAATCTAGATTCCAGCCTTATGTAGTTTTTGCTATTATGAACGGATGGATAAATATAAAAGCATTAAAATAAAACTGTATCTATTTTCATTTTTTGATGACTTTATACTGATCTACCCGCTCTATGGTCTAATGTTTGCCGATAACGGTATCTCATCGGCGGGTATTGCTAGCCTATTCGTGATTTGGTCGGCGGTTGCGTTTATCTCTGAAATACCCGCGGGCGCTATAGGCGACAGGTTTTCACGACGTAACGTGTTGATAACTGCGATGATAATTCGAGCGATAGGTTATTCTTTTTGGCTATTTATGCCGAATTACGCTGGCTTTGCCACCGGCTTTATATTATGGGGAGTTAAGGGCGCTTTGACATCGGGTACTCTTGAGGCTTTGGTTTACGATGAACTAGCCAATAAAGATAAATTAGACGACTACGCAAGAGTAACTGGCCGCATGAAATCTATAGGTGCTACGGGTGATGTGCTGGCGTGTTTTTGTGCTGCGTTGCTTGCAAAAGATGGGTACAGTACAGTTCTTGTACTGAGTGTTATCTCTGTACTTGCGGCCGGGTTTGCTCTATCCAAGATACCTCAAACTAGAGTGGTTAAAGAACTGCAAGAAGGCAGTTATTTAGACACTATTAAAGAGGGGGTTAGGATTATATTCAAAAAGCCACTCGCCCTCTATCTAGTTGTCTTTATGAGCATCGTCGCAGGTATGGGTGCAGCCGACGAGTACATGAATCTATTCTTGCGGGAAAAGGGTTTTAGTAATACTGCAATCGTTGTTTTAGCAGGTATCATCTTTTTGTGTGGTGCGATAGCAGGCGCATTAGCCCATCGACTTGAAAATAAAAAACTACCATTGAATACTGCACTGTTTCTATGGGCTGCATTGTTATTTGTGGCCAGTAGCGCGCCAAAGTTCTTAGCACCGGCCTTGTTGGCAGTGTATATAATGTTCTTTTTTGCGGTCGAGATTTTGTTTAATGCTCACCTACAAAAGCATTTGACCGATAGAACCCGAGCCACCAGCGCGTCAGTCGGCGGCTTTACTGCCGAGTTATTTGCAGTCATCAGTTATCTAATTGTCGGCTTTGGTGCCAATAAAGTAGATTATGCTTTTAGCTTTAAGTTGATAGCAGTTAGCATCGCTGTACTCGCGACCTTTCTAGTCCTTTATTCCCGCAAGCATAAGTTGATAGTCTAGCAAGAGTTCAAGTATCATCACTCAGAGTATGGCGATACTGACCCAACCCCCTAAGCTCCCACCCACTGACCCAGCTCCGACATAATAAGGTTCCAATTCGAATGTACTTGGGCAACCAAAGAAAGAGTCCAAGCTTGTCTTGGGCTTTTTCTTTGGTTTTGAGCTCAAGATTCGAGCCAAAACGGTTCGGTCGTTAGTCGCAGCCCCCTGCGAAGCGGGCGGCTGGATTAACGTGCGCTGTCCTGGTCCCGCAACCAAATGAACCAAAATAGGACGGCTTAGAATCCATCCTTTTGTTATAGTTAGGCTTATGAAAAAACTCTCCGAACTTGGCGTAGTAGAAAGTGAGGTGATGACACGGAATGTGGACACGCGCATCATTAAGCTCCGCAAGTTCAAGGAGTATGACAGTAAGAAGGTCATCGACTTTACGATCAATGGCAAAAACATCAAAGAGACAGTAGCAACCGAGGATCCCGAAGCGCCAAAGGTTGCTACGGGCCTGCAGGAAGACTTCAGTCTGAGCGAAAAGATAAAATACATCCAGAGGCTATTAGGTGTAGTGCCGCCAGACCTCCCAAGCGGCAGAGTAGCGCTATATATGTGTCCTATTGATGGTGATCTGCTATGCGATACGGTTGGGTGCCGGATTGAATTCGGCAAAGATACAGTGACATGGAGTGATTTTGAGTGGGATGTTGATGCGGAGAATGATTCTGCGGGTGAGGAAGGCGGAGAATCAAAAGTAAAGGGACTGACGACCTACAGCTTTAACCGAAAAGATTATGAAGCGCTGCTTAATCGGTTAATCGAGGAATACGAAGCTGGTATTCATCGCTAGCTTTGTCCCAACTCGAATATACTCGGACTACCACGATGGTTCTTGTCTCAGAGAAATCTAGAGTTCTCCTTTTGCCTGGTATAGTAAAGGGTATGCGAGTATTGAAAGGCTTCAATAAACGAAGGGTGGCGGCGGCATTGGTGGGTGGAGTACTGTGCCTCTGGTCTTATAAGCTATATCTATACATCAATAACAGGGAGCAATTTGAGGATTCAAATGCTCTCGTCTCCTTGGTATTTGCAGTTATTGCAGCAACTTTTATATATGTAGTTTTGAGTCTAATCTCAATCAGTAAGCCGCACAAGTGAGCAGGGCCTAGCCTCGGCTGACTATTTGGCGGCGCTGAACAATGAACGCCGCTGTCACTAAGAACCCTGCCAGAGCACTGGACAAAAGGATGTTGACGCCGGTGTCGGTTAGACTGCCCGACGCAGCGAGGCCGACTGGGTCCACGATAACGCCGTTGGCGGTGCCGTCTTCGTCCAGCGCACCACCATCCGTAATGTGATAGACCACTTTTGCGGCTTGCTGGCCGCCGATGATGACACTGGAGATAGTAGCGCCGCTCACTGTGGTGTAGGTCTTGGTTGCGTTGTTGTATTTTCGTAGGATCATCCCAGCGGGATTAACGCCGTAGTAATACTGGGTCACGGTAGCCGTAGCGCCACTAGTTGCACAGGTAATGGTGAAGTGAAGCAAGCCGGCAGGGTAGCTAAAGCTATTGTCGTGTGCACCTAGCGCGGACTCTGCAGTCGTGCCAACAGCGCTATTGCTGGTGCAGCCAGTAGTTTCCAGCGTGACATAGTGACTGGTAACAGGGTCCACCAGACTACTGACATTGGCTTGCCAGCTATCGGGGAAACCATCATTATTGGCGTCTCCACTGTTTGGTGCGGAATCCTCTACGGAAGTTGTGGTGCCATCATTGTCATCGCCGGGTGTAGCGTTGTAGGTAAAGGCCGGGTCGCCATTGTCGTACCAGTCGCTGGCGGCACCGTGCTCGTCGATAGCACGGATGCTTATATAGTAGCTGTTGCCATCAGTGAGCTGCGTGTGATTACTGCCGACAGTGTAAGCACCGCCAGATTCGGGCTGACCATAGGTAAAGCTGCGCAGACCTTGGTCACCTAGCGGAGAAAGGTAGCGGATAACAGCATCACCAGGGTCGCCGTCGGTGCTAAGGGCCACTTCATATCGAACTTGATCACCGCTGTCGGTATCGGACAGGTCGAACGTGAACGGAGTGTCAAGCAGCTGGGTGGGGTCTATCGTATTGCCGGAAAGAAGCTCGCTTGGGCCGACAGAGCCGACATCGTCGGGTGCGTTATTGGGCTCACTGGTGGTTGTAAAGGAGTGAATGGCTGAATATTCGCTACCTTGGTCATTGGTGGTGACCACACGCCAGTAGTAAACCGTATCTGGTTCTAGGGGCGTATCCGTATCAAGGTAGGACGTGGCCGTTAGGTCGCCAACGTTTACGTCGGGGCCAGTCATATCGCTGTTGGTAGATACGATGACACGATAGCTCGTCGTCAGACTTGCACTCGACCAAACCAGCTCGGGGTTGAGCGACACGTTAGTCGCACTATCGGCCGGCGAGGTGAGTGTGGCCGTACCGGGCAAGCCATCAACGTAGAGGAACACGGGGTCGTAGGTGGCGATCGTACCGTCGCTGGTATAGCCGCCATCGCCATCGGGTGTGTAGGAAATGGCCATCGGCGCGTTCAGCACTGCCGTACCATAGCTATATTTATTGGCAGTCTCGCTATCTTTATTGAGGCCGATCGTGGCGCTGTCACCTTGGGCTCGGGTGTTATCAACCAGGTCGCGATACTGGAGCTGAATCTTGTTGCTACCTTCGTACAGAATGGCCTGGAAGGTTCCCATGGGTACGCCTACCGAACAGCAAAAGCTCATATTGGTCCATTGTACGATAAACTTGCGACTACCCGGGCTGCCGACCGTCTTGTAATAGATACTCCTGGCCGAGAAGTTATCGGTAATCAGATCATCCCAAAAGGCCATAACGGCCGGCCCGTAGGTGCTTGTGGGGAGGTCAGTGTTGCTGTATGCACTGTTCTGTTCGTTGAACATCAGTACACCGTTGGTGTTGATGTCGGCAGTAGTGTAGTTGGTGCCGTAGAAATTAAAGGTAAAGCCGATGTCAACAGGTCCTGGGGTGTTAACTTCTGAATCGCCTTCCTCATTCGGGGTGCTGGTGACTTCATCATCGCCAAATAATTCGGTATTCGTGGCGCTGTAGCTGATTTCGCCCGGTATATCGGCGAATGTTTTATCTACCGAAACTACTGCCCGAAAACCCAGAGCCGCCACGAACAAGAGTACAAAAGTAAGTGCCCAAAACCGTTTTACCATAATTGTTGATTTCTCTCTTTAACACACTTAATTATGTTAATAATAACACAACAGTTTTAGAAGCATAATCATTTTTTTGGCCGAGCCAGTGAACGCTCCATCCTGATTGCAGTAATGGCGCCGCACGTCTGTCGTTACTGCGGCGAGTATAGCTTTTGCGCAGTCTCTACAAGTATTACATCGAGCGATTAGTAGATTGCTGAGACCATTGAGAAATAATTCGCAATAATTAACACAATTTAATAATTGTAAGAAATATTACAGAAACAGTTGACCAAAATCACATTGTGCTTGTGGTTTTATCTGCTACACTAAGCCGTAAGCATTATAAAAATAAAGAGAGGCTTTAGTCGTAATGCGCAGGGGGATAGCAAAACGCTTTAAAATAGCCGTTTCGGCTTTGGTGCTCGTAATTTCTATGATGAGTGGTGCGTGGCCGCAGTTGGTGCATGCCACGCCGCCAACCAGCTTTACCGGTCCATCGTCCATCAGTGGCGATATCGGCAACGTAACACTGGCAGACTTGCAAATGACCGGCGATTTGACTAGTAGCACAACCATTCAGCTGCGGGTGTCGAACGGCCAGCTAAATCTAACCGATACTACCGGTGTGACAGTCAACGGCAGTAATCCGTCAAGCAGTCTGTCACTGACCGGCACGCTAGCCAATCTCAATACAGCTCTGACGCACGTTGCCTATACGAACAATAACGTCGTTGGTACCGACACCGTGGAGGCGACCACCATTGGCGCAACGCAGGTCTATTTTCCAGACAACGGCCATGTCTACCAGTTTGTAAGTGTGCCGGGCGGCATTACCTGGAACAACGCTAAAACGGCGGCCGATGCAACTACCTACCAGGGATTGACGGGCTATCTAACTACCATTACATCGAGCGGCGAGAACGATTATGTCTCGGCCCGTTTGGAGGGCGCTGGCTGGATGGGTGCCAGCGATGCCGCTAGTGAAAGCGTCTGGAAGTGGGTAGACGGGCCCGAAAGCGGTACCACCTTCTGTAATGGCAACTATACCCCCGAAACGCCAGAGGGCTGTGTGCCGGTGGCCAGCAGTTATAGCGACTGGAATGGTGATGATGGCAATGGTAATCCTACTGAACCGAATGATTCAGGCGGCAACGAAGATTGTGCCCAGTTCCTGTCCGGTGCCAGCGGTAAGTGGAACGATTTGCCGTGTAGTGGCGCTAATCTGACGGGCTATGTAGTAGAGTTTGGCGCTCCGGGCAATCTGCCTACGGTTGCCTCCAAGGATGTCTCGCTGACCGTGACGGCACCCACCGATACTGTTAGCAGTTGTGCTGGCCTCCAAGCGCTCAGCGACAATGACGCTCAATACGACAACATCAACCTGACCCAGGACCTTACCTGTACCGACACTATTACGTCGCCATTGTTTTCTACTGACGGCTACAGCGGAACGTTTGATGGCCAAGGCCACACTATAAGTGGTTTACAGATCGACGGCCCAGACGGTGATGCTGGCCTATTTGCCGATCTGACAGGCGCTACCATAAAAGACCTAACCATTGCGGGTACGGTTACAAGCGATAGTGAGTGCGTGGGCGGTGTGGCTGGCTATGCTAATAACTCAAGCTTCGAGAACATTCATTCCTCGGTAACGGTGACGACTTCGGATTGGTATGCTGGCGGTTTGATCGGCTGTGGTTACGTTGGTGATGGTGCTAGTCATCATATATCGGGCAGCTCGGCAACCGGGGCCGTCAGTGGTGCCGGGGAGGTGGGTGGCTTAATCGGTGAGCTCGGTGTGTGGAATCATGGCCAGATGACTATCGAGCACACTTATGCGACCGGTAATGTGAGTGGCACCGATGATTACGTTGGCGGTCTGCTCGGCTATGAATATTCGGAAAGCGAAGACGACGCCACGACGGCGACCATCCAAGATGTCTACGCCCAAGGTAACGTTTCGTCGCCTGATAATTCGTATGTCGGTGGCCTGATCGGCTATTCCTACACCGGTGACGATGGACCACAGGCGAGTACTGTCATCCAGCGCGCCTATGCTAGTGGTGATGTAACTGGGTCGGATAGCGTTGGCGGGCTAATTGGTGCAGTAAATGGCAATAATGATGAGGCGACGCTTTTGACACTGCATGATACTTTTGCAGCTGGACACGTTACGGCCGACCCAGATAACGATGTGGCCGGCCTGATCGGCATATACGGTGACGGCAATCCCGCCATAGATAGTAGCGATAACTTTTTCGATCAGCACCGCACTGGCCAAACCGATTGTAGTGCCCCCGATGACATCGGTGCGTGTACAGCCGAAGACGCCGACGGTACGCATGTGGGCTATTTCTACGCTAAAACCAACGCGCCAATGACGAATTGGGACTTTAACACCATTTGGGTGGCTCACCCAGAGGCCTATCCAACCTTTAGCGGCACTGCCGACGACGACACTGACGGCGTAACGGCTACCGTGGAGACCGCAGCACCAAATGGCGGCGATGCCAACGGCGACGGCCAAGCCGATAGCGATCAGGGCAATGTAACTAGCCTAGTCGACCCGGTTAGCAACAAATACGCTGTACTACAAAGCAGTGGCTGCGACCAAAACACCAATGTGTCAGTTGCGGCAGAATCGTCGAATGTCAGCACCGACACTAACTACAGCTATCCGGCTGGCATGATGCACTTTACCCTCACCTGCCCCACAGATGGCGGCACGGCGACCATCACGCAGTACTATTACGGCAATTATCCAGCCAGCAAATATGTGCTGCGCAAATACAACAGCACGACGCACACCTATCAAACGGTTACTGGTGCGGCGCTCAGCAATATTACCATCGGCGGACAGCCGGTGCTTAAGGTGGTCTACACGGTCACTGATGGTGGAGCGCTCGACGAAGATGGTACGGTGAACGGCCAGATTGTCGACCCGGCCGGTCCAGCGCTGAGCGGTGCCTTGACCGATACCGGCACCAATGTGATTATGGCTTCAAGCCTGGGTGGCCTGCTGCTAGTGAGCGCGGTTATTGTGCGCCGTATGCGCCTGCCCGCTGCCAAGGTGCGTCACATCCCGGTCCGATTTGAATAAGGTAGTTCCGGCTGCTTGCCATGGTTTGCTATAGTTAGGCCCATGACTAGAGACGCCTTACCGAAGCTCGCCCTGGGCACTTGGCTGATGGGCGGCACCAAAGAGCCCGACCCGCAGAATGATGATGCGCACGACATTGCAGTCGTCAAAACAGCGCTGGACAGTGGCATTACATTGATAGATACAGCCCAAAATTACGCTGCCGGCAAGTGCGAAGAACTGGTCGGTGCAGCAGTCGCCGGTTACCCCCGCGGGCACTATCAGATACTCACCAAGCAAAACAAACTGCACCTTAGCTACGACGAGGTTTTGATGGGCTGCCAGGCTAGCCTGCAGCGGCTTGGTTTGGATTATATTGATTATTTCCTATGCCACGCGCCTAATGCTGACTTTGATATGCGCGAGTTCTTTCGAGCCGCCAACCAGCTGCATAAAGAGGGTTTAGTTCGGCATGTGGGCGTGAGCAATTTGGGGCCCAAAATGCTGCAACTAGCCGTAGAGACTTCGGAAGCACCCATCGTCTTTAACCAAGTCAGCTTTTCGCCGGCTGATAGCGATATTTTGCGCACCGGTACATACGATTTTTGTGTCGAGCACAATATTGCCATTCAGGCCTATCGGAGCCTAGTGGACTTTGCTGATGACGCCGATGTAGCAGCAGCTGCACAGGCCGTAGCCGATGGTCACGGGCTAACTCTTCAGCAGGCGGCAGTTGCCTACCTAAACAGCTATCAGAACATGCATTTTACGATTCGCGCCAGCTCAACCGGGCACTGGCAGCAGCTACAAGACGCGCTGCTCGTAAAGCTTCCGCCAGCCGATGTCGAAGCTATCAAACAGATTCACCTGCAAAAGTCCGGCAAGTTTGGCGATATGCTGGCACTTTAAAGCTTTGGGCTCTATCTGCTAAGCTAATGAGATGAATCTAACAACTATGGCCGTGGTATTCGGCGTGATCTTCGTGGCCGAGCTGCCCGACAAATCAATGTTTGCGGCGTTAACGCTCGGGACACGCTTTCGTAAGAGCTATGTGTGGATGGGTGTAGCCGCAGCTTTTTTGGTGCATGTCATTATTGCCGTCACCGCCGGGCACTTTCTAACACTACTACCCAAAAAGCCACTGGAGTTCGCCGTGGGCTTGTTGTTTTTGCTGGGTGCTGGCTTGCTCCTGTTTGGTAAGAATGAAGACGAGGCGCGTGAGCGCCAAAAACTTGAACAAGAAGCGGCCGAAGGTAAAATCACCAAAGAGTTTTGGCGAGTATTTACCACCTCGTTCCTGGTGGTCTTTTTAGGCGAGTGGGGCGATATCACCCAAATTGCCACGGCCAACTACGCGGCCAAATATCATGATGTCTGGAGTGTAGGCATAGGTGCTACGCTTGGTCTATGGGCTGTTGCGGCGGGCGGAGTATTTGTGGGCTCGAGACTACTTGATAAGATCCCGGCCCGTGTCGTGCAGCGAATTACCGGCGGTATTCTGCTATTGTTCGCGGCCGTTAGTATTGCCAGCGCATTTCGCCACTAAGCCAAACCTGAGCGCTATATTTTTGGCGTCATTTCCTTTATGCTTTAGATAAGCATGACCAGTTCTGAAACGCCGAGCAATAAGATCTTGGCCCAAACGCACAATGGCGTCACGTGGGCCGATGTGCGTAATCCCGATAGCGCGACCTTTGCGCAGCTCGAAAAGGACTACAATCTACACCCCCTACACTTAGCCGAGAGCGTGCAGAAGGTTCAGCATACCCAGGTGGAACGCGAAGACGACTATTTATTTTTGGTGCTGCATTTCCCGGTGTTTGAACCACACACTGCCAAGATTTTTGCCGGGCAATTGGGTGTCTTCCTCGGCAAAGACTATTTGGTGACTATTCACGCCAACACCAGTCCGTTTATTGATGACGTGTTTAGCACGTCGTTTCACAGCGAGCAGCAGGCCGAACAGCACTTTGGCAAGGGCGCGGCCTATTTGCTGTACGTGCTCATTAGCCGTTTGCTTGGCAGTATCGAAACCATCACCGACATCGTGGAGAGTGAGCTAGATGGTGTTGAAGGCTTGGTGTTCGAGAACAATGTGTCCGATGCCCAGCGTATCGGCCGGATCCGCCAGAAGATTGTTCGCCTCAGCCGGCTAATCGGCCCCAAGCGTACGTTGCTGCAAGATTTGGCAGAGCAAGTTAACGGGTTTAGCGGCAAGGATATGACAAAGTACTACCACAATAGCGTCAAAACGGTGAACCGGCTGTGGGAATCAATCGAAGAGGCCAAAGAAACCGTGGAAATCTATAAAGATGCCGATTTTACCACCAACACCGAAAAGACCAACAAGATCTTGATGCTGCTGACGCTGGTGTTCACCTTTACCATCCCCGTGAGTATTGTGGCGGCACTGTATGGCATGAACGTGCCGCTGCCGGGCGGTATTGAGACCGGTCCTTGGGAGTTCTTGGGCAAATACACCAGCTTTGGCGTGGTGATTGCGGCCTCGCTGCTACTGGCGCTAAGCATGTACCTGTACTTCAAGAAACGGAAGTGGTTCTAGGGCTCGTGGCCGTAGGCGGCGCTAGTGATGTAAGAAGAGCCAAAGTCGCTCTTGACAAACCATAAGCTTCTTGCTATACTATGCATTAGTTTTGAGATAACACAAAAAGAATCTTAAAACAAAAATCAAAAACAAACATATAACAGAAAGGTGCATTCGCAATGCGATTGTCCATTAGTCAAAACTGGGCCTACGAACTGATTCCGGCCGACAGTAGGTTCCGCGATGTCGATAAGCTTTTACGCAAGCTATAGATCGTAAAACCACCCTGAGCAATTACGAGCAGGGTGGTTTTATGTATGTATCAGCGCGTAGCGGCGGGGTGCCGCTTGGCTTTATTCTAAAGGGTTTTTCGCGTAAAATAGGCACGAGTAATGCATCGAAACAAGGAAGACAGCTTCAGCCCGAAGCGGGCTACGAATATTGACGGGTTTTTTGCTAAACCGCTCGACAGCCATTCGCGCCAGCCGGTATTTCACACTCCTGCAGCCAATTTCAAGCACGCACCTGCTAGGCTGGCAGACATGCCCAGGCGTAGTGAACCACAAAACGTGCTCAGCTCCAGTAGTATGGCTGCCGCAGCCCAGGCGCCCACTTATCCGCTAAGCGGTGAACGGCCGCGCCGGCGTAATCATAACCCGCTGCCGCCTATGATGGAGCCAGAGAAAAAGGCCCGTTCGCCGCGCTCGTGGCGGCGTATATTCAAGCGCTCGGCTGCTGTCTTGGGTGTGTTGGTGATCCTATGCGGCGCTTGGTATGGTTTTCGTTTTTATCGAGACATTGCCAAGCTCACTGGCAATAATAACCCGCTGAGCCTGCTGGGTGTTTTTAAGCCGGTGGCGCTGCAAAATCAAAGCGGGCGGGTCAACATTTTGGTGGCGGGCAACTCGGCCGACGACATAGGCCACAACGGCGGCAACTTGACTGATTCCATCATGGTGCTTAGCCTCAACACCAAGAACAACACGGCTTTGATGCTCAGTATTCCGCGTGACCTCTGGGTGGACATCCCGAGCGTGGGTTATGGCAAGATCAACTCTGCCTATCCGAATGGTGGCATGGATCTGCTGCAGCAAGTCGTGCAAGACAACTTGGGTTTGACTATCGACTATCACGTGTTGGTGAATTATCAGGCGTTTAAAGACTTGGTAAATGCAGTGGGCGGGATTACTATCAACATCCAGAGCGACGATCCGCGCGGCATTTATGACCCGAACATCGATTACACCACGCGCAATTGCTGTGCGCTGGCCAAATACCCGAACGGTCCGGCCAAGTTGAATGGTCAACAGGCGCTTAACCTAGCGCGTGCTCGCGGCGACCCTAATCCGTTTGGCTATCCCTATGGCTTTACCGATGGTGACTTTGACCGCACTGAGCACCAGCGGCAAATGCTCGTGTCCATCAAGGACAAGGCTTCCACGGCTGCGGTAATTGCCAACCCATTCAAGGTTGCAAGCCTAGTGGACGCAGTGGGTAAAAACGTCAAAAGTAACCTGCAGGTGAATGAAATCGAAACCATGTACACCTACATGAAGAAGGTTGACGACACCAAGATTGATTCTTACAACATCAATACGCTGAAGGGTAAAAACACCACCATGCTGGCCAACTACACCTCACCGGATGGCCAGTCGGCTTTGATTCCGGCGGCCGGACTAGATGATTTTAGTGACATCCAGGCACAGATTCAAAGGGTACTGACAGCCGGCCCGCTGGAAAAAGAAAATGCCGTCGCGGTGGTGCTAAATGGGACGGAAACGGTTGGCTTGGCCCAGCAGCAAGCCAATACATTGACCGCCAAAGGCATGAATGTGACGGTTGGGGACGCGTCGGCTACGCAGGCGACCACCACGCTCATCGATAATTCCAACGGCCAAATGCCCAACACGCTAGCCTACTTCAAGAAGCAGTACAAAGCCACGGTCACCACCGATGTCACGCTAACTCGTACCTATCCGAACGCCGACTTCATCCTGATTCTAGGCCAGAGCGCTGTGCCCAAAACAACCACCCCTAGTCAATAAACTCCTTTGAATACTTGCCGGGCGGCCGCTAAAAGTGCTCTTTGGGCAGGGCAAAGTAAAATTTGGAGCCCACATTCTCCTGGCTCTCAAACCATAACTCACCCCCGAGTGATTCAGCCAAGCTCTTGATAAGGTACAAGCCTAACCCAGTACCACTGACATCCTTGTCGGTAATATTCTCGGCCCGAAAAAACTTAAGAAAGATGTTCTTTTGCTCGCGTTCCGGGATGCCATAGCCGGTGTCACTGACCGTCCAACGAACTTCCTTGGGTAGATCGGTAAGCTCAACCAGGACGCTACCGCCATCGGGGGTGTATTTGATGGCGTTGCTGAGCAAGTTGGCACAGATCTCTTTGATCAGCAGATCGTCGGTGGTGATGGGCTCCATGGTGTCGGGTAGCTTGGCAACGAGATCGATATTCTTGGCGCGAGCAGCCGGCCTGAACTCATCAATGATATCGTGAGCCAACAAGTGTAGCTGCACTGGGTGGGGCTTGATGGCAATGTTACCAGCTTCGATACGGGTAATGTTAAGCAGTGTATCGATAAGTCCATTCATCCGTTCCACGGAATTAAGAATGATCTGAATGTAGGGCTGCTGCTCAGCCGTTAGGTTGCCGGCCAGGCCATCTTGCAGCATGCGGGTGTACATATTGATGGCGCTGAGCGGGGTGCGCAATTGGTGGCTGGCAATGGAGATGAAATCGGATTTCAGCTTATCGCTCTCGATCTCGGTCGTGAGATCACGAAATACCTCGATGGCGCCGATAGGGTGCTTGCGAAAAATAATCGGTGAGATCGTGAGGTGCACAGGCAGCAATGACCCGTCTTTCTGCTGATAGAGCGCCCGTTCGTTGATGGTTTTACCGGTTTGAAAGGCCCGAACGATAGGTCGGTCGAACACGCTTAACGGCTTACCGTTGTCGTGCACCGACCGGATTACTGATAAAAACGGTTTGTGTAGCATCTCGGAACGATGATAGCCGAGCATGTCGAGCGCCTTTTGGTTGATACGGGTAATGGTCCCTGCTTCATCGGTGGCGATAACGCCCTCGCCCATGCTGGCGAACAAGGCCTCTAGCCGAGCGGTGTCATGCGGTAACGGCTTGGCCAAACCGTGCGCGGCACTTGTCTTAGGTGCGCGTTGTTTCGCCATCTGAGAGTACCGGGTGTTTATTGCGTGCCAAATGCTCGAGATCGGTTATGTAGCGGTCGATGACCTCGGTATCGTTACTAATCAGCCGCATCGCTAACTGAATCCAGTCAATCAGCTGGCGTAGGTCCTTGCGCTGTAATTGCTCTGGGTCTTTCTGAAGATGGTTGCGAATTTGGCGTACCACAAAGCGGTCGGCGGCTGGGCCGAGATAGTGGTAGGTAATGGTGACAACTTCGTCGTATAAGCTATTGGCCATTGCGTGGGCCTCTTCCTTTTAGGCTTCTTCAATCTTCATTAGTTCTTTGGTGCCCAGCGCTATTACTATAAAGGCCGAAGCGAGCAACAGCAGTAAAACGTATAACAGTAGTAACACGCCCGGCAGTGACAGGCCGTTGAGCCAAGTGGACAGCGTGCTTAAATATTCCAACACGATAGATATTAGGATGAATGAACCCAGGCCGATGGCCAATAGGTTCCAGCTTTGTCGATAGACGATGCCGGCTACTTTGCGGCTATAAATGTAAATCTCGGTGGCGGCGAACAGGCCCAGAAACCACATGTACATATAGGGTATGCCTAGGGTGAGCATCACTAGGCCGTAACTGAGGTGGTAGGTATGGTGTAGGCTGTGGTGGGCGTGGGCGATCAAATCACAGAAGATCACGCCAATGGCGATGATGGCTACCACCAGGATATTAAAGACTCTGAGTGACGGGCGGCTCTTGGAAATCTCGCTCAGGCCTCGTGCGCCGATACTGATGAATATAAACGCGATGAGCGGGTACAGTACACCAAGGTAGTTGGAGATGATGGTGGTGATGGCAACAAGATTGGTGTAGTGGCGTGCAATGAGCTGGAGGGTAGTGGACAAGATAGAGCTTAAGGGGAGGCCTATCGCGAACGCCAACAGTCCTTGTGATAGCTTGACGACTGCCTTGCCGTCTTTGTTACTCTTGATGAGCTTGCTGTAACGGTAGAGTTTTGCGTAGGCATAAAATAGGGTGAACCAGATAATGGCGATGGGCACCATGAGTGTGAAGTCGAGCGCGCGGAGACCTGTCGGGCTGAGGTGGTAATGCTTAAGCGCAACAGCATCGGGTGCTGGAATGAGCATGAGCCCGAAGTAGAGAAGTACAAACGTAACGTACCAATAGAATATCTTTGATTTTACTTTCACTCTTACAGTCCCTCGTTTTTAAAGCTCCCAGTGCGTATTTATAGAGTAGACCACCAACAACTAAAGTGCCAATTATTAAATTATGACTATATTTACTGTATATCTTACTGTAGCTTTTTGCAGCTAAAATCCATGTAATTTTTTTGACAGAAACTGTCTATATCATTGCAAGGTCAACGCCACACCGACAGCCATAGCAGCTTACTGGGGTGGATGCCCACCGGTAGCCAGCTTGTATTTTATGGTGGCTTCCGCTAAGCTTATGCTTGAAGGATTATAAAAATCACAACAAAAATGGGGGGGCAATGAGTGCAGTCATCGAGCTAAAGGACGTTATTAAAACCTATCGCTTGGGCGATGAAACGCTCAATGCATTAGATGGGGTGACTTGTACGGTACAGGCCGGCGAATTTGTAGCCATTACCGGGCCGAGTGGCTCGGGCAAATCGACCCTTGCCAACATCATTGGTGGTCTGGACCGGCCCAGTGGTGGCACGGTGCTGATCGATGGCGAAGATCTGTCGCATGTGGGTGATAAGCAATTGTCTGATTACCGCAATCACCACATTGGCTTTGTCTTTCAATCATTCAACTTGCAGGGTACACAAACGGCTGAGGAGAATGTGGCGTTGCCGCTGGTGTTTGCTCGAATGAAGCCCAAAGACCGTAAAGCCCGTGCCAAAGAGTGCTTGGAGGCAGTGGGCCTAGGCGACCGGCTGAAGCACAAACCCAGCCAACTGTCGGGTGGTCAGCGCCAGCGCGTGGCGATTGCCCGCGCTCTGGCAGTCAAACCCAGCATCATTTTGGCCGACGAGCCGACCGGCAACTTGGATAGCGCCCGCGGCGACGAGATTATGAAGCTGCTCAAAGACCTGAACAAACAGGGGATGACACTGATTATCATCACGCACGATATGTCGATTGCCAAACAAGCCGGCCGGATCATCAACATCAAAGACGGCAAAGTGACGAGGGGGTAACAGCAATGCGATTTATCGATTATCTAGCCATAGCCCTACGCAACATCCGCCGCTCCAAACTGCGCAGCGCCCTGACGATTTTTGCCGTGGTGATTGGCGCCACCAGTGTGACCATCATGCTGGCCGCCGTGTTTAGCCTAAAGGGTTTTATGACCAAACAGTTCGAGGCGAATGGGACGTTTCAGCAAGTGGCGGTTTCGCCGCAGACGGATATTAGCTGGGACGACCACAACAACGGAAACTTTAACTGCCAAGACTGTGTGAAGCTTACCGACGACCTGGCCACCAAAATTGCTACGGTGCAGCATGTAACTGGCGTGGCCCGGCAAACCCAAGTTGGTGCCTTTCAAGCGATCGAGTACGGCGGCCAAAAGCTCCGCACCCAACAGGTTACAGCCTATGACGCCAATGGCATCATTAAAACCGCCGTGCTAGCAGGGCGCGATATCCAAACCACCGATACCACTGGCGTCCTGACCGTTAGCTCCGATTACGCCGATAAATTTGGGTTTAAGCATAACTATGATGCTCTGATCGGCAAGCAGGTCACGCTAATCACGCAGAGCTATTACAACGGGGTGGGTGCCAACCCACTTCAGCAATTCAAAGACCAGCAGGCCTGGTTTAGTACGCATCAAGGTCAGGATGGGCGGGACTATCAGCCGACGCCAATTACGCTGACCGGTAAGATTGTGGGCATCACCGACGCCGGTGATCAGAACTTTAATATTCGAGTACCACTTGATTGGGCGCGCGGCATGGAAGAAAGCCAGACTGCGCAAGTAACGCAAGCCGACCAAGATGCTGCCCAGGCCGCCTGTCGTAATCAACACACGCCCAGTGGCTGCAATACCCAGCCGGTACCGTCGAAGGTGACGGTGGAAGATGAGCTGGCTAAACAGGGCTACAGCTCGTTCATCGTCAAGGTAGATCAATCGTCGAACGCGGCGGCCGTTGCCAAGACCATCAAGAATACCTACAAAGTCGGCGCAGCCGACGCCCAGACCCAGATCAAACAGCAATTGTCCATTTTTAACATTCTGGGGCTAGTGCTGGGCGGCATTGGTGGCATTGCGCTGGTTGTGGCGGCCGTGGGTGTAGTGAACACCATGGTAATGAGCATTTTGGAACGGACCCGCGAGATCGGCGTGATGCGCGCCGTCGGCGCCCGCCGCGGCACCGTTAGCTTGCTGTTTACCATCGAAGCAGCCTTGCTCGGCTTCTTTGGTGGGGTAGTGGGCTTGGGTGTGGGCTACGGTGCGGTGGTGATTGCCAACCCGATCATCAATAAGCAGTTGTCGGGCAACAACATTACCAGCTCCAACATCATCGGCCTGCCTATCTGGCTGATCCTAGGAGTTATAGCGCTTACGACAGTCATTGGCATTTTGGCCGGACTATATCCAGCCCGCCGCGCGGCGCACCTGGACCCGGTGGAAGCACTGCGGTACGAATAGGGCTTGCTCTAGGTGGCTTATGTATAGCCACTGGAATTCATTTTCTATCAGCTGATCGGTAAGCCGTACCCTGGGCGAAATGGAACGAAATTAAAAGAGAACTGACGGCAAAGGTCGCGGTACAATAGGGGAATGGTCAAACTGAAGCTGTTGTTCAAGAAAGCCCTCTTGCCTATCGTCTTATCTGCTCTTGGTTTCGGCGCTATTACAATTGCCGGGGTTGCATCGTATGTCGTGTACAGCACGCACAGCACCTCAGTAAACTTCCAGGAGTACGAACCTAAGGCGCTACCTAGTGGCATTACTAGTACTGGTCGCTCGTTGGATGTATGGTCTGATAAGACTAGCTTCCTTACGCACACCAAGCAGCTGACCTTCGACTTGAATGCGCCACACTCATTCATTTCTGAGACAAGGAACAAACCTTTCGTATACCAATGTGACAACGGAGCGGCCAACGCGACTTGTGCGACCGCGGAGACACCAAACCATCAACAATATCGGTTAACTACGGTTTACGACCAAACGCTGGCTGGCAAGCCATTCGAACAAACAGTTGCCTGGCTCAAGGGTAATACCTATATCTGGATAACGCTACAGGGTAACCCCGTGCATACCTATTCCCAGGGTGAATGGGGTAGGGTGATTGATTCATTTGTGCCGGTTCATTACAGCAGAATCACCATCAAACAATATTCGCCCGGTCCGTAACAAAGGCATAAAAAGAACGGCCCTGCAGCCGTTCTAATCATAATTCTGTGGTAGCAGGGGCGAGATTTGAACTCGCGACCCCAGGCTTATGAGTCCTGTGCTCTAACCAACTGAGCTACCCTGCCTTGTGATTAACAGGGGAGATTGTAACAGATCTGGAACGGATTGGCTAGTATTGCTGGACGCTCAGATAGATCACGGCCATCAGGCCGATGGCAATGATGGAGATTCGCAGCCAGTGGCTAGAGACGTGCTGTGCGCCACGGGCACCCAAAAATCCGCCGCTTACCGTACCAATGGCGGTAATTCCGCCGATGCGCCAGTCGATCAAGTGGGCGCCGTATAGACACAGCATAGCGGTGCTCGAAACAAACACGGCTGAGACGTTCTTCATGGCGTTGATCATGTGGGTGTCTTGCAGGTTGGTAAGGCCTAGGAATGCGAGCATCAAAAAGCCATAGCCCGCCCCAAAGTAGCCGCCGTAAAAACAGAGTGGAATCATAGCCATGCCCAGCAGCGCTAATGGCAAGATCTTTTTGGCGCGGCCTTTGAGCTGGCGGTGCAAGTGAAAATGCAGTAATGGCTGAAACACGAACAACAGCACGCCAAACAGCACCAGGGCAGGCACCAGGCGCGCGAAATCATGCGGCGAGGTGTTGCGCAGCGTGAGCGATCCTAGCGCCGCGCCAATGGTAGCCGGCAGCAGTAGCCACGCGTAGCGCAGCGGCACTTTGCGCAAATAGCGCCAATAGCCCACCGCCGAAGCCAGCTGGCCGGGAGCGGTGATGACACTGGCCGTGGCATTGGCCGTCAGCGGCGGCACACCCAGCGCCACCAACACTGGAAAGCCCACCAGCATGCCACCGCCGGCAATGGCGTTCATGGCGCCAACCACGAAGCCAACTAGTATTAGTGCAATGTCTTTTTCCATGTTTGTTTAGCAGTAACTACTGCTAGTATAGCAGCCAGGGCTGTGAGCTACGATTCTTCGGTAGCTTCTTCGGGCGCAAACAAATGCAGCTGCATGGCCAGAACGTCGTGCAGCTGGTCCATGTACTCGTTAATCTCGGGCGAGATGGGCACTTTACGGTCCTTTTCGGCCCGGAACATTTTGGCCGTGATCTTGAGATGCCGCCAGCCGCGGCCCTCGTTGATGTAGTCGATCAGGGCCGGCGCTAGTTTATCGAGCGCATAGACAAACTTGGCCTCGGGTGTCTCACGGCTTTCGTATTCGTGGATGGCGGCTAGCAAGTCGGGAAAATCCTGCCACTCTTTGGCCAGCTGCTTGAAAGCTAGTTCTTCGCGCTCCACTTTGTCGCCAATGTCGCCGTACGAATACGTATCACCAGCATGAACCTCTACAATATCGTGCGCCAAACTAAACCGGATTACCTTATTAACATCTAGTTCTGGGAAGTACGGCGCCAAATACCAGCCCAGCATGGCAATGTCGTAGCTGTGCTCAACATCGTTTTCGGTGTCGTCTAGGCCGGGAGGGATATTCACTTTGCGCTGAATGGCCTGAAACTGCAGCAACAGCTTTTGGAATTCTAACAGTCGGTTAATATCGGGCTTCATCAGCCACTACTATACTATGAGCCGTACGCTTAGGTCAGCATGTAGCGAAATTCTTCCAGATAGGCCTCCTCGAACGGCATGGTTTTGCCGCTGCTGGCCCGGAAGGTAATGGGGTGCTGATTATTAATCTTGAAATAGCGCACCGGTTTGCCCTGCTCCTGTTTGAGCTTAATCTCGGCCAACACCCCGTTGCTGATTTCGCCGAACACCCACACCTCGTCGCATTCCCGCACGATGTTGTTGTTGGCTTGGTAAACGCTCTCGCGCGTTACGCTACCACCCAAAAAGTAGCGGAACAACATAAATGGATTGAGAGGTACAGTTTTGGCGTCCAGGCAGAACTGACTGATGTGCGTTTGCAGATAAAAATTACGCTTGGAGTAGGCCGGGTAAATCAGCGGATGGGTCTTATTGAAACGCAAGCGTGGGTGCCAGCGGGCTAGATCTTTGCCGCTGAGTGCCCACTCCCACATCCAGGGCGAGACGTCTTCCAGTCGCACCGATTGCTCATCGATTTCGTGGAAGGTTTGGCCATCAAGCATCAGCTCGTAGTAGTGCACCGGCTTGCCGGCCCGCTTGGCCAGGTAGATTTCCACTAATACGCCATCGCTGATCTCGCCAAATACCCAAAGCTCGTCACAGCGGCTAATCATGGTGTTGTTGGCGATGCGAATCAAGCTCTTATCGACCAAACCATTCAAGTTGTAATCTACGTTCATGAACGGACTAATAGGGGTTTGGCCTTGCAAGAGTACAAATTGTGAAATATGCGCGCGCAAATAGAAATTACGTTTGGAGAACGAGGCAAAGATTATGCTGTTCTTTTGGACCGAGTTTAGCGATATATGCTGGTATTCCTTGTTCATGCAGGAATAATAGCATACGTTCTTGGTCCAAAAATAGTCTAATCTATACTAGCTGAATAATCTGAGTGTTCGGTGGTTCGTCGTACGATTGGCTCGGATCGAGCGCGGTACAAAGGGCCCGGTAAAACGAACCATGCCCGACGACTAGGATAGTCTCGGCCGGTTGGTTCTGTAGAAAAACCAGGCCTTTTCGGGCTCGCTCCACTAGCTCTGCCATAGGTTCAACGCCCATGGCCTTGTCGCTGGCCAGGTCGTGATCCGCGGATTCGTCATAGGTGGTCCATGGTTTACCCTCTAGCTTGCCAAGTGAGCGTTCCTTGAACAAATCACTTTGCCTAATGGCGTCAAGTGGGTAGCCTGCCTCTTGCGCTACAATTTGTGCGGTTTCCAGGGCTCGGACCAGGGGCGATGACACGATTAGATCGAACGAAACGGCCTTAGCTTGCTCGCCGGCAGCCGCTGCTTGCTGACAGCCACGTTTGGTGAGTGGTGTATCAAGGCAGCCAGCAAAAATCTCGCGGGCATTAAGCTCACTTTGGCCGTGGCGGATAAAATAGAGGTGTATCATAACGGTATAATTATAAGGTATGGATTTGAATTTACAGCCCGGCAGGTATGTGGTGGCAGTGAGCGGCGGAGTGGACAGTATGGCGCTGTTGCATATGCTAGCGCAGCGGCCCGACCTGCGGCTGGTGGTTGCACACTATGATCATGGCATTCGGCCAGATTCGCTGATTGATCGCAAACTGGTACAGCTGACGGCCAAAGAGTATGGCGTGCCGTTTGTGTATCACACGGGCCAATTGGGTGCCCGCGCCAGTGAAGCCCTGGCCCGCGCCAAACGTTACGAGTTTTTGCACCAGGTGCGCCGGGCCAGCGGGGCAGGGGCGATTATTACGGCACACCACCAAGACGATGCGCTGGAAACAGCCATTTTGAATCTGTTACGCGGCACTGGGCGGCGGGGCTTAAGCTCGCTCAAGAGTACAGATGTGGTTAGACGACCGTTGTTGCACGTGCCCAAAAATGAACTGCTTCGCTACGCTAAGAGGGAAGGATTGCAGTGGCGCGAGGACAGTACTAATACGGACGTACGCTACCTGCGCAACTACATCCGCCACCATATATTGCCTCGCTTTGCTGATGCAGACAGGGAAGTGCTGCTCGCCCATATCCAACAAGCTCATCAGCACAATGCTGCGCTTACGACCGAACTAGGCAACTACCTGCATTTGCAGCCGCACACCCATACCTTGGATCGCCATCATTTCATTATGTTGTCCCACTCCGTAGCCCGCGAAGTCTTGGCAGAGTGGCTGCTGCTACGCACTGGCGCCGAGCTGAGCCGACAGATGCTGGATCGTTTGGTAGTGGCCGCCAAAACCGGCCGCAGCGGTTCCCGCACCGATGTAAACCGTGGCCATTGGCTGGAGATTAGCCGTAGCTCCTTGGCACTCAGGCCCCGTGAGCGCTAGTCAAGGTCTCTAAAAACGTTGTATACTAGAAGTCACATGGATAAAAAACCTTTACGCCCGAACACCAAGCGAGGAGGGAGCCGGGGTGCTAAGAACGCCGGTTTTGCTATTCTCGTTATATTAATTGCACTTATCACCTATGCTGCCTACCATCAGCCCAGCACCATGCGGGAAATCCCCCTCACCCAAGCTATTAGCGATGCTAACCATGGCAAGTATAAGAAAATAGAAGTGGCTGGCGATGAGCTGGATATCACCGTCAAGAATAACAATCATCCCACTTTGCGCTCATTCAAGGAAGACGGTACGAGCCTGAAAGACGAAGGCCTCAACTACCAAAAGGTAGAGGTTAGCATCAAACCGCCAAGCAGTACCGGAGCGGTGCTGGCTAGCCTGGCGGGCACGGTGCTGCCAGTGCTTTTGATAGGTGGTATGTTGTACTTTGTGCTGCGAAGCGCCCAGGGGCAGGGCAATCAGGCGTTGAGCTTTGGCAAGAGCCGGGCGCGGCTGTACGGCAACGAAAAAGACAAAGTAAGTTTTAAGAGCGTGGCTGGCCAGGCCGAAGCCAAGCAAGATCTGCAAGAGGTTGTAGAGTTCCTCAAGTTCCCCAAAAAGTTCGCCAGTGTTGGCGCGCGCATCCCTAAGGGTGTACTGTTGGTTGGTCCCCCGGGTACCGGTAAAACCATGCTGGCCCGCGCTGTAGCGGGCGAAGCCGGCGTGCCATTCTTTAGCATTTCCGGTTCGGAATTTGTAGAAATGTTTGTGGGTGTGGGTGCTTCGCGTGTGCGTGATCTGTTCGCCAAGGCCAAAAAGAACGCCCCGTGCATTATCTTCATCGACGAAATTGACGCTGTAGGCCGCCGCCGCGGTAGCGGTATGGGCGGCGGACACGACGAGCGCGAACAAACCCTCAACCAGATTCTAGTAGAAATGGATGGTTTTGAGCAGGGCCAGAATGTAATCGTCCTGGCGGCAACCAACCGCGCCGACGTACTAGACCCGGCACTGCTCCGCCCCGGCCGGTTTGACCGCCGCGTTAATATCGACCTGCCCGACCGCCCTGATCGCAAGGCTATCCTACAGGTCCACTTCGAAAAGAAACCACTGGATCAGGTGGTGGACCTCGATGCACTGGCGGCTAAAACCGCTGGCTCGTCCGGTGCCGATCTAGCCAACATCGCCAACGAATCGGCCATTATTGCGGCCCGCAACAACCATACGCAGATTTCTCAGGCCGATGTTACCGAAGCCTTTGAGCGCGTGGCGATTGGCCCTGAGCGCAAGAGCAAGGTGATGAGCGAGAAAGAAAAAGAGATCACCGCCTATCACGAGGCCGGTCATGCTGTTGTCGGCCATGTGCTGCCCGATAGCGACCCGATTCATAAAGTCACCATTATCCCCCGCGGTCACACTGGCGGCGTGACATGGTCTATCCCACCTGAAGACAAGAGCTACCACAGCTTGGTGGAGTTCAAAGATGTACTGGCACGGCTGCTGGGTGGACGAATTGCCGAAGAAATCATTTATGGTAAAGACCACGTAACCACTGGTGCTGGTTCGGACCTACCCAAGGCGGCTGAGCTGGCCCGCGACATGATCGTCAATCAGGGAATGGGCAGCGGCAAGTTGCGCGACCAAGTCTTCCACGTAGAAGAAGGCATGATGTTGGAGCGCATGGTGCACGAACGTGAATACAGCGACGATACTGCCAAGATGATCGACCTGGAGGTAGAAAAGCTGATTACCGAAGCGGCCAATCGTGCGCGCATTGTCATCAAGGCTAACCTCAAATATCTAACGGTCCTCAAAGACAAACTGCTCGAAAAAGAGACCGTCGATGCCGATGACGTGCTAAAAGCACTCGAAGGCTCGCACATGCCCAAAGAAGCCGCGCTATACTAAGCCTATGAAAAAACCCGATCTGGCTGACCTGCAGCGGCTTGTCACCGACGTAGTCCTGCCCTTTTACCAGATTCGGCGCGAAGTGCCGTTGCATTTGGATGGTTTGCGTTACGAAAACGATGCCGAGCATTCGTGGTCGCTGGCCCTGCTGGCCTGCGCGCTGGCACCGCACGTTGATCCTAAGCTGGACATTGGCAAGGTCGCGCAGTACGCCACGGTACACGATATGGTGGAGATTCACGCCGGTGATACTTCCAATTTTGCGTCCGATAGCCAAAAAGCTTCCAAGGAGGCCCGCGAAGCCCAAGCGCTCAGACAGCTGGAGACTAGCTTGGCAGCTTTCCCATGGGCAGTCGAAACCCTGCACGCCTACGAGGCGCAAACTAGCGATGAAGCTCAGTTTGTCCGCTCCGTTGATAAAATCTTGCCTCTGCTGTTCGACATTGCTGACGAGGGTTGGCTGTATCACGATAAGAAGATGACGCAGCGGGAATGGGTGGGCCATATGCAGATCCCCCGCACCAAAGCCAGCCGCCATTCGGGTGCTTTTGCCTATTATGAACTGGTGTGGGATGAGTTGCTTAGCCACCCCGAGTTCTTCCATCAGGAAGATAAGAAGTAACTGACCGCTGTATTTCTAGGCGTAAAAATGCGAGAATAAGCATAAGCCGCATAGCTATGTGCGGATTGTTTCGTATGGCAGGCTTACTCACTAAACACGCAGCTGAACGACCCGAAGATGACGGGGTTGTACTTTTGCTGCAGGTACCGCGTACCAACGAAAAGAAGGAATTGGCGGCCGAGCAGATGTTTGCCAGCTTGCACGGTCTGCTGACCATTCCCACGCCAGGGCTGCTCAAAGCCGCTCGCCGCGAGCGCCTCAGCCTAGAAATCGCAGTACGTGGCAAGCGGATTGGCTTTTACATCTGGGTGCCCCGCTATCTAAAAAACTATGTAGAAGAGCAGATTTACGCCCAGTACCCTACGGTGCACATCAGCGAGGTAGAAGATTACGCCGCCTATCGGCCCGAAGATAACTACCCCATGCAGCTCGTCACCGAGCTGAAGTTTGTGGGCAATAACGCGCTGCCCATCAAGACGTTCCAGAGCTTCGAGGTTGACCCACTGGCGGCTATCACGGCCACCCTAGCAAAGTTCAACCAGGATGAGGAGGCTTGGCTGCAGCTGCTTATCAAGCCGGCAAGTGCTCACTGGCACAAGAATAGCGAGCACTATATTGCAAGCATCAAGAATCAGGGCGGCACCACAACGGTAGGGCTGCTTGGTGCGCTATGGAAGCCACCAGAGGTCAAAACCGAATCAGTTAAACTGAGCGACTACGAGACTACACGCGCCAGTGCCGCCGAAAACAAAACCCAAAAGTTAGCCTTCGAAAGCCAGCTGCGCATTGTATACCGTGGCGACACCACCAAGCAGCAGGCACAGCTACAGATGCAATCCATCATTGCCAGCTACAAACAGTTCAACAGCACCTACCTGAACGGCTTTGAGGCCAAGCGGGTCGCGGACGATCAGTTTTTAGTGGCGCACTACCGCTCCCGGGCCTTTAACCGGACTGGTTTCATTTGCAATATCGAAGAGGTGGCCACACTGTATCACCTGCCGCACACCAACGTGGAGACGCCGTACATCTTGTGGGCCACCAGCCAGACGGCCGAACCACCGGCCAATCTGCCGGTAATAACACCCGAGACAGCGGGGCTGCTGAGCCCGATTGCGGCCACCAACTTTCGGGGACATAACACCATGTTCGGCATGCCGAGGTCCGACCGGGGCCGTCACCTGTACATCATCGGTCAGACCGGCACCGGTAAGTCGGGCATGTTGGAGTTGCTGACTATTTCTGACATTTATAGTCCCTATGGTTTTGCTGTGATTGATCCGCATGGTGACTACGCTCAAGCCGTGCTCAGGCGCATCCCGGCCGAACGTGCCGCCGACGTGGTCTACTTCAACCCGGCCGATACCGACTTCCCGATGGGTTTTAACCCGCTGGAAGTGTACGACCCCAAACTTAAAACCCATACTTGCTCTGAACTAATCGGTGTCATTAAACGGATGTTTGAAAACAGCTGGGGCCCGCGGCTGGAATACATTCTGCGCTACAGCATCTTGGCACTGCTCGATTACCCCGATGCCACCATGCTCGACATCACCCGCATTCTAACGGAAAAGAAGTTTCGTAATGATGTCCTAACGACGGTGGTGGACCCGGTGGTTCGCAATTTTTGGCAGATTGAGTTTGCCAGCTGGAACGAGCGTTTTATGACCGAGGCTGTGGCGCCGATCTTGAATAAGGTGGGGGCCTTTACGGCCAACCCGCTGGTGCGCAACATCATTGGACAACCCAGGAGCAGCTTTAACGTGCGGCAGATTATGGATGAGCGCAAAATCCTGATCGTCAACCTCAGCCGCGGCCTGGTGGGTGAAGACAACGCCGCCCTACTTGGATCGCTGCTGGTAACCAAGGTGCAGATGGCGGCCATGAGCCGGGCCGACATCACGGGCGAAGAACGCACGCCGTTCTACCTATATGTGGACGAATTCCAGAACTTTGCTACCGATAGCTTCACCACCATTTTGAGCGAGGCCCGCAAATACGGCCTGAACCTGACCGTGGCCAACCAGTACACAGCCCAGATGATGCAAGAAGTAAAAGATGCCGTGTTTGGTAACGTAGGGTCAATCATTAGCTTCCGTACCAGCGCCGACGATGCCCGGGGGATGATGAAATACTTTGAACCCAAGTTCGAAGAACACGACCTAGTGCACATGCACAATCGCCACTTTGCCATCAGCATGACCATCAGTGGTGAAAAAGTACCGGCCTTTAGCGCTATCAGCCTCAATTTGCCGCCGTTTACCAGTGACTACAGCGCCCAGATTGTAGCCCACTCACGCGCCCAGTACGCCAAAAGCCGCGAATCGATTGAACGCTACATGGCGGAACGCTACGGTGGCACGACTGGTGCCGGAACTGCGAAACAGGCCGAGCCCAAAGCCGCTCCACCTCAACCGGCTCCGGTTTCACCGCCACAGGCCGTCGCTCCTCCTGCCCCGGCAGAGCTATCCGCGAGCACTCCACCGCCGGCTGACAAGCTGGCTAAAACGGTGAAACGCAAAAAACCAGCCTCGGTGCTCTCGCAGGCCGTATTGAACCAGATAGCAGCCGATGCTGATAATGCCGGTGGCACGCCCAAACCAAAACGTAAACGAACCCGCAAGCGCAAAAAGAAGCCGGCCGAAGTAGGTGCACCGCCAGAGTCCGAAGTTGCCCCGCCAACTACAGCGATGCCAGCCAGCCCTAAACCTCCGGTAGCCACACCGGAACTACCCCCGGTCCAAACACTACCGGCTGTGCCGCCCGTTCCATCGTCACAGCCTGAGCCGTTTGGAGAGGGAGTGATTCACCTGAGCCGATAATTCGCTTAGCTAGGATGCTTCGCGTTATAGCATAGGCGAAACAGATAGAAAAGCCTGTTTTCACTGCCGCCTAGGAGCTATACTGGTTACAGCTTCTCATGAATTTCAAAATTCCCCGAACCCGCAAACGCATCTCGCTCGGCAGCGCCGCTATTTTGTTGATCGGCAGCTCGCTGTTGGCACAATTGCTGGGCTTCTTACGTACCACATTGGTCAACGCCAACTTCTTGGCAACCGGCGCACACAGCACCGATAGCTACTTTGCCGCTTTTACCATTCCCGATTTCTTTTTCTTTACCATTTCTGCTGGCGCCTTGGGCGTGGCGCTGATGCCGGTGTTGGCGGACCATTTGGCCAAGGGCGACCGCAAGCGAATGTGGGAGTTGGTTTCTAGCTTACTCAATTTGCTGTGCATTATTATGGCCGCAGTAGCGGTGGTCATCTTTGTCTTTGCCGAACCACTGCTGCACTACATTGTCGGACCCAAATTGTCGCCGGCACATTTGCATGACGCTACCATTATCATGCGCTTTCTGAGCCTCAACCCCCTGCTATTTACCATTTCGGGTATCTTGGCGGCCACTCAGCAATCACTGGGGCGTTTCTTTTTCTACGCCACCGCTCCGCTGCTGTACAACGGGAGCATTAGTATAGCGGCGCTGGTTTTTAGCGAGGCCAATCACCGGGCGGGCGGGCCGTGGCATTTAGGGATCGTGGGGCTCGGCATTGGCGCACTGGTGGGGGCGGTCTTGCAACTGGTGGTGGTGCTCATCGGCGTCTACGGCACTGGCTTCCGCTGGCAGCCGCGTATCGATTGGCGGCATAACGATTTCCGCCTGGTGCTGCGTCAGCTGCCACCGCGCAGCCTAGATCAGGGCATCGACCAGCTAGAATCGATTGCCGAGATCAACCGTGCCAGTAAGCTAACCGAAGGCAGCATCACGTACTACAGTAACGCCTATACCCTGCACCTGGCACCAATCTCACTGATTGGCACTGCCATCTCGACGGCCGTTTTCCCCCGGCTCAATAACCGGCTGAGCAGTGGCCGTACCGACCTATTTCGATCCGATTTCTTACGCTACCTACGGCTGATCATTTGGCTGGCCATGCCGGTAGTCGTCGTCTGTTTCTTTGCTCGCGCCTATCTAGCCCGGTTCATTTTTAAGGAAAACGCCGATCAGATTGAATTGGTGTTTGAATTTCTAACCATCGCCATCCTGTTCCGGACTATCTACACGCTGATCTCGCGCTGGTTCTATGCCCAAAAAGACACCCGTACACCACTCTATGTTTCTATCTTTACCATCTCGCTCAACGTGGTGCTGGCCTTTTGGCTGGGAAGCGCGAACAACTACGGGCTGCAGGGACTGGCATCAGCCCAGTCGATTGTGGCGGCCGTAGAAGTCTTCATTTTGGGGGTGATTATGGTTACTCGCGACCCCAAACTCTTCGACCGTGATTTTTGGAGCGGCGTCATTCGCACCATATCGGTCACCGGCTTTAGCTTGGTAGCCGGTTATATTACGGTAGGATTTGTGCCGTTAGGCGCCAATGACCGCGGTTTGGTCACGCTAGGAACCAAGTTCGGCATTATCACGCTGGCAACCTTTGCCACCCATTTTGCCATATCGGGGCTGTTTGGTTTGGAAGAGGCGCAACCGCTGTGGCGCTGGCTTCGCCGGGTAATACTCCGGCCCATCAAAGTTGATTATTAATTTATTCTGAACTCTGTTAATTCTATAACGTTTCCGGCGTGGATTAGCTAAGGGTTTAGTTGTAGGATGAGAACCATGAGAGTTGCGCCGACCACACCCTACGCCCTGCAAGACCAAGACACCATCCTAGATGCGCCTGTCGGCCAGTATGTGCTTCGGGTACGCGATTTGCCGAATCACGAACGGCCACGCGAAAAAATGCTGGCGGCAGGTGTCGCCAGTCTGACGCAAGCAGAATTAGTAGCCGTCTTATGGGGCGTGGGTACGCGCAGCGAAGAGGTGCTCACTATGGCCAAGCGGGCTCTACGTGAATACGGCGAAAAGGCGCTGTTGCGTGAAGTCAAACCGGCCCACTTGGCTGACCTGCTCGATATTCCTCTCACCAAGGCTTGCCAGTTGGTGGCGGCACTAGAGCTTGGGCGGCGGTCGTATGCCGTCGGGCGGGGCGGGGAACCGGCACAGGTTCGTAACCCCGAACAGGCTTACCATTATTTCAAGGCTATGGGCAACTACGGTAAGGAGCAATTGCGGGGCCTGTATCTGGGCGCACAATACCAGGTAGTACACAACGAGGTTATTTCTATCGGGAGCTTAAGCTCCAATATTGTGCATCCGCGCGAGGTATTTCAGCCGGCCATCATGCGGGGAGCGGTGGCGATCCTTATTGCCCACAATCACCCCTCTGGCTCACTCGAGCCAAGCGCCGCCGATATAGAGGTCACCCAGCAGTTGCGGGCAGCCGGCAAGATCCTTGGCATTGAACTGCTCGACCACCTAATTATTACCAGCGACGGATATAAAAGTGTAATAGAGGAAGATATATGAACGCGACCTACATGTTAGCCATGACCGATCTAGTACTATCTGATGAGCCGGCCGATATTATGTTTCTGCGTGATGCACCCCGAGACGCTGACGAGCAATATCTGGCCGCCCTGGTGGCGTCGGGTGATTACTTTGTAACCCTGGCCGTTACCCTCGAAGAAATCGCCTTTGCGCTGCCCGCCGGATGTGTGGCGCAGTATCAGCTACAAGACATCATCGGTCAATTGCTGCGCCTGCAGAATCGCTACGAGATTGCTAAGAAGTAGCTTGTTACAGAGCTGAGGGCCTCGCTACTCTGATCTACCTCTGTTATAATAGTGCGCAATGAACCAAGACCACATTCGCAATTTTTGCATAATTGCGCATATCGACCATGGCAAAAGCACGCTGGCGGACCGGCTGCTGGAGCTAACCGGCACGGTGGAAAAGCGCAATATGAAGGCCCAATTGCTGGACCGGATGGATTTGGAGCGCGAAAAAGGGATTACTATCAAGCTGGCCCCTGTTCGGATGGAGCACCAGGGCTACGAGCTGAACCTCATCGACACCCCTGGGCATGTCGATTTCTCGTATGAAGTGTCACGGAGCCTTCAGGCCTGCGAAGGAGCCCTACTAGTGGTAGATGCCTCTCAGGGCATTCAGGCCCAAACACTGGCCAATGTGTACCTGGCAATGGCGGCAGATCTGACAATTATCCCTGTTATGAACAAAATCGACCTGCCGGCGGCCGATGTGGAGCGCGTTGGGGCCGAGATCGTCAGCCTGCTGGGCTGCAAGTTTGAAGACATTCTGCAAATCTCCGCCAAAACCGGCAAAGGGGTGGAGCAAGTATTAGGGCGGATCATTACCGAAGTACCCTCACCTTTGGGAGGTCCGTCCTCCCAAAACACCAGGGCGTTAATTTTTGATAGTTATTATGACGATTATCGTGGGGTGATTTTGTATGTGCGGGTGGTTGACGGCGAAATTGCTAAAAATGCGCACATTAAGATGCTCAACACCAGTGCCACGGGCTTGGCGCTGGAAGTTGGTGCACTCAAACCCGATATGACACCCGGCCATACCCTAAAGGCCGGCGAAATCGGCTACATCGTAACTAACCTCAAAACCACGCGGGACGCCAAAGTGGGCGATACGGTCACACTGGCACAACATCC
>DATIIP010000013.1:0-63908 GCA_035479475.1 Saccharimonadales bacterium (SeqCode) | reverse complement strand
GCAAAGAAGGAGTAGCCGGTATGCGGGGATCTCACAAGGAAGACAAGAGTGGTTTGGTAAAGAAGTTGGCGATCGGGGCCGCCATTACGGGGCTGATTGGTTATATCGCCGGGTTACTGACGGCGCCCAAGAGCGGTAAAGAAACCCGTGAAGCCATCAAAGACAAAGCTTACGAAACCTATGGTGCGGCCGAAAAAGAACTCAAAAAGCTGCACACCGAGCTGAGCGAGATCATCGAAGAGGTCAGTGATAAGATCAGTTCGTTTACGCATCGCAAAGACGTCAGCGGCGCGCTCGACCGAGCCCGTGATGCCAAGCAAAAAGCCCGCGAAGTACTGAGTACCCTGCACGAAGGCCAGGCCAGCGACAAAGACCTCAAGAAGGCGATTAGCGATGCTACCAACGCCATCGAGCACTTACGCGACTTCTTGCGCAAATAGAGATCGCCTGCTGGTGTTGTAAAGCTGGCTGCAGATTTGCGGCCAGCTTTTCGGTATACTGGAGGGATAAACCATGAGGGTAATAACGTGGCTAGTTTGCAGCCCAGCGATTATGTGCATCTGCACAATCACACTCAGTACAGTTTGCTCGACGGGCTCACCAAAGTACCGGCGCTGATTCAGTACGTCAAACAAGCCGGCATGACAGCCGTGGCTCAAACTGATCACGGTACGCTAACGGGAGCGATCGAGTTTTACAAAGAGGCCACAGCGAACGGCGTTAAGCCCATCATCGGCATGGAAACCTATGTGGCGGCGCGGACTATGACCGACAAAGAGCCGGGCAAAGACAAAGTCTATTACCACCTGATTGTGCTGGCCATGAACAACCAGGGCTATCAGAATCTGATGAAGCTTTCCACCATTGCGAACCTGGAAGGCTTTTACTACAAACCGCGGATTGATCACGCCTTGCTCGAGAAATACAACGAAGGACTGATTATATTGAGCGGCTGTATTGGCGGCGAAGTGGGCGATGCGGTGCGCAACGACGATTACGCCAAGGCTGTCGAGATCGCTACGTGGTATAAAAAAGTGTTTGGCGACCGCTACTACATAGAGGTGCAAGACCACGGTCACGATGATCATCCCAGCGGTTGGGCTGAACAGCAACGGGTCAACAAAGGGCTGCTGAAGCTGGCCAAAGAGCTGGACATCCCACCGGTGGTGACCTGCGATGCGCACTACTTGAGCCACGACGATCAAACCGCGCACGAGATTTTGCTCTGCGTGCAGACCGGGGCGTTTTTGAGCGACGAAAAGCGTATGTCGCTGAAAGATTTTGAACTGCACGTCACCGACCCTGGTGAGATCATCAAGCGCTGGGGCAAAACGCACCCCGAGGCCATTCTAAACACCAAGGCCATCGCCGATCGCTGCGATGTGACGATTGAACTGGGTAAAATTTTGATTCCTAAGTTTCCGGTGCCGAAGGGCGAGACCGAAAAGACGTTTTTGGACAAGTTGGTCTACCGTGGGCTGGCCGAGCGGTACGCTGACATAGACCGGGGGACGGCCACTGATTTAACGCTGAAACAGATCAAAGAAGGCTTGCCCGAAACAGTTCTGGAGCGGGCCGAATATGAGTTGGGCGTCATCGACGGCATGGGCTTTAACGGCTACATGCTGATCGTGCAAGACTTCATCAACTGGGGCAAAGACCAGGGGATTATCTTTGGGCCGGGCCGGGGCAGCGCCGCTGGGTCGATCATCTCCTACGCGCTCTATATTACCGATTTGGACCCGCTGGCCTACGGTTTGCTGTTTGAGCGCTTTTTGAACCCCGACCGCATTAGCATGCCCGATATCGACGTGGACATTCAGGATTCGCGGCGCGATGAGGTCATTCAATACTGCGCTGATAAATATGGCCACGATCGTGTCAGCAACATCGTGACCTTCGGTCGGATGGCAGCGCGAGCGGCAGTGCGTGACGTGGCCCGGGTGCTACAAGTGCCGTATGCCGAAAGCGATCGCCTGGCCAAGCTGATTCCGCAGCCCGTGCAAGGCCGTCACATTCCGCTCGCCACCAGTATCGTGAAAGATCCGGACCTCAAGCGCGAATACGAAACCAACGAAACCAGTAAGCAAGTGATTGACCTGGCGATTGCGCTCGAGGGCACCATCCGTAGCCACGGTGTACACGCCTGCGGCGTGGTAATTGCCCCAGCTGCCCTGGTGGAATACGTGCCGCTCGAAATGGCCCAAAAAGGCGTGGTGGCAGCGCAGTTCCCGATGGGACAAATCGAAGAAATAGGGCTGCTTAAGATGGACTTTCTGGGACTTAGCAACCTGACCATCATCAAGAACACGCTCCGTATCATTAAGCGTGTCGATGGTAAAGACATCGACCTAAGCACGATTCCGCTCGATGATCCTGAGACATTTGCACTGCTGGGCCGCGGTGATACCACCGGCGTGTTCCAGTTTGAATCGAGCGGCATGAAGCGCTATTTGCGCGAGCTGAAACCGACCGAATTCAATGATGTGATCGCCATGGGCGCCTTGTATCGCCCCGGCCCGCTTAGTGCCGGCCTGACCGATAGCTTCATCCACCGCAAAAACGGATTGGAAGACGTCAGCTATGCCCATCCGCTCATGAAAAATGCCCTGCAGAGCACCTACGGCGTGCTGGTGTACCAGGAGCAGGTGATGCAGATCAGCCGTGAAGTCTGTGGCTTTACCGGCGGTGAAGCCGATACGCTGCGCAAAGCCATCGGCAAAAAGAAGCACGATGTGATGGCCAAGATGCAGGTCAAGTTCATCGATGGCGCCGTAGCCAACGGCGTGCCACGCGGCGTGATTGAAAAATTCTGGCAAGACCTAATGGGTTTTGCCGATTACTGTTTTAACAAGAGTCACTCGGCCTGCTACGGCATGACCAGCTACTGGACGGCATACCTAAAGGCACACTATCCGTCGGCCTTTATGGCAGCGCTGATGACCAGCGATTATGACGACACCGACCGCCTGAGCATCGAAATTGCTGAGTGTAAAAAGATGGGTGTTAGCGTACTGCCGCCCGATGTCAACGAATCATTCCACGAATTTGCTGTGGTGCCAAACCAGGATGGTGACAACCAAAAAGCCGCCATTCGGTTTGGTATGGATGCCGTCAAGAATGTGGGCTCCGGAGCCGTGGATGAAATCATCCGGGCGCGCGAAGACAGCGGCAAGTTCGAGACGCTAGAAGATTTCATCTCGACCGTCAATACGCGGGTGGTGAATCGCAAGGCACTGGAAAGCCTGATCAAAGCCGGGGCGTTCGATCGCTTTGGCGACCGCTCCACGCTGCTGCATAACCTGGATATGATCGTGGCCTACGGCCAGCGGCTGTCCAAAGAGCGGGCCAGTGGCCAAACTGACCTATTCGGTAATCTGATAGACGGCACTGCCACCGCCAATAAGCCAACGCTCAAGCTAGACCTGCCGCCCGCCAAATTCAATACCCGCGAACTGCTGACCTGGGAGCGCGAGTTGCTCGGGCTGTACCTGAGCCAGCAACCGCTCGAGGCCTTTAGCGTGCTGCTAGCCGAACAAACCACACCGCTAGGCACGCTCAAGCCCGAACACGATGGCAAAGCGGTGGTGGTGGGCGGTTTGGTAACGGACATGCGGGAAATCACCACCAAAAACGGCCAGAAAATGGCGTTTGTAAAGATTGAAGACGAGTTCGGCGAAACCGAGCTGATCTTGTTCCCCAGCACCTACCAGCAAACGCTCGGGCTGTTTGAACGCGACCGCATAGTGATTGTACGTGGCAAGGTCAATGCCAAAGACCGCGATGGTAACATCGTGGATGATGTCAAGATTCTGGTAGATGACGGCCGCGAAGTTACCCACGACCAAGCCGCGGCTTACCAAAGCACCGGCCGCAAACAGCGCGAGCTCAAAACCGGCAAGCGTAAGGGCAGCGCACTGGCAACGGCAGTAGCAGCCGCCAAGGCCGAGCGGGCTGGCGCCGAAAAAGTGCAGCCGCTCGATCGGCCAGCGCGGGTCTACATCCGGCTGGTTAAAAGTGACGACCACAGCATGCTCGCCCAGCTCAAATCGGCCATCGATGAGCAACAGGGTGAGAGCGAAGTCGTATTGGTACTGGGGCCGGATGCGGCCAAGCAGGCCGTCAAGCTCCCGACGCGCATGAGCAGCGACAGTGCCGCGCTAGAGCGTTTGCAAGCGCTAGTGGGCGCAGCCAATGTGGTGCTGCAGTAAGTTTAGTGCACTAAACGGGTAGACAAGTGGCGGATAAAATCGGTTAAGAACGTTTGGGAAAACACGGTTATAAACGCGCAGAAGCCCAAGATCACCAAGCTATCAATAATGGTCTTACGATCTTGTGCTCGCTGACTTTTAAAGATCAGCATCAGACTGGTTAGTGTCACGCCACTCGCCACCGCCAAGATGGTTATCCAAAAAAAGCCGTTAATGAACGCGTCAATGGCATTTTGGACGCCGGTTGGATCATTAAAGCCCTGGTAGCCCTTTTGATTGCGGATAAACTCGAGCAGTACAGCCAGGCAAACCACGAACGAGCTGCCTAGGAGCGTAAAGAGCCCGGCGGTCAGAAGGCTCAATCGTTGCAGAATACGGATGGTGGTGTAGGTTTTAGCGAGGTTTGGATCGGCATGCATCTTATGCTAATAGTAACAGGGCTTTCATTTATCCAGCAAATTGAGCTACAAAATGGTGCCAGCCAGGTGTGATAGCAGGAACATAAACACTGCCAGCGAGATAAGGAAGGTGTCAAACAGCGGGTGACGGAGCATAAACCGCTCGCCGCGTACCAATACCTTGTGCCAGGCCAACGCGTGCCGCACAAAGAAGAGCATCAGAGCGGCACCGCACAGAGCGGCAACCGCCAACTGAACCCAGCTGGCATTCGTAACCACCTGCAAACGAGAAACAGGGGCCGAGACCTGGGAAAGGTCAGCGGTAGTGGGGGCTTGGTCGGCCAAGACGGATGTTGCGTTGAGGTTCATCGGTTGGCCGTACATTGCCACTATGATGGTTTCGGGACCGTGGCCTTGATAGTTTGCTACATTGGCTGTGGCAAAGCCGACGTCGCGGTAATCGTTGTTCAGGATATTGGCCCGGTGCTCAGCACTGTTCATCCAGGCTGCTACCACTTGATCGCTGCTACCAAAGCCGTAGGCCAGGTTCTCGCCCGCTTCCTGGTAATGGTAACCGGCGGTGGTCATAAAGCTCCAGGGCTGCTTACCATCAGGCGTGACATGGCTCCAATAGCCACGAGTAGCCATATCGTTGGCTTTGGCTTGCGCCGCTGCCGCTAGCTGTGGATTGATTTCTAGAGAGGTTTCGTGGTTGAGGCTGCGCGCATTATTCGTTTCGGCCAGTAGGCTTTTAGCGGTAACACTGGTGGAATAGCCCAAAACGTCGTGGGTGCTTCTGGTAATAAGATGGTTGAAAAGCAAACCGATTCCCAGCACCGCCAAGACCGGCAAATACGGCCAGTAATGCTTTATATAGTGCTCGTCTTGCTTGTGGTGCGCGCCATGTACCTTACGATAGTTCGTCGGCACGCGCTTGGGTTTTTCTTTGGTGAGCGTCATGATGGCCCAGTTTAACTTCTGTTACTCGTACTCTTAGCTACGCCCACTATACCACAAGCAGAATTGGTTTTCATGCAAACCGGCAGTGATACAGCGCCATAGCTGCGGCCTGTACGACATTGAACGACTCTTTCTGTCCGAACATAGGGATTTCGAGTGTCGTATCGCATAGCGCCACTAATTCCGGCTCGATACCTTCTACCTCGCGCCCCAGCAGGAGTGCTAGTTTGTCTGGTGGCCGAAAGCGGGGCAATGGCTGGCTGCCGCCGGCCTGTTCCAATGCCGCAACCTGGAAGCCGGCCTGGTGAAGTTGCGCAAGTACGATTCGGACATCTGTTTCGTGCTGCCAGCTTATCAGCGTTTCAGCCCCGAGCGCGGTTTTCTGGATCTGTTTGGTCAGCTTGTCGGCTATATGGGGCAGGCGGAGGTCATGCTCCTGGCGTGGGTAGGGTGTATAGCCCGTCAGGTAGACGGTTTGCACGCCTAAGCCCTCGCAGGTGCGCAGCAGTGAACCTACGTTGTGGGTGCTGCGGATATCATGAGCGATGACGACAATGGTGCGCATATCTGTATGTAGCCTAGCGTGTTTTACTATGTAGTCCAAATGCAGGTGTGTGGGCACTAGCTCCGGCCTCGTTAGCAGTGCGTTACGCGCGGGTATTTTCGGCCCCTCCCGAAAATACACCGGCTGCACTACGCCCGACCCTGCTAACGAGGCCGGGACTAGTGCCTGCTTTCACCACCTTTATGCTTGTGGTTTAATGTAGGTATGTCACAAGATGCCCGGCGCGACGAAGAGACCGCCACTGCCCGCCGTGCCCAGATACTGGGGATGAATTATTTAGATACCAGCGCAATGGCCGACAAGCCGCTGTATCATAATATCTTGACGGTAGACCAGATGCGTCAGTTCCGCATCATCCCTGTCCAGGCTGATCGCAGCAACGTGCTGTTCGGTATCACCACCACCACCTCCCAGCAGACCATCAATGAGATTATGAAACGCCTGACTGATCAGCGGGTCGGTTTTAGTCTGATCTCTGATACCGGTTTCCGCGATTATATGCTGCTGTATGACCCGCCGCAGCAAGTGGTCTATCACGATATTGCCATTAACGCTACCGGCAATACTGATCTGCTGAACCAAGTATCGGCGGTGTTGGGTCAGGTGCGGGCCGACGATATGTTGGCGTACTTGGTTGCTCAGGCCCACCGTTTGAACGCCAGCGATATTCACCTGGAATCTCAAACTGATGGCGCTCGCATCCGGTTCCGGATCGATGGCATCTTGCACACGGTGGCCCAATTGGCCATTGATCGCTACCGTATCTTGGTCAGCGCCATAGCCAGCGCCGGCAATGTCAGCACCTCGGCCGACCAAGCCCAGCAGGGTCACATCGGCCAACGGGTAACTATGGCCGATGGTCATCAAGTGGACGTCAACGTGCGTTTGGAAACCGTGCCGACCATCAATGGCATGGATGTGGTGATGCGCCTGTTCAACATGGACGCCAGCAAATACAATCTGGACCGCTTGGGCCTCAAGCCCGATGAACGGGCGGTGCTGGATGACATTATTGCCAAACCAAGCGGCTTGGTAATGGTGGTGGGGCCGACCGGCTCCGGCAAGACTACCACGCTGTACTCTATCCTCAATTCGCTCAACAGCGATGAGCGCAAGATCATTACCATCGAAGACCCGGTAGAATACCAATTCACGGGCATGACCCAGATATCGGTCCATAGCCGGGAAGGTGGCGAAGATGACAGTTTTGCCGACAAGCTGCGCGCCACGCTGCGGCTTGACCCCGATATCGTCATGGTGGGCGAGATCCGCGATAACGACACTGCCAAAACCGCGCTGCAGGCTTCGCTCACCGGCCACCTGGTCCTCAGCACCTACCACGCTGGTACAGCGGCCGAAGCGCTGACTCGTCTAATGGACATCATCGGTCAGAACCCGCTGTTTGTGTCGGCCATCCGGCTAGTGATGGCCCAGCGCCTGATTCGCCGGTTGGACGATAAGACCAAAGTGCCGCGCGACCCCACGCTTGCCGAGCTCAAACGCCTGCAAGGAGTCGTCGACAGCCTGCCAATGGGCGTGGCACGGCCCAATTTGGCGGGCGTCAAGCTCTATAACCCCGGCAGCTCCGCCGAAAACCCGTTTGGTTACTCCGGTCAGATTGCTATTCGCGAGCAGTTCCGAATGGCCGGAGAACTGCGCACCCTGCTGGAATCGCACGATAAAGTCTTATCGAGCCACGAAATAGAGGCCACAGCCAGTCGTAGCGGTATGCGTACTATGCTGCAAGACGGTATTTTGCGCGTTATCGCCGGTGAAACCACTATGGAAGAAGTCTTCCGGGTGGTGGGCTAAGCTGGGTGTTGCTTTCAGGGGTGAAATAGCGTACAATAGCTCACTGACTATGGAATACATCAAAGAACTCAACCAATCGTTCAAAAAAGGCGCCGTGGTAGATGTGCGCTCTGGCGACACTGTAAAAGTGCACCAGAAGATTAAAGAAGGCAGCAAAGAGCGTGTCCAGATCTTTCAGGGTCTGGTGATTCGCTGTGACCGCAAAGACAGCCACACCAGCCGTATCACGGTGCGCCGGATTGCCAGCGGTGTGGGCGTAGAAAAGAGCTTTTTACTGCACAGCCCGCTCGTGCTCAAGATTGAAGTCACCAAGCGCAGCAAGGTCCGCCGCAACTATCTCAGCTACATGCGTAAACTGACCGGTAAGAGCGCCCGCTTGCAGAGCCTGGACTTCGATCGCCAAGCCGTCAACGACGTTCGTGACCTCGAAGCCGAGAAGGCCGAAGCCGAAGCTAAAGCCGCCGCCGCTGCCGAAGCAGAAGCCAAACTGGCCGAGAAAGCTGCTGAAGAGGCCGAGCTAGAGGCCAAGGCTGCTGCTGTAGCTGCCCGCCACGAAGAAAACAGCTAGCCCCCGTTTGTATTTTGTAAAAGCCCCGGGAGAGCCCGGGGCTTTTTTGTAAGGAATAAACAGACGATAAGGTTTTTAGACAGATCAGGGTGCTTTAAGGGCGGGTAGGGGCGAGGGCCGGGCCGGGTGGGGCGCAGCGCGGGGGCGATTGAGGGCAGTCTGCCGCTCGTTCGTCCACGCCTAGCGCGCCTCCACCCAGCCGTCCCCGGATGTCTGTCAGTGGTGGCCATGGTGGTCACCGTGGCGGTGTCGACTGAGTTTGGCCCAGTCGGTTATCTTCCACCACTTGCGGTGTTCGCTGTCGTGCTCGGAAGTGAGCGCAACGAATGCGATGGCGGGTACGAGTGCCAAGAGGACCCAGGGCCATGCGACCTCGTACCAAAAAAGATCACTCTTCACCCAACCTGTCACAAAGACGGCAATGAAGACGATCAGGTCGAGCGCAGCGAGCCGAGCGAGGGCGGTCTGAAGGCCGTCTACGATCCGGCCTGTGCGCTCTGTGCGCTGGATCTCTTCATATCGGATGAAATCTTCGCCCGGGCGCTTCTGCGGCTGTGGCCGCATAAGCGACGTTGTGAACGCCGCCGTGAAGAGCGCCACGAGCCCGATCCACAGCCAGAACACTGCCACCAAAAAGCGGTGGGCAGTTTCCGGGTCACGCATCCCCATGGGGGACCTCCTAAATTTAAAGTACAACTGATCTGTCTGGATATAGTTATAGCATGAAACGCGAGTTTATTCAATGTTGTACACTAAGTTTACTATGCAAATAGGCATCGACGAGGTTGGACGCGGTTGCTGGGCTGGGCCGCTAGTGGCCGGCGCAGTGGCGCTGGGGCGGCCCATTGCCGGCCTGCGTGATTCCAAAAAGCTCACCAAACGCCAACGCGAGCGGCTGGCAGAAGAGCTTACGCAAACGGCCGCCGCCATTGGCTTGGGCTGGGTCTGGCCAGCCGAAATTGACGCCCATGGCCTCACCTGGGCGGTCAAAACGGCCATGGAGCGGGCTTTGGCCCAAATCACTATTGCCTACGACGAAATCATCATCGACGGCAACTGTAACTATTTAGCGCCCAACCCCCAAGCGCGGGCGATAGTAAAGGCGGACGACAGCGTAGCGACCGTCAGTGCGGCCAGCATCGTCGCCAAGGTGGCACGGGACCAGTATATGGCGGCACTTGGCGACGAATACGCTGGCTATGGGTTTGCGAAACACGTCGGCTATGGCACGGCCGCGCATCGGGCGGCACTCCAGCTGCTGGGCGTCAGCGACATCCACCGAAAGTCCTACAAACCAATCCAGGCCTTGCTGGTATGACGAACTATGCTCACGGCCACCACGCCGAAAAAGTCGCTGCCAGCTACTTGCGTCAGCAGGGTTATAAGCTCTATGCCCTCAATTGGCGGCACCGCCGGGCCGAGATCGACATTGTGGCCGGCACACCACACGGTGGCACACCCGTGTTTGTAGAGGTCAAATACCGCGCTACTACTGCCCAAGGCAACGGGCTAGATTACATCACGCCAACCAAACTGCGGCAGATGCAGTTTGCGGCTCAGCTGTGGGCGGCGGCGCACGGCTACCAAGGCGACTACACCCTAGCTGCCATAGAAATCAGCGGCCCTAGCTATGAGGTCACCGCTTTTCTGGATGCTATTTATTAAAGAAGGCTTGCACCGAGCCTAGGTCGCGCTCCAGCCAACTTACCCGCGTTTCAATCTCGGCCAGGCCGAGCTGAATGTTGCGCTTGAGCGGCACTTGGTCCTGTTTGTTTTCGAAGAGGTCGCGGAACTTTTGTTGGTATTCGCGGGTGTTGACGCAGCTGGCAGCATAGCGCGGCAAGTAGTCGTAAGATTTGTCGTTTTGGAAGGTTTCCTCGAGCCAAGACCAGTTGGTAACCATCCAGTTCCAAGCAGTGTCACGGACATAGCGGTTGCGGAGTAGGAACACCAGCCAGCGGTCGATATCTTGCGGCTTAACCACGGCAGGGTCTTTTAGCCGGGCTAGCAGCTGTTCGGCCCGTTTGGGCTCTCGGGTGGCTGTGAGGGCGTCGCAGACGTCGCCCTTTAGGTCGCCGTTTTGGGTGGTGTCATGCAGGTTGAGCAAAAAGTCGAAAGCCGCCGCATCGCCATTCTTGATGGGCACAATAAAGATCAAGCCGCGGAGCTCGGCTGGCAGCGCACTACCGCTGTTTTTATGGGCCGCAAACAGCTCGGTGGCTTTGGCCACAATGTTTGGGTTCTCGGCATAGGCGCCCAGGCCCAACACCAGCGCGCGCAGTTTGGTATCGGCGGCCGGTTCGTCGGGTCGCTCTTCCCAGCCCAAGCGTTGGACTTGTGCGGCTACCAGTTTGTCGACGAACGACTTGATGTTGGCTTCCAGCGCTTTATCCAGATCGATGAAGCGGCGGGCCTCACCGATGACGAGGGCCATAATGTCCCAGACCGGTTCGCTGGCTTCTGTGGCATAGGCATCGAGCATTGCTAGCACGTTGCCGTATGGCTCATAGCCAGCCCGGGCCTGCATGCTGCTGCCATTTAAGAGCATCAAACGGTCGGCCTCGCTGAGCTTTTGCGTGCGGATCATGTTCAGCACGGCTTGCTTTTGGGCCGGTTGCAGGTAGCGTACCAGATAGTGGCCACGCGAACCGGTATTGAGGAGCACTGTATCTTTGCCCGATAGCTTTAGTTCGCGGCTTTGGGTGCTCAGCTCGTCGGGCTGGCCGGCGACATTGGTAAAGAGGGGTACGGTCCATAGCCGGTCGGGGTCGGCCTGTTTGGGATCGTCCTGAAAATGCTCCTGTTTGAGTCGGACGGTTGAGCCGTCTTGATCGACGCTGAGCAGCGGGAAACCACTGCGTGTCAGCCAAGGGTTCATAAAATCACCGATGTTCTTGCCGCTGGCTTCGCTGAGCGCCGCCCACAAATCGCTCCCCTCGGTGTTACCGTAGGCATGGGTGCGGAAATAGTCGCTCAGGCCGCGCCGAAAGGCAGCCTCACCAATGTAGCTTTTAAGCATGTACAGCAAGCGGCCGCCTTTGGCGTAAACAATAGAAGGGTCGAATAGCGAGCTGATCTCATCTGGGTGGTGGACGCCCGTTTTGACGGCCTGTACCCCGGCTACGGCGTCGCGGCGAAAGGCGCTCAGGCCTTCACTGGCCACAAAACTGTCCCACACGTGCCACTGTGGAAACATACTATCAACGGCTTCGTATTCCATAAGGTTGGCGAAGCTTTCGTTGAGCCATAAATCGTCCCACCAGCGCATCGTTACCAAGTTGCCGAACCATTGGTGGCTGGTTTCGTGGGCAATGACGGTGGCAATAGATTCCAGGCTGCTCTGAGCTGTTTCACCGGGATAGGCCACCAGTAAGCGCTCGCGGTAGGTGATAAGCCCCCAGTTTTCCATGGCACCGTTACTGAAATCGGGCAGGGCAATGTGGTCCAGTTTGGGCAACGGGTACGGGACGCCAAAATAATCCTCAAAGAACTCCACGGAGCGTTTGGCTACATCAAGTGCAAAATCGAGCGATTCTAGCGGCTGAACGGTGGTGGACCAAATATTTACATCGGTACCGTGGCTGGTCTTGGTGGTGGCGCTCTGTAGTTCGCCACAGGCAAAGGCCAGCAGATAGGTGCTCATGCGCGGTGTGGGCTCAAACGTGGTTGTGAGCGTGCCGCCAGCTTCTTTCTGGGTTTTTACCGGAGTGTTGGCGAGCGCCGTAATGCCACGACGGGTGACAAGAGTAAGGTTGAATACCGCCTTGGCTTCCGGCTCGTCGATGCACGGAAACGCCTCGCGGGCATAGTGGCTTTCAAACTGGGTGGCAATGAGCTGCTTCTGAACCTCGCCGTCTTTGAAAAAACAGGGGTAGATGCCGGTCATGCCCACGGTGATCGTGCCCTCAAATACCAGCGTCAGCGTATAGGCGCCCGCGTAGGCCACTTCTGCGGTATGCAAGCGTACCTCGTTAAATGATTCTTGCCGGTTGATCCGCTTGACCGTCAGAGGTTGATCGCCCTTTTTGTCGTGTTTTACCACGCTGGCACTGGTGATGGTCAGCCCATGCTGGTGCAGGGTAATACGCTGGCTGGGACGACCAACCTTTTTTCCGTGGATAGTCACACTGCCGCTAAAGCGCATAGCGGCCTCATCGATGTCGAACGTAACATCGTATTGTTTTGGTTGGAACTGAGTATAAAGACGTGCGACTGATTTCATTTAACCAGTGTAGCACGGTGGAGACGCAGCAATTTGTAAGATTGCCGGCAGTTGCCTTTAAGGTAGTTCGTTTCGTCCTGTCAGGGGACTCATCAGCACGACTATTTTATTCGTGGACGAACGTGACAAACAGACAAGACAAACAACAAGAGATAAAAGAGGGGTATACGGTAATGACCATAGGCTCTTGAACCTCAATTGGTTTTGTCCCCTCTGGAGGTCACGTTCTGTGCCACTGTGTTAGCCGGCGTTGGTGCTGTTAGGGTCAGGCGGTTCGATCGCATCGTACGCAATACAGACTAGCACACAGCCGCTGCCACCCATCAGGACGACGATCAGTGCATCGTTGATGATGACGCTTACGATGCCGTCGTGGGTGGGTGCCAACATGAAAACCATGCCGACGAAGGCGACGAGTGCGCCAATCGTGGCCGTCACGCTGAGCACCTTGTCCCGCAGTGGTGCGCGGGTAAAGAATTGCTTGATCTCTGCCAGAAACTGCCTGTGGTTCATGTGCCCCCTCCTTGGGATTGGGTGGAACCAGCCGACGTTGTCTTAATTAACGCCAAGTGGCTCCATCCAATCTATCTGCTTGTCAAAGTGCTTCGGAAGCTTCCACCTCAACGAAGATTACTAATTATAGCATAAAGCTCTGAGATTATCAAGCGAACTTGACATGTTGGGCATTGCGCTACAGCTCACAGACGATAGTAGTCGGGACTCTGAGATTTTAATGAACTTTGCCATTGACCCGCGGTCAAGGTCGTGGCATTAATAGAACCATGGCGGAGAAGGTAACTACACCACCACATCACAGAGATCTTGGAGACTGGATCAGGCACCCCCTAACGCGTGGCCTTGTAGCTGTAGCGGCTGCTGATTGGGTAGGCCACGAGATAGTACAGCGTTGGCACCATGCCGATGCAGCACGTCACGCGGTTATCGGCTGGGACACGCTTGCTATGGCGCCGATAACATTTGGGATTGCCGCTGTAACGCGTGCGGTTATGCGACGTTTTGGAGCCGAGCCAGAAACAATCAAGAAATGGTTGCCGCGTATTGCACTCCCGCTAGGCGCTATTGCCACGAAAGGTGCGGAACATCATGCGGGTCTCGATCCAATGCACGGTGGTGTGCCGGGAATTGATATCGGCGAAATTGGCATTCTGGCAGCTGATGGCATAGTCGGTGCAGAGGCAGCCTCGTTTGGTCTGCGTCGTTGGCGGCGGGGACATACAGCAGAACCGGCTCCCAGCGCGGAAGTACCAGAAGAAGCGCCACCAGCCGTGGCGCATGCCTCGGTGCCGACTGCGCCTTAACTGGCTATCTAGCCCGTACACGTTGTGTTCCATAATTATCTGTGCTATACTTCTATTGTTCGAGTCGGCCATGCAGGTCGACTTTTTTCGTAACAATGACCAGTACAATTTGGAAATAAGCAGAAAGGAAAGAGTATGGACAATATGGATTTTAAGCAGTTAGCCGTAGCCATCCAGGCGATTGCATCAGAAAAAAACCTGCCCGAAGACAAAGTGAAAGAAATCGTTGAACAGGCCTTGGCCGCCGCCTACCGCCGTGACTACGGCGAACGCGAGCAAGAGGTACGCGTAGAGATGAACCTGAACACTGGCAGGGTGGATGCCTATGTCAGTAAAGAAGTTGTTGAGACGGTCGAAGACGAGAACTACGAAATGTCGGTGGCCGACGCCCAGAAGCTCAAAAAAGACGCCAAGGTAGGCGACCTGGTGGAGATCCACGAAGAGGTCAACACCTTCGGCCGGGTGGCTGCGCAAACCGCCAAGCAGGTGATTCTACAACGGCTGCGCGAGGCCGAGCGCGAGATTGTATTGGCTGAGTTTGAGGACAAAATCGGCACCGTCATTACCGCCATGGTCAGCCGCGTCGAAGGCATGATCGTGCGTTTGGAACTGGGCAAAGCTCAGGGCATTATGCCCAAGAGCGAGCAGATTCAGGGCGAGCGCTACTACCCCGGCCAGCGCCTCAAGGTCTACCTGAAGGACGTCGAGCGCGGCCCGCGCGGCCCGCAACTGGTTGTCAGCCGCGGCAACCGCGAATTCCTAGAGTTTTTGTTCCGCGCTGAAGTGCCCGAAATGGAAAGCGGTGCAGTCTCCATCAAGAACATCGCCCGTGAAGCCGGTGTGCGCAGCAAGGTGGCCGTAGCTAGCAGTGTACAGGGCGTTGACCCCGTTGGTACCTTTGTGGGTGGCCACGGTACCCGCGTCAATGCGGTGATGAACGAAATTGGCGATCAAGAAAAGATCGACATCATTGTTTGGAAAGAGGGTATTGCCGAATATATTGCCGAGGCACTCAGTCCTACCAAAGTCACTCGTGTGGTCGTCGACGAGGCTAATAAACGTGCCAAAGTTATTGTTCCCGAAGACCAGCTCAGTATTGCTATTGGCCGCGGTGGCCAAAATGTGCGCCTGGCCAGCAAGCTGGTGGAATACGAACTTGATATTGAAGCCGAAAAAGCACCCGAGATCGAAGGCACCGTAGAGACAGTTGAACTACCGAAGCAACCCAAGCTCAAGAAGAAAGAGGCCTTGGAAAGCAGCTTGCTCGAGGCCATTGAAGAACACGGCGAATAACCTAGGAGTGGCATGATCGCCCACAAAGGGGAGGCTAACTTACAGCTAGAGAACCAACTCTTTGCCGACACATCGGCGGCGCATCAATTGGTGGTCGATGGCTGCAGGGGACGTATAGAGGGCTGTACGTTTACCGACGGCAACACTGCGTTGCACGCCACTCAGCCGGTCGATTGTGACCAACGTAGCCTATTCAACCAAATTGACGGTGGTGGCCTGCTGGTGCTGGGGGCGGTGGAACTCGTAGTGAGCCGCTGCCGCTTCCAGGCGAATCACGCCATGATGTGCGGCGGCGCTGTGTCCTTGCAGGCGGCCCCTGGAAGTCGCATTACATTCGAGAATTGTGATTTTGTTGATAACACCGCCGATGATACCGGCCCGGCCATAGACCTACTGACGCACGGCCTGGTGGTTGCGCTACGCAACTGTCGATTTACGCGCAATGGATCGACGGGTCGGTTGACTACGGTGCCGCGCGGCCAGGTATCGGTTTTTCCGGGCAATGTACTCGAGCTAGAGAGGTGTACGTTTGAAGGCAATAAGACAGCGGATGTTGATTACCATCAGACCAAAGACCGGCCTGTTACGATTACCACCGACCCCGCTGATGCTCGTGAGTATCGGATAATTGATGTAACAGGAATGTCAAATCGCAAGCTGGCCCGAAAGATCATAGTCATGGCTTCAGCCTGGGCTAATCATCCGGCTTATTTTCCTGCTCGTGGATGACATAAATCACAAGTTAGCACTCTTGACCTTTGAGTGCCAGAAGCATACTATAAAGGCAGCGAAAACAGCTAACATATTCGCTAAGCGAGGGACAAACTATGCAATCAAACAATCCCGACTACCAAGAATTTTCCAATTTTTTGACCGATAACGCCCGGGCATCCTTGGCGCACGCCGGCACGATTGCCCGGGGTCTAGGCAACGCCTATGTGGGCACCGAGCATCTGTTGCTAGGCTTGCTGGCACAAGACACTAGTATGGGCGCCAAGATTCTGGAGGGCGCCGGTGTAACGCTGGAGCGTGCCCGGGTTGCCCTAAACTTAACTCCTAAGACGCTCGTTATCAACATGGGCGCCAAAGGCTACAGTGAAACGGCCAAGCTGACCCTCAAAATGGCCTACGACGTAGCCCAAGACTACAACCAAGATTTTTGCGGCACCGAGCACATCCTTTATAGCATTCTGAGCCAAAAGAACGCTCGGGCTACCATTTTGCTGCGTGATATGAACATCGATATCGATCGTCTAATGGCGGAACTCGAGAACTTCCTGAGCCGTCAGCAATACGAAGAGGGGGAAGGCGGGGTAGAAACCGGCACGCGCCGACCGAACCGCAAAGCTGGCAAAAAAACTACCCTGGACAATTTTGGCACCGACCTCACCGTAGCCGCCCGTGCCGGCAAGCTTGATCCCGTAGTAGGTCGCGAAAATCAGATTAAGCGGATGATCACCATCCTCAACCGGCGCACCAAAAATAACCCGGTGCTCATTGGTGAGCCGGGTGTGGGCAAGACCGCTATTGTAGAAGGCTTAGCCCAGCGGATTGTAGCTGAAGACGTGCCGGACAGCTTGCTCGATAAGCGGATTGTGATGCTTGACCTGGCCGGTATGATTGCTGGCACCAAGTACCGCGGTGAGTTCGAAGAGCGACTTAAAAAGGTCATGCAAGAGCTAGAGGACGACAAGAAAACCATTGTCTTTATAGATGAGCTACACCTAATAGTGGGTGCCGGGGCGGCCGAAGGTGCCATGGACGCCGGCAATATTCTCAAGCCCGCGTTGGCCCGCGGTAAGATTCAGGTGATTGGCGCCACTACCACAGCCGAATACACCAAGCACATCGAAAAAGATGCTGCCCTGGAACGTCGTTTTCAGCCCATTCAGGTACCCGAAACTAACCCAGCCGAAACGCTGGCCATCTTAAAGGGCCTCCGCAAGCACTACGAAGAATTCCATGGCGTTACTATTGGCGACGAAGTCTTGGAAGACACGGTAACGCTCGCCAAGCGCTACATCAACGATCGGTTTATGCCCGATAAGGCCATCGACCTGCTGGATGAAACCGCTGCCCACTTGCGGGTGCTGAAGGGTAAAACCAGTCCCGAAGTCCGTAAGCTGCAAAAGGAGCTCAAGCTAGTCAACGCCCGCATCGACGAAGCCGTAGATAAAGAAGACTACGAGCGTGCGGCCAAGGCCAAAACCCGTGCCAGTCAGATCAACCAAGAGTTAGAAGCACTGCTCAAAGACAGCAAAGCTGCTAAGCGCCTCAATGTAACCAGCGATGACGTCGCTGAAGTCGTGGCTCGCATCACCGGTGTGCCCGTCAAGAAGGTTATCAAGAGCGAAGCCAAATACCTGTTGAGCCTCGAAAAGAACATCGGTAAGCATGTCATTGGCCAAGAAGAGGCGGTTGAGGTGGTGAGCAAGGCCATTCGCCGTAACCGCAGTGGCATCGGCGCACCGAACCGGCCGATCGGCTCGTTCATTTTCCTAGGTCCGACGGGTGTGGGTAAAACTGAGCTGGCCCGCGTACTGGCCCGCGAGTTTTTTGGTAGTGAAAACGCCCTCGTCAAGATCGACATGAGCGAGTTCGAACAATCTCACAACGTCAGCCGTTTGGTGGGTGCCCCGGCCGGTTACGTCGGCTACGACGACGGTGGTCAGCTGACCGACAAGATCCGTCGCCAGCCCTATAGCCTGGTGTTGTTCGATGAGATTGAAAAAGCCCATCCCGATGTCTTTAATATGCTGCTGCAGATTCTGGAAGACGGCTACCTGACCGACAGCAAGGGCCGCAAGATTGATTTTACCAACACCATCGTCATCATGACGTCGAACATTGGTGCCGATCGCTTGCAAAAAGAAGCCAGTTTTGGCTTCCGGGCTGATCGGCCTACAGACTTCGATGATCTGGATGCCATGCACGACGCCAACCGCGACAATGTCATGGACCGGCTCAAGAAAGAGATGCGGCCAGAGCTACTGAACCGCATCGACAAGATCGTTGTCTTCCGTGGCCTGACCCGCAAAGACATCTACCGCATCATCGACCTGCAGATCGACGAGCTGCGAACCCGGCTACAAAAGCAAGGTCTTAGTGTGAGCCTGACTAAGGGCGCCAAAGACTATCTGCTGGAACATGGCTACGACGCCAAAAACGGGGTGCGTCCGCTGCGCCGGCTCATTCAAGATACCATCGAAGACCAAATGGCTGTCGAACTGCTGGACCAACAATACCAAAAGGGCGACATCATCCACGTAAGCACCAAGGACAATCAGCTGACCTACACCACTGCTAACGAGTAATCGGGCAACGCACTGATCAGGTGCTACACTAGAAACAGATGAAAACAACGCGTTTGCAACTGGCAGTGTTGGTGATGCTCCTGGGTTGCACTGGGTTGGCGCTGTGGCAGCGGCAGGCTATTATCGACTGGTTGCTGCTTAGGAACTACACACCGCCGGTGGCGGTAGTGCAACTAGCCGGCGACGATACCATGACAGCCAAGGCGCGTCACCTGTTCTATGTTAACCACCCGCAGATTAGCAATGGCAAACTATTTAGCAGCCATTGCCCGGCTGGCAGCGAGAAAACCGTGGTGCTGGGCTGCTACCTGGGTAATGACCACGGGATTTACCTCTATCAAATAACGAACGATCCGCGGCTGAACGGTGTGGAGCAGGTGACGGCCGCTCACGAAATGCTCCACGCAGCGTATCGGCGGTTGTCGAGTGGTGAACGCACCAAGGTCGATGCTATGCTAATGAGCTACTATCAGCATGGCTTGACCGACCAGCGCATCAAAGACACCATTGATGCCTACAAGCAGTCCGAGCCGCATGATGTAGTTAATGAAATGCATTCCATTTTTGGCACCGAGGTGGCTGATTTGCCCGCCACGCTCGAAGCCTATTACCAGCAGTATTTCACCGATCGTAGCAAAGTGGCGGCTTACACGGCAAGCTATCAGGGCGAATTTACCAGCCGCAAGGCCCAAGTAGCCCAATACGATGCGCAGTTACAAGATCTGGGACAGCAAATCGACGCCAATAACAAACTATTGGACGTGCAAAAAAAGAATCTGAATACGCAGAGCCAGCAATTGCAGGCTGAGCGCGGTAATGTTGGCACCTATAACCGCGATGTGGTGACGTACAATCAATTGGTTGATAGGTATAATGAGTTGGTCGCCCAGACGAAACGCTTGATCAGCCAGTATAATACTATTGTCGACGAGCGTAATAGCATCGCACTCGAGGAACAGCAGCTGACTCAGGAACTCTCGGCCAGCAGTTTGCCTAGTAAATAAGGAGGAAACGCGCCTATGGCCAAGCAACAGACCCGGTTCGTCTGCAATAACTGCGGTGCGGTGTATAGCTCGTGGCAGGGGCGCTGCGGACAGTGTGGCGAATGGAACACCATTGCCGAAGAAGTGCAACTGGTAGCAGTATCGGGTACGGGTCTGAATAAAAAGGCCGGTACAGGGGCGCTACTGCGGCCACAGCCGGTCTCTAGGTCGGCTGCCCTGGCCGAAAAGCGTATGCCCAGTGGCATAGCCGATGTAGACGCAGTGTTGGGTGGCGGCATCGTGGCTGGCAGCGTAAACTTGATTGCCGGTCAGCCGGGCATCGGTAAGAGTACACTACTGTTGCAGCTCGCCAGCTTAGTGGCACAGAACCATAACGTGCTGTATGTCAGCGGCGAAGAATCGGAGCATCAGGTGGGAATGCGGGCCCAGCGGCTGGGCGTGGCCGGGGCTGAGCGTTTGCAACTAGCCACTACCAATGTAGCCGAAGATATAGCCACAACTATTGCAGACGGTACGTACGACTTTGTGGTGGTTGACTCTATCCAGACCATGACGGTGCAAGCTGTGGCGGCCGCACCAGGCAGTGTCAGCCAGATCACTAATAGCACTGCGGTGCTGGTGGCTGCTGCCAAAGCCAGCAACACGGCCATGTTCGTAGTGGGGCACGTTACCAAAGAAGGCAGTATTGCCGGACCCAAGGTGCTGGAGCACATCGTAGACGTTGTGCTGCAGCTGGAAGGCGATGCCTACGGTGGTTTTAAGGTGCTGCGGGCTACCAAGAACCGGTTTGGACCAACTAGCGAAGCAGCTATTATGGAAATGGATGAGCAGGGACTCCGGCCAGTCGAGAATCCGTCGCAGGCGCTGTTGGCCGAGCGGCAAGTCACCGACGGCTCGGTGGTGCTAGCAACGCTGGAAGGCACACGGCCGCTGCTGGTAGAAGTGCAAGCCCTGGTCAACAAAACGGCCTATGGTTATCCCAAACGGGCCGCCAGCGGTATGGACCTCAACCGATTGAACTTGCTGGTGGCGATGTTGGAACGGCGCACCAAGCTGTCTTTGAGCGACCAAGACATTTATATCAATATCGTGGGTGGTATACGTTTGCAAGACCCGGCAGCGGACCTGGCGATTTGTATGGCGATCGGTTCGGCCGCCAAAGGCTTGCAGCTCAAGCAAAACGCGGTAGTCTTTGGCGAGGTGGGCTTAAGCGGTGAGGTACGGCATGTGCCGTTTATCGAAAAGCGGGTGGCTGAAGCCAAAAAGCTGGGCTTCGATGTGGCGATTGGTCCGGCTGAGCGCCGTACTACCAGCAAAAAGCAGCCATTTTTGCATGCAGTACCCGATGTTCGCACTGCGCTCAATGAGTTTCTAGAAAAGTAGCTTCGCCAAAGGAGTGCGACTACAGACAGCTAAGAGCTGTTCGGCGTCTAGCGTACAAGCGCCAATTGCTTCTTACCCGGGCCTTTTCCAGGACCCGGCCCGCTGGTGGTGGGAGCAAATGACGTATGCCCGCTGCCAGACATGGTAAACGTTTGGGTGTCGGTCCCGGTATAGAGCACGCTGTCGGTAATCTGGGCGGTTATCTGGATGCTACCGCTGCCATCGGCCGGCGGTGTGAAGGTGAGGACATAGTCGCCACTCTCGTCAATCTCTTGGGAGTTTACGGCCTGGCCGTTTATGGTGAGCGTAATGGTGCCGGGGTAGTCCGGGTAGGTCGGGTCGGTGAGTGCATGCGTGCCCTGCTCCACATGTACTCGAATGGAGCAGGTGGGTGTGGGTGGGCAGGTGGGTGTGCTGCTGCCACCGGTTGCCACGTTATTGATGGCCGTGATATTTACCGTGGGCCAAGTGTCCGAGCAGGCGTGAACATCGTCGGTGGGTTGTGATGAGTTGCTAGTGGTTTGGTTGCTGCTCGGACTGCCACCCATGTAAATGTCGACATTCCATTGGCTGGCCAGGATACCATCGGTTGATTTTGCCAGTGGTGGTGTGCAGCTGGTGGCCAACTTGCCGGATACTTTATCGTCTGCCGAATCGTTGCCGCCCGATTTGGCCACATACCACGACGGGAACAGGTCGGTGTTGGGTGGAGTGGCTTCGCCGTGGAATGGCACAATAGAGTGGTATGCGGGCAGGGTCTTGATGTCGTTCGGCTTGGTCCAGTTTACCGGCTTACTATTACCCAGAGAATCAATTGCACCTTGCATCCAGGCTTTCATGATTGGGTCGGTCACCTTTTCGGGGGTGCCACCATATGGATGGCGATCGTAGTTACCAATCCAGACACCGGCGGTGAACTTGGTGTTCCAACTCATCATCAGACCATCAAGATCCTCGTTGGTACCCGTCTTGATGGCGTTTTCCCAACCTTTGTAGCGGTGAAAGCGGTAGCCGGTACAATTGGTAGTGCTACAACTGCCCCCATAAACGGCCAGGTAAGAGGCGCCGGGATCGGCTGCCATATCATTGACGATGTAAGCGGCATCGGGCTGAATAACCTGCTTGCCCTTAGGTTGTTTGTACGATATTAGGACCTTGCCGGAGGCATTAGTAACCTTGAGGATTATGGTTTGCGGTATGGTCTGACCCATGCGGGCTAGCGTGGCAAGGCCGTTGACATGGTCGGCTAGCGTGGTGTAGGCCTCGTTACCGATACCGGCTGCTGCGCCACACTGTGTCCTGTCGGTCAATTGAGCGGTAAGGATAGTTCGCCCCTCTGCCTCTAACTTAGCTGGGTCATAGCACTTGTAGCCGCTGCCGTCCGGGGTATCCATCATGGCGTTAATGGCCGACATGGTGTGGTTGATAGACTGCCGGCGCCAGCTGTCACCACTGGCTGCCGTGGTGGTGTCTTTCGGGTCGGTTGAGGTAAAAGCTTTGACGGCCGGTATGTTGAGCGAGCTGCCCAGCGCGTAACGGAGCGTAACGTTGCCATCGTGCATGCCGCGGATATCGTTGAACAGACAGGGGGATGGGTTGTTGGGGTCGGCCTCGGGCGTGGCTTTGTTGCCGCAAGGATAGCCCGGCAGTGCCCCCAGTGTGTTTGATAATGCGCTACCCGCACCGACGTTATTGTTGTCGTTAATAAGTGTGGCGTAAGAGTAAGGCTTAACGCTCGATCCAGGTGAGATTGGGGCCGTGCTGGCGAAGTTAACCTGCTGCGTGTCGAAGTTCATGCCACCCACTAGGGCCACGACTTGTCCGGTGGAGTTATCTTCGGCTACAAAGGCGGCGTTGTCGGCTTTGTCGTGCTTTAGGCTGTTGGCGTTGTTGTCCAGGGTTGTCTGCGCCAGGTACTGCAAGTCCTTGTCTATCGTTGTTACAACTTTCCAGCCGCCAACCCTTAGAGCTGATTTCGTCAGCTTGTTTTCGAGTTGAGCTTTGGCTTCCATGACTGCATAGGGCGCCTGTATGTTGGTGTAGTGCGAAGCCGGCAGCTGTTGCACCTCGCCTAGGATATCCTTTTTCTTGGCATCGTCGGCTTGTGCTTGCGTAATGTAGTGCTGTTTTACCATTAGGTCTAAGATGTATTGCTCGCGGGCCAGCAAACCTTTTTCATCGAACAGGTTGCTAGTGACCGAGGGGTTCCAGACCGGACTGGCATACGGTGATAAGTAGGAAGGGTTCTTAGGAATGGCGGCGAGTAAGGCGGCTTGCTCTAGTGTTAGGTTTTTAGCGTCGGTGTGAAATAAATCTTGGGCGGCTGCTTCTACGCCAGCATCCCGACCGCTATAAGGAGCGGTATTTAAATAGGCCGTTAGAATGTCGTCCTTGCTGAATTCGCGCTCCAGCTCGACTGCCAAAATCAGTTCCTTTACCTTGCGGCTGACGGTGTGATCGCTCGTCCAGTTTTCGTTTAGCTTGACAAGCTGCTGGGTAATAGTTGAGCCACCTTGGGTGCTACCGCCGGTGACGTTATTGATGGCGGCACGCGTGATGCCTTTGACGTTGAAAGCGCCCTCATGATAAAAATCTTTATCCTCGATGGCGATGGTGGCTTCGCGCATGTACGGCGAAATGTCGTTAATGCTACTGACAGGGGTGCGTTTAAAGGCCGTAAAATCCTGGAACATCAAGGTTTTGCCATCGCTGTAATAGTAGGCGATGCTGCCGCCGGAATCCCCACTGTTCAGGTCCTGAATTTTCGGCAAGTCTTTGCGGAAGTAGGCAAACAACCCCACGATTAGCAAAAACACTACTACGAAACCAACGCCGGTAATTTTAAGCGCCATCACGGCGCCATCACGGCTAAACCAGTACTGATACAATCGTTTCCAGTGGAACCGATACAATACGCGCTTCCAGCGTTCTTTGGGCAAAGAACTGAGGTAGGCGGCCTTGCGCTGTGCTTTAGCCTCACGCCCTGCCCGGATGCGGTCTGTCAGGCTCTGGTTGAGCTTGATGTTCTTGCCGCTGCGGGTCGTAAACGTATTTTTGGCCTTCGGTTGTCGCGGACGCTGAGAAGCATTACTCATGTGTTTTTATGGTCTCTCACAACTAAACTTGACTGCCCCTAGTATATCAAAAAACACAGTAAACAAGCGGTTTATTTTGCCTCGTCTCCAGGCATTTTAAAGATTCATGGTTGTGCCTCACCAGATACGCTATACTAATTGGCATGACACTTTCCGAAGAGCTTACCTACCGCGGGTTTGTCAATCAAACCACCTACAAAGACCTCAGCGTGCTAGACGGTGAACCCATTACCTTCTACTGGGGTGTTGACCCTAGCGCCGATAGCATGCAAGTGGGCAACTTTGCTATGGCTATGATGGTCCGCCATTTTATCGATCATGGCCATAAGGCAATCTTACTAGTGGGGGGCGCCACAGGCATGATCGGTGACCCTGATGGCAAGGCACAGGAGCGCGACCTGAAGTCGCTCGAAGAGATCACCCACAACAAAGAGGCGATTGCAGCCCAATATCGACAGGTATTTGCCGGCAAGGATTTTGAAATTGTCGATAACTACGATTGGTTCCGATCAATGGGCTATCTGGATTTCTTGCGTGATGTTGGTAAACATGTGCCGATGCGTCAGATGCTGAGCCGGGAGTTTGTGCAGAGTCGTCTTGGCGAAGATGGTGCCGGCATATCGTACGCCGAGTTCAGTTATGCGCTTATTCAGGGTTACGATTTTCTATACTTGCACCGAGAAAAAGGTGTCAGTTTACAGGTGGCAGGTGCCGATCAATGGGGCAACAGCATTGCTGGCGTGGAGCTCATCCGGCGCATTACCGGTAACGAAGCCAACGTCTGGACCGGCCCACTCGTTGTAAACAAAACAACGGGCATTAAATTTGGTAAAAGCGAAGCCGGTGCTGTCTGGCTGGATCCGGCCAAAACCACACCCACCCAGTTCTACCAGTTTTGGATCAACTGCGACGATGGCGGAGTAGAAGATTACCTCAAAATCTACACGCTGCTATCCAAAGAAGACATCGAAGCAACCATGGCCGAGCACCACCAGGATCCAAGCGAACGTATAGCCCAGAAGCGGCTAGCCGCTGAAGTAACCCAGCTGGTGCACGGTAAAGAAAAACTATTCATCGCCCAGGATGTTACGGCACACCTCATGGGCGTTGATATAGTCCACGCCGACGACGCTACCGTGGAGGCGCTGCGTCAGGAAATCGCAGCCGTGAAAACTGGAGCGGACGGTTCGATTATCGATGCACTGGTGGCGAGTGGTCTGGCTAGCAGTAACACCGAAGCCCGCCGATTCTTAAAAGAGAACGCCATTAGCGTCAACGGCCAAAAAGTAACACGCGAAAACTTCGAAGCCAATGACTTTCATAATGGCCGTCTAATGCTACGGCGCGGCAAAGCCTTTAAAGATTCAGCGCTCGTTGAGCTGCAGGGCTAAATGCGTCGAGTTCTTGGAACGCTGTTGGGCAAGTCGGTCGCGCAAGCGGTCAAGCTGCGCGGCAAAAGCAACGGCCAATCGATGCCCGGGCTGGTGGTGGAAACGCTGGTGCCCGGCTACCTAAAGGTAATGCTCCGCAAGCTGCCTGATGGTGTCGTGGTCATTACTGGCACTAACGGCAAAACCACGACCACCAAAATGGTGGTAGAGCTACTCCGCATCAATGGCAAACGCGTAATTACCAACGCCACTGGCAGCAATCTGACGCGGGGCATTATCTCAACCGTAGCGCGCGCCGCTACCAAAACCGGCCGCTTGCCCTACGACATTGCTGTCTTTGAGCTAGACGAGGCCTATGCCTACCAATTTACTAATGTGCTACGCCCACGCTACGTACTGGCGCTGAACGCCAGCCGTGACCAGCTAGACCGTTTTGGTGAGGTAGATACGGTGGCACGACTGATTAGCGACACTATGCTTACCGCAACCCATGGCATTGTGGTAAATGGTGATGATAAACGGCTCAGCCAGGCGGCCACCGGTGCAGCAGTGCCTGTCACTTACTTTGGGGTAGCGCCCAACTTGCTCAAGTTCTTCCCGCGCGATGACGAGCTCGTGGCCGTGGCTAGTCCCAAGGCGGCTGCCCCTATCGATACGCAGCGCCGGGCAGTTGAACTACTGGCGTTCAATGGAAAGGCAGCGCAGTACCGAATGCGTCACCAAAAGCTGTACGCTACGCTGCAGGTAACTGGGCAGCATAATTTTCAAAATGCCGCTGGTGCTCTGTCGCTGGCACGGATGCTGGTGCCGTGGCACGTTACGGACGAGCAGCTTGTGCAACAGCTGAGCACGGTCAAACCGGCCTTTGGCCGCGGCCAAACTTTTACGCTCAAAAACGGCTCCAGTTTGCAACTGAATCTGGTAAAAAACCCGGCCAGTTTTCGCCAAGGGCTGGCATCGTACGTCCGCCCCAAAACAGCCATCATGATTGCCATTAATGATGCGCTGGCCGACAGCCGTGATATGTCGTGGCTGTGGGATGTCGATTTTACCAGCTTGCAGAGTGCAGACATTGCGCTCACTACCGGTACACGGGCGGCCGATATGGCGCTACGGCTCAGCTACGACGAGGTGGCAGTCAAGACTATCGAACCGGCTATCGAGCGGGCGCTCGGGGCATTTTGTAAAACACCGGGCGATAAAGTAATCTTTGCCAGTTACACCGCCATGCTGCGCTTGCATCACTTGTTAACCCAGAAAGCGGGTAAAGACCTATGACCAAACTCCACATTCTGCACCTCTATCCCAACGAAATGAACACGTACGGCGACCGTGGCAACCGGCTGTGCCTGCAAAAGCGGGCCGAGTGGCATGGGCTGGAGCCGGTGCTGCATTACTATAACGTGGGTGATACGTTGCCCAAAGACATCGACATTGTACTGGGCGGCGGCGGACAAGATTCGGCCCAAGCCGATATTCAGGCTGACATTTTGCAGATTGGTGGCCAGCTGCACACACTCGTAGATGCGGGCGTGCCGATGCTGATGGTCTGCGGTACTTATCAACTATTTGGTAAGCGATTTATTACGCACGATGGCCAGGAAATTAAGGGCATTGGCGTTTTTGACGTCGAGACTGTCGGTGGCGCCAAGCGTATGATCGGCAACGCGGCTGTTGAAACAAAGGATTTTGGCACACTCTATGGTTTTGAAAACCACAGCGGCCGGACGGTGCTCGGACCCAATCAGGAACCATTCGGCGCGGTTGTGCGCGGTAATGGTAATAATGGTGAAGACAAAACTGAAGGCGCTCGCACTCACAACGCCATCGGCACCTACCTACATGGCCCGCTTCTGCCCAATAACCCGCAGCTGGCAGATAGCCTTCTAATACTAGCCTTGCGATACCAGGGGACAGAGGTAAAATGGACAGCTCTCAACGATGCTCTAGCTGCCCAGGTCCAGCGTCAGGCTTTGATGCGCAAATACTAAATTGTAATTTCTAATAATCCGCAGAGGTTTCCGCTAATCTGTTGGGTTTTGGTCGCAAAATGTCCCCAGGCTTGCTTGGCCCGCCGTTAGGACCTGTCTGTGGTCCGCCTACAGTAGCACTCGGAAATCCATCGCCGGCACCTTCAACATTGCCCCAGTACTGTGGCATACCTGCTAGCGCTCCCTCACCTAGTAGTCGGCCGTTAGCCTCGCGTAGTCCTGCCTCGGCAGCAAAATATCCAGTTTCGTGTTGGTGTGAATACCCCATAACTCCCTCTCTATTGTTAAGTACCTAGTACTATATGCCCGCACATTTTGTCTAGCAAGTACTTTACAGAAAAATAAGATTTTTGTGCTAGACAAGTAGCAAATTAACCGTAGGCAAGCCTCAGCAACTTACTAGGTATACTGTAGCTATGGAGCTAATGAGCCCGGTGACGGCCGTGAAAGGAGTAGGAGAGGAACTAGCTAAAAAGCTGGCGATTTTGGGCGTGCAAACGGTGGTGGATCTGATCGACTATCTGCCGCGCCGCTACGAAGATTACAGCGACGTCATGGCAATCCGTGATCTGCACCCCGGGCCAGTGACCATCAAAGCGATGGTCAAGCAGGCCACCGGCCGCTATGTACGACGCGGTATGCACCTGACCGAGGCGGTGCTGAGCGACGACAGCGGCAGTGTGCGGGCGATTTGGTTCAATCAGCCGTATCGCGCCAATGGGCTCAAAAAGGGTGCTGAGTACTACTTTTCGGGCCTGTTTGAATTGAGCCATCAGCGGTTTCAGCTGACCAGCCCAAGCGCCGAAATGGTCAGTGATTTTACGGTGAACACGGCGCGGATCGTGCCGGTTTACCGCGAAACCAAGGGAATTACCAGTAAGCAGATCCGCAAAGCAGTGGGGAATTGCCGGATGCTGATTCGGACGCTGCCCGAAACGCTACCGGATTGGCTAATCAAACAAGAAAGACTATTAGCGCGGGCCGGGGCGGTGCTAGCTATGCACTTTCCGGCCGATAGCGCCCAATTGGCCGAGGCCAAACGGCGCTTGGGGTTTGAAGAGGTGTTTGAATTGAGCCTGGCGGCACTGCTCAATAAGCAAGAACTGGCGGCCGATGAATCACTGGCCATTCCGTTTGACGAGCAGCTGGCCAAAGATTTTGTTAGTCACCTGCCGTTTACCCTCACCGACGCTCAGCGCAAGGCCGTCTGGCAAATCTATCTGGACATGCAGGGGGTACACCCCATGAACCGGTTGGTAGAGGGTGATGTGGGTTCGGGCAAGACCGTGGTGGCTACCATGGCAGCGCTGATGGCGCTCAGGCAAGGTTATCAGGTGGCGTTTATGGCGCCCACCGAGCTATTGGCCCGGCAGCATGCCGATACCATCTACAGGTTGCTTGAGCCGCTTGGTATGAGCGGTGAGCTAACACTATTGGTAGGGGTACTGACGGCCGCGCAGAAAAAGAAAGCTCACCAGGCCATTGCCAGCGGCATGGCCCGGTTCATTGTAGGGACACAAGCACTGATCCAGGAAAAGGTGGATATGCACAAACTCGGTCTTGTCATCATCGACGAGCAACACCGGTTTGGCGTGGAACAGCGCAAAGAACTGATGGCCAAAGCCGGTCATATGCCACATCTGCTCAGCCTGACAGCCACGCCTATTCCGCGCTCGTTGGCGCTGACGCTCTATGGTGAGCTGGACATGTCGATTTTGGACGTCAAACCGGCGGGCCGCCAGCCGATCCACACCGAGTTGGTCTCGCCGAATTCGGTCGAGCCGGTTTACGCCGATGTCCATAAAGAACTAGATGCTGGGCGCCAGGTGTTTGTGGTCTGCCCGCTGATAGCCGAATCTGAGGTACTGGATGCGCATTCGGCCGAGAAAATCTACGAGCAATACCGTAAAAAAGAATTTAAAAACTACCGGCTGGGGCTGTTGCATGGCAAAATGAAAGCCGAAGACAAAAACGCCGTTATGGCGAGCTTCGTGGCACACGAACTGGATTTGCTGGTTTCGACGACGGTGATCGAGGTGGGCGTGGATGTGCCAAACGCCAGCGTCATGCTAATCCAGAGCGCTGAGCGGTTCGGCCTGGCACAGCTGCACCAGCTGCGCGGTCGGATTGGCCGGGGCGGCCATAAAGCTTATTGTTACCTGTTGTTGGGCGATTCCAGCGCACCGTCGCCGCGGCTGCGGGCCATCGAGAGCAGCCAGGATGGGTTCCGGCTGAGCGAACTAGACCTGGAACTGCGCGGGCCGGGCGCCATCTATGGGCAGCTGCAACACGGAGCGCTCGACCTGCGGGTGGCCAAGCTGACCGATGTTGCGCTGATTGCCGCTGCCCGCAAAGCGGCTGCCCAGTTTATCGAAAAAGGTGAGAATTTGCTACAATATAAGGAGCTCGCTTCTCATGTAAATCGCCTGCGAGCCGTTACTAACCTGAACTAATGACACAATTTTACTACCAAGGCTAGTCGCCATGTATTCTGGCACTACGCTACGACCGATGAAGTATTTCGATGCTTGGTTTGGGGCGCACCAAAAAATCGACCGCGTGGCCCTCGTGCATCTCAAAAAGATTCTGGCAGAAGACCAATTGTTCCCACGCCGCAAAGACATCATCCGGTTCGAAGGCATCGACGGGCCCGATGGCATCAAGCGCAAAACTCCAGCCCAGGACGAATTGTGGCACTTTATGAACCCAGAAGATGAAAACGACCGCCAAATTGTAGCTATTTTGGAGCACAACTACACTGAACTGGTAAAGGCACTACGCGAAGGCAACCAGACCCGGGCGGCGTTCGAGGCGGCCTGGCTGGCTCATGGCATCGTCGACGGCCTGACGCCGGCCCATCACTACCCCTACGAAGAAGAAATGATGCGTTTGCGGGGCGGGGCGGGGATCGAAACGCGCACCTCCCACAAAGACAAGTTACTCATGCCAGGGGAGACGCTGCCAAAGCAGCTCAGTAACAACTGGCAGATGTGGGGAGACAAGGGGCTGCTGGCAACTCACATTGCATTCGAAGTAGGAATTGCGGCCATGATCATGCCACTACGCCTTAAAAGCGCTCGCCCACTGCCCAACCAACTCAAGGCTGTGCGCCGGATGCCAATGGCAGACTTATTCCTGGACCGTGCCAAGCAGATCGTGGCCATGAGAATGTACGATCAATTTTATAAGTCTGGCTGGACAACAAAGCTAGCCAAACAGGCTCGCCGCGAGCTGGTACCGCTTATCATTAACACCGTGACATTGGTCTGGTACAAGGCGGTGCAGGAAGCCGCCGAACCCGCATGAGAGTGATTGCCGGCCGTCTGGGCGGCCGTAATTTCGAGAGTCCGCGTACGCATCGTACGCATCCGATGAGCGATAAAGTGCGCGGTGCACTGTTTAACGCCCTGGGCGATTTGGGCGGCCTGACGGTGCTCGACGCCTTTGCTGGCAGTGGCGCCTGCAGCATTGAGGCAGTCAGTCGTGGTGCGGCTAGTGTGCTGGCGATTGATGTCGATGTAGAGGCCGTGAAAACCATTGCGACCAACGTGAAAGCTCTGGGGCTAGCAGATATTATTGACGTCCGGCGTAAAAACATCAGTGGCTGGTCACGCAACAGCCAAACCAAACAATTTGATATCGTGCTGGCCGATCCGCCCTACGACGATATCCGGCCCGATGTGCTGGAACGACTCACTGTGCACGTAAAGCCAGGCGGGCTGTTTGTGTTGTCGTGGCCGGGCAGAGAGGCGGTTCGAGAGTTTGGCGGGTTGGAACAAATATCGTCTAAAAACTACGGTGATGCCCAGCTTGTCTTCTATCGCCGGCCCGGCTAGACATGGGCGGCTGTTTAGCTTACGCTTAAAAAGAAACAGGACTTGGCGATGAAAAAAACAAAACCATACACTATTCATTTTGTCTGCCGTGGCAATACCTATCGCAGCCGCTTGGCGGCGGCCTATATGGATAGCCTGGTAGATGAGCGGTTTGTGGTGAGCTCGAGCGGGGTTGACACGGCGTCGAACAAAACCAGGACTTCGGAACCGTTCACGAAAGCCACAGCCAAAGCGCATAAGCTTACCCATGGCATAGCCGACCTCAAAACCCAGACCACCAATGAGTTGCTGGCCAAAGCTGATGTCATCGTCTTTATGAACAAGGATGTCTACGATACCGCTCGCCGGCTGTTTACGTTCGACGAGCGCAAGGTGCTAGTTTGGCATGTGGCCGATATGGACTCTGTTTTTCGCGCCGAAAACATAGCCAAGCACAACGAACGTCTGCTGATTGAGGCAACTGCCGAGACATTTGCACTGATTGAGCGGCACTGCAACCAGTTGTATACCTACCTAACCCACACTGCCTGGGTAGATGTGGTAGATAAGCACAATAAACATACTGGTTTGCGCTTGCCGATGGCCTGGGCGACTGATCGCGGGCTATGGCACCGTGGTGTTCACGTGGTGGTGCGCACCAGCGACGGCAAATACGTGGTGGGCAAGCGGGTGCAGTCGATTGTCTTTGCGCCCGGCATGCTAGAGATTACACTGGGCGGCGGCATCGATAGCGGTGAGGCTCCGTTGCAGGCCGCGCAGCGTGAAACGCACGAAGAGCTAGGTGTAAAGGTGCACGAAAAAGTTTTTCGACCGCTGTTTATGTATCGCCAAGTGGCCTACCATCCACGCTACAAAAAGCAAACCAAAGCCCACATCTATGTCTACGCGGTTACCCTGCCGCAGCACAGCCAGACGCTGCATCCTCAACCCGAGGAAGTGGAAGCTCTGCGCCTGCTTACAAAACGACAAATAAAGGCCCTGCTGCGCACGCACCGCATCAGACATTTCGGCCGGCTGAAGTGGGGCTACAAGCTGTACAGCAAAGCGGTGGCGTACAGCGAATTGCCCCAGTAGATTTTTCTCTGTAAATTTCGTAAAATAGCCTCGTTACCATACATACGCGGATGTGGTGGAATTGGTAGACACGCTAGTTTTAGGAGCTAGTGCCGTAAGGCGTGGAGGTTCAAGTCCTCTCATCCGCACCAGAACCGAACACCATTACACAGAATACTTGACAAAAGTGATATAATAATTTCATGTTTGCAAGAACTAACCATCACAGCCATCTGTCGCCGGAGCTTGTCGGTTGGGCTTGCTATTCTCCTAAAGAAAACAAAACGCCGGATCAAGCTCCGGCGTTTTGTTTTGCATACTAATAACATCAAGGGAGCTAAATAATGAGTTACGAATTAGACAAGACAGATAAATTCTTTATAGGCAAGGGCGTGTGGCCGGAAGCTACCGCCTGGCTGGACGAACAGGAGGTCAACGTACCCGCCTTGTCCGGGAGGTGTCTTCACCGGCGTTAATGGCAAGAAGCAAAAATTCTATTGCATAAAAGATGCTGCCGTTACCCGTAAGGTGTGGGAACTAGGCGGTGTGGGGCTGGTGGGAGCCGATGTGACCGAAGAACAGGCCGTGATGGGACTGATGGGCGAGGCGGTGGCCGGGTTGAATGGCTTGCGGTTTGTGCTGGCGGGCCGTCCAGGAGGACGGCAGCGGTACTGGGAAAAGGTGCGCGGGCTGATACGGCGGCCGGTTGTCGGTACCAGCTATCCAACTATAACCAAGCAACTGCTGGGCTTTGTGGATATCAAGTACATGGAAGGTTCGATTGAAGCAATGCCGGATATGTATCCGGAAGTGGAGGCGATTTGCGATGTGGCCCGGACTGGTGAGACGATACGGCAGAACGGTCTGGAGATCTGGCAGGACCTGGCGCCAGTGCAGCTGATGCTCGTCCGCCAAGCCGAATCTGATACAATCTAACCAAGGAATTACCGAATATGACATTAAGTACACAACCCTACAAAGGCGCACGGGATTTTTACCCCGAAGACAAGCGTCTGCAAAAATACATGTTTGGCAAACTGCGCGAGGTGAGCGAGCGGTTTGGCTACCAAGAAATCGATGCCCCGATTTTGGAGCCGACCGAGCTGTTTCTGAGCAAGGGCAACCAAGAGATCATCGACGAGCAGACCTATACGTTCACCGACCGCGGCGGCCGCAGTGTGACCATTCGGACCGAGATGACGCCAACCGTCAGCCGGATGGTGGCGGCCCGGCGTCAGGAACTGGCTTATCCGGTACGCTGGTACGACATCCCCAACTTGTGGCGCTATGAACGCACCCAGCGGGGGCGTCTGCGCGAATTCTGGCAGTACAACGCCGACATTTTTGGGGTGGAAGGCGTGGAAGCCGATCACGAGATTGTCGTGCTGGCTGATCAGATCATGCAGAGCTATGGCGCTAAGCGCGATATGTACACCATCTGCCTTAGCAGCCGCAAAATGGTCGACGAATTGTTTACGCAGTACCTTGGGCTGGATAACACGCAAAAAGATACGCTGATTCGGCTAGTCGATCGCATCAAAAAGCTGCCGTATGAAAGCTTTGTAGCGCAAGCCGATGCTATCCTGACGCCGTCTCAGCGCGATGCCGGAGTACTCGACAAGCTGTTGGCGCTGCTTAAAGTGACGAAATTGCAACAATTGCCAGCAGATTTTGCCAGCCAGCCAGCCGTAGTGAGGCTGCAGCAGCTAATGGCCATGTTGGAGAGTAGTCGGGTTGCCAATGCGGTGTTTGATATCAGCCTAATGCGCGGGTTCGATTATTACACTGACATGGTGTTTGAGGTGTTCGATACTGACCCGGAAAACAATCGTGCCATGTTCGGTGGTGGCCGCTACGATGGCCTGGTGGGGCTGTTTGGCGTGGAGCCAGTGCCGACCGTGGGTTTTGCCATGGGTGATGTGACGCTCCAAAACTTCTTGGAAAGCCACGAGCTTTTGCCAAAACTGCACAGCGAAACCGACGCCTACGTGGTGTTGGTAGGTGACGATATGTACGAAAAGGCGCAGCCAGTGCTGAGCGAACTGCGGCGTATGGGCCTGAATATTGCTGTCGATAGCACCGGTCGCAAGCTAGAGAAACAGATTAAAACGGCGGTGAAGCAGGGCATTCACTACGCCCTGTTTGTTGGCGAAACCGAGCTGGCCAGTGGCCAGTTCAAGCTGCGCAACCTGGCTGCCGGCACCGAAGAGACGCACGGTTTGGAGCGGATTGTGAGCATTGCCAAAGATCGTCGGCGAGCTGGCGATGTGCCGGCGCGGGCCGAAGACGACGAAGACGGAGATCTGTTAGGTTGACGGCGCCGAATCACGCACTGACAGGCGCGGTGATTGGTCTAAGTGTGGCCAATCCATGGCTTGCCCTGCCACTGGCCTTTTTATCGCACTTTGCGTGCGATGCCATTCCGCACTACGATCCGCCGGGGAATGATAAAGTCAAGCGAATTGGCTCGCGGGAGTTTCTGCGCGACTTTCTTGTGATCGGTGCTGTTCTTTGCTTCTTGCTGGTGCTCTGTCTGACACTTGCGCGGCCAGAGCATTGGCTGCAGGCGGCGATCTGCGCCTTTTTAGCGGCGAGCCCGGATTTGTTTTGGATACCACGGTTTTTGCACATCCGCCGTACCGGTAAGGATAAGCCTCTGCGCAGTTGGTTCTTGCGGTTTCATGTCTTCATCCAATGGAAAACAGGACCCCGGCTGATTTGGCTTGAACTGGCTTGGGCGGCTGTCTTTACGGGCCTAGTGGCCGTGCACCTCTAGAAACCTCTGTAGATATCTGGTATATCACCTACAGCGATACAAACTTGCTGTACTCGGCCTACACAAGTGGCAAGCTCACTTGTGTAGGTCTCTGCACATCTGTTATAGTAGGCAACTATGCAAATTACCACCAAAGATCTCTCGCCTACTAAAATCGAACTGATCGTGACGGCCGATGCCGCCATGCTGCAGGCCACTAAAGAGCGCGTGCTCAAAGACCTGAGCAAGCAGGTCAATCTGGCCGGCTTCCGCAAGGGTCATGCGCCGCTGCCGTTGGTAGAAAAGAATGTTGACCAAAGTCTATTGCAGAGCCAGTTCTTGGACCATGCCGCGAATGATATGTACGTGGCGGCAATCGCCGAAAAAAAGCTGCGTCCGGTAGCGCAGCCCGACGTCAATGTGACCAAATTTGTACCGTTTACCGCTTTGGAGTTCAAAGCTACGGTAGAAGTCGTCGGTAAGATCACTCTGCCAGACTATAAAAAGGTAAAAGTGATCAAGAAAATCGCCGCCATTACCGACAAAGATGTTACCGCCGTGCTGGACGACCTACTCCGCCGCGAGGCTGAAAAAGAGCCGGTCCAGCGCGCCGCCAAAGATGGCGACGAGGTAGTGATTGATTTTAGTGGTGTGGACGCCAAGACAAAGCAGGCCATTGATGGCGCCACTGGCACTGATTACCCGCTGGTGATTGGCAGCGGCAGCTTTATCCCTGGTTTTGAGCCGGAGCTGATCGGCATTAAGCCCACCGAAGAGAAAACGTTCGACATTGTGTTCCCGGCTGATTACGGCGCCAAGGAACTGCAGAAAAAGAAGGTAACGTTTACGGTAACTGTCAAAACGGTGCGCGAAATTGCCCTGCCCAAGCTGGATGACGCTTTTGCCGCCAAAGTCGGCCCGTTCAAGACGGTGGCCGAGCTAAAAGCTGACATCAAAAAGCAGCTGCAGGCCGAAGCCGAAAACCGTGCTCAGCGCGACTTCGAAAACGAACTGCTAGCCACCATTGCCGAAAAAGCCAAGGCCGATATCCCGGTGTCGCTGGTAAACGAAGAGATCGAGCGCATGGAGCTGGAAGAAAAGCGCAACCTGCTCTACCGCGGCCAAACCTGGCAAGAGCACCTCAAGGCCGAAGGCCGCACCGAGGAACAACACCGCGAGAACCTGCGCGAACAAGCCGAAGCTCGCGTCAAAACCGGCCTAGTACTGGGTGAAGTAGCCGAGGTAGAAGGCTTGAGCGTTGGTGACGCCGAACTCGACAAGCGGATTGCTCAGCTCAAAAAACAGTACCCCTCTGACAAACAAATGCAGACCGAACTCGACAAGCGCGAAAACCGTCGTGAGCTGATGAGCCGCCTGCTGACCGAAAAGACCATCGCTCGCTTGAGCGAATACGTTACTGCAAATTAGTCGTTGCATCAATCTTCTTGCATAACGTATACTCAGGAGAGATTGGGAGGCTCTTGAAATGACAGAGGTAGTAAGATTCTGTGAAGGCTGCCCGCTAGCCAACGGAGTTGAAGGAGCGGACACGTGTTACACGACACAGTTTGTACTGGCTGATCCAAATCCTGGCTTTGACATTACTTTTGGCAATGCACATGATCCCGACCACACAACCTTACCAATTCATGCTGTAGTTGACGATGATGTCGACTCTTCCATGCCCGAAGCTACGGTGAGGGTGGTCAAAGAAGAGGTGAATGGATGTGAGCGTCCAGTAGAAGTGCGAGCTAAACGGCTCGGTGGCCTTGCCGGGACAAAGACCGTAGTGCGTTGCGGGGCATATCCTGATCAAAACCCCAAGCGCGTGCAAGTACTGGCTGAGGACAGCGGCTGGTTTTACCCGGCCGATTTCTTATAGGGCGAGCAGCAACCGACTATCGGTCATGGGCTAGCACTCTTGACTGCCGAGTGCTAATTGGCGTACTATAGGCTCACGAACAGAAAGGGTGCATATGAGCGTATTAGTTCCAACCGTGATCGAAAGTGAAGGCCGCTACGAGCGGGCCTACGATATTTATTCTCGTCTTCTCAAAGACCGCATCATCTTTTTAGGCAGCGACGTCAATGAGGCTAGTGCTAACATCGTGGTGGCACAACTGCTGTTTTTGCAGGCCGAAGATGCCAAGAAAGACATCTATCTGTACATCAACAGCCCGGGCGGCAGCGTCTACGATGCTTTAGCTATTTACGACACCATGCGCTATGTGACCAACGATGTGCAAACCGTCGGCATTGGTGTGCAAGCCAGTGCTGCCGCGTTCCTGCTCAGTAGCGGCACCAAGGGCAAACGGTTCCTGCTGCCCAACAGCACAGTGATGATTCACCAGCCCAGCAGCGGTACTCGCGGCAAGGTGACCGACCAGGAAATCGACCTCAAAGAGAGTCTGCGCATCAAACGGTTGCTCGAAGAAATCATGGCCAAAAACACCGGCCAACCGGCAGCCAAAATTCACCAGGACATGGAACGCGACAAGTGGCTAACGGCCGAAGAGGCCAAAAAATATGGTCTGGTAGATAAAGTCATTAGCGACATCACTGTTCCGCACAAAACCGGCTAGGTTGCATCTGGACCATAGTTTTGATACAGTTGCATGATTATGGCACGAAGTATCGAACTGGTTGATTTTAGACGCGGGGATCTAAGGAATCGTGCGGCCGGAGTTCTGCGGGCTGCACGGGTCGCTGGAATTAGTGGCATTCTACCAAACGCACTAGCCTTTGCTAGCCTAGAAGCGGCAGAGACGAGCGTGGAAGTAGTCAGGCAGTCGAGGGATCTGGTTGGACAGATCATACTCGTTGGTGGCCAGCCGAGTGGTGTGGCTTTGACGGTCGATGAGTTAAGCATACAGCACCCCGCCGATCCAACAAGTGAGCTACGAGGGCGTTGCATAGATCTATTCCATAAACAGGACCTAGAACCGGCTGAGCAAGATGAGATTGTGCGGCGTGTTGCCGGCCGGGCAGGCTATGAGGGCTTGGTCTTGGCATTTATGAACGCTGACCAGCAGCCGTACGCGGGTGGCATTCCTCGTCTAATGCCAGCCGTTGGCGAACAGGGCAGGCTATATGTACCTGATGGCGCGGAAGATTACGGTCTAAATAGTATCGGCAAACCGCTACAAGTTTACGCGCGTATAGCCCTTGACGCGGCTACTTGGACTAGCGTAGAATAAAATCAAGAAGTAGTGTAAGTTGGGCCGAGCTGGCGTGGCCAACCAGATCAGCTCCAAAATCTCCCGCTTAGTTACCTTCGAGCGAAAAACAAAAGTCACGATAAGTTCGACTGTTTTTGGTGTACTGGGCCTGGCTTTCAGGACCTGCAGCGGCGCGGTCGGCTCATCTTATTATCATCAGAGTAACTAAGGGGACGTACGCATATATGGCGAAAGCAGCAATAAAGTCAGGTACGCGGGTCTACTTTACCCAGCAGGATGATGCAATCACCCTGCCTAATTTAGTGGACCATCAGAACAAATCATTTCAGTGGCTGATCGACGAGGGGCTCGGTGAGCTTCTGGCCGAGATCAGTCCGATCGACGATTATACGAACACCAAGCTAAGCTTGCGGTTCAAAGATTATCACTTTGACGTACCCAAGATCAGCGAGGCCGAGGCCCGTGAAAACAACATCAGCTACGAAGCGCCGCTCAAGGCAACCGTAGAGCTGACCAACAAGGTGACGGGTGAAGTCAAAGAACAAGAGATCTACTTGGGCGACTACCCGTTCATGACCGACCGCGGTACGTTTATTATTAACGGTGCTGAACGCGTGGTGGTGAGCCAGCTGATTCGCTCAGCTGGCGTTTTTTACACCAGCGAATTGCACGGCACGGCCAACTTGTATAGCGCCAAGGTTATCCCCGGTCGCGGCGCTTGGTTAGAATTTGAAACGGCTGCCAACGGTGCACTATATGTCAAGATTGACCGGAAGCGTAAGATCCCAGTTACCACGCTGCTCCGTGCTCTAGGCATGACTGACGCCCAGATGAAAGAGGCCTTTAAACACGTTGATCAAGCCAAGAACAGCTACCTGGAGGCCACGCTCGAAAAGGACCCCACCAAGGGTCACTCTGAAGCGCTGATTGAGGTTTACCGTCGCTTGCGTCCCGGCGACCTGGCTACCGTAGACAACGCTCGAAGTCTACTAGAAAACATGTTCTACAACTTTAAGCGGTTCGATTTTAGCCGCGTTGGTCGCTACAAGCTCAACAAACGCCTGGATCTGGATGTGCCAAACACGGCCGAAAACCGCATCATGCGCTTGCCAGACCTGGTGGCAATTGTGGCTGAGTTGATTCGCCTGAATATTACCCAGGAGCCTGGTGATGACATCGACTCACTAGCCAACCGTCGCATCAAGATGGTCGGCGAGCTGGTGCAGCGCCAATTCCGCATCGGCTTGCTGCGCATGGTTCGCAACACCCAAGACCGTATGTCTATGAGTGAGATCGAGACCGTGCAGCCCGGCCAGCTGATTAACGCCCGCCCGGTAGTAGCCGCGGTACGTGAATTCTTTGCTAGCTCACAGCTGTCTCAGTTCATGGACCAGATTAACCCGCTATCAGAGCTGGCTCACAAGCGCCGCCTCTCCAGCATGGGTCCCGGTGGACTGTCCCGCGAACGCGCTGGTTTTGAAGTCCGCGACGCCCACGCCACACACTACGGCCGTATCTGTGCCGTAGAAACGCCGGAAGGCGCCAATGTGGGCTTGGTGCTCAACTTGGCCAACTTTGCCCGTGTTAACGAATACGGTTTCATCGAAACACCTTACCGCAAAGTGGTTAATGCCGTAACTGCCAAAGATGCCGCTGGCCATGTTGCTAGTGTTGACCTGGAAGACGCCAAGGGCAAAGTGATCGTCAAAAAGGGCGCCACCATCACCAAAGCCGACGCCGAGAAACTGGCCAAGGTAGAGGGCCAAGTAACCTGGCCGGTCAAGGCTAAGGTAACCAGTGAAATCGTTTACCTGGACGCTGCAGCTGAAGAATCAGCCGTGATTGCCGGTGCCGGTGCCGAAACCGACGCCAACGGTTATTTTGTAGACGAGCGCGTTAGCGCTCGCATCAACCTGAAGTCGGGTGAAGCTGACGCCGACGACGTCACCCACGTCGACGCCGCTCAAAACCAAATCATTGGTTCGTCGGCCGGGCTAATTCCGTTCATCGAGAAAGACTATGTGTACCGCGCGCTGATGGGTAGTAACCAGCAGCGCCAGGCCGTACCGCTGATCAAGCCGGAAAGCCCCATCGTAGGGACTGGCGTGGAAAGCGCCGCCGCTCGTAACACCGGTCAGATCGTGGTGGCTGAAGCCGACGGTGAAGTCATTCGTGCCGATGGTGCGGCTGTGGTCGTCAAGTACAAAGAAGGCCCGGTAACCTACGAAGCGCAGCATTTTGTGCGCAGCAACGAAGGCACCAGCATCAACCAAAAGGTGGTGGTGAATACTGGTGACAAAGTGAAACAAGGCGACATCCTGATCGAAGGTATGTCTATCGACGGCGGCGAGCTGGCGCTTGGCAAGAACCTGCTGGTGGTCTTTATGCCCTGGGCCGGCTACAACTTCGAAGACGCTATCATCATTAGCCGCAAGTTGGTTGAGAACGACACGCTGACCTCTATTCACATCGTGGACTACATGATTGAAGTCCGTGAAACCAAGCTGGGTCCAGAAATTGTGACCCGCGATATCCCGAACGTTTCTGAGGACGCTCTGCGTCACCTGGACGATGATGGTATCGTGCGCATTGGTGCCGAAGTACACCCTGGCGATATCTTGGTGGGTAAAATTACGCCAAAGGGTGAGCAAGAGCTGAGTAGTGAAGAGCGCCTGCTGCGCGCTATCTTTGGTGAAAAGGCCAAAGAAGTCCGTGACACCTCTCAGCGCATGAGCAACGGCAAGCACGGTAAAGTGGTTGGTGTTAAAATCTTTAGCCGCGAAAACGGTCACGAACACAAGGCCGGTGTGCTGATGCAAATCCAGGTCTTCGTGGCCCAAATGCGCAAAGTCTCTGTCGGTGACAAGCTGGGTGGCCGCCACGGTAACAAGGGTGTGATTGCCCGTATTCTGCCCATCGAAGACATGCCGTTCATGGAAGACGGTACTCCGGTAGACATCGTACTAAACCCGCTCGGTGTGCCTAGTCGTATGAACATTGGTCAGCTGTTTGAAGCTCACTTAGGTATGGCTGCTCAAGCGCTTGGCATGAAAGTGGCTAGCCCATCGTTCAACGGTGTGCCGGTTGCCAAGATCAAGGAGCTTTTGAAAGAAGCGGGCTTCCCCGAAGACGGTAAGCAACAGCTGTACGACGGCCGGACCGGTGGCGCCTTCAAAGAACGCACTACCGTCGGTAGCATGTACATGATCAAGCTGAACCACATGGTGGCCGACAAGATTCACGCTCGCTCAACGGGTCCATACACCATGGTTACCCAGCAGCCGCTGGGTGGTAAGGCTCAAAACGGTGGTCAGCGGTTCGGCGAAATGGAGGTCTGGGCACTCGAGGCCTATGGTGCCGCCAATACGCTGCAAGAAATGCTGACCATCAAATCCGACGACGTTTACGGCCGCAGTAAGGCCTACGAAAGCATCATCAAGAAGACCGAAATTGTTGGCCCCAAGGTACCCGAAAGCTTTAACGTGCTCGTCAAGGAACTGCAAGGTCTTGGCCTGAAGGTCGACTTGGTAGCCACCGGCGGCTTAGTTGACGCCGAAGCTGTGTTGGCAACGAACATTCACGAAGAAGCGACTCACCCATCTGATGTCACGGTGCCAACGCCCATCATTTCCGATGTAGACGTGAGCGATGAGGAAACGGTGAGTACCGACTTCTTCATTGAAGACACCGATGATGACGGAGCGGTCATGGTGGCGACTGCTGTCGATGACGGAGCTACCGACGACCCGGACAATACTGACTTAGACGACAACGAGGAGGAGAACGCCTAATGCGACGCTATAGTTACGGCACCGATATTGCGGACTTCGACGCAGTGCGTTTGGCAGTGGCCAGCGCTGATGATATTGAGAAGTGGAGCTACGGCGAGGTTACCAAGCCGGAAACCATCAACTACCGTACGCAAAAGCCGGAGCGTGACGGCCTGTTCTGTGAGCGGATCTTTGGCCCGGTCAAAGACATCAACCCACACGACGCCAAGTACAAGGGTGTGCGCAGCCGTGAAGCCGCCGTCGATAAGAACGGCGAGCTGGTAACGCGCAGCATTGTGCGCCGCGAACGCATGGGCCACATCAACCTGGCCGTACCGGTTAGCCACATTTGGTTCTTGCGTGGTACGCCTTCGGCAGTTGGTTTGCTCTTGGGTATGACGGTGAAGGCGCTAGAACGCATTGCCTACTTTGCTAGTTACATCGTAAAAACAGTGGATGAAGCCAAGCGCGACCAATACCGTGCCGATAAAGAAGCCGAGTTCAAAGCTGCTACCGAAGCCATTAAACTTCGCTACGAAAACGAAGCTAAGGCCGATGGCGCGAACGTAAAAGCCCTGGCCGAAGCGCAGACTAAAGAGCTCGAAGAACTTACCAAAGACTTCGAAACGTTGAAAGCTCAGCTGGACAGCCTGGTTAAGCTCAACCTGATGAACGAAACCGACTACCGGGCTCTGCCGGACGAACTACGCAAGCTGATTACGGTTGGTATGGGTGGTGCTGCCCTCAAGGAGTTGCTCGATGACATCGACCTGCACCAGCTGATCACCGATCTGACTCATGATGCCGAAGAAGCCAAGGGCCAGCGCAAGAAGAAGCTGATGAAGCGGCTTCGTCTGCTCGAGAGCATGGAACGGGCCGGCATTAAGCCGGGTAGTATGTGTTTGAGCGTTTTGCCGGTGATTCCTCCGGACCTCCGCCCCATGGTGCAGCTGACCGGTGGCCGGTTTGCCACTAGCGACCTGAACGACCTCTACCGCCGTGTCATCAACCGCAATAACCGGTTGAAGAAGCTGATTGAGCTCAATGCTCCAGAAGTGATTCGCCGCAACGAGCAGCGTATGCTGCAAGAAGCGGTCGACGCCCTGATCGACAACAACAACGCCCGCAGCGGGCGCGCTGTGGCCGCAACCGGCCAACGCCGCCGCCTCAAATCTTTGAGCGATATGCTGAAAGGGAAGCAGGGCCGTTTCCGCCAGAACCTGCTCGGTAAGCGTGTGGACTACTCTGGTCGTTCGGTGATTGTGGCCGGTCCGGAACTCAAGATTAACCAGTGTGGTTTACCCAAGATGATGGCGCTGGAACTATTCAAGCCATTTGTGATTGGCGAGCTGATCTTCCGTGAGGAAGCACACAACATCCGCAGTGCTACCCGCATGATCGAGACCGGCGAAACTGCCGTCTGGGACGCGCTCGACACGGTCATCAAGGGCAAATATGTGCTGCTCAACCGTGCTCCATCGCTGCACCGTCTTTCTATTCAGGCTTTCCAGCCGGTGCTGATCGAAGGGCGCGCTATTCAGTTGCACCCGTTGGTCTGTAAGGGCTTTAACGCCGACTTCGACGGTGACCAGATGGCTGTCCACCTGCCTTTGAGCGATGCCGCTCAGGCAGAAGCCAAAAACATCATGGCTGCCAACATGAACCTGCTCAAACCGGCCGATGGTTCGCCCATTTTGCACATCGAACAAGACATTGTGCTCGGTTGTTACTACCTGACCTACGAGCGTCCAGGTGCCTCCACCAAAGCCAAGCTGTTTAGTTCGCTCGATGAGGCCTCGATGGCCTACGAGGCAGGCGGCATTACTCTGCAAACACGTGTTCGCTTGCCGTATCGTGGCGAGCTGCGTGAGACTACGCTGGGCCGCTTGTACTTCAATGACACTTTCCCCGAAGATTTCCCATACCAAGATGAGCCGATGACCAAGAAGCGCCTGCAAAAGGTGATGGCTGCCGTCTACCAAAAGTACGGCCAAGCCCGCACTGCCGAGATTGCCGACACCCTGAAGGACGTTGGTTTCCGCTACGCTACTACCTCTGGTATCTCCATGGGCATGACCGACTTTGTGCCGATCGACGGCATGGACGCTGTCATCCGGGATGGTGAAACGCGCAGCGCCAACATTAGCGATCAGTACGATCAGGGCTTCATCACCGACGAAGAGCGCCACCGCTTGATTGTGGACAGCTGGACCAAGATCGACACCCAAGTGCAGAACATGCTGAGCGAGCAAATGCAGGGCCAGGACGGTTCAATGGCTATCGCCATTACTTCTGGCGCCCGCGGTAACGTCTCTCAGATGAAAATGTCCGTTGGTATGCTCGGTGTCTTCCAAGACGCCGGTGGCAACGTCATTGAGCTGCCGGTCAAATCTGGTTACCTGCAAGGTCTAACCCCGCTGGAATACTTTACCGGTACCCGTGGTACTCGTAAGGCCGTCATCGACATTGCCCTGAAGACCGCTGACGCCGGCTACCTAACACGCCGCCTAGTCGACGTTTCCCAAGATGTCTTTACCCTGACCGACGATGAAGAAGACGCCCACGACCCTGGCTTTGCCATGTTGCGCGAAGATGCCAAGGCAATCGGTGTCAGCTACGCTACGCGTCTGGAAGGCCGCTACGCTGCCGCTGATGTCAAGAGCCACATCAAGACCGGCGAACTGTTTACCAAGCAAATTGCTGAAGCTATCGAGGCCGACGAGAAGATCGACGGCGTCAAGGTGATGAGCGCCCTGAGCGCCAGCAGCGTGCGTGGTGTGCCGCAGAAGAGCTACGGCATCGACCCGGCCACTGGCTTGCTAGTAACCCCGCACAACCCCATCGGTGTAATTGCCGCGCAAAGTATCGGTGAGCCTGGTACGCAGCTTTCATTGGACTCCAAGCACCGTTCTGGCGCTGTGGTCGGCGATGACACTGCCCAAGGTTTGAGCCGTATTGAAGAGTTGTTTGAAGTCCGCACGCCAAAAGGTCAGGCGTACCTTACTGACATCTCTGGCGTAGCCAATACCTGGGAAGAGGGTGACCACTACGTGGTGCAAGTAACGGCCAACGACAAAGACAAGCTGGTTCTAGACCTGGGTGATCGCACGGCATCAATTGCCAGCGGCACCGATGTCGCCATTGGCGACGTTCTGGCTAGCGCCGAAGGCGGGGCCGACCCGCTGATCAGCCCAATGGCCGGCAAAGCCGACGTGACCGATCGTCAGGTTGTCATTACGCCGGCTGGGCAGAGCGTAGTTCGCTACGAAATCCCCGGCTTTAAGCAGTTGCTAGTACACGACGGCGACAAAGTAGTAGCCGGACAGCGTCTAACCAACGGTTCCATCAACCTGCATGAGCTGATGCGCCTGCAAGGTGTTGAAGCCACCCAGCGCTACATCATGAACGAAATCCTCGGCATCTTTGCCGGGCAGGGTCAGAACATTGCCGACAAGCACCTGGAAATCATCGTGCGTCAGATGTTCAGCCGCGTTCAGGTAGAAGATGCTGGCGACAGCGAATTCGTGACTGGCGATGTAGTAAGTAAGCTGGCGGTGGTTGAAGCCAACGAGCTACTGGTTACCAGTAAGAAACAGCCTGCCAAGGTTACGCAGCTACTGCTGGGTATCACCAAGGCGAGCTTGTCGACCGACTCGTTCCTGAGCGCCGCTTCGTTCCAGGACACCACTCGCGTACTCATAGCTGCCGCTACCAGTGGCAAGATGGACCGCCTGTACGGCCTGAAAGAAAACGTTATCTTGGGCCGCAAGATCCCGGTTGGTACCGGCTACGGCGCCTCTAACGCTCTAGACGAAGGCGACGACGTGGAAGAAGCCGTTGAAGAGATGGCCGCACCCCGCGCCTAGCTTCCAAACATACAAATGTAGAAACCGCCCTTGGGAACAGGGGCGGTTTTCAGATTAACGCGAAGATTAACGCGAAATTAACTGATTTATCTCATAGGCATTGGGTCGAGTAGCATAACTTGTGACTGCCCACTACCATCATCAGGTAGTGCGAACAGATTGGTCTCTCTGTCAGTAGGCAGGTCATCAACCGAGCTGAAGAAGTGTGTATTCTTGAAGCCGACTGCTCCCAAAGCCGCTCGGACGACCACCATACGTGCGTTGTGCGTGCTAGCAGATCCATCTTCATCAAATATGGGCCTTGCCCCCTCGGGCATAGGGCTCATCGCAATTCGAGCACCCCAGGGCCCAATGAGTGCGCCGTGATAATCTGTCATCACCAATCTTGGGCCATCGGGGCTGGTTGCGGTGGGCGGTAAAATAGCGTCATCACCCAAGAGCTTCAAGCCACGCTCAAGTGACACCGCAAATCTTAGACCGTCCAGCCCAAAGGCAAATCGCTCGACTGCCGGCGCTGGTCTCTTTACGGTGCGCAACGACTGCTTGATCACCAAGTTAGCAGATGCCCGGTAGACAGCGCCGTATTCACCTCGTCCAATTAACGGACCAGTTTGTTCACTTGGCTCTAACAGTAGATCTCCAGAACCTTCGGGAGCATTGGGAGCTATGTAGAGTGTTCCCCGTGACGTCTTCCTTGTATCCCACATTTCCCCGTCAGGAGTCATACGCTTATGCGAGCGGGAGAGCAGAAACATGCACAGACAATAGCATATTAGTTGACTCTTGTCAATATAAAGGCCTTTTGTCCTCCTCTGTTGCGCAGTCGCTTATGAGTTCTTCTAGAGTGATAGTTAGGATATACATCAGGGCCAGCCCCTTGGACTATCTGGCAGTTGTTAAAATACTGGACATCTGATAAAATAACATCGTAAACATCAAATTCGAGCTGATGGAGCCTTAAACAGCATCATCTTGGCGGCAGAGGAGATTGATTCTCTTCGACGAATGTAACCGAGCTTTCTAGCGAAAGCTCAAAGGAAAGGAGTAGGATTTGCCTACTATCAACCAATTGGTTCGAAAACCGCGCACCAAGGTAACGACGAAGACTAAGTCGCCCGCCCTGATGAAGGTGGTCAACAACCTCAAGACTAAAACCTATGAAAAGCCTTCGCCGTTTAAGCGCGGCGTTTGCGTAAAGGTAACTACCAAGACCCCTAAAAAGCCGAACTCGGCCCTCCGTAAAGTGGCTCGTGTGCGCCTGGGTAACGGCCAGGAAGTCTGGGCTTACATCGGTGGCGAAGGTCACAACCTGCAGGAACACGCCGTAGTTATGATTCGTGGCGGGCGTGTGCCGGATCTGCCGGGTGTGCGTTACCACATCGTGCGCGGTACATTGGACCTTCAGGGCGTTGCCAAGCGCAAGCAAGGCCGCAGCAAATACGGTACCAAGAAGGAGACCAAGTAATGGCTGAGATTGAAGTGAGCATACCGAGAGAGATTCTTCCAACATACTCGATGACGATCTTTCGGATGGACGATGAGCACAAGGCGGGAGACGAGGTGGCGTGTGCATATGACTCAACCCGTGTCTGTGATGTACTAACATATTTGAAGCGAAATGTTGAAGGTGCTGATACGCTTGGAGCATCTGCCTGTCGGGCAGTTGCCGAACAGCTACCGGGCTATTTGCGGGGAGAGTGTATTAATGAGGGCTTGCTTGGGCATGGAGAAGAGATTGCCGCCGCCGCATTGAATCAGCATGTAGATGGCCTGCCAACAAATGGAGGTAACGCATAATGCCACGCAAAGTAACCAAAGCGCTGGTTCGCGACATCCCAGCCGACCGCATTTACAACGATGTACAGGTGCAACGTCTGATCAACCGCGTGATGCGCGACGGCAAAAAGCAGATTGCTGAACGCCTGGTGTACACCGGCATGCAAATGGCTGCCGACAAGCTCAAGGTAGACAACCCGCACGATGTCTTCGAGCAGGCTATGGGCAACATTCGCCCCCACATGGAAACGCGTTCTCGCCGTGTGGGTGGTGCCAACTACCAGATTCCATTCGAAGTGAAGGGCCAACGCCAAAACCACCTCACCATGATGTGGTTTGTAGCGGCCGCTCGCAGCCGCAAGGGCATGAGCATGGCTAACCGCATTGCGCTGGAGCTGCAAGATGCTTACAACAACCAAGGCGCGGCCGTAAAGAAGCGTGAAGACACGCACCGCATGGCCGAAGCCAACCGCGCTTTTGCGCACTTCGCCCGCGGCTAAACACAGCCTTCTCTAGACAACACCACCTTGAATGTTCAAGGTGGTGTTTGCATTTCATGAATAGTCAATGATTCTAAGGAGGAGTATACTTTACAATATTAAAAAATAGCCTTGGAGGAAGAACAGTATGGGTTTACTAGATCGCGGACCTAACCTAGCGGTGCCAGGTCTTGGTGCAGAACTGCACGAAGCACCGAGCCTAGAGGTAGTACGGGTGGGGCTTGGCGGCGTAGCAACAGCGGGCACCGAAATAGGCCAGGCTATTCCTGATTTATTAGCTGAGGGTGCTGGCGTAGATCGAGGTGTCGCAGCGAAAATCGCTGCCGAGGCTGTCCTATTTGGTCTACAGGACCGCAAGGTGGTGTCGGCCAAACCAAACTTGCCAAGGCCCACAGATAAAACCGTACCTGGTACAGTTGGTGACCCGACTGTTGCGGGCCCACGGGAGGCTGCGTGGGGTAAAAAGACCACATATCAGATAGACGAAGGCGGAAAGGTGCCTAAAATAGTTAGTCACAAGGGCAAGAGCGGGGTGGACCCCGCAACTCAAAAAGTGGCAAGGACTAGGATCATAGTGAATGATAAAGGCCGTACGGAACGGGTATTTGTTGACAAAAACGGAAAAATCATCAAGTAGTAATGTATCGCAGCATGGTACAAGGGGCTGTCGTATACTGGCTGAGGAGGTGGATTTAGAGAGCCACCTCTGCTATAATCACTGCTGACGATGTCGGCTTTGCTTTTTGTGTGCCGGCTGGAGTACAAAGATTAACGCAAACGCCTTTTAGGAGCATAACCGGAAAGCAGTATGGCAGACAAGAAATATCCCCTAGACAAGATTCGTAACCTCGGCATCATTGCCCACATTGACGCCGGTAAAACCACCACTACCGAAGGCATCCTGTACCGCACCGGCCTGAAGCACAAAATTGGTGCCGTCCACGAAGGCGAAACTACCACCGACTGGATGGCTCAGGAGCGCGAACGCGGCATCACCATCGTAGCCGCCTCTGTTACCTGTTTCTGGAAGAACCACCAAATCAACATCATCGACACGCCCGGTCACATCGACTTTACGGCCGAGGTGGAGCGCAGTCTGCGTGTGCTGGACGGCGCCGTGGTGGTGTTCGACGGCAAGATGGGCGTGGAGTCTCAGTCCGAAACGGTTTGGCGTCAGGCCGACAAATACGGCACCCCCCGCATCTGCTTTATCAACAAGATCAACCAGACTGGCGGCGACTTCTACAAGAGCCTGGAGAGCATTCACAACCGCCTGAGCAAGCGTGCTTTCCCGATTCACCTGCCGATCGGCTTTGAACAGTCGATCAACGGTGTGGTAGATCTGGTGGCCATGAAGGCCTACACCTACAAAGACTTCACCGATCACGAGTTAATCGAGGCCGAGATCCCAGCTGACATGATGGAGCAGGTAAAGCGCTATCGCAGCCTGCTGATCGAAAACGCCGTGGCCGAAGACGAAGCCATGCTCGAGAAGTTCTTCGAAGTGGGCGAAGAAGGCTTAAGCGAAACCGAAATCCGCCAGGCTATCCGCACGGCTGTTTTGACTGGTAAATTCTACGCCGTCACTGGTGGCGATGGCCGCGGTGTGATCGTAGAGAAGCTGCTTGACTTAGTCAACGATCTATTACCGGCTCCAAACGACCGTCCGACCACTTGGGGTGTGCATCCCAAGACCGGCGACGAAGTTGAGCGCAAGCACCTCGAAACCGAACCGTTCAGCGCGCTGGCGTTCAAGATCACCACCGACCCGTTTGTGGGTAAATTGGCTTATTTCCGTGTCTATTCCGGCAAAATTACCGCTGGCTCGTACGTGCTGAACAGCTCCACCGGTGAAAAAGAGCGCGTTGGCCGTATTGTGCGCCTGCAAGCCGATAAGCGTGAAGACGTTACCGAAGTCGGCACCGGCGACATTGCCGCCATCGTGGGCCTCAAGGGCACCACCACCGGGAACACGCTGTGTGACCCGGGCAACCCCATCATCCTCGAAAACATCACCTTCCCAGAACCTCCCGTCAGTATTGCCATCGAGCCCAAGACCAAGGCCGACCAAGAAAAGATGAGCATCGCGCTGCAACGCCTGGCCGAAGAAGACCCAACCTTCCGCGTCCGCGTCGATGACGAAACCGGCCAGACCATCATCAGTGGTATGGGCGAGTTGCACCTGGAAATCATCGTGGACCGCATGAAGCGCGAATTTAGCGTGGAAGCCAACATTGGTCAGCCGCAGGTGGCCTACCGTGAAACCGTCCGTAAAGACGCCGTAGAGGCGCAGGGTAAGTTCGTCCGCCAGAGTGGTGGCCGCGGTCAGTATGGTGACGTTTGGCTGCGCATCAGCCAAAACGAACAGGGCGGCGGCTTTGAATGGATCAACAGCATCAAGGGTGGTGTGGTTCCTAGTGAATACATCCCAGCGGTCCGCAAGGGTGTCGAAGAAGCCCTGGCCAACGGTGTGATTGCCGGCTACCCGGTGTAGACATCAAAGTCGAGCTCTACGACGGTAGCTACCACGAAGTCGACTCCAACGAAATGGCCTTTAGCATCGCCGGTTCGATGGGCCTACAAGAAGGCGTCAAGAAAGCCAGCCCAACCCTGCTCGAACCCGTCATGAAGGTGGTGGTCGTTACCCCTGAAAGCTTCATGGGTGACGTCATTGGCGACCTGAACAGCAAGCGCGGCCGCATCGAGAGCATGGAAGACCTCAGTAGCGGCATCAAAGAAATCACTGCCTTCGTGCCCTTGGGCGAAATGTTCGGCTACACCACCAACCTGCGCAGTATGACCCAAGGTCGTGCCAGCTCCAGCATGGAGCTCGATCACTACGCCGATGTACCGCCGAATGTGGCTACGGCTATCATCGCTAAGAACGCCAAGTAGCTTACCTCTCATGCTCACCGGGAGCCTAGAATATAAAGGCGACAGCCCTTTTGCTTACGCCGACATGTTGGGCGTAGATCTTGCTGCGTGCCGACGCTGGCGCTATGACAATCCGGGTGCCCGCTCAGTGGATCATGATGAAGTGACCCTGCTCAGGAGAGCGGTAGATAGTGAGATTGCTGCGGATGCGCTTACCGGTCGGCTTGCATTGACCCTCTGGGCGATGTTACAGCCATCAGATTATCTGAAGTATTATCACGGCTCGTACAAATCCCCAGCAGAAATTGGCCCTAGCCTGACGTCTCAGCAAGCGGTTTGGTTTGACAGTGATGGCACGAAGTATGCCGATGGTGTGCCAGCGGTTGCTCTGGACGACACCGTAGATGTGCCCATTATTCGCTCGCTGTTTCATGGGAATGCCCCCAATCTGCAAGAAGTCCGCGCCGATGGGGCTCCATTGCTAGCGCGGCGTAAGGATATAGATGGCGTGTCCCACTGGTTTACCACCGAGCGCGCCTTGGCCCAAGTTGCACTCGGCCGGGTGTACGCAGTGAGGTGGAACCCCCGCTGGTGGTCGGACGGACCGCAGCGCTACATTGACCCCGATTTAGGAGATCGGCATGAATATCGTGCTACCAAACCCTTGCGTTACCACGCGGCGGTAGCGACTTCAGCGGCCGATTTGCCTGGTTCACTTGTAGTCATCGATGAAGCACCGGAGACAGTGCACACCGTGCTGGATTTAGTAGCCGAAAGCCATCTCAAAGAGTTAGTTAACGCCGGTGTGCGGTTGCGTACGCTAAGCGGTGAGTTCCCCCTGCGCCCTCTGTCTGCTTTTCCTGGCTTGCACGTGGGCCGTTAGATCGCTACTCTGGGTGGGGTTTCGATGACCCCTTTACCACCACTAAGTAATCAGTGTATGCTGAAAGTTATGAGTGAGGGCAGTGACAACCAGATTAGGCAGGGCGAGATCTCGCTGTACGAGTTCTATGCCATGGGCATCAATCATTTGCTGGTCAAGGCTCCTTGGGAGCTGGAGCAAGCGGTTTCGGAGTACCGCGACAGTTTCCTGACGGAGCAGCGCTGCATCGGCCTGTCTATCTTGCTGCTGTTGGGCGAAGAGCATGTGCCTGCCGAAGCCCTCAAAACGATGCCAGGGTTCGAGGCGCAGGTCCGGGCCAGCGTCAATCAGGCAACGTTCCATAGAGCGCTGAAGCATTATTTTCAACAGACGGGCATAGAAGCTACTCGAGCCGACCTAGTACTTGAGCGGATGCATTCGTATTTAGAGGACTCACGGGAGGCCGACAAGACCAAAACCGACCCGCTGTCGGCCATGACCAAGACGCTGATACGCCGAGTACCGCCCAAAGACGACGCTCAGCGCGCCCAGTATGAACAGCGTGTTAGCAAGATATACGACTATATCGAGGGGCTAGTAGAGCACAACATTTTGCAGCGGTACGATGTTACTACATAAATCACTGAACATATTGGAACTTTCGTGATACTATGCGCGCCATGAGCAGTGATATTTCGGACATTGGTAGCATACGTGAACAGATTAACAGCCTCGATGAGAAGATTGTCGGCCTACTGAATGAGCGCGCTAAATTGGCGTTGGAGCTCGGCAGGATCAAGGCCACACTGGGCCAGAAAACCTACGACCCTATTCGCGAAGGTGCAGTCATAGCAAACATCGATAGGCTGAACAAAGGCCCCTTGCCAAAAGGCTCTATCGAGGATATCTACCGGTCTATCATGACGGCTTGCCGCGAAATCCAAATCACATAGCCAACTCTTTACAAACCCCAGTCACTCCCTTATACTAAACCCACGTAACTCGTGTGAGTTCTAATATCCTCATGCAAATAAATTTTAAGTAGGAGCAACCATTTTTATGGCAGCAACATTTGACCGTTCCAAGCCGCACGTCAACGTTGGTACTATGGGCCACGTCGACCACGGTAAAACAACTCTAACCGCCGCGATTACCACGGTACTTGCCAAAAAGTTGCCAAGCGACGTCAACAAGGCTGTCGCCTACGACAAAATTGACAACGCTCCCGAAGAACGCGCTCGTGGTATCACCATTGCTACTAGCCACCAAGAGTACGAGAGTGAAAAGCGTCACTACGCCCACGTCGACATGCCTGGTCACGCCGACTACGTCAAGAACATGATCACCGGCGCAGCTCAGATCGATGGTGCCATCCTGGTAGTGTCTGCTGCTGATGGCCCGATGCCGCAAACTCGCGAGCACGTTCTGTTGGCTCGTCAGGTGGGCGTACCAAAGATCTTGGTCTTCATGAACAAGATGGACCTGGCCGACGCCGACCTCGTCGAACTGGTCGAGGAAGAAATCCGCGACCTGCTGGCCAAGAACGGTTTCGACCGCGACTGCCCAATCATCAAGGGCTCTGCTACCAAGGCACTCGAAGGCGATGCCGCCAACGAAGACGCCATTATGGAACTGGTTACCGCTATGGACAGCTACATTCCAGAGCCAACCCGTGAACTCGACAAGCCGTTCCTGATGCCTATCGAGGATGTCTTCTCGATCAAGGGTCGTGGCACGGTTGCTACCGGCCGTATCGAACAAGGTGTCGTGAAGATCAACGACGAAGTTGAAATCGTTGGTGTTCGCCCCACTACCAAGTCTGTCGTAACCGGCATCGAGGCCTTCAAGAAGAGCCTGGACCAAGGCCAAGCTGGCGACAACGCTGGTGTGCTGCTGCGCGGTATCGAGCGCGACGACATCGAGCGTGGTCAGGTGCTGGCCAAGCCGGGTACCATTACCCCGCACACCGACTTCGATGCTGAGGTCTACATCCTCACCAAAGAAGAAGGTGGCCGTCACACGCCATTCTTCAAGGGCTACAAGCCGCAGTTCTACTTCCGTACCACGGACGTAACTGGCGAGGTGGAACTACCGGCTGACAAAGAAATGGTCATGCCTGGTGACACCATTACTTTCAAGGTTAAGCTGCTGGCTCCGATTGCTATGGAGCAGGGTCTGCGCTTCGCTATCCGCGAAGGCGGCCGCACCGTTGGTGCTGGTGTAGTTACCAAGATCGAAAAATAGCCAGTTCACTGGTCTAAAAAGAGCGCTCCTTAGGAGCGCTCTTTTGAGTATCTTAGACTCGATTCTGTGCGTAAATTGAACTTGCTATTCGTATAAGAACTGCCTAGAATAAAATCTTTACTACTAAAATTGAAAGGGTGTTTTATGGCAGAGCGTTTAGATTTTGGAATTTGTGATACTCAGACTTGTGGCGCAGTAGTAAGAAATGGCAGTGACCTCGTTTTTTTGGATAACAAAGACGGGCGAGTGGTCAATACCCTTACCATAGCTGCCTTTCAAGGGGTGGTTGACGAAGCAAGAGCAAACGGTGGCGCCGAGCACGTAGGTCAGCAGCTACTTGGCGAGCAGGGCTTTACGCGTGATGAGCTACACCGGTTCGGAACCCTCGCACTGGCGGGCGCTGCTATACCCGAGGATAGGGGATTTATAGTTGCAGACACCGATACGGTAGCTGCTTTGCAGCCCGCAATGGCGTAGAGATTTAGCGGCGCGTTTCACCAGGCAGTTGCTTTTGATTGGTGACTTCCATTTTTGAATGGAACATTGTACAATTATGGCTATAAACTAATCTAGTGCTGACTAAAAGTCGTGCCGGTTACCAAGCTAATCGTCAAGATGTTACAGCGCTCAAGCCGGGTCGAGCCGGCAGGAGACACCACATGCCAGACGCCAAATCTGACCAAAAACAACGGATTCGTATTCGCCTGAAGGCTTACGATCACAAAGTAATTGACCAAGCAGCCAAGCAGATTGTAGACACTGCTTTGCGGACCGGTGCCACCTTGGCTGGCCCGATTCCGTTGCCGACTCGCAAAAGCACCTTTACGGTGATCAAGAGCCCGCACGTCTACAAAAAGGGCCGCGAACAGTTCGAAATGCGTGTTCACAAGCGCCTGATCGACGTGTTTGAGCCGACTCCCAAAACCATTGACTCACTGATGAATCTCAGCCTGCCGGCTGGGTGCGACGTCGAAATCAAGATGTAGCAGCCCTAAAGACCAGCCCCTATCGTGGCTGGTCTTTTTTCTGTCATCATGAGAACTACAGCACCACCAGAACGACTACAGATGGTTGACGGCACACTGCCGGCACCATTTAACGTGGTGGAATTTGACCCGACCATACCAAACGGGTTGATAGTTGTTGGCATGGCGGGCGCCGGCAAAACTACCTTGCGTAATGCATTAGTGCGGACGTGGGAAAAATTTGACCCACAAGGTGATGTACTCAAGGTTTCAGCGAGTGATGGCTTTCGTGGCGTAGCTGCGATGGTGCTGGCGGAGTACGGCTACGATGCAGCGACGGAGATTGGTGCGTCGAAATTGCCAGGATTTATGGAACGAGCACGTCTACATCTAGAGAAGTTCTCGCCAGATGATCAGGCTGCCATGTTGGGTGGGCTATATGATCAACCCGGACCCGCCAGGTGGCTGCGGAGTGTGGCGGTAAATTCTGTGGTGCCGCATGTCGGTGAAGATGCATACATCCGACCGCGGGTTAATACAGCATGTGCTGAGCGCATCAGGCGCGTGGTGGACAATCCAGATCTGGCGCAGCTGAGAGGCCGGGTGAGCTTGGCGGTGGTGGATGCACGCAGTCAGGCAGAATGTATGGAAAAGTATGAAGAGGCAGGCGTCCGGCTACTAGGGACCTTCATCTTAATGTGTCCTGAAGATATTGCCGCCCAGCGCAGCCACAAAGCAGCCACGCCGGAGCAAGTCACCCTAGAAGCAGATCGGCTCCGGCGCCGCAATGTTGAGGATCGGGCACGCGTTTTGGGTCGTATGACCTTGCCCGAAGATCTGTCTGCAGCGTTTACCGTCCACGAAATGATGGCGGCTGGCAATGCTGGTGTACATGCCCTGCTTCAGGCTGGGGTTAGTTTGGCGCGGGATCATCTGGCTGGAGCGGTAATACATACCGATAAGCTCTTACCCGAGCCAGAGGAAGTAGCGGTGCGATACATGCTCACCGGCATGCTAGCGGCCCACCAACCGCAGTAACCAGCCACGTGCTACAATAGACCCTAGATGGCCAAAACTAACAAACAAAACGGCACTGATCTGGACGGCGTTTTTATCTTAAAGTTAGTCCTCTACGTTATCCTGGGTTCACTGTGGCTCAAGATCCACAGCGCTAACCTCACCAGTGGTGTACCGATTCCACTTGGCCTGATCGTGGGACTTATCTTTTCTAGCCATGAGCACTTTCGGATCGACCGTAAAATTGAGTACGGTGTGCTAGTATTAGCGGCGCTGATTGGCTTGATGGCGCCGTATGGCCTATTCGTGGGCTTCTAAAAGGCGCTTCGCGTGCACGAGAAGCGCCTCGAGGCGCGCCTCCTGCTAACTTATGGCTACGGCTTCTCGCATGGCGGCAATGCCAAGCTGCCAGAGTGCAATTGGTTGTGGAGCGTGCCGGGCAGCCGTATCCGGATGAGCCAGGTCGGCTTCCAGTTGGTCGATATCGTACCAGCGGGCGCCTAGTACCTCTGATGCTTGTAGGGCTAGGTCGGCAATTTCCAGCCCTCGTTCTACTACCACAAAGTTATCTCCCACCGTGCGGTGCGTCCAGGCTGCTGACCCGGGCTGCATGACCAGTTCGGCCGCAAACAGCCCGGCTCGCAAGAATCGTTCTGGTGGCAACTGTAGGCCTAGCTCTTCGTCTAGTCCGCGAACCGCCGCCTCCCGGAAGCTCTCACCGGCCATCACATGTTCGCCAACGCTGATATCCCAAGCGCCGGGCATAATTCTTTTATCCCAGCGGCGCTGTTGCTGCAACAAGCGCTGTCCGTCGGTTAGCCACACGTGAACATCGCGGTGCGGCAGACCTTGCGCATGTGCCTCGGCTTTGGTAACTTGTTCGCCAGTCGGCTCACCTCCCGGAAAGCCCACTACATCTACTAGTTCCGCTGCGCTGGCAGCGCGTTCAAAATCTAACATACTTCCAACCTCCTCGTTGTTTACGATTGAAGTGTTGGAAGCGCTTCCAAAGTCTACAATATCGCTCTGCAGACGAGGCCGCTAGACAGTCTGTTTTGACTCAAACCGGTTTGACTTGACGGGGATGTGGTAGGGCTTCAGACTATGTCGCGTGCATTATATTCAAGCAAAGATACTGCAACGACTGCTCTATGTCGCCGAGACAAACTATGCCGATCTCCGGCCCGAAGGCATCGAGAGTAATTTGTTTGCGTACCATCTGGAGCAATTGCTAAAAGATAAGATGATCGCAAAAGTAGGTAAGGCGTATCGGCTGTCGCCCCGTGGCTTGGCATACATTGACCGTTTAAGCCATACCAAGATGGCAGACAGGCTGCAGCCCCATATTGTGACAGCTATCGATGTAGTGGCGGCCAGTGGGGAAACACTACTGTTTAAGCGCAATTTTCAGCCTTATTTGTATCTATTAGGTTTTCCGCTGGGCAAATTGCACTACGAAGAGCCGGTTATAGTTGCGGCCCGGCGTGAACTAGAGGAAAAGACCGGACTACTTAACCTTCCCCTAGTGCACCGCGGCATGGTCTATATTCAGGCATCACAAGAAGGGACGACCATCGGACGAGTACTATACCATGTCTTTCATGCCGACATACCGGTGCCATTGCCGGTCGTGGCACCGGCAGCGCGTGGCGAGTGTGTTTGGGCCGATTACCGACAGCTAGACCCTGCGTGCTTGATGCCTGGCTTTTTGCAAGTAAAGGCACTGCTAGAAACTAACTCAAATCTATTCTTTGATGAAATTACCACCGAGTTGTAAGAGTGCTGTTTTGCATGACTAGCGGTGTAGAATTTGCAACGCATTGACAGGGGTCACCTGGATGTGATAATCTATTGAAGTATATAAAAATTTTCCGCTCTGGTGAAGTTTGGAAAGGTCACCCCAACAGGGGTAGAAACCGCCAGCCACCGGCATTTTTATGTCAGTATCTACTGCCAGAGTTGGATGTAACGAAGAGGTAACTATGAAAGCTCTTATCACTAGAAAGGTAGGCATGACCAGCACCATCGATAGCGATGGCGCCGTGCAGGCTATTACCTTGCTTTCCGCTAGTCCCTGCGTTATTACGCAGGTCAAAACCGACGAGACCGATGGCTATACGGCTGTCCAGGTTGGTTTTGAGATCGCCAAGGAAGCCAAGACTCCCAAGGCACAAGCCGGTCATTTTAAGCTGGCAGGCATTATGCCAAAGATTATCCGCGAGTTCCGCCTCGCTTCAGCAGACGAACTAACAGAAGACCTCAAGGTTGGAGAAACCATCAACCCCGAGGTCTTTTCAGTTGGCGACGTTGTGCACGTTACCGGCACCAGCAAGGGTAAGGGTTGGGCCGGCACCATTCGCCGCCACAACTTCCACCGCGGCCGCAAGACGCATGGTGGTCGCAGCTATCGCCGTGTCGGCTCCATCGGTAGCATGTACCCTCAGCACATCCTAAAAGGCAAGAAGATGGCTGGCCACCTGGGCCACGACCAAGTCACCGTGCGCAACCTGCGCGTGGCACTCGTGGATGCTGAAAAGGGCTACATTGGTGTAGTGGGTGCTGTACCTGGCCCCAACAAAGGTATCGTAATTATCAAGGGGGAGAAATAATATGGCAGTCCCAACCTATACTGCAAGTGGCACTAAGGCCACAACCCCAGCTAAGCTGACCAAGGAAGTCTTTGGTGTAGAAGTAGCCAACCACCAATTGGTGAAGCAGGCCTACGAAGCTTACCTCGCCAACGGCCGTGAAAACTTAGCAGTTGTCAAGACTCGCGGTTTGGTCCGCGGTGGTGGCAAGAAGCCCTGGAAGCAAAAGGGTACTGGCCGTGCTCGGTTCGGTTCTAGCCGCAACCCCATTTGGCGCGGCGGTGGTATTGTATTTGGTCCCACCGGTCTCGAAAACTACACCAAAAAGCTGCCGGTGGCTGCTAAGCGTTTGGCGATTCGCCAGGCCTTGAGCCTCGCCAGCGCGGCCAACAAGATTGTTGTAGTAGAAAAACTAGCTAGCAAAGAAGGCAAAACTGCCGAACTAGTCAAGCTGTTGACCAAATTGGGCGTTACCCGTACCGCACTGGTTGTGGTAACCGAGAAGACGCCAGAATTGGTGCGTGCAAGCGCCAACCTGGGCAATGTTAAGCTGGTAGCCGCTACATACGTCAATGTCTACGACGTTATGAATGCCGATGCGATTGTCCTAACTGCCGACGCGCTCAAAGCTGTCGAAACATGGCTGGGAGGTACCAAATAATGCATCTACTGAAACCACGACTGAGCGAAAAAGCCTACGCAACTGCTCAGGCTACCAATACCTTTGTGATCGACGTCCCTACGGAACTCAATAAGCACGAAGTAGCCGCAGCGGTCGAGAAGCAATTCGAAGTTAGCGTGAAGACCGTGCGTGTTGTTAACCGCAAAGGCAAGACCAAACGTGTCATGAACATCACTGGCAAACGCTACAGCAACCGCAAGGGTGTCCAGAGCGATCTCAAAAAAGCGTACATCACCCTGAACGCCGGTAGCCATCTGCCATTCTTTGAGGCTGAAGAAACCGAGGCTAAAGAAGCTGCCAAGGCTGCCGACAAGGCCAAGAAGACCGAAAAGGCCGCTCCCGTAGCAGCCAAGGTGACAGCCAAAGCCGAAAACAAGACAGCTCACCGCGGCCTGCTGCGCAGCCGCAAGGCAGGAGATAAGTAATGAGTATTAAGCAATACAACCCCACAACCCCTGGTCGCCGCGGCATGAGCAGCCAGGACTTCGACGGTATTACCACCAAGAAGCCGCTGCGCTCACTGTTAGTTACCAAGCGACGGGGCAATGGCCGCAACAACCAAGGTAAGATTACGACCCGTCACCAGGGTGGCGGCGCTCGCAAGTTCTACCGCCTAGTAAACTTCAATTTCAAGGGTGAGGGCGTTATCGAACACATCGAATACGATCCCAACCGCAGTGCCCGCATTGCCCGCGTCAAGGAAGCCAATGGTACGTACCACTACGTGCTGGCCGCTAGCGGCATGCAAGTTGGTCAGAAATTGGTAGCACACGAAGAAGCTGCCATCGAAACCGGTAACCGTTTGCCACTACGCAATATCCCGGTTGGTACCACCATCCACGCTATTGAGCTGCAGCCTGGTAAAGGCGCCCAAATGGCGCGCAGTGCCGGCAACGGCGCTCAGCTGATGGCCAAAGAAGGCGATTACGGCCAGGTGCGCTTGCCCTCTGGCGAAGTCCGCCTGGTGCACCTCAGCTGTACTGCAAGCATCGGTGTAGTTGGCAACGAGCAGCACCAGAACGTCAAGCTTGGTAAAGCTGGCCGTTCTCGCCACAAGGGTATCCGTCCGTCTGTTCATGGTAAGGCTATGAACCCGGTTGATCACCCAATGGGTGGTGGTGAAGGCCAGACTGGCCCAGGCCGTATTCCGCGCACGCCGTGGGGCAAGGTGGCTATTGGCCTCAAGACCCGCCGCCGCAAGAGCACCAGCAACATGATTGTAAGGAGCCGTCATGCGGCTAAGAGGAAATAACGAAATGGGTAATTTAGCAACCAGTTTTGAAGGCCTCGTGACGTTTGATAAGGAACACCGTGTTCCTGTAGACGAGCATACAAGTGACATTTTTTATGTTACGTCCAGAGGCACCGAATGGCCTACGCTCGCTGAGGAACTGACTCCCCGAGAGCTAGGTAGGCTTGTAGGAACAGCTGTATTCGCAGCGCGAGGCGATGTCAGAACCACAATTATAGTAGCAGACGCACTAGGCGAGCTGGAGCCACCTGTGGCAGGGCTACGTGAATATGGCGACGGTGTGCGTGAAGTTCCCGCAATAGCCCGTCATTTGGCAGGTCAACGTCCAAAGACTAAAGAGGTATTAGTAGCATGAGTAGATCACTAAAGAAAGGCCCATTCATTGATCCAAAGCTGGTAAAGAAAGTTGCCGCTTTGGGTAGTGATGACCGCACCATTATCAAAACTTGGGCTCGGGCCAGCACCATTGCGCCAGACTTTGTCGGTAAGACCTTTGCGGTCCACAACGGCAAAGTACATGTGCCAGTGTTTGTTACCGAAAACATGGTTGGTCACAAGCTGGGCGAATTTAGCCCAACTCGCAAGTTCCGTAGCCATGGTGGTAAGTTGGCGAAGGGGTCTAAATAATGGCAGTTAAAGCAGAATCTAAGGGTGTCCGGATGAGCCCGCGCAAAGTTGGTGTTGTTGCCAGCCTGGTTCGCGGCCGCACCGTGGCCGATGCGCTGGTTATTTTGGCTAGCGTTCCCCGCCGGGCTGCCCTGCCAGTCATTAAGACTATCAAAAGTGCTCAGGCCAACGCCACGCACAACCACAATTACAAGGGTGATACGCTCTACATTGCCGAAATCACCGTCAACCACGGACCACGTACCAAGCGGTATCGTCCAGCTGCTATGGGTCGCGCCCTGCCATACCAAAAGCGCAGTAGTCACATTCGCGTTATGGTGGAAGGCGAACAACGCGCTGCCGCTAAGCCTGCCGTAAAGTCAGCCGCTAAAACCGAGAAGGCAGAGGAGAAATAATATGGGTCAGAAAGTAAACCCCATCAGCATGCGCTTGCAGGCCAACAAAGACTGGCGCAGCAAGTGGTTTGTGGGCAAGAACCAATACGCCAAGTACCTAGAGAGCGACTTAAAAGTCCGCAAACTAATCCAAGATAAGTTTGGCACCCGCGGTGCTATCAACAAGGTAGACATTGAACGATCGCCAAACCTCGTTACCGTTAGCATCGCAACCGCTAAGGCGGGTGTGGTGATCGGCCGTGGTGGCCAAGGTGCCCAAGAGGTCAAAGCTGCCATCGAGAAAGTCTACGGTGTGCCAGTACGCGTCAATATCGACGAAGTTAAGAAGCCCGATATGTACGCCAAGCTGGTTGCCGAAAACATCGCACATCAGTTGGAACGCCGTATGAGCTTCCGCCGCGCTATTAAATCAGCCTCGGCCGCAACTATGCGTGCTGGTGCCAAAGGCATTCGTATCGAGGTAGCCGGCCGGTTGAACGGAGCTGAAATGTCTCGCCGTGAAAAAGAGGTAATGGGCAGTGTTCCACTACACACCATTCGGGCCGATGTAGATTACGCCGCCGCTCGCGCCAACTGGCCGGGTGCCGGTATCATCGGCATCAAGGTGTGGATTTACAAGGGGGAAAACTAACATGTTAATCCCGAAGCGCACAAAATTCCGCAAGGTCCGCAAGGGCAAGATCCGCGGTGTTGCCACTAGCGGTAACTACATTGCGTACGGCGAATACGCTTTGCAGTCTCAGGGCCACGAGCGCATTACCAGCCGCCAAATCGAGGCTTCCAGGCAGGCTATGACCCGCTACATCAAGCGTGGTGGTAAGATCTGGATCCGCATCTTCCCTCACACTCCTGTTACTCGCAAACCATTGGATGTAAAGATGGGTAGCGGCAAGGGTTCACCGGAGTTCTTCGTCGCCAAAGTTCGTCCGGGCACCGTTCTGTTTGAAATGCAGGGTGTTACCGAAGAAACTGCTCGTGAAGCGATGCGCCTGGCGGCACACAAGCTGCCGGTCAAGACCAAGTTCTTGGTGAAGGAGGAGGCATAACCCATGAAAATTGCAGATATCCGCAAACTGACAACAACTGAATTGGCCCAAGAGACCACCAAGTTGCGTGACGAAATCGCAGAGCTCAAGCGCCACCTGTACATGGGTGACAACCAGAATCTGCGCAGCGTGCGCAACAAACGGAAAGACCTGGCCCGCATGCTGACCGTTTTGAGTGAACAATTAGTTAAGGAGGCCAAGTAATATGGCGAAGTCAATTACCGGCGTCGTTTCCAGTAGCTCGGCCGACAAGACCATTGTCGTCACCGTGCGGGAACGCAAGACGCATCCGCTCTACCGCAAGCAATACACGGTGAGCAAGAAATTTATGGCTCACGACGAGAACAATGACGCCCAAGTGGGTGACAAAGTTGAGATCGTGGAGACCCGCCCGCTAAGCAAGCGCAAGAGCCACAAGCTAGCGCAGGTTATCGAACGGGCCGGCGTGACCCACGTGGAGCAAGCTCCAGTGGTGCCGGGTGTGAGTGATAAGGAGAAGGCAGAATGATTCAACAAGAAACCCGTTTAGTTGTCTGTGACAACAGCGGTGCCAAGGTAATCCTCTGCATCCGCGTGCTTGGTGGCACCCGCCGCCGCTATGCGCATGTTGGCGATATCATCGTGGCCACGGTCAAGCAAGCCAACCCCACCGGCACTGTTAAGAAGAAAAGTGTGGTGAAGGCCGTTGTGGTACGGACTACCAAGGAAATTGCTCGAGGCGACGGCAGTACCATCAAGTTTGACGATAACGCCGCTGTTATCATCAACGATGACAAGCAGCCCAAAGGCACCCGTATCTTTGGCCCGGTCCCGCGCGAACTGCGTGACCTTGGTTACGCCAAGATCGTGAGCCTAGCTCCGGAGGTACTCTAATTATGTTCAAGATTAAGCTGAAAAAAGGCGACACCGTACAAGTTCTAAGTGGCAAGTACAAAGGCAAGACCGGTAAGGTTTTGGCGACGCACCCCGCTGACAACAAAGTGACCGTTGAAGGCATCAACATTGTTAAGAAAGCGGTGAAGCCCAACAAGACCTACCCACAAGGTGGCATCATCGACATCACTAAGCCGATTTGGGTGAGTAAGGTGGCTGTGG
>DATIIP010000012.1:0-14604 GCA_035479475.1 Saccharimonadales bacterium (SeqCode) | reverse complement strand
CGCTTGGGGTTGTTACGAAAGTTGCCTGAACTCATCATGCCGCCTTTGCGGCCGGCGCGGGCGTGACCGTCGGAATCACCATGCCAACCTTTGCCGTGTTTTTGTACCATACGTTATTCCTCCTATTATTTAGGATACTTGTATCGTACCGGCGCCGCAGCGAAGCATCTATGAGATTTTTTACTGTGCGGCTGGAGCTGGTTGACAGTAACTGCATTAGAGCCTACACTGTTTAGCAACTAAACCTTTTTATGCACCATCCTACCTCACGCGATCAGCTCATCGAACAATTGCTTGAATCCATCACCACCCTCAAGCGAGGGATGTACGGCCATTTGCAAGCCGCCAGCGGTACGTTGCCCATCTCGCGGGCTCAATTGGAACTATTGATGGCCATCCGCCATCTGCAACCGGTGAGCTTTAAACTGTTGGCCGCCCAACTGTGCCTGACACCCGGCGCGGTGTCGCAACTAGCCGAAGGCCTAGAAAGCCTGGAGCTCATCCGCCGCAAGGCCACGCCTGCCGACCGGCGCATTCAGTGCCTGGAAATAACGCGCAAAGGCAACACGCTCGTACAGACGGCAGAAAAACGGCGGCGCAAGTTTATGGAGCAGCTGATGCACGACCTGACCGATGACGAACTCGCGTTGTGGCTGCGGCTGCAGCAAAAGCTGATTGCCCACGTTCAAACCATACAAAACTAACAGGAGATTTATGCAGGTGAAACTACCGTTCTTCAAATTGTCTAAACGGCAGGTCATGGCCGAAGCGGCCAGCAGCATTTCGAGCGTCAGCACACCGGCGCCCTTGCCAGCGCAGCACGATGAGCAGCCGGAGCGCAGCCACGCCGAAATCATGGTCATCATCAGCGCTCTAATGTTGGCTATGCTGTTGGCCGCGCTAGATCAGACCATTGTGTCAACGGCACTACCCAAAATTGCCAGCGATCTGCACGGCCTTAGTAAATACTCCTGGGTGGCAACCGCCTACCTGCTCACTAGCGCCGTAGCCACACCGCTCTACGGCAAAATCAGCGATATGTTCGGCCGCAAAAAGATTTTTCAGATTGCTATTACCATCTTTTTAGTCGGTTCAGTGTTGTGTGGCGCCGCCCATAGCATGAACCAGCTGATCGTTTTCCGCGGCCTACAAGGCATCGGTGCCGGTGGCCTGATGACACTGGTCTTTGCCATCATCGGTGACATCGTGTCGCCGCGGCAACGAGGCCGCTATCAAGGCTATTTTGGGGCCGTCTTTGCGGTTTCAAGCGTCATCGGCCCACTGCTGGGCGGCTTTTTTGCCGACACCCACTCATTGTTTGGTATTCGCGGCTGGCGCTGGATTTTCTACATTAACCTGCCCATTGGCATGCTGGCCCTCTCAGCCATTGCGGCACGACTACATTTGCCCGTTCGCCGTTCGCCACACAAAATTGACTACGCTGGTGCCCTGCTACTGGCCGTAGGCGTGGTAACGCTGCTGCTCGGCACCGTCTGGGGCGGTGTAGATTACCCGTGGGGTTCGGCGCAAATCATTGGCCTGTTTGGGGCGGCACTGGTCAGCGCACTCCTGTTTGTCTGGCGGGAGCATTATGCCCGCGAGCCCATTATTCCGCTTTCCCTGTTCAAAAACAGCATCTTTAGCGTCTCCAGCCTACTGAGCTTTACCATCGGCATTGTCATGTTCGGCGCCCTGATCTTTTTGCCGCAATATCAGCAGTTGGTGCGCGGCGATTCGGCCATCAAATCCGGCCTGATGCTACTGCCCATGGTGGCCGGGCTAATGGGTGCATCGGTGACCTCCGGCCGCATTATTTCCAAGTTGGGTCACTACCGACGTTTCCCGATTATCGGTACAGCGGTCATTACATTGGCGTTCTGGCTATTTAGCCACATTGCAGTTGATACCAACCGGGTGCTACTGGGAGCTTGGATGGTGATCTTAGGTCTGGGCATCGGCATGGTCATGCCGGTGCTGACCCTGGCCGTGCAGAACGCTGTGGAGCGCAAAGACCTTGGCACCGCCACGTCGTCAGTAACGTTCTTTCGCAGCATCGGCAGTTCGCTGGGTGCCGCCATTTTTGGCGCAATTCTGCTGAACCGTTTAGGCCATCATATTGCCGAGAACATCGGTGGACCCGCCGGAGCAGCAGCCGCCAAAGGGCTTAGCCGCAGCGCCGCCACCCTCCACACCCTGCCACCCGCCATCTTGCACAAGGTGTTAGTCGCGTTTGCCAGCTCATTTCACGATGTTTTCCTATTTGGCCTTCCATTTGCAGCTGCTGCGTTCATCATTGCACTGTTTTTGCGCGAGGCGCCACTGCACAGCTCTAGCAAAGAAGAAGCGGCCGGCGAAGGCCTGGAGCTGTAAGGCCCTAAACCTACAGCTTCGGCCAGACCACTTTGGCAATGATGTATTTGGCGGCCAGCCAACCAAAGTCGCGGCTGTCGGTGCTGGCGCTGGCGTTGTCGCCCAGCAAATAAATCAGATCACCCTGTTGCCGCTCGATTCGTTTGATCTTTTCGAGCCCATTGTGGCTCACGATCACCACATCGCCGGGCTGAAGCTCACGAGTCTGCCGGCCAATCACTAATTGGCCGGCATGGAGGGCAGGCAGCATACTGTCGCCCTGCACCTGCCGGATAATGAATTGCTTGGCTAGGTTACGCCTTTTTGGTCGCCCAGAAGATTTCGGCGATTTCATCGATCATGTCCAGTAGTTTTTGGGCTTCGGCCGGGTCGCTATGGTGTTTGCACTCGCCGGCCTGCTTGGTGGCTTTCCAAAACTTGTCGTGCAGATCAGGATATTTCTGTAAGTGCTCGGGCTTAAAATAATCGGTCCACAGCACCCACAAGTGATGCTTTACCAGCTCGGCTCGTTCTTCTTTGATGAGCAGCGCCCGCACGCGGTCGTCACCTTCCATATTGGCCATTTTGTCCATGACGGCCTTAACACTCTGAGCCTCAATACGTGCTTGCGCTGGGTCATAGACCCCGCATGGCAAATCACAGTGCGCGTACACGGGCTTAATAAACGGTAGTTTCATAGCAGTCCCTCCTCTTTGCAGTAGTTCCAGTGTACATCCTACCGTCACCTGCTACAATGTCGCTATGCTTTCGATCGTGGACGTAAAAGGTGTGATCTTTGATGTGGACGAAACGCTGCTCGATACTGGCGTATCTGGCCCGGGAGGTCATGTCAACGCACTCCACGAACGGGCTCGCCTTCAGGCAGTCCACGAAGCAGGCAAACGTCATGCTATTCCCGAACTGATGGCAGTGACCCCAGAGGAGAATTTACGTGGATTTCTGGATGCGCCGACCCATTCCTTAGAGGGCGCCGTCTGGCACATCATGTACATGTGCGGCCTGGTCGCTACAGACGAGATTGAGCGCACCAACCCACTCCTGCACGAAATGGTAACTCGTAAGGATGAGCTTTATGAAAAGCTCCTTCGCACCGAAGGAAAGCCCTTGCCGGGTGCAGTCGCGTTTATCGCTTGGCTCGCCGAAAAGGGGCTAGCTGAGCATATGGCCATTGCCAGCACTGCTATACGTCGTGACATCGATATATTTCTAGAGTTCAGTAACCTCACGCCGTATTTTCCAACAGCACGAGTTATTTCTAAAGGTGATGTCACCCACGTCAAACCCCATCCTGAAGCATTTGAGAAGGCCTTTCAAACGCTTGGCCTGCCCGATAATACCCGTAGCCAAGTGCTAGCTTTCGAGGACAACCCCCGCGGCGTCGTGTCGGCAAAGGGTGCTGGACTGTTTACCTGCGCGATCACCACTGTATCAAGCCGCCAAGAATTAGCTGGAGCTGCCGTGCCACCCGATCTGATCGCCGATAGCTTTGACGAATTCCGACAGTTGCTATCGGCGAACACCTAGCCTTTGCCGGGTCGCTGTTGTGTGGCGCGCCACTTGGCGATTTCGCCGTGATGACCGCTTAAGAGCACCTCGGGCACGCGCACACCGCGGAACTCTTCGGGCCGCGTGTACTGTGGAAATTCCACAGTTTGGTCGTCATCTTGAAACGATTCAATCTCGGCGCTAGTTTCACCGCCTAAAACCCCCGGCAGCAAGCGCACCACGCTGTCGATAATGGTCATAGCCGGCAGCTCGCCACCGGTCAAAACATACGGGCCGAGACAATATTGACGGTCGATGTAAGCAGTGATGCGCTCATCGTAGCCCTCGTAGCGCGGGCAGACAATGATCAGCCCTTGATCGTTTGCCGCCAACTCCTTGGCATCAGATTGCTTGTATAGCTGGCCGCGCGGCGTCGGTAGCAGCACTAGTGCGTTAGGATCATTCTGCCGCGCCACTTCAATGGCCGCTACCACGGGTTCTGGCTTGAGCAACATACCATCCCCACCGCCATATGGCGTATCGTCTACCTGCTGGCGAGGCCCCAGACCAAACTCCCGCAGATTGATAAACGAGTACGCTGCGATACCCCGGTCGGCGGCTTTCCAGAGCATACTGCTGCCCAAAACCCCCTCGAACATCTCGGGGAATAGCGTGATAACCTGTATTTTCCTCATTAGAGGCTACTATATCGTAGTCCTAGGGTATTGTCATGCCGATAGCCATCACAAGCTAGCCAAATCTCAGTGCAGGCATTGCAAAATTAGCAATTTATGGTATTATGCTCAACATGAATCGCATTTCTTCGAACCATGACCGCAGAGAACGTACACCCTTTAGGGGTGCTCTTTGTGGAGCGGTGGCCGTAGCTGTCGGCGGAATTGCTCTGGCCAGCGGAGCAGTAGTAGGAAACAGCCCTCCTTCTAAACCAGCAGTACAGCAGGCTACTCAAGCTACTATGATTGATCGGTTTCGTAGTCAGTGGGGGCCATGTTTAGACGACTTCAACTACAACCCGTTCCGGCCTGCCCCTGACCACACTGCAGCTATGCAACTTGGCCCTGATGGCACGCTCACCCTTTCTCCCGTCGACCCTTCGGGCTACTCGGCAGACGGTACGCCCGTTCCCCCATGGACCACGCTGACGACGCCCCTCCAAGAAGATCAAGATGAGGTTACCGGATTCAGAGGTGATGCCATAACATTTCATTTTGTGGGGGGCCAATGGTATCCCGACACGGTAGCCAGTTATGTATTAGGCGGCTCGACCTGTGACCTATCGACACCCAGCGGCAACCCTACCCCGTACCCAGCACCGTAGCCTATTTAGGTCTATTGACATAATTACAATTCTGATGTATAATTGCATCATCCTAAGTGAGGTTATGCATGAAGATTATTCGTTCTCTATCTGTTAGCGTGGCTGCTCTGACTGCTTTGATCAGCCTGAGTAGTGCCACTACCGCCTACGCCGATACTGCAACCACCCCAAATTGTACGGTGGCAACAGTTGGCTCTACCAACACTGCCGGTGCGGCTGATAGCCGTTTTACCGTGCAGAACAATGGCACCGTTAGCGCCCAGCTAAAAGTTACCGGTACCGATTGCGCTGTCTCGGTCACCTTGGCTGTTTGGCAGGCACCAAACGCCGACAAAGGCCAACCCTACAGCCAGCAGAAGTTATTCAGCCACAACACGGCGACGTTCAATGCTGGTCTGCATACCATATCTGCTACGCTGCCTGACTGCTACTACCAGGTAGACTTACTGCCCGGCACAAGCGCTACCGCCACCGATGGCAGTCCGGTTTACCCCAAAGGTACCCTGCTCGGCTCATTGCACGGCGGTACGCAAACCTGTGGGGGCGGTGGCGAGACACCACCTTCAACCCCTCCGGCCGAACTACCAAAAACCGGTAGTGGCGCTACTGTCTTTGTTTTGAGTGCACTGACCGCTCTTCTGGGTTACGGCGTAACCTTGGCCCGCAAAGCTCGCGGTTAAACCCGCTACCAACAGGCCATCAAAAAGACCCTCTGCATGCAGAGGGTCTTTTTAACACATAAAGCTCCCATCCATATAAACTAATACGAATGGCTCGCAGAGCTTTTTTTGATTATTTTTGTGTTTGTTTGAAACATGCACTTCTTTTAAAGAAGCTTGAGCATAACTATAGCGTAAGCGTTTATGATTCGCAAGCTAGCTGTGGATAAACTCTTCGGGGCTAGATGTCGAGGTCGTCGAGGTCGGCTAGTTCTTTGCGGGTACGGGCGACAGTGTCGCTCTCGCTGGTTTCTTTGCCCCCAGTAGCCTCTTCTTGGTCATCGAGGTCGTCATCTTGTGCGGTGGAGGCGGTTGTGGTGCTGCCGGTATCGTCATCATCGGTGCTAGAAGCAGCAGGGGCGGGCCTACTGACGCCTCGCTCCCCTTCCGGGCGATCCACGTCAACAATCTTAAGATTGTAGCGGGCTTCGTTCTTGGTGCCCAGCGCACGCAGTAGAGTACGCAAGCTTTGAGCGGTGGCGCCGCGCTTGCCAATCACCCGGCCCAGATCTTCTGGATCAACGCTCAGCTCCAACAGCACACCCTTTTCATCAATGCGCCGTTCTATAGTAACCGCGTCCGGATTGTTAACGAGAGACTTTACAACGAACTCAACAAATTGCTGGTCGATACTAGTTGCCATATTCAGGAACCTCCTTACGTACAACGGTTCTAAATGCGCATTATAGCAAATGCGGTGTGGCGTTTTAGCCTGAAATTTTACATTTTTACGAAACGGAATGTGCTTCGCTTACGCTTCAGCCGTGGGGGTTTCGGCTGAAGCGTCAACGGCTGTTTCGACCGTCGCGTCTGCAGCGGCATCTGTTGCCGAAACAGCTTCCTCAGCGGCAGCTTTCGCAGCTGTCACTTCCTGAGGCTGAGCTTCTTCGGGCCGATTGCGGCGCAGCTTTTCAGTATGGCGAATAACGCCCTGCTTCTTGCCGGCTTCGGTCACCCACTTCGGGAGTTTTACACCCTCGCTCTTGAGCAGCTGAGTGGCGCGAGTAGAGGGCTGAGCGCCGTTAGTGAGATAGAGTGCAGCCTTTTCGTTATCGAGCACCACAGCTTTGGTATGTGGGTCGTAGGTACCTAAGCTGGCTACAATCTTACCACTGGTGGGAGTCCGGCGGCTATCTTGAACTACCATGCGGAACATGGCATGACCCTTACGACCGGTACGTTGCAAGCGAATGGCTAACATCTTTTTGTAAAACTCTCTTCTTTGCTCTCTCTTGCGCTCACGCAAGAATTAACTTGATATGTAAGCTGCTCTATATTTTACAGATAATGACCTCTATTGTCAATCTGTCCTCTATGCGCGAGTTTCTTGCACTTCTATATGGGCAGGGTCACGCAAGATACGAACATATTTATAACGGTACGCTTCGCTCCGTATTGCCATTATCTGGTCGGCCGCCCATTCTGGATCCAAATAGGTTGACATATCTTCGGTGCGTCCGGCGTGGAATTTAGTCTTCATCCCCGCCGGGCCGGCGACTAGCGTCTTGCCGACCCGCTCGTCCAACGACAACGAATTGGCATACATACCCAGGCCGGCTTTGGCCACCGTATACAGTGGCTCGAGCTTGCGAGGCGTGTACTGCGAAGTAGAAGTGATGGCAATAAATTCGGCCAGCTCACCTTGCTGCAGCAGAATCTCACGGGTGATATCGAGGGCCCCTATCAAACAGACGTTGAGCATTTCGTACATCTGGGCCTCACTGAGGTCGGTAATGGTTCCTTCCTGAAAGAAGCCAGCGCTGTAAATAAGCAAGTCAATCTGGCCTACGGCTTCTACCACCTGCCTGATACGATCACTGAGTCCGTTCGTACCCGTTAGGTCGAGCTTCTGAAACATTACTCCGGCGATGTTCGGATCGCTACGACCGGTGACAGTTACTCGGTAGTCCGTCTGCAGACGTTCTGCCAGAGCCAACCCCAAACCCGCACTTCCGCCGACAATCAAGCATCTCTTCACTGCAATCTCCCCTTACGATCCCCTTACGACTGATAATTCTTGAGCGCTTGCTGGGCCGCCGCAACTTGTGCAGCTTGTTTGCTAGGGCCGCCGCCCTGACCCTTGAGCTCGCCATCTACATACACGCCCACGGTAAAGGTCTTGTCGTGATCCGGTCCTTCTTCGCTCAGCACTTTGTACTGCGGCGTAGAGCCACCTTGGCTTTGCACCACCTCTTGCAGGTGGCTCTTGGGGTCCATCCAGGAACCAGTTTTGAGGATTTCATCGAAGGTACTGAGAATGTTCTCGGTAATAAATACCTTGGCAGCTTCATAGCCTTTATCCAGGTAGATAGCACCCGTCACGGCTTCAAAACTGTTAGCCAGAATCTGTGCCCGGGCACGATCGGTCCCGCGCTTTTCACCACGGCTCAGGCGAAGCAGCTCTTCGAAGCCCAGGCGTGCAGCCGCCGCACTAATGCTCTCGGTACGCACTAAGCTGCTGCGCCAGTTAGTTAGAATACCTTCTGGCTCGCTGTAGTTGGCATATAAGAACTCGGTTACTACCAGCTCCAGCACGGCATCGCCCAGGAACTCAAGTCGTTCGTTGTGCTCCGTTACTGTGCTGCGGTGCTCATTCAGATAGGAACGGTGGGTAAGCGCCGTAATTAGCAGGCTCAGATCGCCAAAGGCTCCGCCTAGGCGGGTTTTGGCAAGCTGTTGGTAAGGGGTTGTATCCATCTATAAATTATTCTCTCTAATCTTTTTCATCCCCACGAGCATCAGTTTCCCAATGTCTTCGTAGGCAATACTGTCTACGGCTTTGGTGGCCGGTAACCATTGAATGTCGCTCAGCCAATCTTCAGGATGCAGGCGTTCAGTGTTTCCAATACCCTTCACTAAATAGATATGCATGGTCATGAGTACTAGTGTGTGATTGCGGCGATAACGGAAGTTGACCTTGCCCAACCAGTTGTAGACTTCCATTTCCTGGAGTCCGGTTTCTTCGCGGATTTCACGGGCAGCCGTGTCTTGCGGCTCTTCGCCTTCCTCGACGTGGCCTTTAGGGATTGTCCAACGGTTTTTGGCATCTTTGATGAGCAGAATCTCGAGCTCATCGGTTTTTTCATTGCGGCGGAATACGATGCCGCCCGAAGTAGTCTCGCGCACCACTTCCTCGATAGCCGGACGACGGGTGACAAACCGTCGAAAGTTCTCGATAGGTTTGCGCAAGTTATCGACCATCGGTTTCTTGGCCGGTTTGCTGTCTCCCTGGGGGTTGCTGGCGGGCTGCGGGTGGCGCTTCATAGCCATGGCCTAGGCGGCCTCCCCGGTTTGCGTGTCGCCAGTGGCTGCATCTGTCTCGCCGTTCAGCTGCTTGAGCGCCGTACCCAATACGCCGTTCACAAACTTGCTGGAATTATCGCCGCCAAAGGCTTTGGCCAATTCCACCGCTTCGTTGATAACCACCTTGGGCGGCACATCTTTGCCGTGCAGTAATTCGTAGAGGCCCATTTCTAAAACTACCCGGTCCATGCGGGCAATCTGATCGATGGGCCATTCCGGCGCCAAAGGCCCCAAGCGGGCATCAAGTTCAGCACGGTACTGATTGACACCCTTCACCAACTCCTCGATGAAGAACACATCATCGACAGTAGATTCGTAGCGCGCAATGTTGCGTTTCAGGACGCTGTCGAGGTCAAACGAGACATCGCCAGCTTCCCGGCGAAAATCCTGCTCGTAGAGTGTTTGCAGAGCGACAATACGACCGAGGTGACGGTTAGAAGCCATAGCCTAAGGAACTCCTTCGGCCGTTACTTAGCAGCTGCCAGCTTCTTACCGTTTTCAGGGCGGGGTTTGATAGTTTTGACGGCAGATTTAGCAGCGGCCGATAATTTCTTGCCACTCTCGCGGCGCGTCGTGTAGGCCTTGATGGGAGACTTTTTATTAACAGCGCGAGCCAGTTTAACTAACAGATGGCTGCGGCGAGCGCCAGTAGCGCGTGGGCTGGTTCGTTTCTTTGGTTTACCCATGATGTGCTAACTCCTTGTGTCCTTGAGTTGAGGTGTTTTACTTTGTAATTACCCCTTATTATACCCTGTTTACAGGGGAAACTCAACTGGTTTTGGTGCTTGACATTAGTAGGCACCAAGACGATACTTTTGTAATTCTTTACTAAATCTTAATTTCGTAGTTATAGGCTGCCCACTTACCTTATGTCTGAATTTTATGCTCCCGTCTTAAGCAATGATGCAATTCCGCAAACTAGGGCAAATGCAAAAAGAAGACAGACCAGCTGGCAGAAAGGTGTCGGACTTGTGGGTGTGCTTGCCTTATCAGTACTGTTAAGTCAAGACGCCTGCGGCACTACTGGTCCAGGTCATCCACTGGAGACGGCAACCATATCCGACACACCTTTCTACTCCAAACCAAATTTACGCTACATCTGTTTTGTAGCCATAGATGAACCGGCCACTCATATAACGCTCGTAGATGAACATGACGGCTTTGTAGCCTTTGACGTTGCTTCAACTGGCAAGCCGGGTTTGCCACCAACGGATTCTGCCTGTGCCAAAGCCGACGATCACAGCGAAGTTTGGGTCCCCAAGACTGCGCTTAGCGACATTCAGCCTGGTGGATAGGCTAGACAGGCTGGTGGCTATATTCAACCGTTTAGCTAACAACAAAGTTCAGCAGCTTGCCGGGGACATAGACGGTTTTGACGATTTGCTTGCCAGCAATGTTAGCGGCCACCTTGGCGTCGGCCTTGGCCAGCTCTTCAGTCTTGGCCTGATTGCTATCGGCCGGCGCCTGGATGGTACCACGCAGCTTGCCATTGATTTGGACGGCGATGGTGACCGTGTCAGTGGCTAGGTACTGCTCGTCGTATTTAGGCCAGCTGTCGCGGTGAACAGAGGTGCTGTGGCCCAATTGGTGCCACAATTCTTCGCCGATGTGCGGCGCAAACGGCGCGATGCAGGCCGCTAGGCTAGCTAACGCCTCGTGCCAGACATCATGCTGCCCGAACGCCTCGGTTTTGAGCTTATACAGCTCATTCACGCAAGTCATGCTGGCCGCAATGGCGGTGTTATAGCGGTTGGCTTCGATGTCTTCGGTCATTTTGCGGATCATACTGTGCGTAGCACGGCGAATGGCTTTTTGCTGCGCTTCGCTGAGTTCAACAGGCTGGGCTGCATTGTATTCGCCCACCAGCGTCCACATCCGGCTTAAGAACCGATGCGTACCCGGCACACCCTGTGGATCCCAGCGCGCCCACAGCTCCAGCGGTGCGGCAAACATCAGATAGGTACGCAGCGCATCAGCGCCGTAGCCTTGTTCGATGATATCCAGCGGATCCACGCCGTTGCCTTTGCTTTTGCTGAACATCTGGCCGTCAGCCGCCGTCACCTTACCGTTAAACAAAAACTGTTTGAACGGCTCCGGCTCGTCCACCAGGCCTAGGCGCTTAAAGAAGTGGCCAATAAAACGGGCGTAGAGCAAGTGAGCAGTGGCATGATCGGCCCCGTTATAGAAATCCACTGGCTCCCACTTTTTGACCTGCGCCGGGTCGAACGCCTGCTGCTGGTTGTGCGGGTCCATGTAGCGGTACATATACCAGCTGCTGCAGATGTAGGTATCGAGCGTGTCGGTTTCGCGTTCGGCCTCGCCGCCACACTGCGGGCAATCCACGCTCAGCCAATCTTTGGCGCGTGCTAGAGCGCTACGGCCGTCACCGCTGGGCTGGAAATCATCCAGTTCTGGCAGCACCACCGGCAATTGTTCATCTGGGACCAGCACATTACCACACTTTTCACAGTGAATGATCGGAATCGGCGCACCCCAGTAACGCTGCCGGCTGACACTCCAGTCGCGCATGCGGTAGTTGACCTTTTCAATACCTACGCCCAAATCAACCAGCTTTTGCAGGATTTTCGGCTGCGCCTCCGCGAAGTTCATGCCATCAAATTCAGCCGAATTAGCCACTGTGTAGTTACGGGGGGTCGCCTTGATATCAGCATAAGAGACAAATTCTTGTTGTTTGGTGGTATAGATAGTCTCTAGGCCAAACTTCTGAGCAAACTCATGATCGCGCTCGTCTTCGCCTGGCACAGCCATAACTGCGCCTGTGCCATAACCCGCCAGAACATAGTCAGTGATCCAAATGGGTATCTGCTTACCATTAACCGGATTCACGGCATAAGCTCCGGTAAAGACGCCTGTTTTCTCCTTTTCGGCCTGACGTTCAAGCTCCGACTTCTTTTGGGTAGCCTTCACATAGGCGTCCACGGCGCTTTTTTGCTCAGTGGTAGTAATGGTTTCCACTAGCTCATGTTCCGGCGCTAACACCATAAAGGTAGCCCCATAAATAGTGTCGTGCGCCGTACTGAATACCTTGATCTTGGCGTCTAAGCCTTGCACCGCAAACTCAATCTCCGCGCCCTTACTCCGGCCAATCCAGTTCTTTTGGGCCAGCTTGACGCTTTCCGTCCAATCAAGTGCGTCGATAGACTCGAGCAGCTCATCGGCGTAGTCGGTGATTTTGAAGAACCATTGTTTGATCTCTTTTTTCTCAACCAGCGGGTCGTCGGGGCCATCGTGCCGCCAGCATTTGCCGTCAATCACCTGCTCGTTGGCCAGTACGGTGGCATCTTTTTCGCACCACCATTGCATCCGGCTATCCTGATAGGCCAGCCCGTGGCGATACATCTCGCTAAAAATCCACTGCGTCCATTTGTAATATTCCGGCAAGTGCGTGGCGATTTCTTTTTCCCAGTCATTGCTCCAACCCATGGCCTTGTACATTCGGTGATACATAGGTATCAGCTCTGCCATGCTTTCTTGCGGGCTCACTCCTGCCTTGATGGCACGATTTTCAGCCGGCAACCCAAACGCATCCCAACCAACTGGATGGTAACTCTCAAAGCCTTGCTGTCGCTTAAACCGCGCCTTAACATCGCTAATCGTGTAATTCATAGCATGGCCGATGTGCAAAATCCCACTTGGGTAGTTGAACATGCTCATGGCCAGATATTTGGGCCGTTTGGTTTGCAGATCGGTGGTGTAGACCCCAGTCTCGTCCCAAATCTTCTGCCACTTGGGCTCAATTTCTTTTGGGTTGTATCGTTGCATGCGGCTAGTTAATTCCTTCCACGCGGTAGCTTACTTTGGTAACGCCTTGCTTAGATTTTACCTTCGTAATCTCTATCTTGCCAATCTCTCGCACACTGCGGACGTGCGTACCGCCGCAGGGGATGCCGAAATCGTCGGCATAGAGCACAATCCGTGCCGGTTTGTTGGTAGGGATATTGCCGGGCACATGGCGGCAATAGCGGCCCATTTCGCTCACCGGCAAAAACATGATCTGGTTTTGGTAATCCCGCGCGCTTAGTTCGTCTACTGTGGTCTGTATAGCTTGCCGCGTGGCATCGTCAGCCACAAAATCGCCGGTGTCGTATTCCACGAACGACATATGGGGATAGTGGGCGCCTTTGGCCGGCACCCACGGGTAGCCCAACTGGTCCACTGCCATATCGATGAGATGACCGGCCGAGTGTAAGCGAGTATTGGCCTGCCGTCGCACTTCGTCTACCGTACATTTTACAGATTCACCCTCCGCAAATGACCCGTTTTCAAACTGGCCATATTGTTGCACCACGCCGTTTTCGTCCAGACGCACCATTTCTACCACAAATTTTGCGCCGTTTTCAGCGCTAATTACACCAGTATCCCAATCTTGTCCCCCACCGCGCGGGTAAAAACAGGTTTGATCCAGTTCTACCACAGACTGACCTTCTTCGCCCGCATATACCTTAGTGACCACAGCCGAGGCCGTTACCACATCAAAGTCTTCCAAATACAACAATTTCGTTGCCATCAATACTCTCCAGAGTTTACGTAATTTAATCGAGTCAGTTAAATACGCGTGTTAAAAGCCGCCCAAGCGGGCGAGGAGATTGCGGCGAGAGAGTTGCATAGTCATATTGCCCGCAGTATAACACAAAATATACATGGTATGAACAAAGCCCATATCTGTTAATCGCCAGCGTAGCTAATCCGTAGACGACTTTTAGTGAGCGCAGGCAGCAGCAACGTTTGCTTAGCCATAGCAAGTTCACGCAACGCACCGTCCACAGCTGCGCGCTGTTCTGATGTCAGGGCATGCCCATCTTCGGTCAGCTCCTCCTCACCCATTACACGCTGGCACACCGTCCTCATACTCCACCAGCATGCACCACCCGGGTCTCCCTGCTGCAAGCCAACGTCATGGCAAGTAACTAGCGGTACAGCAAAAGGGTCCAAGTCGGGATGAATATCAGCCGCCGCAGAACTATATTCAAAGCTCCGACCAACTACAATTAATCCGCCACTACTTTCCATGTCCCACGCGGCCAAAACCGCTGCAAAACCCAGACCTCGCAGTTCCTCATCAATACTGCGTTGCAGGTCAGCAAATATCTCATGCTGTCTGGCGATAGGCGGGCACAGTTCTGTCATAACCAACAAGCATGACACATCTGATGTTCCCTTGCAAGAATAAGCACCTTAGCCAGGAAATTGGCGAGCTTTGCGAGCCAGCCAATAGGCACTTTGCCGCACCAGCTTCTCGGCGTCGCCCGGGTGTTCCAAGAGCTGTTTTAAGGCTTCTTCGACAAACACGCGGTTCTGAGAACCTTTGCCCAGCACCACGGCGCCCTTTTTAAGCTTGCCGCTGACGTACTTGCCGGCGTCATAGGG
>DATIIP010000011.1:0-19876 GCA_035479475.1 Saccharimonadales bacterium (SeqCode) | reverse complement strand
CTTATGCTAGGCTGTCAAGTACTTTTTTTGCCCATACAAAAACTCCAGCGCCAGGCTGGAGTTTATGAGGCAATTGGAGCCACGACTGAGAATTGAACTCAGGACCCCTTCCTTACCATGGAAGTGCTCTACCACTGAGCTATCGCGGCATGTGGTGCAGGGTGAGGGATTCGAACCCCCGAAGGCTGAGCCAGATGATTTACAGTCACCCGTGTTTGACCGCTTCACTAACCCTGCATAGGATTGGAGCCGACAGAGGGATTCGAACCCACGACCCGCTGTTTACAAAACAGCCGCTCTAGCCACTGAGCTATGTCGGCACGCACTCTGTTAGCTACCGCGTTAGTGTAGCAAAACAGGGGTTAAATCACAAGTCTCTCCTTGCGCTCATGCTACACTAGGAACATAAAGAGGAGGCCCGCACATATGATTATACTGAACCCATATCTAAGCTTTATCGATAAAGCCGAGGAAGTACTCGGGTTTTACAAAAGCGTGTTTGGTGGCACCGTAGAAATTAGCCGTTTCGGCGACATGGCCAGCCAAGCTATGCCGGTTAAAGACGAACACAAAGATTTGGTCATGCACGGCGTACTCAAAAATGATGTCTTGCAACTGATGGTTTCCGACACTGCTCCAAATGGCGAATCGGAGGGCGGCAGTAGTATTAGCCTGTCACTTTCTGGCGATGACGCCGAAACGCTCACCACCTACTATAACGGCCTCAACCAAGATGCAACTATACTCCAACCACTCGAAAAAGCACCCTGGGGCGATACCTTTGGCATGCTAACCGACAAATACGGCATTACCTGGATGGTGAATATAGCAGCAGCGTAGCCTTAGCTTGGTGGGCTGGCCGGGAATTGCTTGATATAGTTGTAGGCTCGCTCCCAGGGAAGCTGCGGGAAGTATTCGGGTGGTCGCAAATTGTGGTTGCCTTTGGCGACGTAAGCCGGCAGACCTTCTTCGATGACTATCCGCTCATAGCCCCATGCAGGATAGGCCTGACAGTAGCCGTCTGCATGTACTTCTAGCAAGTCTTGTTCGAGCGACCAGCCATTAAAATCAAACGCCCAAGTGTTGTTACTAGCATACAGATGGTTGCCTGGGTAGTCACCTTTGGGCTTGATATAAATAAGCCGATAATCCTCGCCATCATGTAGCGAGAGAAACATATGGGCCAAAATATGACATGCACCAGAAGCAAAGAAAGTTTTATCTGGCCGCTGCCATGCCAAAAACACATCACGAGATTCTTCTGGTGAGTGTTGGTAAATAATGCCCGGCTCGGGCATACCTAGATGACCACTTTGCGTGGGCGCAGAATGCGGCGTGGCCGGCCAGCCGGAACAATCAGGTGCTTGAGCTTTTCGGCAATCATGTCGGCTTCGGCCTGCATGCCGCGTTCTTCGTACGCTTGCATGAGCAGCGTGTAGGTTTCTTTGTTGGGCTCCAGTTCTACCGCGCGCTGCAGGGCTTGGAACATCAGCTTTTCGTTACCCAGCTTTTCGTTTACTTTGGCGTAGGCCACGTGCCGGGCAGCCAGTGACTCTTCCAGCTTGAGTGCGGCCTCAAAGGCAATCCCGGCCTTTTCGTAGTTTTCGGTTTCATAATAAATAAGCCCCAAGTTGTGCAAACTTGAGGGCGTGGCTTCGATGGAACTGGCGATTTCAAAACAATCGATCGCATCGCGGTATTCTTTTTGCTTGGCGTAGAGAATACCCAGGCGGTTGTAGGCGGCGGCGTTCTTTTCATCAATCTTTAAGATGGTAAGCAAGGCCTTTTCGGCCCGCAGGAAACGGTTCTCGCGCATGCCTTGATGGGCAATATCCCAGAGCTTACCAACGTGGTCGCCGACCTTGCGGGAGACATCGGAGATCTCACTGCGATGCAGTCGAGTGCTTAGAATGCCCAGTGTGCCAAAACCGGCAACTATTAGTAGCTCATACATAGTGCTGCACGCTAGTATAGCACGATTCTATAACGCAAGCATTAGCTCTGTCAGAACAATTTTGGTGTTGCCGTTACGCTCCAACGCGTCTTCGGCCGTTGTAGCCGCCTCGAGGATAGCGTGCCATCTCGGCAATGCCGACGGGTTCTTAGTGGCCGTCATCTGTAGACTGGCCATGGCAGTTGCCACCAGTGTGGCTACAAACGAAACACCCTGTTCTTTTTGCTTAGCCAAGGTGTCGACCACTAGCAAGCGCTCGTACGGTTTACTAGCCAGAACTTGCTTAACGAGCGCGAGCGGATCGTTTGGCGCGTTGCTCTCGGCATTCAGAGCTCGTTCAATTTCACCCACGTTGCTACCTGCACGCAGCAAGGCGCGTCGTACTAGGGCCTGGTCATACCCAAGCGCAGTAAAATGATCGAGCAGCTGACCTGTATCGGGTGCTGGCAAGTTCAAAAGCTGCGCTCTTGAGCGGACGGTTGGCAAAAGTCGTTCTAGTGCCGACGAAGTCAGAATCAGCACCGAGCCCTCCGGCGGCTCTTCAAGCACTTTGAGAAGCGCATTTTGAGCCTCACGGCTCATAGTGTCGGCATCTTGCACCACCACAACACGTTTAGTACGGGTCTTGCCCGGCACTTTTAAGCGAAAGAAATTGATGAGGTTACGAATTTGCTCGATGGCAATGGCGCCCTTTTCTGGAGCTACCTCGCGAAAATAGGCCTGATTCTCTAAACCGTCCACACCGAGCAGTTCTCTAGCCAAAGCCCGGGCCAGCTGGGTTTTGCCGATGCCGCCTGGGCCGGTCAAGAGCACAGCGTGACTCGGTTGTTTTAAAAAGTCACCCAATAGGCTTTCGGCCGACGGGTGCAACACCAAGCCGGTGCGGTTCATCCTACTAACTCTGTAAATTCCGGTGGTATAGCTACGCTAAACACTTTGCGTTCGTGTCCCTTCAAAAGGGTAATTTCGAGCTCGCGAGCATGTAGATATAAACGCTTAGCCAGTTCGCCACCATAGAGCGTGTCGCCCACAATAGGATGATGTAAGTAGCTCAGGTGGACACGCAGCTGGTGCGTCCGGCCCGTTTCCGGCCGAAGCTCTACCAAACTATACTGGCCATTTGTGGCGATGACTTTGTAGGCTGTTTTGGCGGGCTTGCCCTGAGCGCCCACGCGGAACGTCGCCGGGGCTTTGGGGTTGCGCTCGATAGGCATATCGATAATGGCCTCGGCTGGTTCGATATGGCCGCCGACTACTGCCACATACGTTTTATGGACATTGCGTGTGGCAAATTGCTTTTGCAGCCAGCTGAGCGCCTCCGGCGTTTTGGCACAGATCATCACCCCGCTAGTAGCCCGGTCTAGCCGGTGCACGATACCACCGCGCTCACCGCTCAAACCGTTAAGCCGACTGCGTAGCCAGGTCGCCACAGTGGCCTCCGGGTTAAACGCGCCCTTGCTGTGGCTGAGTACGCCCAGCGGCTTGTTGATAACCACACAATCGTCGTCTTCGTAGAGTATCGGCAACTCAATGTCTGGGATTTGCTGCAGCTGGGCAACGTCGTAATCTACCGCCACTTCATCGCCCGCGCGCAGCTTGTAGCCAGCCTTGAGCTGCGGCGTGCCATTAACACTCACCTTGCCTTCTTCAATCAGCCGAACGGCATAACCACGGCTGAGCTCTGGCACTAGCTCCACAACCTTTTGATCCAGGCGCTGCGCGCGGCTGATTTCTAGGTTACTCATGCGCGCAAGCCGACAGCTCTTTGCACTTTGAACAGTGTGGCGTTGGCAGTTTCATTCATCTGTTTTTCGTCGGACTCAAGCTTGGTCATCAATTGAGTTTCGTCAACAGCGGCTAGTTTAGCCTGAAAATCGGTCAAAAACTCGCACACTTGATCGGCCACCTCTTTTTTGAGGTCGCCGTAACTGGTTTGGCCATCGTGATGCTCAATTACCGCCTGCAAGGTTTCGCCCGAAAGCAAGGCATGTATTTGTAGCAAATTACTGATGCCCGGTTGGTTTGGTGGGTCGTAATGTACCACGCCAACAGAGTCGGTAGTAGCGCCCATTACCTTTTTTGCAGCCTCGTTAGGGTCGTCACTCAAAAAGACTATACCGCGGCCGCTTTCATCGCTTTTACTCATTTTCTTCGTAGGATCTACGAGGTCTTTGATGCGCAGCCCTTGATCTTTTCCAAAGAATTCGTGCTGTTCCTTGACAGCTCTGGGCACCACAAACAGATCTCCAAACTGGCTATTCATACGAGCTGAAATGTCCCTCATGAACTCCAGGTGTTGGCTCTGGTCGTCTCCTACCGGTACGTACTCTGCACCGTAGAGCAGCACGTCACAGGCCATGAGAACCGGATAGTTGAAGAGCCCGACGTTGATGCGATCTTCGCTCAGCTTGATCGATTTATCCTTAAATTGTGTCATACGACTCATTTCACCCATGCCGGTAAAGCAATCGAGTATCCAGGTGAGCTCGCTGTGCGCGGGTACGTAACTTTGGCGGAATAATCGCACGCTAGGGTTGTTCAGTGGCAAACCGGCCGCCACATAGTTTCGCAGTGTAGCCCGAACCTGAGGTTGCAAATCAGCGTGGTTGATAGGGGTAGTAAAACTGTGTAGGTCGGCCAGCATTAGATTAACTACAAAGTCGTCAGCCCGGTTCTTGGCCATGTCGATCAAAGGCAACAGCGCGCCAAAATAGTTGCCGATGTGCAGGTCGTTATTAGCCCGTAGGCCAGTCAGAATTACAGGTTTAGTCATATTATTCCTTATTATAGCGTATGTCCTATGTAGATACGGCACGGCGGGCGACGTTGTACTGGGAGTGCGCCGCGCGTATCAGCGCGCTCATCAGGGCTGTAACTTCTGGCCTAACACCAGCTCCGATCACCTCCGCAGCAAGGCTGGCACGACCTATGACAGTGCGCTCCCGTTCAGTATCGACTGCACTAATGCCCTGCTCAACTTTCAGTCGTCCTACCTTCTCTGTTGCCGCCACTCTTGCGGCCACCACTCCCGCAAGCAACAGGTCAATCTCATCTATCGCTTCACGCCAGTCTCCGAGCTCTGTGGGGTCGTTTCCGTTAAGTACTCCGTTTAGTATCTGTTCTCCCAATAACACGGCAGGATGGCCTGCCTCTATTATTGTGTCTGCTTTTGGCTCTTCGGGCCAAGTTAAACTTAGCTCTCCAATTTCATTCACTAATTGTGTCATTTTTAAACTCCCTTTACTGCTAATTGAAGAAACCGCCTGGTGGCGGTTTCTTCAATAGGTTCGAAAGAGTTTAGAGCACACAGAACAGACCGCCACGAGAAGTGTCGGTAAACCAATAGCGGTTGTGCTGTGCCAAAGTTGACATGGGTAGTAATATAGCACACCTGTCAAGATTGCCCAAATCAACTAGCTAGATTTGGCTGGCACTAACGCTCAAGAGCGCTACAGCGATGGCCACGATGCCTATACCAACCCATTGGCGTTTAAACAGCGGCTCACGAAAGATACGGTGGGCCATCAAAAAATAAGCTGCCGGATAACTGCCCAGCAGCGTTTCCACAATTACCAATTGGTGGCCGCTGCCGAGCGCGAGCGCCTGCAAAGCTTCGGCAGCGCCAATCAGACCACCCGCTGTCAGCACCAGTAGCCAGACTCGTTTGCGGTTGGCGTCTCGCACAAAGCCGGGTACTTGCTTGTTGTAGAGCATGGCTATACTCAGCACCACGATTACTGCTACCAATGCCTGCACTACAAACCAAGCGTGGGGCGTACCCAGACGACGGACCGGCTCGTTCAATAACGCGCCAAACACGCCCCAGCAAACTAACGGTACTAGAGCAAGTAAGATACCATTATCGACACGGAGCGATGTACGCCAGCCTTCAGGCAAGCCTATCAAGACCACCCCTGTCAGTACACTCACGAGCAACACAATGGTCAGAACTGATGGCCGCTGGCCCAAAAAAGTAATGGCTACAAATGATGCACTGGCCGGAAAGCAACCCGCCACTACACCGACAAGCGCCGGGTTCTTACCAATGTGCAAAGCAGTACTAAAACAAAGATTGGCCGTGGCAAAAAGCAAGCCCAGCCCCACAATCCAGAGCAGCGTTTGTCCGACCAGGCCAGTAAATTCATGGTGCCACAGAATTGCAAATGGCGCGTACAGCACTAGCTTGAACGCGGAATTGAGCAGCGTGGTCGTTTTGCCGCCCACGCGCCGGGCCATGATTGCAGTAAAAACATCGCCTGCCGCAAAGCCAGTAGTGGCACATAGGGCAGCAATGACAGCACTATTCATATGGCGGTCATTATAGCGTAAGATTTACAAAATACGCCCGCACTTAGCTAGTCGGCATCAGATTCAAATGTTTTTTGAAAGGCAGCTACAAAGAAGGCTTCAATATTTTGACTGGGTTGTAGACGTAAACAAGCCTGCACTTCTGGTGCATATACTCGGTCATTCCAGCTGGTAACTGGCTCGACGCGATTTGGGAGCTCGAACCTGAGCGCTTGGATTGATGCAGACGGCCGTTTCCGCAGCAGATAGTCAACTACCGCCTCATTTTCCTCGGGCGCCATGGTGCAGGTGCTGTATACCAACGTGCCACCGGGTTTTAGTAGCTGCCAAGCTTGCAAAATCAGCTGCTTTTGAAGCGGCTGCAGCCGCTTGATGTGCGCCACCGACCATGTCGCAAAATCTTTATCACGGTCGTAGCGCATCAAACCTTCGCCGCTACATGGCGCATCAAGCAAGATTTTATCGAACTGCTGGCCATCGAGCTTGCGGGCTAGCTGGGTTGCATCATAGAGTGTGTAATCCGCCTGTACACCCAGCCGGTCCAGGTTGGCCCGCATTTTGGCAAGCCGGGCGCGAGAATTGTCATTCACCGTCAAGTCGGCTTGGTTGTTCGTGAGCGCGGCGATATGGCTAGCCTTGCCGCCTGGTGCCGCACACATATCAAGGATAGTTTCGCCGGACTGCGGATCCAGCGCCAACACCGGCACCCAGCTGGCGGTGTTTTGCAAGTACACTGCACCCCTAGTTATCAAGTCACTATCGCGCACTGCCAGCGCTCCCTCATCTATGGTGTAGCAATTTTTAGCCCACGTATACGGCCCGCCAAGCCAGCCAATCTTTCGAAGTTTAGCGAGCGTGTCGGCAGGCTTAGCTACCAGCGGGTTAAGCCGAACGCTTTGCCGCCGCTCTTGGTTCAATAGCTGCAACGTTTCCGCTTCGGTAGTGCCTAAGGCCTGCCCGGTTCGCTCCAGCCACGCCACTCGTTTAGCCGCTAATTTATCGGCCGGCTTCTTACTCATATTCTATATGATACAAAAAGAGGTGCTGCAAAAGCACCCCTGATTGTGTTCCACTCATGTTGTACTAACGCTTGGTGAACTGGCGCTGCTTGCGGGCACCCTTGAGGCCGAACTTTTTGCGTTCTTTCTCGCGGGGGTCTCTGGACAGCAAGTCGGCACGCTTCAGCGTACCACGGTAGTCGCCGTTCAGCTCGGTCAGCGCTTTGGCGATGCCGAGGCGAACCGCCTCTACCTGGCCAGCGTGACCGCCACCGCTTACTACGGCGGAAACGTCGTAGTCAGTCGTGGGAATTTCGAGGGCGGCAAACGGACGTTGCAGATCGGTTAATAGGGCTTTGCTGTCGGCCAAATATTCAGCGACAGGCTTGCCGTTGACGACGATGTTACCCTTGCCTTTTTGGACACGCACGCGAGCGGTAGCGCTCTTGCGGCGACCAAGTGCGTAGTAGTACTGGGCTACTGTAGCCATTACTTGGTTCCTTTCACACTAATTGCAGTTGGTTTCTGAGCTTGGTGATTGTGCTCGGCGCCAGCATAGATCTTGAGCCGGGCCAGACGAGCGTCACGCAGCTTATTGACTGGCAGCATGCCGCGTACCGCTTCGTACAGAGCGCGATCCGGTGTTTTGGCCAACACTTCTTTCAGGCTAGCTTCGTGCAAACCACCCGGGTAGCCGCTGTGGCGGTAGTACATCTTATCTTCCAGCTTGTTACCGGTAACTTTTGGTGTGCCGGCGTTTACCACGACGACAAAGTCGCCGCAGTCGATGTGGCTCGTGAACTGTGGCTTGCCTTTGCCAGTAAGCAGCGTAGCAATTTTGGTAGCCACGCGGCCCAAAGTGGCCTCGCTGGCATCAATGACGTACCAAGCGCGGGTGACGTCAGATGGCTTTGCGCTAAAGGTCTTCATTATTTGGTCTCCTTGGCGGTTGCCTTGGGCTTAGCTGCAGGCTTTTCCGCGGTTGCAGCGGGCTTGGCTACTGCTACTGCAGCGCTCTTAGCAACTGGCGCCTCTTTGAGGTCATCTACAAAGCTCACCCGTGCCATCTCAGCGTTGTCGCCACGCCGAGCAGTAGTGCGCTTGATGCGGAAATGACCGCTGTTGCGAGCGCCCAGCTTGGGGGCAACTTCGTCGACCAGCTTGTGAGCAGTGCTAATGGTTTGCAGCGCAGCGATCACTTGGCGGCGGTTGTGCAGATCACCTTTTTTCGCTTTGGTGACAAGCTTTTCTACGTATGGTACTACCGCTTTGGCCTTAGGCAGGGTGGTTTCGATTGAGCCGTGAATGATCAGCGATTCAGCCAAGCTCTTTACCAGAGCTTCTCGCTGGTCGCGTTCACGGTGGAACTTGGTTCCTTGATATTTCCGTCTGTGCATCTTAGAGCTCCAACTCCGCCAATTTATCCTTCACTTCGTCGAGTGCTTTGCTGCCAAAGCCCTTGAGGTCGCGCAGCTCGCCATCGCTCAGACTAAACAAGTCCTGAATGGTGTGAATATCGTTGTTGATGAGCGCATTGGTGGTGCGAGCTGTTAGGTTCAGGTCTTCGATAGAGGTGTTGAGCAGTGACGAATCGTCGCTAGTACTACTGATGGTGCTGGCGCTGCTCGTGGTTTCGGCAGCATCTTGTGCAGCTACCCGAGTCTTGCCAGCCAGAGCGGTGTACTGATTGACCAAAATAGCCGAAGCCTCTTCGAACGCGTCGCGCGGTGTGATGGTGCCATCAGTATCAACCGTAATATTTAGGCGATCGAGGTCGGTTACCTGACCAACACGGGTCTTTTCAACCTTGTAGCGGACACGCAGCACGGGGCTAAAGATAGTGTCGAGAGCGATGAAATCGCCGCCTTTCCTAGCTGTGCTTTCTTCAATGGTGTGGTAGCCACGGCCCGTTTCAACAACGAGGTCAATGGTTAGCGTAGTCTTGTCGTCGTCAATCGTGGCAATGATTTGATCGGTATTAACAACTTCGACATCAGCATTACCCTGAATGTCTTTGCCGGTAACGGCGCCTTTGCCCTTTTTCACGATCCGTAGCGTCTGTGGCTCGTCGCCGTAAACGCGGAAGCGCAAGAGCTTCAGGTTCAGCATGATGCTGACAATATCTTCCTTGACGCCCTTAACGACAGTAAACTCGTGGGTCGCGCCTTCGATCTTAAAGCTGGTCACGCCAGCGCCAGCAATGCTGCTCAGCAGCACACGGCGAAGGGAGTTACCAAGCGTCATACCGTAGCCGCTCTGCAACGGTTCGATCACGAAGGTGCTGCTTGTAGCACTGTGGTCATCAACCGATACGAGTCCTGGGGTGTGAATCATTTTTGACATAGTGTTCTCGCTTGTCCTTCCCTAGTTAGCGTGAGTAATATTCCACGATTAATTGCTCATTGATTTCTGGTTCGGCATCTTCGCGCAGCGGCAAACCGGTGACTTTCACGGCCATCTTTTTGCGATCAACACTTTGCCAGGCAGGAGTTGTTGAAGGTGCCGGGCTCATGTCGTCCAACCTTTTGAAGTACTCGCTGTTCTTGCTGTGTTCACGCAGAGTGATCTCGTCGCCCAGACGCAGACGAATTGATGGAATGTCTACCCGGCGGCCGTTTAGTACAAAGTGACCATGAGTCACTAACTGACGGGCAGCCCGCCGTGAGCTGGCAAAGCCGGCGCGGTAAACAGCATTATCCAACCGGCGCTCTAGGTACTGTAATAGGGTTGCGCCAGATTGACCAGGCGTGCGGTTGGCTTCGGCCATCAGGTTACTAAACTGCTTCTCGAGCAAGCCGTACAAACGCTTAACTTTCTGCTTTTCACGCAGTTGCAGCGCATACTGGCTTGGCTTGTTGCGCATTCGCGCATTGGCGGCCTGGCCAGGCATGCTAGTGCGTTTGGTCAGCGCTTTGTGCGCTTTAGGGTGAAGAGCGTAACCTTCACGGCGCGACATCTTAACAATAGATTGTGTATCTCGTGCCATGGTTAGACCCTCCGTGCTTTCTTAGCGCGTACGCCGCCATGGGGAACGCCGGTAACATCGGTGATGCTTTCAACCGTAATGCCAACAGTTTGCATAGCGCGAACAGCGGCATCACGGCCCAGTCCGACGCCTTTCACAAAGGCAGTAACCTTGCTGAGGCCATATGTCTGCTTGGCCAGAGTACCGGCCTTTTCTGCAGCAACCTGAGCAGCATAAGCGGTGCCTTTTTTGGAGCCACGGAAACCGCAAGCACCAGCGCTGCTAGCAGCTAGTGCGCCACCCTGGGCGTCGGTAAGCGTTACGATAGTGTTATTGAAGGTCGCCTGCACGTGCAACTGTCCAGCGGCAACACTGCGTTTGGCCTTCTTTTTCTTGGTGGTAGTTGTAGGTGTATCTGCCATAGTATTTCCTTAGGTCTTACTTGCGACTTTCTTAGCGGTACCACCAACCGTTACTTTCCTGCCACGACGGGTGCGGGCATTGGTCTTGGTGCGCTGACCACGACTCGGCAAGTTCTGACTGTGACGCAAGCCACGGTAAGCTTTGATGTCTTTCAGACGCTTGATATTACCGCTCACAACACGCTGCAGTTCACCTTCTACAGTGTAGGTTTCGTTGATGAAGTCCTGGATACGCGCGACTTCGGCGTCGGTCAGGTCCTTGGTGCGGACCGTGCGCTCTACCTTGGCGGCGGTCAGAATGTCATCGGCGGTCTTGGGGCCAATGCCATAAACATACGTCAAGGCTACCCAGATTTGCTTGTCGGCGGGGATAGTAACCCCAGATATACGGGCCATAAACTAACCTTGCCTCTGCTTGTGCTTAGGCTTAAATTTGTTAATAACGTATAAACGGCCCTTGCGACGAACAATCTTGTCGTCGGGGCTGATCTTTTTGACACTTGCACGCACTTTCATGCGGATCATTGCTCCTTTACTGCAATAACACACTGCATTAGTTTAATAACTTCCTGATTACATCAGGACTTGCGATACGTAATTCGACCCTTACTGAGATCGTAAGGAGTCAACTCTACAGTAACGCTGTCGCCAGGCACGATTCGGATAAAATGCTTCCGCATCTTACCGGCGACGTGAGCTATAATCTCGTGGCCATTTTCAAGTCGTACGCGAAATTGAGTCCCTGGAAGGGTCTCGACGATGATTCCCGTCAATTCGATTACTTCTTTACTTGTTGCCATAGATATAGGTCTATATATTGCTTAGTATAGCGGTCAAATCAGAGCAAGCTCCGCTTTCCCTCCATGCTAAGCATATAACAAGGGTTAATTATAGCAGTTTTCACAGCAGCTTGTAAAGAGAAAAAGCACTTTGCAACAGATGGCTATTTAGAGGACCGGCGAAAACGTGGCAAAAAGCGCAAACGTTTGCCTATTACCGCACCCGATTCTTCGCCGTTTGCACTGTCGTAGAAGAAATCATCACTCTGATATTGGTCGTACGTTACCATCAGGGCACGTGACTCAACGGCACGCAGCGTCTGGAGCGACACCGACACCAAGATCAGCACACTGGTACCGCCGATGGCGATATTGGTCTGCAGGAATATCTGTGCAATGATCGGCAGCAAGGCGAGCACGCCCAGGGCGAACGCCCCGAACAGGGTCAGTTGATTGACCGTCCGGCCCAGATACTTTTCAGTTTGCAAGCCCGATCGTACCCCCTCGATAAACCCGCCTTGTTTTTGCAGGTTCTCAGCAATTTCCTTGCTGTTGAAGGTCACGCTGGTGTAGAAGAAGGTAAAAATAAACACCAGGAAGAAGTAGGTGATCGGGTAGATATAGGGGATCCAGCCACCCTGGGCAAACGTGCCAGCCGAGGGGTTTTGGAACCAGGTAGTCAAGTTGGCGCCAATATGCTGCAGATGAACGCTGTGGTTGCCTTTTAGAATCTCGCCCACAAAACTCGGCACACTCAAGAAAGCAACCGCAAAGATGATAGGCACCACGCCAGCGGTAATGAGATTGACTGGCAAAATGGTAGTTACCCCGCCATAGGCGCGATTGCCCTGGACCCGCTTGGCGTAATTGACGGTAATCCGCCGGGCAGCTTCGTTGAGCATCACCACCACCCAGGTAACTATCAGCACCGCTAGTACAAGCGCAAGCGCGTACCAGAATGTCTTTTCGTTGATCGGCAATTTGTGGCCAAACAGCTTCCACTGATTGGTCTTGGTGTATACCGACCCTACAATCTGACTAATGGTGCTTGGCAGCTGGCTCACAATGCCCACGGTAATGATTAGAGAGATACCATTACCGACCGATTTCTCGGTCACCAGCTCACCCAGCCACATCAGCAGCATGGAGCCACCAGTTAGAGCGGCCACCATCAAGGCCCATTGCCAGAGTGATGTATTGGCTGTAATGTCGCCAATACCGCCAATCTGCTGTGCCTGGGTACGCACCAGGTAAATGGCGCCGATGGACTGAATGATAGCGAGCGGGAAGGTCAGAATACGGGTGTACTGGTTGATCTTCTTCTGGCCGGACTCACCCTCTTTGTGCATGGCCTCCAGCTTGGGGATAGCCTTGGTGAGCAGCTGCATGATGATGCTGGCGTTAATGTAGGGGCCCATGCCGGCGATCATGATAGAGAAGCTGGCCAACGCACCACCGTTCAGAACGTTAATAAAGCTCAGTAGCTGCGGCGTGTTGTTATTGAAGAGGTTGGTTAGTACTTGCTTGAGTGTTTCGGGGTTGCTCAGCGGAATCGGCACGTGTGCCAAGATACGAAATACCAACAGAATGCCGAGCACAGCCAAGATACGTTTGCGCATTTCCGAATGCCCGAGCGATCGCCAAATAATCTTCCAGTTCACCTATGTTCCCTTTTTCTAAGATATGAATCTGTAAGGAGTATACAGGGCGTGGGGCCAGTTCGTAAAGCTAGTTGCCAGTTTCACTACAAAGTTATATGCAAGTCATAAAAATGGCTATTTACAAACGTTTATCCTTATGCTAAGCTGCGCTGGTTATGAAACGATATTGCCCCGCTCAGCTGAATCGCAGCGTCGCCACCAATATGAATGGCGGCATTGCTGTATATGGTGGCTTTGGCACTGCCACACAGCTCGGGCGTATCGTATCTATCTAAGAAACATCTCATAGTTCACGATACGCCTCCGACCAGGAGGCGTTTTTCGTTTCATAAAACTGTAACACCAGCTGGCGTCGGAGGCGTATCGGGACCTAGGAAACAAGGTCTCGCCTATCTATCACTTAACTACCGAGAGGAGTTGGTCCGATGGACCGCTATAAACACAACGCCAAATGGCTGCTATACTTTGCGCCGTTTCGGGTGATGTCCGTCAGCGCGGCATACCTAACGCCGTTCTTTCTGCAGCACGGGCTCAGCCTATCGCAGATATTTCTGCTACAATCAATCTTTTCGCTAGCCTATTTGCTGTGGGAGATCCCCAGCGGCTACATTGCCGACCGGTTTGGCCGGGCGTTTAGCATTAAACTCAGTGCGCCGATCGCCGCCGCGGCTATGGTTGCCTACGGCTTTAGTACTCATTTTTGGCAATTTGTCATCTGGGAACTAGTGCTGGCTATTGCTAACGGCTTGATCAGCGGCATTGATACGGCGCTGCTGATCGATTCGCTGCGGGCCGAAGGCCGCGAAGAGGAGTTTGTTCGCCTGAGCCAGCGCATAAATGCCTTGGGCTTTGCCGCGGTAGCCGCCGGCGTACCACTGGCTGTTCTGCTTGTCCACTCTGCAGGTTTAGGCGCCACGATTGTAGCCGACGGTTTGCTGACCGGCGCGGGTGCAATCTTTGCATTTAAACTGCACGAGGCACCTCGCTTTAATGGCGCTCAGGAAGCCGTCCGTTTGTCGGCCTGGCATGCCATGAAGCGCTTGGGTCGTAATGCGGAGGCCCGTTGGCTGGTTTCACTCGGTGCCGCTTTGAGCGCTGCTACCTACTTAGCCTTTTGGCTATCGGCACCCTATTACACGGCCCTGGGTATTCCCACAATTTGGTTTAGTGTGATCTTGGCGCTGCGCAGCTTGTGGAAGGCCTGGCTATCGCACCACTTTCACCAGGCGCACCACCTGGAACGCAACATGGTTAGCTATGCGCTGCTGGCCGGGCTGGTCTATATTGCCATGGCCAGCCGGCAGATCTGGCTACTGTGGGCTGTTCTGGGACACGATATCATTCAAGCCTTAGCCAGCCAGCCCATCACTGCTGAGCTCAACAAACACATCGCACACGAGTTTCGCGCTACGCTCAACAGCTTAGTCAACTTAGTTCAGCGTTTGGTTTTTACTGTTGCCGGACCGCTGTTGGGTCTGTTGGTTGATAAGACTAGTTTGAGTATAGGCTTTGTAGCGATAGGGGCTATTGCGAGCGCCCTGGCGCTTATAGCGCTGCTGCGTTTACACCGGCTACAAACTTTTGGTGCCAGTGAGTAGTAGAACATTCTAGGGGCAACACAGCGCCCCTAGAATGTTTCCGCGGCCACCAGCTCGTCGGCGCTGCCCGGCAAACCCACATAACCGCCGCTTTGGTGGGCCCATAGCTCGGCGTAAATGCCTTGCTTTTGCTTCAGTAGCTGCGCGTGCGTACCGACTTGCACGATTTTGCCTTTATCCATGACTACAATCCGATCCATCCGTTGAATAGTGCTCAAACGATGCGCTACCACAATGGCCGTGCGATCTTTCATCAGCTTCCAGAGCGCCTCCTGGATGAGCTTTTCGCTGTGGCTGTCCAGTGCGCTGGTGGCTTCATCGAGCACCAAGATCGGTGCATTGCGCAGCAGGGCGCGGGCAATCGCCACTCGCTGGCGCTGGCCGCCACTTAGTTTGACGCCACGTTCGCCCACCAGCGTGTCGTAGCCCTGCGGCAGTTCGCTAGCAAACTCGTCGACGTAAGCGGCGTGGGCTGCTTGCATGACCGCGTCTTTGCTGGCAGCAGGGTCGCCGTATTGAATGTTTTCGTAGACACTGCGGTGGAACAAGAGCGGCTCTTGCGGCACGTAGGAAATACGGGCTCGCAAGTCGGTTTGCCGGAGCTCGCGCACATCAATGCCGTCAATGGTCAATCGCCCGCTAGTCACATCCATGAACCGCATCAGCAATTTGGTAAGCGTGGTTTTACCCGAGCCCGAATAGCCCACCAGGCCAATCTTTTCACCCGGCTGGATGACAAGGTTAAAATCTTTTACAGCTAGTTTATTGAGAGCCTCGGGATAGGCAAAGGATACCTTTTGGAGCGCCACCAGGTGTCGGGCGTTGGAATTGAGAAGCTGCGGTGTACTTGGATCGTTCACCACCGTCGGAATGAGCATGGTTCTCATGGGCTCATAGGCCATTCCCATGGCTTCTTCATAACGTTTGACAATTTCTGCTATGTCGATCGTACTAGCGACAAGCTTGATGACATACAGCTGAATCAAAACCACAATAGTAATCGATATGGCATGCCGTTGGTACAGGTGAGCTGACAAGAGCAACAACACACCGGTAGCTATAGCCGTCAGCATCATGCGGCCGTTATCGCCAGGTAGCGCCGAGATCCACGATCGATATTGGGCGCGGCCCCACTTACTAAGCACCGGCTGTAGATGTTGCTCCTCGTAACCTTCCATGGCAAAGCTTTTTACCGTCGTGCCGTGTGTCAGTGCGTCGCCGATGTCAGCCGCTATTTCACTGCTGGCCTCACCGAGTAGTCGGCGATATTTGAGTCGCCATGAGCTACTCCACAACGTAAAACTTAAAACACAGAGCATGATCAATACTGTAGCGACGGCAAGCAAGATTGATTGGTAGCCGATTACCGCAACACCCACTAGAATAATGGTTGCTTGTTTGGGAACAGATAGCGTCACAACCTCACCATAGTTATTGTAGGCATCACGCATGCGGGCCGCTTGGGCACCGAGCGATCCAAAGAATGCGTTGCCATAAAACTCGTAATCTTTTTGCAAGAAATTGGTAAAGATGTGATTTTGGATGTACTTACAGCCAACAATTGCATTTCGACTAACATAGGCCCCGCCGCCGCTCCAGAGTACGCTATAGGCTAGCGATAGCACAACTACCCAAATGGCATACGGCAATACCCGGTCGAAGTGTTGCGTCATAATGGCCTGAATGGCGTAGGCGCTCACCAGCGGAATAAACACATTGTAGGCTGCTACCGCCGGGATGCGTAGCAGATAGCAGAGTGCCAGCGCTACTTTGTCTTGTGCGTTGGCCCGCCAGAAAAAACGGTGGATTTGACGCGTAATCTCCTTGTCGCGCCCGTTCGAGGCTCTCGTCATGGCCCTACTATAGCAAAAACCACCGCTTTTGCGGTGGTTTAAAACCGGGGAAATCCGAGATTATTTGTCGGCTTTTTTGGTGCTAGGACGCATGGTGCGAGCTACGGCCTTAAAGTCACCGCCAGCTTTTTGCACCGCTTCGATAGCCGTTTGGCTGGCAGCCTGCAGGCTAACGGTCACCTTTTTGGTAACGTCGCCGCGCTTCAGCAGCTTAACCCGTACATATTGGCTGGTAATTAAGCCCTTTTCAGCCAAGACTTGGTTGTCCACCTTGGCACCAAGCTTGTCGAGCTGATCGGTAAAGACGTTCTCGGCCGGTACGCGCTTGCTCTTAAAGCCCACTAGCTTCGGCAGGCGCTGCATGAGCGGGTTCTGACCACCTTCAAAACCCGGCCGCTTGCTGGAGCCAGTGCGGGCGCCCTGGCCCTTGGTACCACGACCAGCAGTCTTACCCTGGCCGGCAGCGATACCGCGGCCAACACGCTTGCGTGACTTATTGGTGGTGGCAGAAAGATCGTTATATTTCATGGTTATTTCTCCTTTGCCTCAGCCGTCTTGGGCTTAGTAGCTTTGGGAGTGGCTTTGGTAGTCACCCAAGCCTTGGCCGGAACCAAACTCTGCAAGGCAGCAATAGTAGCATAAGCTGTGTTGGCCTTGTTGGTAGAGCCGAGCGACTTGCTGAGCACGTTGCTCACGCCAGCCACTTCCAGAATAGTGCGCACTACACCACCGGCAATCAATCCGGTACCAGCACTGGCTGGCTTAACAAGAATACGCGCACCACCAACTTTGCCTTCGGCTTCGTGTGGCAGTGTACCTTTGTATAGGTTGATCTTGGAGAGGTGCTTTTTGGCCACTTCGGTAGCTTTGGTAACTGCGGCTGTTACATCGGCGCCCTTGGCAATACCGATGCCAACCTTGCCTTTGTGATCGCCGATCACAACCAGAGCACGGAAGCGGAAGCGACGGCCACCCTTTACGACACGCGCTACCCGGTCGATGTGCACAATGCGCTCGTCGAACTCTTTCTTTTCTTCCACCGCTGGACCACGTCCATCACGGCGCGGTGGGCGGCCATCACGCTGTGGTCCGCGGCCGCCTTGAGGTGCTGGTGCATTTGCGTCAGCCATGATTAGAACTCCAATCCTTTCTCGCGGGCCGTTTGCGCCAGCGCTGCGACGCGGCCGTGATACTTTCGTCCTCCGCGGTCAAATACTACTTTGCTTACCTTAATGGCTTTGGCTTTGGTGGCAATTTCAGCGCCAACCCAAGCGGCTTTCTCGGTCATGGTGCCGGTAGCGGCTTTTTGAGCCACAGTGGTCACGGCAGCCAGTGTTTTGTGAGCCGTATCATCAATCAGCTGAGCGCTGATGTGGTGGCTGCTAATGAATATGCTCAGACGTGGGCGCTCGGCTGTGCCGGTAACCACGCTGCGAATGCGAGCCTTGCGGTGCAGACGATTCTTGAGCTTCAGTGCAAGACTACTCATTATTTATCCTTTCCTGACTTGCCGGACTTGCGGATAATACGCTCGCCCACATATTTAATGCCCTTACCCTTGTATGGCTCAGGCTTCTTGAGTGCCCGGATCTCGGCAGCCACTTGGCCAACCTGCTGCTTGCTGATGCCACTGATGGTGATCTTGTTCTGTTCTACAGCGGCAGTAATGCCCTGCGGCAGGTGGTAAACCACCTCGTGGCTAAAGCCCAGCTGCATCTTTAGGTCTTGGCCGGCCAGCGCCACACGAAAACCAACACCGTTGATCTCCAGTTGCTTACTAAAGCCAGTGCTTACGCCCGCCACCATGTTGTTTAGCAAGGCACGCATCAGGCCGTGCTTGGCGCGAACTTTTGGTTCATCATTGGCGCGGCTCACAATCACTTGGTCACCCTCTTGCGCGACCGTAATGTCAGGCATGGTGAACTGCGTCAGTGTTCCTTTCGTCCCGGCCACGGTAATCGTGTCTGGGTCGACAGTGATTGTCACGCCGCTCGGTAGTCCGATTGGTAGTTTTCCTACTCGACTCATAGCTTCTTTCCTTTATTCCTTAGTAAATACTAGCGATTAATTCGCCGCCTAAACCGGCTGCTTTGGCCTCTTTGCCTGTCATCAATCCCTTGGAAGTGCTGACAATAATGATGCCGCGGCCGTGCTTGATAGTCGGCATTTCACGAGCGTTACTGTAAGCCCGGCGACCCGGCTTGCTGAGGCGCTTGATCTCGGTGATCTTGGCGTTCTCATCTTCCAGGTTAATAACAATGTGCAGCTGCTTGCCCACGCTCAAATCAGTTACCGACACGCTCTGCAAAAAGCCGTTGGCAGCTAGACTGCGGGCAACCGCTTCTTTCATCTTGCTGTGCGGCAGACTGACCTCGTTTTTCCGCACGCCAATGGCATTGCGGATACGCGTCAGCATGTCAGCGATGGGATCTGTAGTAGTAACGCTCATCTTACCAACTCGCTTTCGTTACACCAGGGATCTCTCCCTTGCTTGCATGTTCGCGGAAACTGATGCGGCTCAGGCCAAACTGGCGCATGTAGCCGTGCGGCCGGCCGGTTTCAACACAACGGTTCTTCCAGCGCGTGGGGCTACTATTGCGCGGCAGTTTTGCCAAGCCTTCAAAGTCGCCCAGTTCTTTTAGCTCTGCCCGCTTGGCAGCGTACTGTACAATCATTTTTTGCCGCTTCGCGTCGCGAGCGACCATGGATTTCTTGGCCATTACTTACTCTCCTTCTCGAACGGCATGCCGAACTTGGTTAGTAGTGCGCGGGCATGGTCGCGGTTTTGTGCCTTAATGACGAAAACAGCTTGCAGACCGTGTGCGGTAGTGGTTTCTTCGAACGTTAATTCGGGGAAGACACTCTGGTCAGTTAGACCAATGCTAAAGTTGCCCTGCTTGTCGAACGCTTTGGTGCTGACACCGTGGAAGTCGCGTAGTCGCGGCAACACAATGTTCAATAGGCGATCCATGAATTCGTACATCCGGGTGCCGCGAAGCGTCAGCTTGATGCCGATCATGTTGCCTTCGCGCAGTTTAAAGCCGGCGATGGAGTTCTTGGCAATGGTTTCAACCGGTTCTTGGCCGGTGATCTTGCGCAAGGTGTTCTTGGCAGCCTCGATGACTTTTTTGTCGTCTTTAGCGCGGCCCAGGCCCACGTTCACCACAATTTTCTCCAGGCGGGGCACCTGGTGAATGTTCTTGAGCTCGAGCTCTTTTTGGAGTTCGGCCACAAACTTGGTAGCATAGTCGGCCTGGAGACGAGCAATGTACTTGGCCGATTTGTCAGCTTTAGTAGCGGTTTTTGCAGCAGCCATTACTTGATCTCCTTTCCACTCG
>DATIIP010000010.1:0-5300 GCA_035479475.1 Saccharimonadales bacterium (SeqCode) | reverse complement strand
GGCTGGCACACCTGTTACAAGCATAGCTAGAGCCATCAAAAAATTAATTTGATAAGCGTTTAGGTCTTTCATGGCAACTTTGGCCGCAAACGTACCTACCCCTATAAGCACCACGTATCCAAATAAGAATAACCAACCCATACTAGCTATTTTACTCCTGTGAACCTTGGTAGGCGGCCAAAACTTTGTCGCGATCACTAAAGTACTGTTTGTAGTAATTTTCGAGCCCGTCAGGCAAGTCGGAATATTCGGTGCCAAGTAAAGAATGGGCTTCGTCAAGACGCCCAGCCTCGTCTTTTTCGTTAGAAAGCTCTTGTTCTAAGAATGAACTATTAATTTGTTCAATTGCTTGCTTTATCAGATCATTTACCTCTGCTTTTTGTTTGTCATTTAAGCGCCGGTAGGCCAAATGCAGCATCTCGTGCGCTGCCGTAACAGCTTGTTCGTCGTGGTTATCCGTGGCCTCAATATAGATGGTGCCGTGGGTAGTGAGACAGCCGATGTCTTCGACATCACATTGCTGGGCAATCACATTGCGTGAGGTTATTTGTGGATCTGCACGGTACAACAGCTTACGGCCGTAGTCGCTGAGGCCAGCCGCGTCCGCCAACTGGATGCTTTCGGTTTTGGGCTGGTTAACCAGGAAAAACGCCCAATCGCTTACGGCAACGCGATTACGGTAAACCATAAACAGGCCAAACAATAAGATCGCAACAAAGATAACATCAAAGACGCGGCTAGTGCGGTATTGGCTCATACCCGCATTATACGCTTATGGTTACTAAATTTTGGTACTAAAAAACCGCCCAACGGGCGGCGGTTTTTTAGTTAAATAGCTTTCTTAAGCTGCTTTCTTCTCTTGAGCGACATCGACGCGGACTGAACGTCCGTCAATTTCTTTGCCGTTGAGCAGCTCGACGGCCTTCTGGGCCTCGTCATCGCTACTCATCTCAACAAAACCAAAGCCGCGTGAGCGTCCCGTTTCGCGGTCGGTAATCACTTTGGCTGATTCGACCGTGCCGGCGGCACTAAAGGCAGCTGCGAGGGTATCATCGGTGGTTGCCCACGCTAGACCGCCTACAAACAGATTCTTTGACACGTTGTATCCTTAACTTGAACTTTTGACATGAACCGTAGCACGACCAATCTCACTAAACACCGAGACTTCTACAGGTACCGTGATTGTACAGTTTGACTGCCGGTTAAGCAATAGTTGGCCACTTTTAGCAAAAAGCTAGTCCCCTTGCGGAAAAGTATAATCTGGCGGCGGCACTGTAGGTGAACCAGCTTCAATCACCAGTTTCTGATGCGCCGTTAGGACAATAGCTTTGGGGTCACCGGTGTATGGCTGGCCATTTACGTAAACAGTTAGCTTTTGGCCATTGCTAGCCTTAATCGGCCCAGCCTGGGTATTGCTAAGCGGCTGCTTCCAGACATCAAAGAAGTTACCCAATGTGAATTGTTGGTCTTTGGGTGACTCAATGTGGATAATGCCGTCTGGCTGGTGGGTATGCAGCCAGTACAAACAGCTAGCGCTGTTGTCGATGCCGATGCCAGCGGGCAAGGCTACTTCCTTGCCGTCTTGGAACATGGCTAGATGGGCGTGGTAATGTATCTGCACCATTTCCGACTCGCACTGTATACCGTCAATTACTGGCGCCTTGCTGTCATTAGTGCTCGTTGAGTTGCTGCCATTGCTGCGGTTGCCCAGCACCAGCAGCCCGACCAGGCCAGCTGCGACAAGCACTACGATGCCAATAGTTACCTTCGTTTCTTTACTCATTGCAAACTATTGTAACATCCGCCCCAAACGAATCGAGGCTCCTGGAACATCTCCCAGGAGCCTCGAGGGGTTTTTTTGATCCCGCAGCTTTGCTTAGCCGCGGGACTGCCCGACAATCCCCTCCCAGGGGTCGTCGGGTTGCTGGGCAAGGTCGCCCTTGGGGTTGAGCCAATCGGCCAGCGCATACAGCGTATGCCCCACCGGTACGCCTGTGCACCAAGTGGGATCGCTAACACGGCAGAAAAACTCGTTCCGGAACAACCGGGCAAGCCTGGCCGCCTTCGGCACGTTCCCAGACCCGAGAGCCATCCTGATCCGCGTAGTCAGCCGCGTCAGCCGCTGGCGCCAGCGACCGTACTGGCCCCACATTGGCGTGTCGGCAAGCTGGTCGGCCAATTCTCCGACAAGCGGCATGAAGATTTCGCAGTACCGGTCTGCATCGGCTGTCGCCTTCGCGTCGCTCAGCGATCCGAGCGGACGAATTGCTCGCATTATCTCCTCGACGCTTGCGAACAGAGGCATGACCTGCCGGGCGTTTTGCAGAACCAGCGGCTCTGGCTTCTGTGACAGGTTTACAAGCCCCTGTGCGTCCCCGACCACGGTCACCCACGGCTGGTAGCGAACTGACATGAACAGGTCATGCCACTCATCCAAAGCCTCTTCGACGGTCTCGTGACTGTCGAAGAAAGCCCCCAAGCGCTCGCCAACCGCAAGGTGGCCATCAACTTCGCCGAGCAGAGCCGCGAGCTTCCTGTCCAGGCTCTTGCCAGCCCTAATATTTTTGCGCAGACGCTGACGCAGCAAGCGCTCATCCGCCTCCTGCTTGTGTTTGGTTGCAACCGGGTTGTCGCGACCGGTGACGTCCTTGGCGCCATCGCGTCGTTCCAGCCGCTCATCCAGTGTCTGCTTGTGCTTGTCGATGGGATTACCCGACAGGACTTCGGCCTCTGCCTCCTGCAGGATCGGAATCAGATCAAGCTCGTCGGCTGACAAGCGATCCCAGCGATCTAGCAGATCACGGGTCATACGGCTGGCCACCAACGAACGCTTGAGCCCTTGCAGCTCGTCACTGTTCCACTGGGTTGCCATGTAGCCGCCCATTGCCATTCCTACGACATCGGGACTTGCAGGGTCGACTACGTCAACCATACGGTTCCGGCTGTCGACGTTGGAGCGGCGGACCACCACGTACCCAGCAAATGTGCCGTTTCCAAGCTGGAAGTTGGGCCCCGTCGCAAGTCCCGGAAAGATCGGCACGAAACCAACCTTGGTTTCGGTGACTTCGCCGCTTTCGGTATCACGATCGTTGCGCATCAGCGCCGTAACCTCAACCTTCTCCTCCGGGTCAAGGTTGTCTACCAACGCCACCTCCGCGGCGTAATATTCTTGGTTTGTTCCCACCGGTTCCCCTTTCATCGATGCTTAAGATCCGGCAGCCGAGGATTGCCCCGCTGCCAGATCCTAAGTTTTTTCAAAGTGCTTCGTGAAATAAAAAAGCACGAACATTATCTGCTCGTACCTGAAGCGAGTACCCAACCTCCAACCATTAAAGCGAACTATTTGGATGTGCTTTTTATTGTAAATTAAACCGAGAAAACCGCAAGCTCAAGCGGTTTTATCAGCAATTTCATGCGCCAGGCCGTCGTAACCATTAACCGTCATGCAAAGCACGACGTCGCCAGGGCGGGCATCTGCTACCACGTCCGCCACCAGCTTGCCGCGGTCTTCAACATAGTGCATGCTCTCGCCGGATACTAAATCTGCCCCATTCACCTTCCCCGCTTCCCCGGCTTCGCGGGCGCCTTCGATGGGTGCAATAAAGGTTTGGTCAGCCTCTTTAAAGGCCTGCCGGTAATCATCCAGCAATGCAGCCGTGCGGCTAAAGGTGTGCGGGCGGAAAATGGCAATAACACGGCCGCTAAAGTGGGCCCGTGCTGCGGCAATAGTGGCCCGTACTTCAGTTGGGTGATGTGCGTAGTCATCAATTACTGTAATGGGAGCATTTGCCCGCGAAACGCGTTCAAACCGGCGCGAGGCGCCTTTAAATGCCGCCATACCTGCCGCCAACTGCTCAAATTCGACCCCCTCGCCCAAAACAACGGCCGCAGCAGCGGTCGCGTTCCAAATATTATGCTCGCCGTACATGGGCACTTCGAGTTTGCCCAGGCTTTCACCGTGATGATGCAGCTCAAAACTGATGCCGCCATTACCATAGTTCGGCTTGGCGGCTCGCCATTGCCCGCCGGTGCCATAGGTAGAAATAGGCGCACCTGATTCTACAGCGACGTCGGTGGCGGTTTGGCTGCCATTCCAGATGTAGAGATGCCCTGTTTGGGGCATTCCCTTCACCAATTCTTTAAACCGAGCTTTGATTGCTTCCAAATCTTTAAACATATCCGGATGGTCGTGTTCGATCGTGGTAATAACCGCGACATCAGGATGGTAATAATAAAACTTGGAATGGTCATCGATGCTAGAAGCGCGGTATTCGTCGCCTTCGAGCACGACTACCTCTCCTCCCTCGGCCCTTACACTCGAATCAAAGTTATTGGGCTGGATACCCACCACAAAATCAGGTTGGCGGCCGGCTGATTCCAGCAACCAAGCAATTAGCGATGTGGTGGTGGTTTTGCCGTGCGTCCCCGCCACCACAATTCGGCGTGCATCGGCCGTAAGTTCACCAACCACTTCAGGGTAAGACGATAACTTAAGCCCACGCTTTTGAGCCTCTAGCAGCTCAGGATTATCAGTAGCCGTGCCGCCGCCAACTACCAACACATCAACGCCATCCAGGTGCGCTGCATCGGCCTCGCGCCACCAATCTATGCCATGTTCGTCGAGCCAGGCGTCGCCGGGCGCATAGGCGTTTTCATCGGTGCCGGTAACGGTGTTACCGCGCTGTTTTAGCGCCAAAGCCACACCGCGCATGGTATGTCCGGCGATGCCCAGTATATGGTAATGCTTGCTTGCGCTCATTGCGCCTATTTTACCCCGAGCGGTATGATTGTGCTATGAACACCGAGATCGAAGCTGTCTTTACCGACATCAACCCAGATGAAGTTCGCTCCAAGCTCAAAGTACTTCGCGCCGAGCAAATCTACCCCGAGCGCCTAATGCGCCGGCGGATTTTTGATTTTCCTGATTTGCGACTCGACAAAACCGCTAGCTGGGTGCGGCTGCGCGACGAAGGAGACAAAATTACGCTAGCATTCAAAACCCGCTCCAATGAAACCTTGCACGGGATGCAGGAAGCCGAGTCCGAAGTCAGTGATTTTGACGCTACCACTCAAGTACTACACTCGATTGGATTAACCGATAAAGCCTACCAGGAAACCAAGCGTGAAATGTGGTACTACAACGGCTGCCATATCGCTATTGACACCTGGCCATGGATCCCGACCTACATTGAAGTCGAGGGCGAATCTGAAGATGCCGTTAAGTCAGCCTCTGCAGATCTGGGCTTTAGCTGGGAAGCCGCTCTCTTTGACAGCGTCGATGCCATCTACCAGCAGCACTT
>DATIIP010000009.1:0-38887 GCA_035479475.1 Saccharimonadales bacterium (SeqCode) | reverse complement strand
AACAACCAACTGTGCCAGTAAGCTACGCGCTAAGGTTTGCGATGCCCGTGAAAGCGTTCGTGCACACTCTTTAAATGTGGATCGGTTACGTGAGTATAAATCTGCGTGGTGGCGATGTTGCTGTGGCCCAGCATGGCCTGCACCGAGCGTAAATCAGCGCCGTTCATCAGCAAGTTGGTGGCAAATGAGTGCCGCAGCGTGTGCGGCGACACGTGCTTGGTGATGCCGGCTAACAGCGCATATTGTGCCACCAGCCGCTGAACGCTCCGTGCGGTCAGCCGGTGAAAATTGCCGCTCAAATCCACTTTCTTGCTGCCCATAAAACGAATAAACAGTGGCTTGGTGTTATCTTTGCGGGCATCCAAATACTTTTGCAACCACTCGGCGGCCTCGGGGCTGATGAAGATCGGCCGGTCCTTTTGGCCCTTACCGCGCACCATAAATTCGCGGCGTTTGAGATTGATGTGCTCGCGGTCGAGGTTTACGAGTTCGGACACGCGCAGGCCGCTGCTAAACAGCAGCTCCAAAATTGCCCGGTCGCGCATCCCGGCCAGCTTGCCAAGATCAGGCTGTGCGAACATCCGCTCCAATTCGTCCTCATCGAGCCAAGTAACTTGTTTGCGCTGCGTGCGAGCCAGCTCAATCTTATCGGGGGCCAGGGCGGGGGTGCCACGCTTGGTGCAGAATTTGAGGAAGCTGCGCAAGGCAATCAAGTGGTAATTCTGGGTGGTTTTGCCCAGTTCGTCGCTGACGTTCGTACCTAAGCGGTTCAGCCAGAGCCGCCACTTACGCACCAACTCAGCATCGATGTCGCCCACCTCGATGTCGCCCGCGTAATCAATCAAACGGGTCAGGTAGTGGTCGTAATTGGCGATCGTTTTCTGCGAGCGGTTCTGCTCAATCTCCAAATACTCCAAAAAGTCGGTTTTGGCTTTGCTAAAACGCATATGCTCTATTATACCGGCAAAACAGTAGCGATCACTAGCCGGCGCGGTTTATATAGCAAAAGCATTGATACTAGAGTAGTATCTTTTAGATGGAGAAATTGTGACATGAAACGAGCGTTGGCAGTCGGGCTCAGCCTTGGCTTGGCGCTGCCGGCGGCAGCGGCCTGCGGTGAGCTAGGCCACAATAGGCCAGCACCGGTTGTTTCCTCGGCGGGCGATTACTATGACAGCCTGCCGCTTTTGCCAGAGCCTAAACTACCCGATGCTGTGCCGCCTGCGGTGCTGCGCGCCGCTCAAGCGTTAGTTGGTCTCAGCGTCCAGCAACCGGATGGCACCGCTATAGACTCCAATGGCGTTCAAATCAGCCCTACCGATGTACTGGCTATGGGCCACGGCGTTCGTAGCGCCTATCAGCCCGATGTAGTGCCACTCCGCTTTCATTGTGGTGATGTAGCTGTTACTGAGCCTACCGGCAAACCAACTGGCCATAGGTCTGATGGTAAGGCTGTGTATGGTGATACGGTTTCTCCCCGGCAGGTAGTGTATGAGTATGTTGCCCCCAGTGTGTTGGGTGACCTAGCCGTATTGCGCAGCCTGCCAAACTCCGGCACGCTGCACCCCATCGCTCGTCTGGGCGGCAACGCCACGCTGCGTACCGGCCAGCTTGTCTACGAGGTGGCGTTTGGCCTTGACCGGACTGGCCGTAACCTAACCGGTCCGCATAATGTCAGGGCGCTCACCGTACCAAAAGTTATAGCTGGTATGGTGGTGGGCACTTTGGCTGGTGACTACGGTTTTCTGGAACTGAAATCTTATAGCAGAGATCTATATGGCAACCAAGGAACCGTCTCTGGCAATAGCGGCGGTGAACTAGTGGATCCCAGGAGCGGTGACGTGGTGGCTCTGATAGAAGGAGTGCCTAACGACCCTAAGCATCGCCCCACCAATGATACTATTGCCACAAACTACGGCGTCCGTTTAGCAGGGCCTCGAACCAAACCGGTAAGATTTGCCTACGCACAGCCGCTGAGAACGGCAGATATTCGACCGGTGTTGGCGGCGATCGGTGCTGCTCCCATTTGCACGCCGTAGCGTGCTCGTGATTGGCAGACCCCCAAAGAACCAAAAAGCAGCGAGCGTTTGGTCGTATCTGTTACATAGGGTAGAATGTGACTAAGTAAACAAGGAAGCTACATGGAACGAACCCTCATTATTTTTAAGCCAGACTCTGTGATGCGTGGCATCGTCGGCGAGGTACTGATGCGTTTTGAACGCGTCGGCCTCAAAATTGTTGGCGCCAAAATGCTGCAGCCCGATTACGACCACTACTACCATCACTACGAAGGCATCGGCACGCTAAAAAGCCGTAAAGGCGACGAGATTTTTGAAAGTCAGCTGCGCAACATGCAGGTTAGCCCGGTGATCGCCTTGGTACTAGAAGGTGTCGATGCGGTAGATACGGTGCGAAAAATGGTTGGCGCCACCGAACCAAAGAGCGCGTTGCCCGGCACCATCCGTGGCGACTTTGCGCACGTCAGCTACGACCAAGCAAACTCTAGCGGCAAGAGCGTATCAAATGTCCTGCACGCCTCGGCCGATAAAGCAGAAGCTGCAGCCGAAATTGCGCACTGGTTTAGCGATGCCGAAATGTACGATTACGAGACCGTACACGAACGCTTCACGCAGCCCAGAAAAGGCAAGTAACAGATAAAGTATTGAACATATTTTTTGTTCAATTGTACATTTCCAAGCAGATCAAAACATAGCGAGTTTGCCCCCACGTTTGCCTTCGGCAAACGCCGGAGCTACTCGGAAACAGAATGCATGCAAGCATGCTTCTGTTTCCTCCGTTGTCCCCGTAGTTCAATGGATAAAACAATTCCGTCCTAAGGAAAAGCTCCGCGTTCGAGTCGCGGCGGGGGCACCAATGTAATGTGATAGTATACTAATATGCTAAAGTTTGGCCGCACGCGTCCGCATGATCATCAACCTCATGATCAACCCCAAGTAGCTTCTAGCGAAGATCTAGAAGCCCAGATCAGCCAAACCCCACCGGCCGGACAAACTATCAGGCTCAGAAATGGCACCACGTTTCAGAGGCCAAATCCCCAGATGATCGACCTCCTTCGGAAAGCCACTGGCGGGGTGGTGCGCTATTTCCCGACCAACTTAGAGCTAGCTGGTGAGGCAGACGGCGCGGATGCCTACTACAGAGGTGTTACCGATCTACTGCCACGCCAGGTGCAGCATGATTTTCCCTACGTTACGACTGCACAGCGCGGCACCATTGTGTCTCTACGTGATGAGTTTCCGCACTACAGACCACGTTTAGGCAGGGAATCGACAGACGGTGGTCTTCCGGTGCTAAAGTACGGTGATCCAACTATACCAATGAAGAATGTGCTGTCTGTTGTTAGAACGGGTTCGGATCGTGACGGCGAGATCGGCAATGTGGGTAGTATTGGATCAGATGGCCATCTCCATCATAAAACCGAAGAATACCTTACGATACATCTGGCGGAGGCAATCGAAGACCTCTTGTGCAGAGAAAAGTTTGCGGAGGCTGACGGTGTATTTCCCGCCTTGCTAGTCTACGATAGCGATAGGCTGCCAACGGCTCACCGGCTGGATGCCGACGGCGGCCTAGACCCTGACGTTTTGCTCGCGGTAATTATTACCGATAGAGTCTTAGGGCCGGGCTGGGACTTTGGCCCGAGCCCCACCCAAAAAGGGCTTGGCGGTGCGGCATTAGGGGGCAGTTAGTCTTTCTGGGCCGACGCTATAATCATGTTCGGTTTGGTTTTGCTACAATACGCTTATGTTAAAAGCCAAAGTCAAAATTGCGCAACATACGCTCAGCAACGAAAACGTCGTCGGTTGGTATGGCGTTCTGGCCATTCTGCTGGCCTATGGGCTCCTGAGTTTCAAGGTACTGCAGGCCGATAGCTTACCATACCAACTGCTCAACTTGACTGGGGCAGGCGGCATCATCTACGAAACTGCCGCCAAAAAAGACATCCAGCCGGTGGCGCTCAACATAGTTTGGGGCCTGGTGGCGCTGGTGGCCATCATCCGCATCATTATTTCTTGATACAATACACTCATGGCAAAAGAAACAGAAACTGCCGACCAAAAGCCAGCCAAGTCAGCCGGCGTCAAATACTTTCCCGATCAGTTCGATAACGAAGAGGTGCTCTATGTCTTCCGCAAGCATCCACTCGTCATGCGGAAGGGGCTGATCTGGGGCTCATTGGGGCTGCTTGTGGGCCCGCTCTACACACTCATCCTTACCTATGTGCACGCCAACAACCCGCCGTCGCTCAATTTCTTTTACCTCAGTTTTCTAGTGAGCATCGGCATCGCCGGATTGCTGTTTTTCCCCAGCTGGATGAGCTGGTGGTACAGCGTGTTTATTGTGACCGACCAGCGGTTTATCCAAATCACCCAAAAAGGGTTTTTCCACCGCAGCGTGGTCGATATGGGGCTCAACCAGATCCAAATGGTGAACTATGAAGTGGCCGGCCTGCAGGAAACACTGCTCGGATTTGGTACAATAATGATGCAGACGTTTGTGGGAGATCTGGTGATCCATTACATCCATAAGCCTGCACACATCCAGAAGAAACTGCTGGAGATCTTGCGGGCCGAAGGTGTTGCTGTGAGTGATTCGCCAGCATCGCAAGCCGCAAACATAAACTAATCTATGAAAAAACCATCTACTTCCAGGTTTACTCCCCCTAAGTTCAACGCTGAGCGCTTACGCCAGGTGCGCAACATCATCCCGCCGGTGCCCAAGCGTTTTAAGCGTGTCAAAAGCGAGGAGCGAATCCACGAGGCCTTCGAAAACATTCCGCGCATTACCAACGAAACTGTAGCCGAGCACCGCGAAGACGTCCTGAAGGGTGCGCGTAAATACAAATACCCGCTGCAGCACTCCAAACACAAGATCGTCATCTACTCCACTGGCTTGCTGGCACTGGCAATCGTAGCTTTCTTTATCTACACTGGCTTAGAACTATACAAGTTCCAGTCGTCATCGGCATTTATCTATCGGGTAACACAGGTTTTGCCGCTCCCGGTGGCCCGGGTGGGCAGCCATTTTGTATCCTACGAGAATTATCTGTTTGAGTTGCGGCGCTACGAGCACTACTACCAAACGCAGCAACGGGTAGATTTTGGGGGCAAAGACGGCAAGCGCCAGCTAGCCACCTATAAGCCAGTGGCGCTCCACGAAGTGATCAACGCTGCCTATGTCAAACAGTTGGCGGCCAGGAATCATGTGCGCGTAAGTAGTGCAGAGGTGGATGAAGAGATAGCTGCCCTCGAGGCGCAGAACCAATCCAGCCAAAAAGAGCTGGCCGATGTCGCTAGTAATTTCTTTGGTTGGACGCTGGGCGATCTGAAGCGTGAGGTGTCCCAGGAATTACTAGCCCAAAAGGTGGCGGCCACGCTCGACACGACCGCTCAGGCCAAGGCCAACGCTGTGCTGGTCCAGCTGCAAAACGGAGCCGATTTTAACGCCCTGGTTGCCCAATATTCCGATGCAGCCGACAAAGACAACAATGGCGGCACCTATACCGACTCAGCCATTAGCTTAGCTAGCACCGATGTGCCACCCGCTGTGGTGCGCCAGCTGCAAAAGATGCAGGTCGGGCAAGTGAGTGATGTGGTGCAAGCCGGCGATACACTCGAGATCGTTAAACTCACCGGTAACGCAGACGGCAAGCTTCAGGCACAGCATATCTCATTCAAGCTAACTGGGATTGCATTCTACGTGGGCCAATACCAAAAGGCGCACCCGAGCCACCAGTATATTAGCGTGGATTAGCACTTGGTACTGGCCGGCAGTCTTACTGTCTTCATTGATTCGTGTTGGTAGCCTGCCGAGTGTGGTGCTCCACATACCAGTACATATCGTCACGAGCAATGTACCTGACTCTGGAAACATCGCCCACTAGTAGGGTGGCGCGTGTAAAGCTCAAACGCCGGGCCTCACCCGGTGCTAGCGGTCCGTCCTCAAGCTCGTAGGCGGCTGGCAGTAGGGTTTGTTCGCCATCGGGGCCATCTGTTGCATAGGGGTTAGATACGTCGAACAGATACCACTTATCGCCAGCCTGTAGGAAGTTGGCAGCGTGGTTCTCGACCTTTCGGCCCATCCTCGGACCTTTTATTACACGAGTATTGAGCCCAACGGCCTGACTCAAGACCTGAAAGAGTAATGCCCGGTGCCGGCAAAGCGCTTCTGTTATTTCACTGAGCTTTACCTTGTCTCCACCAAGGCCAATACTACCCTTATCGTCGACGATCTTTGGAAGGGGTATCGATTGATAGACCTCACGCGCAATACTGTAGCCCATACTCAGTGCTCGCTCGGCAGGTGTCATGTCGCTATAGTCATGCTCGAAGATTCTGGTTAGCAGGGGCTTATATTTTGTAAGGATCTCGTGTTTATCAACCCAAAGCTGCTCGCCCTCGCGCTTTGCTGGGTCGTGCGCAGGATCTCTACCCATGTCAACGAAGCCGTCGGGCATGTAGCTCGGTATCCCTTCGTGGTGGGTGCCCGGTGCATCTGCCGGGAAAGCGGCTTGGTCGAGTTTGATGGTCAGGTCAAAATAGGCGTCTAGATAATGGCTGAGCCTTTGTGATCGATCTGCTTCCGGCACATGCTGCTCGGCGCTAATGGCAAACAAAGCGTCACGGGCCCACGTAAGCGAGCCGACTGGGTCGGTAGCGAAGTTGCCAATCAGCTGGTTAAATTCAGCAGTGGTTACCGGGGATTCGGTAGGGTGCGGCTCGCCGACAGCATCTAGCGTGTAGCGAACGGTTGTAGTGCCAATCTGACGTGCCATAGCAGCTACCAGAGTGTTCTCTTTGGCTGACAAACCAATTTCTGTTTGTGGCAGGGGCATAGCTTTGTTTTCGTTTTAGAGTTGCTACTACACAATACCACAAAAAGCGCTTCTTTACAAGGGCAGAAGAGGTCGGCGAAACGCTACGCCGGCGACCACGGCGCCATGCCACCCCGCCACTGCGTAGGATTGCTGAGGTCGATAGACTCAACCATCATTGTTGCCGGCCGAGTGATAATAAACTCCATGGTTGCTGCCACGTCGGCCGGCTGAATAAACGTCTCGGGATCAGGTGCTCCCCACGTATCAACGCCCCACGCATGGACTACCGAAACACGGATGTCGGGTCCTAGCTCGTTCCGCAGCACATTGGCAAAGTTGGTGATGCCACTTTTGGTAGCGCCGTAAATGCTCTCGCCCACGATGCTTGACTTGGCGGCCATGGAAGACATAAAGACAATCTGTGGTTTGTTGCTCCGCCGCAAGAGAGGCAACAGAGCATGCGTCAGCAGCATATGCGAGCGTAGATTGAGGTCGAGCAGCAGGTTGATGTCCTCACCAGTCATAGCTTCAAACTTTTTCATGACCATGACACCGACGTTATTGATAAGTACGTCAATTGTATCGGTTTGGGCGACAATCTCATCCGCTAGCTTGCTGATCTCGGCTGGCTTGGTCAGATCGGTTCCAAACAGCGTGGCGTTTCGAAAGCTATCTGTAAATGAGTCTTTCGACGAGGCCACCAAGAATAGTTTGTTGTCGGCACTATCGAGCTGTTTGGCGGTGGCCAGGCCAATGCCTCGGCTGGCCCCGGTGATGAGGATATTCATGCAGCTATCATACTATGTTAGTGCCAACGCGGCGATGACGATCGAGAGATGTGACGAGAATATGAACGCCAGTTCGTAGACGATGTAGTGCTGCTTGTCTACTACCGTCAGCAGGGCGCAGGCAGCCATACTGAGCGCCAGAATTGCTTCGAGGGCAGCAAAGTGTCCGCCCAGCGCCACCCAGAAACTAACGCCCAAACCCAACATGCCAATGCCCATAGTGTGGGCTAGCAGCAGATGTGGCCGCAGTGTTTTGCCACGGAATGGCACCACGGCGGCCAGCAGTTCGCCGCCAATCATCAACGCACCGAAAACTGCCACCAGCGAGCCGTGAGCCAAGCGCGGCACAATAAACCCAAACACGGTTATGGCGAACAGTGTGCCGCAGAGCAGCAAGATATTCCGAAACCGCGCTAACAATCGCTCTTCGGCCGCGGCCAATTCGCTGAGCGCTTTTGGTGCCGCGGCGTCGTGCGTGGTAACGGCAATGCGGCCTAGGCCGGCCATCGAAACAATAGTGCCAACAAATACGGGGTAGAATGTCCAGGCTGGCATAGCCTAACTATAGCAAAAAGCTATGCTCTTGCTTGCATACCTGGGTATGATTTTGTCCGCTTAGGACCTACCGCACGGATCACCAGCAGCAGTGGATCGCAGAAGCGGACTTCCCATCGACCAGCATGATCTCGTTTTTGAACAGTGGTGTGAGCATCAAGCAGTCCGTCCGGCTGATTACCTCGCGCTATAAGATAATCAAGATCGTTATCGGTGGGCACCACTAGCGGCCGTTCTATAAGGTCCAAGGGTCGGGGCAGACGCCATCCTCTGGTGTGTTCGCTAAATATGGCAGGCTCGGCAGGATCGCTGTGGTCTTCAAACCAGTCCATTCTGGACTCTCTATCTGTAAAATAGTAACCCACGCCATCGACTAAGCGACCGCCGGTCGGTGGTACAACGTTCAACATTCGGCCACCTTCGGAGCTCAGCACTGCCCAGCCGATGCCTTGCTCACCAAAGAATTTCGTTATACGTTCCAGTGCAGTCGGGTCTGGTAAGGGTGCCATATGCTCGACTGCATTCTCGCCACTGTAAGCCATAAAGTTATAATACCATCAGGCAGTGTGTAACCCGCCTGGTAGAGCCTGGTGGGTCACGGCTCAGGCGGTTCTAATCAGCTGGCTGGTGCTGCGTTGTTGTTCTCGGCAAACGAGGCATCGAAAAAGTGCTGGCCGGTTTTGAGCGCTTGCAGATAGGTTTACAAGAACCTTTTAGAAAAGAGAGGTTGCTGTTGCAGCCAGGCGCACTAGCGGTGCATACTCTTAGTAGTTATGTGGGGCTTCAACTGGGTCGATGCAATCATCGTGGTGCTTCTGGGCTTGGCGGCGGTGGAGGGTGTGCGCATCGGTATGTTATCGCAGCTCTTCTTTATAGCCGGTTTCTTCATCACGCTGTTCTTAGGCGGTTGGTTGTTTCCGTACATTGTCCGTTTTCACGACCCGGCGGTTCGCACGCTGGTTAATGCCAGCTTGGTGATTGTAACTGCCTCGTACGCCGCGGTGCGTAGCCTAGATGCGGCCCAAAAGATCCACTGGTCGTTCCGCTTAGGCAAACTCGTCAAAGACCGTAAACTCAAGCTGCTCGAGACGGTATTGGGTGCGCTGCCGGGGCTATTGGCTGGCTTGGCTCTGGTATGGCTGCTAGCCGTGATGATCGGCCGGCTGCCGTTTGCGGGGCTGAGTAATAGTGTCAACGACGCCCGAATCGTGCAGAGCCTAACGCGCAGTTTGCCATCGGTGCCAGCGGTGTTTGCCGAGTTTGACCGGCAGATTGACCCCAATGCGCAGCCGGCTGTGCTGGTGCAACCTAAGCCGCAGTCAACGTTTGATTACTCCACCTTAGACTTTGTGCGGGCCGCCGCCAAAGCCAAGCCCAGTCTGGTGCGCATCACCAGTTTTAGCTGCGGCGGCTTGGTGGGCGGTTCGGGGTTTGTGGTGGCGCCCGGCATCGTGGCTACCAATGCCCATGTCATTGCTGGTGCTAAACGCCCGATCATCAAATACCAGGGCAGAAGCTACGAAGGCCTGCCGATCTATCTGGACGCCGGCCTAGACCTGGCCATGTTGCGGGTATCCGGCCTAACCGCGCCGCCGCTGGCCTTAGCGCCCCAAAATGTCAGCTTGATCACCACCGTGGCAATAGCAGGCTACCCGGGCGGCAATTACCAGGTTGAGCCGGGCATTATCCGCGACACTCTAGCTGTCAACGCGGCCAGCATCTACAACCAAGGCATTTTTGGCCGGGGCATTTATGTAGTACAAGCGCATGTCGATTACGGCAACTCCGGCGGCCCGCTGGTGATGCGAGATGGCAGAGTAGCGGGCATCGTTTTTAGCAAATCGCTGGATGTGCCGGACGTAGCCTACGCGCTGACATCGGTGCATATCGACCGCGCCCTGCAGCACATCAAAACATCGCATGCCCGGGTTGGTACGGGCGCTTGTATAGTGCAGTAAAGGGCTGAAACTATTTTTGCTCTACTGCTACATCTGTCGGAGCAAGTCGGGGTCTGCGATAAGCAATCAGCCCAACCATCGACACATTCATCACAAGGTTAAAGAGCGGCGCCAAAAAGATGGCCGGTTGCCAGCGGCCGACTGCCAGAACGCCGCACAGCGCGGCTACGAGCGATATAGTCCAGGCAAACAGTGGTTCCGTGTAAGGCGCCAGCCAGGTTTTATGCACGGTCAGGCCAGCGCCAACGGCATCGATCAGCACCGCCGTTGTCACGGCCAGCAACGGGCTATGTAACACTACTGCCAGCACCGCTCCAACTGCAGTCACTGCCAGACTCAAGCCGTCACGCCAGTGGAACGTGCCGTAGCCATATTTGATTGACAGGCTGGCCACCACCAGTGTTCCCAGCAGCCCCGAAAATGCCCACACCAGCGACCACTGTGCACCGCCGGCCTGCTGCCCAAAAAACCCTACGGCAGATACCACAAACCAGATCCAAAACGTCGTGCGCTGCGGCTTGGCCTTACCACGCACAATCGCCCGGATGTAGGGGACAAAGGCAAGGGTGTTCAGAACACCCGACAACACACCCAATGTAGCCAACGCTGCTTCAGTCATTCAGCCATCATAGCAAAACAAAAGAGGCTTCCAAAGAAGCCCCGGTGGTGTCTAGTTTGGTGGACCGTAGCGGAGCAGGTGTGGAACTATTTTGTCCTGAGAAACATAGAATCGAATTTTCGAACTACAGCCAGCCTAGGTCCAACTTGATGACATGTGCGTTCGGGTACGGTGCGATTGAATAGAACTCCTCGGGTGCGATACCTTGCCGCATGGCCTCGATGGCGCGTCCAACTCCCGCATGACTGGCGATAAGCATATTGGAGCTGTCGGTTTTGTGTTCCTGCAGAAAACTGCGGATGCGCGCGCAAAAGTCGTGTACGTTTTCGGCTCCCTCGGCTGTCACGAGCTCTTGCGACGAGATGGCATGTAGCGGCGTGCCTGTTAGCGACCCCATGTCGTATTCGGCCAGGCGCTGGTCAACCACGATTGCTTCTGGGTTGTAGCCAATACCTTTCGCTACTTCCTGCGCAGTCTGGTGGGCCCGTAGGAGCGGGGAACAATAAATCTGGTCTATGCGTACTGTGCTTAGATCTGCCACTGCGTCCCTGGCTTGCTGCAAGCCATGCTCAGTAAGTGGCGAGTCCTCCTTCTGGCCAGCGAACAGCTGTTTGACATTAGCTTCGCTTTCGCCGTGACGTATGAAATAGATTGACATGAGAACATCATATAACAGAAACCTCCCTATACAAGGGAGGTTTAAGCATAAGCAATTTTGTGGGCCCGACCGGATGGACGCTTCGCTACTGTCTTCACTCCGTCCTCGGTGCAAGCACCTGTGGGCGGAGCTTGTCATCGAACCAGCGATCTACGCTCACTGCGTTCGCTGATCGCCGCTCCAAATCGCTGGAGCCAACCATACAAAAAGCCCCAGCTTTCGCTGAGGCATTTTGTATGGCGGGCCGTTACTTTGGAGGTGTGGAACTATTTTGCAACGGAGGCACTAATCATGCGCTAGGATTCTGTTGTTCTAGGGAATCGGTTGCTGCCTGCTCGGAAAGGGCGAAGTGTATGATTGCTGCCACACCTCGCGCTATTTTCACTGCGTCTGGACCACCCTCAAGTTCCGCCCACTGCATAACAACGTCGTACAAAGGCCTTTGCCGATTGTAAAACTCATTATCGGCATCACGAAAAAAGTAGTCTTTTCCACTAATTGTGCCGAAGAGTCCATTAACGGTGTCGTCAGTTACTATAGGAAGATTGTAGTCTCTATCTGGTGTCGCTGCCATGAAACAAATAATACCACAATAGTGGTGTTATAGCAAACTTGGCGGGCCGTAGCTTTGGAGGTATGGAACTATTTTACGGCAGGAGCCAATGATTACGCTGACCGTGCCGTCCTGCATTCAGTGTCGACACGCTAGAGGAATATTTCTTGTTAAAACGCCACCATGGTGTTAGCTCACGGTTAACGGCTGCTATGTAGCTATCCTCGAAGTTCTTTAGGTCTTTCCAGTCGATGTGGTTGGCAATTATCATCTGTTCATCACTGTCAATTGGGTCGGTACGCCAAGCCCTTTTCATCTCTTCGCCCGGCACGTCACGCAGCCGCTGGACGAGGGCGTCGTATGCCTTAGATACGTTGGGCGATTCGGTTGCAAGCCATGCCTGGTAATAGGCTATCCGTTTCTGGACATCCCTTAGTGCTTCCGAGATGCGTCGTCGCTCCGCTTCGGGATTGGACTTGCCACGGCGATAGATTACGAAAGGAAACTCCCGGTACTCCATACATGCCGTAAGTGCTTCGGCGTATAGTCCGCGGCGGCGTTCCTGATTCTTCCTGTAGGATTGGTACATATTGCGGAGCAGGAATAGTAACAACGGCAGGGTCACGGATACGAACAGATAGAACAGGATTTTTCTAACGTCACCCGCGTCTAGTCGCAGTATTGAAGGGTCGATACCTGCCATTACTGGTGGACTTCCTCTCCGGGCCACGCGCCCGTTTCTTTGAAGCGCAACTCTTTATATAGGTGCAGTTTCACTATATCGAGCAGCGCTAGCAGGCCATTATCAAAGTTCCATTTCCGGTGAGGTGGGTCATGTGGATACCAAAGGCAGAGCGCTTGTCCCAAATCCGACGCGTAGACGTGCCGCAGGTTCGACATGCTGGGCGCCAACACAGTCGCATACCTGTCGTCCAATACGACGCGAACAATGACATTGGTCGCGTAGGCCAGTACTGGCACCGATACCACATATACGCATTGTGACTTATTATTCAGGCCGGCAAACAAAAGCGTATATTCACTGCTCGCTAGCCCTTGCTCAAACCATATGCGACTCGTGGTGTCGTTGTACCAGGTGCATGGCAACGCCACGTCTGGGTACGATGCACTCTGCGGCGTGCCACCGTATGCCCGGGTGTTAATAGTGGGACGGCTTATGCTGCTTGCCGTTGTCGGCACGGCGATAGTAAACGCAGCCGCTCGCGCCTGCTCACGGTCAATCTTAATCTTTAGGGCGGCAGTTGCCAGTACGGCCTGAATGTCGTCTTTCCAAAAGACTTTTTCCAGCTCAGACACAATGGCCTCAAAGTTTTCGTCATCAGTAGTTTCGAGGCCAATTGCACGTTCGAGGTGCTCTGCGGCACGTTCTAACTTCTTTACTAGCTTTTCACGCTTGCGTCCTTCTGGTAATTTGAGCGGTGCTGAAACACCAGCAGGGTCCTTCGTATTGCCTGCGGCAAGAGACTTTGCTCCATGTCCTAGGAGTGCAAGCAAGCCTTCACCGAGCGAAGTCGTATTCTGGAGGCTTTCCAGTACTAGGGCTGCCACATGGAATGAATACAGTAGCTCGGGCGACCATTGTTTGGCGTAGAGCTTACCAACCCGTATGACTTTTGTGCTTAGGCGGTTAGTCGCATCCCGTTGGGCCTTAATTAGCTGGGTGTGAGCCTCTGGGTCAGATGGCTGCCACTCGTCCTTGCCCAGATGCGGTATCCATAGGCCGGGAGCATCTTTCCGGTTTAGTGCCACCACCAGGTCCACGGTTGGGTCCTGTCCGTCGGCGAGCGGTTCGCGAAAGCGAAAGTATATGGCATGTTTATGATTGGTGCTTACCCATACATTGGGGTATATCTGCTGCACTAGGTTGCGCATGTCATCCGCAATACTCTCTATCAGCTCCTTAGGCCCGACGTTTTTGCCGTCTGGGCCGTAGTCCGGATAGACTTTCCTGCTCAGGACCACTGACCCGTCTCCGTCTGTAACTTTCCGCTCAACGTTTGAAACAGTGCCGTGCGCAATCGAGCCAGACTTAATCGTTTTGTATGCGCCCTCGTAGGTGAGTGCCGCTTCAAAGACCGCATCACGCCGGGCTTTTGCCTCTGCCAGGGCCTCGTCGGACGGTTTGGTGGCGCTGAGCATCTCTTTAAGGATTGCGTCAACGGCCGTCATGGTGGACTCCTTGGGTCCGCTCCCTGCGGACACCTTTGAAAGGCTTATCGTCAGATTTGCCATCCATGATTCTGCCCGTGCTGTCATCGCGCTTATACCAGCGCCCGGAAACGGGGTTAAAAAATTGTGTGCGGTCTTTAACGGCTCCGCGGCGGCCGGGACCTTTGGGGCTATTTACAGCCATAAAAGGTACCTCCCTTATATCCCCATTTGGCGCCGCGTCGCCGTTTGGATTATTTAGATGTGTGTGTGACAATAGAAAATAGCGGTTCTAGTAAAAAGGCTGGACAACGCAATTAAAGAGCAGCGCGCCAACGCTGCTCTTTGCTTTAAGGGCTAACTATAGGCCCTCCGTTCAGGTTTTACTACCTCATCAACTACACCTAAAACGGAAAAGTCTTCCAACAGAATGCGCTTCTTATTCATAGGGTTGCTGGAACTTGGAACCAGCACCGGCAGGCCATCTTCATAGCGTAGGTATTTACATGTGGCCTCATCACCTATCAGAACTATGATGCGGTCGTTTTTACCGGCTTCCTGGGTTTGACGCACCAGTAGGTAGTCACCATCGTCGATACCGGCTTCGTTCATGCTGTCGCCGCTCGCCCTTAAGAAGAAGTACTGGCTGTTGCGTTTGAGCTGCTCTTCGGGGTACGGAATGTAGGTGTCGATGTTCTCCTCGGCCAACATAGCAGGGCCGCAGGCCACATTACCCGCCAGTGGCACATCTCTGGTTTTTAGAGGGTTCGCAGTGAAATCGAGTAACCCTTTCTCGCGCAGTGCCACCATGTGGTGCTGTACGGCGCTAGCGTGTTTGTAGCCCAGCTTGCCCTGCACGTAGGACAGGGTCGGCAGCTGGCCATGTAGGTTAAAGTACGCCCGGGTGGCGTTCAATACTTTTTCTTGCTCGGGGGATACTGCATATTTCATACAATTATGATTATACGCTTCTTACCATACAATTGCAAGCGCCAGAACAATGTAGTATAAGTGCTTATGCTTAAGTTGGGCTATAGCCAGGGTCGTCGTAGATGAAACAAAAAGACCCCCTAAGGGGTCGTGGGCCGGGTTCGGCTGATGCCTGTTAGCTACAGGCCCTTAAACATTTGCTCTAGCGTGAGGCCAAGCACCTTGGTGATTTTGTACAGTGTGGCAACTGTTGGTTTGCGTCTGCCTTGCTCTATGAAACCTAGATGTGACCTGTCGATTGCGCTCTCAGCCGCCAGGCGCTCCTGTGACATGCCACTACGTTTTCTAGCGTCGGCAATGCGCTTGCCGAGCTCTTTGTAGACGGAGTCGATGTTACGGGTCATTACCGTTAGGGTAATGATTACAAAAGTAAGTAACCACTGACATTTGTCATCAACTTACTTCTGTGGTACTCTTTGAAATATATTCGGAGCATATAGATGAATTGGCAGAAACTAGACAAATACCGCCCGCTGATACTCGTAGCAGTAATCGTAATCGCCACTGGCGTAGTCTTCGTGGCAAAGTCCACCGTCCATAGCGTGCAAAAGCACACAGTGAACGGCACTCTAGACCTCAGCGATGTGGCATTCGTTGACCTGAAAAACGGCGACGCATGTGAAGGCAGTGGTGGCTATGACGACATCGTGGACGGTGCGCAGGTCAAGGTCGTGGACGGCAATGGCAGCACACTCGCACTCAGTGAACTACGCGGCGGTACGGCGGACGGCAATGGTTCTTGCAAGTTCACATTCGAGATTGCGAACATCAAAAAGAGTGCATTTTACACGTTCACGGTTAGCCATCGCGGCGGCCTGGACTTCTCCGCCAAAGACCTAGCTACAGCCGACTACAAAGTGGACTTTACGCTCGGCCAGTAGTTCCCAAAGTTTCCCAAAACTCGGCAGAATCCGGCATTTTTACGGATACGAACAGATTAGAGTGGGAATCTGATGTGATGTCTTGTCTACTACAATATCGCAAAGAGTAACTCCGTTTTTAACACACCAAACTTCACCTGAAGCCTTCGCTAAAACTGAACACAATAACTGTGCCAATGCTATAGAATGTGGGCATGGCTGGCTCAAAGAAACCAAAACATTGGCAAGATATTGCCATGCGCAAAATGCAGGACGCGATAGCAAACGCTGACTTCGACCGTGACATACAAAGCATTCGTAGGGAGTTGGACGATGATAAACCAGTGCTCAACGAGCGAACCCTTGCGCTCATCAAGAAATATAATCTTCCGAGGCTGTGTTTTGTTTTTATACGCGACTACATATTGTCCGGCGGCTTTGGCCCAGCCGAAATGCTGCCTGCTCCCATCACGCTCTTATCGTTCAAAGACGGCTATGTTGGCCCCGACTACGAAGTGCCGCTAGCTGCGTACCTTAAGGCGTTTCCGAATGACCATGTCGTCCTCGACCTCACTGGCGAGATACAGAAACAAGACCTCCTGGATTTCGTACGTGCAAACTGGGACCTAATCGAAGCAAAGCTAAAGCTGGTTGAACCCGCTCGCCCGGGTGCGGTGAAGATGAAGCAGATGGATAAGAAGCATGCCGAAGTCGTTCGGTTGAGGGAGCAAGAAAAGCTATCGTACACGCAAATCGCCGTCAAAACCAACCTTACCAAGGACAACGTCTCGAAGATACTATACCGCGAGCGTAAGCCCAGAAAAGTGGACACGGATATAAAATAACGTCCATTTTTGACCTGTAGATACATGACAATATGGGTAGTCAGCGCTTGCTGGCGAAAATAAATCCTCATCATGAGCCAGCAGCCACCGATGAGGATTTATTTTTATGCCAAAATCCAAGCCAAGCAGCCCCGACACGCCCACCCCGCACCTGCGGGCGTTTCTTGCTGCAAATCAGGGCAAGCGACTCGGTGAGCTTTCCACTGATGCGCAGGTGCTCTTTGGCTTTCTAACTTTGGTTGTAGACATCAAGTACCGCAACAGATACGGTAAATCGTTTGAAGAAGGCTCGGGAGAGAGCCGTAGTGGGCGTACAATCTAATCCATGACCCCCTCAGACACAAGCCCCGCTGCTCGGCTAAAGACCTTTGTATATCTGAGGCGCTCCCAGGACCGGGAGGATAGGCAGTCCCTATCAATCGACAAACAGGACGCCCAGCTTAGGGGTGTTATTGAGCGCAACAACCTTAGTCCTATCGTTTTGCCTCCCGAAGAACGCTCTGCGAAATATCCCGGCCGGCCAATATTCAACGACATGATGGACCGCATTGAACGCGGCGAAGCCCGTTATATAGCCGTCTGGGCCCTCAGTCGGCTTAGTCGTAACCCTATCGATGGAGGCAGGGTTATATTTGCCCTAGACACTGGAAAGCTCTTGGCAATACATACGCCCAGCCGAGTTTATCGGAATACACCTGACGATAAGATGGTGCTTGCCATCGAGCTAGCACTCGCCAAGAAGAACAATGACGATTTAAGCGTCCAGGTAAAAGAAGGATTTGAAGCCAAGCGTAGGCATGGCCAGTATCCCGGACCTGCGCCCCTGGGTTATGCGAACGCAATCATTCGACCCGGCGAGCGTAACATCATACCCGACCCAGAAAAGGCGCCTAAGGTGATTGCGCTCTTTGGGCTGGCGGCCACAGGACTTTACCGGCTACAAGACCTTTGGAAAGAAGCACAAGACATGGGTCTGCTATCTCGTAGCGGCAAAGTACTGGGCAAGCAAACTATCGTGGAGACGCTCCAGCGTAGGCTTTACACGGGCATGTTTAAGTACGGTGGTGAAGAATGGCATAAGGGTTCCTATGAGCCGCTCATATCGGCCGAGCTTTTCGACAGGGTGCAGGCTGCTATGGGTTGGGCGAAATCCACCCGGGGCAACAAAACGGTGTCAACCAGCGGCCGCTACTATGTCTATAAGGGCCTGTTGTTGTGTGAGACTTGCGCGTTCAACGTAACTGCATATACCAAGTCCAAGGGCCTTGCCGGCGGTGAGTTGGCGGAATACATCTTCTATACATGCACCAAGAAGAGTAAACAGGTTCATTGCGGTGAGCCGCAGGTATCGAGCGTCATTCTCGAGCAAGAAATTAAGTCGCGCATGAGCGAGTATGAAATATCAGAGGCCGATGGCGCCGAATGCAGCAAGTGGCTCGAGCTCTTCTATGAAGACCATGTCGCCAAAAGGGACCAATACAGACCAGAGTGGATTCAGGACCAAAAGAATGCTCAACAGGCCCTGGACACATTAGACGAGAAGCTGGAGCGGGGCGTAATCACGGATGAGCGCTACAAAACGCGCACCGCCACGCACGAAGAAACTTTGGCTAGAACCACGAAACTGCTTAACGATGCGAACACTGACGCCGAAGGATGGCTAGAACTTGCCAAAGAGACGTTCGCCGGCGTTACCAACGTTGGTGAGGTATTCGAGATGGCAAATGACGATGAGCGCCGGCGTTTGATGATGTTTGTCGGCTCGAACTGGTATCTGGGCAACCGGCGGGTGACGGTGACGGCCCGGCGTCCCCTGGATTTACTTCGTAAGGACACCCGTGAAGCCATATTGGCTGACAAGAAAAAAGACCCATCTTTCGATGAGTCTGTTTTCTGGCGGGCCCGACCGGATTCGAACCGGCGATCTCCTCCGTGACAGGGAGGCGTGATAGGCCTCTTCACTACGAGCCCATGCCCAAGTCTGCGCTTGGTTTTTCTTGCTACCGCCAAAGTAACAGGGGTAAGTGTAACAGGGGAGTGTATAAAAAGCAATCCCCGTGGCCGCAGGCGGGGCAAGCGGCTTACAATGTATGTAACATTATGCGAAAGCCAACGTTACCTACTAGTGCCATGCTTGATACGGAGGACGAGTTCAGTGAGCTCTACCGGTCATATCAACCCCGAATCTATCGGTTTTTATTCTGGCGGACGGGCGACGAAGCAGCGGCCGAGGATCTGACCAGCAGTGTCTTTACCAAAGCCTGGCAAGCGCGGGGGCGGTTTGGAACTGGTTCCGTGCAGGCATGGCTCTATAGGATTGCGCGTAATACGTTGATCGATCATTGGCGGCGCAAGCAGCCGGTACCACTGGAGGTGGCCGCGGAACTGGTAGATGATGGCGCAGCCAGCGTAGCGGAGCAATTAGATACAGAACAGGCGGTGGTTGAATTACGAACGGCGGTGCGCCAGCTGCCGTCCGAGATGCGGCAAGTGGTGCAGTTGCGGTTTATAGAAGGCCTGTCCGCCCGGCAAGTGGCAAAGCAACTTGGCATGAGCGAGGGCAACGTGCGCGTGGTGCAATACCGGGCCTTGAAACGGATAAGGAAGTTACTCTCATGAGCAGATGGTCGGACCGAAAGTTACTGCATGAACTACAAATGATGGGCGCTGGCAAAGACGAGCAGCACGATTTGGTGGCGGTTGCCCAGCGTTTGCGAACGCTGCAGCCGGCGCGTTCTGCGGTTGGCTCCCACGAAAGCAGGCGGATCCGATGGGCGTCTGCGGCAGCCGCCGCAGTCATTACCCTGACCGCTCTGACGCTGTTGGCGCAGGCTAGTCTACCCGGCAGCCGGCTCTACCCAATCAAACGTACCTCAGAAAACGCGGCACTGGCAGTGGTGCCCAGCTACCATGCTACGCTGATGATGCGCCGGGCCGATGAAGTGCGCCGGCTGATTGCCATGAATGCGAGCACTAAAACAGTCCAGTCAACCCTTCGGCAGTATCAAACAGAGGCGGCTGCATACAAAGGTAGCAACTATCCCGCCTTTGAATACTGCAAACACAGTCTGCAGCAGGCTCAGACAAGCGCTAACCCGACTGAGCGGCAGCTGATCGCTAGCGTTCTGCAGCACTTGGGTGATATTCATTAATGTCTGTAACGAACCTGTGCCTGCCGCGTTACATAGAAGGTAAAGGGGGTAATTTATGAAAACAATCATCGGTATACTTGTGGCGTTGGTGGTCTTGGCTGGCGTTGGCGCGTTTGTGCTGCTACATCAGCATCCTGCAAAAGATAGTTCGGCGACGAGCGCTAGCCAGAATAGCCCGGCTCAAAAGCAGAGCGACAACAGCACGCCCGCAAACGACGCTACCCCTCCGCCTGTACCGGACACAACCACCGCACCCAGTAGCTCAACAAGTACGGCAAGCGGCAGTGGCAGCACAGCGCCGAGTACCGAAACATTCACCGTCAGCGCCAACGATGACAACGCTTCGCCGGAAAGCATTAACGTCAAAAAGGGTGATACGGTCAAGATCACCTTCAAGGTGGAAGACCAGGGAACCTATCACGGTGGCTTGCAGTTCAAGAATGCCGATCTGGGCCTGGATAGCGGCCCGATTGCCGTGGGTAGTTCCGGCACGGTCAGCTTTACGGCCGGCAAATCGTTTAAATTCACACCGTATTGGTACCAGAGTAGTGTTCAAAAAGACTATTTTGTAACGGTTAATGTTCAGTAGTTCATGCCAGGTGTACAATAGCTATGAATAATGCTTAAGCTTTCCAAGAATCTGCATAATCCAAACATGGCTCAGTGGCTGCTGCGCATTGGTTTGGCGGCGGTGTTCGCTTACGCCGGTGTGCGCTCGCTGCAACGGCCGCTGGAATGGGCCGGTTATTTACCCGGCTTTTTGCTCAATTCCGGCCACGCCGTAGGCGTGGTAAAAAGCTTTGCAGTTTTTGAACTATTGGTAGCAGCTTGGCTGCTAGCGGGGAAATGCCTCAGGCTGGCGGCGCTGATGGCGTTCCTGATGTTGGCGGGCATCTTGGTGTCTACGCCGAGCCAGCTCATCATAACCTTTCGTGATATTGGCCTGGCTGCAATGGCCGCGGCGCTGTTCTTTTTGGTATAGAGCTGCCACATCGGCCTGTATACTAATGAGGTGACAAAACAGCAGCGCCTGGTTCTGGTTGTGGCGATTATGGCCTCGATTGTTGCCGCGCTGGACGTGTTCATCGTGAACGTAGCGCTGCCGACGATTAGCCATGAGCTGGGTGGCGGCCTGGTGGTGCAGCAGTGGACGGTGGATGCCTACCTGATTACGCTCGGGGCACTTATTTTGATTGCCGGGTCGCTGTCAGATTTGCTGGGACGGGTGCGGGTGTTGCGCTTAGGCCTCATTTGGTTTGGGCTGACATCAATTTTGTGTGCACTGGCACCCAATGGCGCTACCTTGGTGGCGTCGCGAGCACTTCAGGGTGTCGGTGGGGCACTGCTGATGCCCAGTTCGCTGGCGCTGATCATCGCCGCGTTTTCTGGACCGGCTCAAGGCAAGGCAATTGGCCGCTGGAGCGGCTGGCTGAGCATTGCCACAATAGCCGGCCCACTCCTGGGCGGACTGATCATCGCCGCCGGCTCGTGGCGCTGGATCTTTGCCGTCAATGTGCTGCCGATTGGGGTCACGCTGTGGTTGCTGGCGCGTTTGCATGAGCCCAATGTGGTCAAACCGGGTACCGCAATTGATCGCCTGGGTGCAGTTTTGTGTGCAATTGGCCTTGGCGGGCCGGTATTTGCGCTGATTGAGCAACCAAACTATGGTTGGAGCAGCCCATTGGTCTGGGTGCCGGGATTGGCAGGCTTGTTGGTGCTGGGGCTGTTTGTATGGCACGAGCACCGCACGGCGGCGCCCATGCTGCCGCTCAGCCTCTTCCGCTCGCGCAACTTTAGCGCCGGCAATCTGGCTACGCTGGCTATTTATGCTGGTCTGTCGGTGTCGACGTTCCTGATCGTTATCACCCTGCAGCAGGTGGGCGGCTACAGCGCACTGCAGGCCAGCCTGGCCACCATGCCGACGAGCATTGTGATGTTTTTGCTATCCGGCCGATTCGGTGCGCTGGCCGGGCGGTTTGGGCCACGGCTATTTATGACCACCGGACCGCTGGTAGCAGCAGTGGGCTTTTTGCTGATGGAGCGTCTGCAGCCGCAGGTTCATTATTTGGCAGATTTGCTGCCGGGCGTGTTGGTATTTGCACTTGGGCTAGCCATAACCGTCGCGCCGCTAACCTCGGCCGTATTGGGTGGAGTAGAGAAACGGCATGCTGGCGTCGCTTCAGCCGTCAACAACGCGGTGGCACGGGTGGCCGGGCTGCTTGCCATCGCCTTTGTAGGCGTTATCACCGGACCGCGGCTCAACATCCAGGGCTTTCACCGGGCGCTGGTAGTAATAGCCGTGCTGCTGGCAGTGGGCGGGTTGATTTCGTTTGCCGGTATTCGCAACCAGGCTCGTGCCGCCGCGGATCAGCTACCCTAGCTTTTGATTATCGGCTCAACTGCGGCAGTACAAAAAGCACAGCGTTTGGCGGCCTTAGGGATCGCGCTCAGGCATTCCGGGCACTTGCGATCGGTTTTCTCCTCGGGTGTTTTAGCTCGGTTGGCGATAGTCTGCAGGTGGTTGATCGGCTGCACCACCAAAAAGAACACCACGGCCGAAATCACCACAAACGAGATCAGCGTGTTCAAAAAATCGCCCCACTGGAGCGTAAACCGATGCGCTACCAGCCATTGGCCCTTGGCTAGATCGGCGCTGTGCCGGTCGATGCCCTGGACGAGCGGGGTAATGAAATCTTTGACGATGCTTTGCACCACACTGTTAAATGCCGCTCCCACCACCACGGCCACGGCCAGATCCACCACATTGCCGCGCAAAATAAACTTCCGAAACTCTTTTAACATGCTGTACACGTCTCCTATTTGTATACACATTGTACACCGTGGTCGCCCCTGTTTGTAAGAAGGCCCCGGCAGCCTGTATAATGATGCGGTCGGCAGAGAAGAGGGAAGCCGTACGCCACCTTAGCTCAGTTGGTAGAGCGACGCATTCGTAACGCGTAGGTCAGCAGTTCGATCCTGCTAGGTGGCTCCATTCTCCATTTACTATGCACGACGCTAGCAAACCTACCGGCTCTTTATTGATTGTTGTTGGCATGCCCGGATCGGGTAAAACGACCTATATGCAAAAGCTCCTAAGCGAGGGCGAAATCGATAGTGTCTACGACGACTATCAAATGGGCGCTGCTAAAGACGACAAATACAACCCACGCCTCAGCCGGAACTTCGCAGCTCTACGTGCAGATCTCTCGCAAGGGCGGCGGGTTGCTATCAACGATATTAGTTACTGTGCCGCTGCAAACCTGGAATGGCTTAGCCGCGTCATGCAAGAAGAGTTCCCCGGCATCAAGATTGAACAGGTCTTTTTCGAGAACAATCCGGAAGCTTGCCGTCACAACGTACGCTTGCGCGGCCGCCCGGCTGATCGCATTGCGGTTGAACTACAAAAAATAGATCTGATTGCTTCGCAATATAACCCTCCCCAAAATCAGGCCCTTCCTGTTATTATGGGCTAACGCGGGTGTCGTATAACGGCTATTATGCAGCCTTCCCAAGGCTGAGACGCGGGTTCGACTCCCGCCACCCGCACCACACGATTGTTGATTCCTTTAAAGCCAATAAACAGCACTACCAAGCCACACTAACGGTGGAGCCAGAGCTTCCGTACCTCATACCCTACGATTGCAAGGGCATAAAAGAGCAGGTCGGCGCTGAATTTGCCTACCAGAAACCCTACTGGGTAGGGGTGTATATAGTGAGGTATTAGGTACATTAGGAAGGGGCGAATGATGAAGTTGTCGAGTACTTCGGCAGGCATAAATTCCACCAATAGGTTGGTGCTCGCGCCAATTACGGCCAACGACACCCGTTTCATAAAGGCGTGTTCTCGGAATCTTCTGGTATGGAGCGTTAACTCAGTAGCAATGAAATAGCCGTAGAAACCGATGCCTTCTCCAGCCCAACCCGAAGCGGTGGCGGTTATATAAGAATGGGTATGCGCATAGGCCCACCACGCTCCGATTAGTGCCGTAATGGTCCCTAAGACTTCGGCTGGTATGTACCGCCTGAGCCATTCCGACCGTTTGTTTCTCAGTGCCTGTTTGTCCATGCTCTAATTATTAGTATATAAGTATCCGTACCGTTTCCGAGCGATTATTAAGGCATGTGCCTACCGTTATACCTTCCAACTCTGCTACAATATAGCTCAATCAATGGCTAGCCAAAAACACTTTTTACAAGATAGAACAGCCCTGTTGCTGGTGAGCGGCAGTGCTTTTTTGATGCTGACAGCCATCGTGCTGATTGCCCTCAAATTGGGCTCAGGCCAGGGGACCAGCAACTACACCGTGTCGTATCGTGCCTCTTTAGGCATTGGTCGCTACACCACTGGTACGGTCGGCGATATCGCCAGCTTTATGGTGGCGGCCGCACTCATTTTTGGGATCAGCCTAACGCTGAGCTACCAGGCCTATCGCATCAAGCGCGAGCTTTCGCTGGTAATATTGGCCTTAACCATTCCGCTCCTGTTGTTTTTAATCGTGGTCAGTAACGCCCTGTTGGTGCTGCGGTAGAAGCGACCGATGTCCAAGTTCGAAATCCCCTACGAGCAGGACCGTCATGGCTGGTACCGCTTCTTTGAGATTCTGCCGGGGGCGTTGTCGTACTTTATGCTGCTCTTGCCATTCATCTTGAGCATTATCAATATACGGCTGGCCGCAGTTTTTGTGCTGATCTATCTGCTGATCAACTTTACTCGTGGGGTTGCCGGCGCCGTGCGTTCGCTGCACGCTTTTCATGTTATGCGTGTGCACCAGCGGCTACCGTGGTCCCAAATGCTGAGAGAGCTTGAAGCGGGCAAGGTGAGCAGCGCTACTGCCAGTCGGCCCAAATGGCACCTAGACGAGCTGATTCGCAGCCAGGTTCGGCCGCTCTTGATGTCGCCGAGTGAGGTTATTCACGCCGTTATCATTGCAACCTACAAAGAGTCGCGTGAAACATTGGTGCCTACCATTCAGTCGCTTATTAGCAGCGACTTCAACATGAAAAATGTCATTTTTGTCTTGGCGTACGAGGGCCGTGCCGGCGCCGAGGCCGAGGCGCAGGCCGAAGCGATCGCTGCCGAATACAAGGCCAAAGGTATCTTTATGGACGTCCTGGCCACCAAGCACCCGGTTCTGCCGGGCGAAACACTGGGCAAGGGAGGCAACATCAACTTTGCCGGCCGCAAGCTGCAGCAGTACCTTAGCGAACACGATATCGACCCGGTGCGCGTGATGGTCACGACGCTCGATGCCGATAACCGCCCCGATAAAAACTACCTCAATGCACTGACCTACGCCTATGTAGCGGCACCGGACCCTCTGCATGCTAGTTATCAGCCAGTGTGTATCTGGGATAATAACATTTGGGATGCACCGGCGCCGATGCGGGTACTGGCTACGGGCAACACGCTCTTCCACCTAGTGTCGTCGCTACGGTTGCACAGCCTGCGCAACTTTGCCAGCCACGCCCAGCCTATGGCGGCGCTCATCGAGACCGACTTCTGGAGCGCTCGTTCGGTGGTCGAGGATGGCCACCAGTTCTGGCGCTCATTCTTTACGTTTCAGGGTAAATACCGGGTGCTGCCGCTGCATGTGCCGATTTCGCAGGATGCCGTGCTCAGTGAAACCTACCGCAAAACGCTCAAAGCCCAGTTTTACCAGCTGCGCCGCTGGACCTACGGGGCTTCAGATGTGGCCTATGTGGCACACTACGGCTTACTAACCAAAAACAAGATTCCAAAGCTCGATATGTGGGCTAAATTTTGGCGTCTGCTGGAAGGCCACGTTACCTGGGCAGTTGGGCCTATTCTGGTGTTGACCAGTGGTTTCATTCCTTCGCTATTCAATCAAAAAACCATTGCCGTCTACGAACTGCCCATTGTAGTCAGCCGCATCCAGACTGTAGGGATCATTGTGCTGCTCGTTACTATCTTTATGGCGCTGCGTACATTGCCTCCCAAGCCGGCACGCTACAAGCGTCATCGCCATCTGCTGATGGTCTTGCAATGGGCTTATTTTCCGGTGACCACGCTGCTGTATAACTCGCTGGCGGCCTTCAACTCGCAGACCCGCCTGATGTTCAAGCGGTATCTGACCAAGTTTGATTCTACCGATAAGACCGTGGTAACTGACAAGGGCAAAAAGACCGACCTCCAAGCCGAAGGCTAAACACCAGTGCTAGTGGGCGGATGTAGGTGCAGCTAGGGCCGATTTTTGGCCGGGTTTGCGCGGCGAGTGGGGCGTAGCGGGGTTAGCTTGGCTTGAACGGCGTGATATGCCTGGTACTGCGTGGCGGCTGCTTGATCGAAGTTCTTGAGCACTGCTAGGGCGGTTGTGGTGATCTGGCCTGGGCTGATGGCTGCTGAATCATGCATTTGTAGGAGTTTACCAATAATGGTGGCGGTGAGCGCTCCAGCATCGTTTGTGGGTGCCGTACGGTGGCCGACGGCCTTTAAGACACTCAAGAACAGCCGGTCGCGGCTAAACGGCGCTACAGAGCCGTCTGTGTGGCGTACGACCAGGCTGCTGCTGAGATCAGCCGATTCAATGCTGGTAAAAATGGCACCACACTTGCTGCACAGCCGTCGCCGCCAAACTTGCTGCAGACGCTTTTGCGGCCTGGAGTTGGTGACATGTGTAGGGCTGGCGCAATATATACATACCATGTCTACATATTGACATAACGCTATTGTTTTAACCAGTGGAAAAGTGTGGTAGGTCCGTGGAAAAAGCCCAACCGCCCCTGTTACTAGGCGACCGTTCACGCGCCGGGCAGCGACCGCTGAGCCCTGGAGGTCTCATCGGATCACTGCGCGGGCTCCACTTCGGGATGGTGAGTCGCCCAGTAACAGGGGTGGTTAGGCTCCCACTCTTTTCAATAATCAAAAAAGACCCCCGCTGGACCGATCGTCCAACAGGGGTCAATTGCCAAATGCTTTGCTGATCTTGCCTTATGAAGGACGCACTCGACGAACGCGGGTTACGCGTTTAAATGTCGGGAGTTCCTCATAAAACAACTGGAAACTCGCAAGCGAGTCCGCTTGTTGTTTGGTACTCACCAAAACACCTCGTTTAACTAGGGCATGTTACTACCATACAGAATGCGTGTCAATACTAGCGCTTACTAAATTGTGCCGCAGCCGACGTATCCAACAGGGGTGAAAGGGGTTGCAAAAACAGGGGTGATCGATTATAGTGATCTGCAGCCTTAGGGAAAAGCATTTTTAGGGCGATTAGCTCATTTGGCTAGAGCGCCACATTGACGTTGTGGAGGTGAAAGGTTCGAATCCTTTATCGCCCACCAGTAAAATAACCTCTTGCACAAGAGGTTATTTTACTTTTATAGCCTGCCGGTGGAGTGGCAAGTTACGACGGGTAGAGGTGCTAGCGCTACGTCGTACATTGTTAGCGAAATCGTTGTACGACGTCGGGTAAGCACGGTTTGTTGCAGGCCTGCACGGCTAATAGGACAAGTGGCCGGAAAGGGCTAGCTGCCAGAATACCGCCCATGATATAAATTCATAAAAATGAGCCTTCCACATTGTCCACACCTGTGCATAAGTGAAATGCAAAAAAGTACTAGCCAAATAGTGCTACAGGCCGTATACTACTTTTTGTGAGGCGGGGTACTGCCGAGAGGTTTTACCCTACATGCTAGCGGCTTGGATGAAATTGCGAGATCATCCAAGCCGTTTTTCATTGGTGCACGCGGATGGGCAGGAAAAGCACAACTGTGATTTTTGTCGCTGCGGCCATTAGCGTTTTCCGCTAGGCTACGAATATGGATTCACCATAAAACAAAAATCAAAAAATCATGCTTAGCTTTGCTTTTAGCAAAGCACTACTGCTTGCATATAGATAGTAATTGCTCTATATAATCTCTTAAAGGAGAAACGCTATGGCAGCTAATCAAAGCAATAACCCTGACTCTGCTCCTCAAGCAACAGACTTCCTGCAACTCAACCGTCGTCTTGCGGTTGTTCGGCACCCAGTTACTCGTTGGGCTTGCCTTGCTAGTGTCCAAGAGTCCTTGCGGGTGGTCGCACGCAACCACCCTGACATGGATAAAACAGGTGTAATCTATGACTGTGAATCTGGTGAGCCAATTATGGCAATCTCTCGTGCACCAAGGGGATTCCTGGGCTCATGGGCGATTGTTAGCTCATTACTGCCCGATACTACCGGGGTGCAGTCTGCCCATGCAGTTAGATTACTGGGGCCAGCTGGGAAAGAACGAGGACTGAAGCCGGCTGGCAAAACCTGGGAGTATGAGCTACACATGCAGAATTATCCAGCTGGAGCGTTTGGCTCCAGTGTTGCCTCTATGGAAACTGGCCTTTTGGCAGAGCACAGGAGTACGCTTACTGATGACGTTCCTATGGACCATCTTCGAGATATGGATACTGAGCTGGCGTTGGCAATGTACCAGGGCATGGTGGCTCTTGCGCCAGAGCTGGCAGAGCTCCAGCCGTAGGTGTATACTAGGGAATAGGGCGTAGAAGTGGAATCACCAACCACCGAGCTTACATCGTATGTCAAACAGATGTAAAACAGATTGACATGAGTGCTCGCTCTGGCCGAATGCCTGGGCGGGAAGTCCGGTGGAACCACCCGTTTTTGCTGCTTTGGCGGCTGGCGGGCCCGAGACGTGAAATGTGTGCATATATAGTAGTGCTCACATTCCACGTCTTTTTGTTTACTAAATAATAAGGAGCTTGGCAACGATGGGACAGATTCGTGAGCTACAGGCTAGAGCTTGGAAGAACAAGCTAGCCAAAGGTTTTAACACCACCGATGTGGACCGTGAGTTCGCGCTGACCTACGGCGAGCTGGCCGAGGCCTACGAGACGCACCGCACTGCCACGGGCGACACCGGTTCTGAGCTAGCCGATACCGCCATCTACCTGATGGGGCTAGCTCAGATGCTCGGTTGTGATCTAGAAACAGAAATTTTGGCGAAAATGGAAATCAATCAACAACGGAAGTATAAGACGGTGAACGGACACCGTGTAAAGGAGAAACAAGATGAGTGATAACAAAGACAATCAACTGTATGCCATGCGGCACAGTTTGGCGCACATTATGGCCAGCGCCATTCAGCACCTCTGGCCAGAGGTAAAACTGGGCGTAGGGCCGGTGGTAGAAAATGGTTTTTACTACGATGTGGATTTGGGCGGTGAACAGCTGAGCGCCGACGATTTTGAGCGGATCGAGGCTGAAATGGCCAAGATCATCAAGGCGGGCGAGGCGTTTGAGCGGTTTGAGATGCCGGTACTAGAAGCGGTGGATTGGGCGCGCAAGTACAAGCAGCCGTACAAAGAGGAGCTGCTGAACGACTTGCAGCGCTCGGGGACTACGGCGGCGAAAGACTTGGACGCGGCCGAGCTGGGCCTGGCTGCCGATGGTGATAGCAAAGTGGAGCAGGTAAGTTTTTACCGCAATGGCGATTTTACTGATCTCTGTCGTGGCCCGCACGTGGAAGCTACTAACAAGGTGGGTGCCTTTAAGCTGATGCGGGTGGCCGGCGCCTACTGGCGGGGCAAAGAAGGCAATCCGCAAATGCAGCGTGTCTACGGTGTGGCGTTTGCAACGCCTAAGGAGTTACGGCAGTATCTGGATATGCTGGAAGAAGCCAAAAAGCGCGATCACCGTAAACTGGGGCAGGAGCTGGATCTGTTTGTTATGAGTGACTTGGTAGGGTCGGGCTTGCCGTTGTTTACGCCACGCGGTACGGTGTTGCGCGAAGAACTGGAGCGCTTCAGTAACGAGCTACGCAAAGGCTATGGTTTCGAAAAGGTGTCCATTCCGCACATTACCAAAAAAGATCTCTACGAAAAGAGTGGCCACTGGGCAAAGTTTGGCGACGAGCTGTTTTTGGTAAAAAGCCAAGAGACGAGCGATGACTTCGTGATGAAGCCCATGAACTGCCCGCATCACACGCAGATCTATGCTGCCCGGCCGCGCAGCTACCGTGATCTGCCGATCCGATTTATCGACACCACCATGGTATATCGCGATGAGAAGACCGGTGAACTCGGTGGTTTGAACCGGGTGCGTAGCATTACCCAAGACGATAGCCACGCCTTTATTCGGCCAGATCAGATTGAGCAGCAAATTGACGACGTGTTGGCTTGCGCCAATCAATTCTACGAAACAGTGGGTATGAAGCTGCGGGTACGTTTAAGCTATCGCGATGATAGTGATGCCTACTTAGGATCGAAGGATCTCTGGGTTAGCGCGCAGGAACAGCTTAAGAATGCCGTAATTGCCAATAAACTCGACTATTTTGAACAAGAGGGTGAGGCTGCGTTTTACGGGCCGAAAATCGACTTTATGGCTACTGATGCAATTGGCCGCGAACATCAGGTAGCTACCGTGCAGCTTGATTTTGTGATGCCGGAGCGCTTTGGTCTAGAATACACGGCCGATGATGGTTCGGCCCAGCGGCCGGTTATGATTCACTGTGCAATCATGGGCTCTACCGAGCGGTTTCTGGCTGTCTATATTGAGCACACGGCTGGGCGTTTTCCGGTGTGGAACGCGCCGGAACAGATTCGGCTCATCAGCGTCAATCAGGAGGCGGAGACGGTGGCATTTGTCGACAAGGTGCTGCAAGAGGCCCGGGACCTGGGTCTGCGTGTCCGTGTCGACAACAGCAACGAATCAGTCGGTAAAAAGATCCGCGATGCCGAAGTCTGGAAGGTGCCGTACACGGTGGTGCTCGGCGAAAAAGAGATCGGCGGTGGCGAACTGGTGCCGCGGATCCGCAAAGATTTGGTGGTCAACGAATCAGCCAAATCGTACACCATAGATGAATTTCTAAAGACAGTGGCGCACGAGGCCAAAAGCCGGGTGAGTAAGACTAGTTTGTAGGTCTATGGATAAGCCGATTGTAGCCGTAGATATCGACGAAGTGCTGGTGCCCAGAGCACCGCTGATTCTGCGGTACCTGAACCAGCGCTTCGGTGGTGATTCTCTGCTAGAAAACATGCAAGGCGAATCGTTCTTTGGTTTTGTGGTGAGCTGTTTTGGCGGCCAGGCCATGCCCGAGGAACTCTCAAGCATCATCGAGGACTATCTGGTGAGTGATGAATACCGGGCGGTAGAGCCGATTGCCGGAGCGGTTGATGACGTCACTACCTTGGCGCAATCACATCGTCTGTGGATTCTGTCGACTCGTCCTAAGTCGCAGCACCCCAGTACCTACAAGTGGCTGGACCAATACTTTCCAGGCCGATTCGAGAAAGTTGTGCTCATCAACGAAGGGTATTTTGGGTTTAACGACACCAAAGGCTTCTCTAAGGCATCGTTTTGTGCCGAGAATGATTGTGGTTTGTTGATCGATGACCGGCTCACAGCCTGTAAAGAGATGGCCGAGGAGCTGCTGGAGGCGGTGCTGTTTGGCAATTGTCCCTGGAACCAGGCTGATTCGTTGCCGGGAGGGGTAGTGCGCTGCGACGATTGGCCGGCGGTACTGGAGTATTTTGATGGACGTAACTAACAGTGGACTTGGTTGACCCCAACTTTCGGGAGCGCGTCGAGGCAGTGGTGGCGCAAATCCCGCCTGGGCGGGTGATGACGTACGGTCAATTAGCTGCTTTGTGTGGCAACGCCCGGGCAGCACGGGTGGTTGGTGGGATTGCGCATTTTGGTGATCCGGCTTTGCCATGGCAGCGCGTTGTAAATAAGTCTGGCGGTTTGGCTGCGGGCTACCCGGGCGGGCGGCACGGACACCGACAAGTTTTGGAGGCCGAGGGTGTTATGGTGGACGCTGATGAGAACGTGGATGTGCAGGCGCTCCTCTGGTGGCCGCCTGGTGAAGAGCCAAAACAGCAGGGGCTGTTCTGATGGCGCGTCCGGCACCACTCATCGTTGTTGTAGGAGAAACAGCATCTGGCAAGTCGGCCCTGGCGCTGGAACTGGCTGAACGGTTTAACGGCGAGTTGATTTGCGCTGATAGCTGGACGGTCTACCGCGGTTTTGACATCGGCACCGCCAAACCTGGTGCAGCGGATCGAGCCCGCGCCCTGCATCATCTCCTAGATGTGGCCGACCCGCGCGACGGTTTTAGCGCCGTGTTGTTTCAGAAGCTAGCCCGGCAGGCGATTGCCGATATAGCCGCTCGTGGCAAGCTGCCCATCATGGTTGGTGGGACCGGACTCTATATAGATAGTATATTGTACGACTATGGCTTTCTGCCGCCGTCCGATCCGGACTTGCGTGCAGAACTGAATGCGCTGAGTTTGGAGCAGGTGCTCGAGCGGGTCCGGGAACACGGCCTGGATACAACCGGCATCGACCTACGTAACAAGCGGCGGGTGATCCGGCTGATCGAAAACAATGGCGTGCGGCCAACCAAACACCAGCTTCGCGAAAACACGTTGGTGCTTGGTGTGAGCGTGGAGCGTGATGAGCTGCGCGAGCGCGTCGAGCGGCGGGTTGATACCATGTTGGCTCAGGGCCTGGAGCATGAGGTGTACCAACTGGCCGCCCAATACGGCTGGGACGTGGAGCCCATGAAGGGGATTGGCTACAGTGAGTGGCGCGACTACCTGGCCGATAAGGCGGACTCCAACAACAGCGCGATGCCAACCGAACGGGAAGTGGTTCGGGCGCGTATCATCAAAGACACTATGGATTTAGCCAAGCGCCAGCGTACCTGGTTCAAACGCAATAATGGTATTCAATGGCTATCTGACCGAAGTAAAGCCGTAGATATTGTAACAACGTTCTTGAACAAAACAAATTCGTGATCTGGCCCCGGTCTGCTACAATAGAAGCATGATTGAACAGCTGTTTGGATCAAAGACGAGGGTAAAGCTGCTGCAGCTTTTTTACTCGAACCCAAACCGCTCGTTCTACGTCCGTGAGATTACTCGCAAGATTGATGAACAAATCAACTCGGTACGTCGGGAATTGGCCAATTTGCTGAACGTTGGCATCATCACTAGTGACACCAGCAACAACAAAGTCTACTACGAGGTCAATCAAAAGTACGAGTTTTTCCCACCACTCGAGGAGATCTTTGGTACGGGTGGCACCAAAACCCGCCGGGCCAGTAGCAGTAAAGCCACGGCCAAAGCCATCGATCTACCGCTGCCAGATGAAACGGCCGACCTTAAGGCGCTTGGCAATGTGGAGATTGCAGTTTTGATGGGCCAGTTTACTCGCGATACCACCGCTGGCATCGATGTGCTGATCGTCGGCAATGTCAATCAAAACGCCTTAGCCAAATACGTCACCGAGCTAGAGAAGCAAGAGGGCAAAGATCTGCGCTACACTGTTTTCTCGTTGGATGACTTTACCTATCGTTTACAAATCAAAGACCGGTTTATTAGTAATGTGCTGCGCAGCAAAAAACAGGTGCTGCTGGACAAGCCAGGGCTGCTGAGTTAAGAGGAGGATTACGAATGGATATGCAATTTCACGGGGCCAACTGCGTCGTGCTTTCCAACAAGAATAACAGAGTAGTTATCGATGACAATCTTGCAACACTAGGCGCCAAGAGCGTTTTGCGCGATGGCGACATTTGTTTATTTACTGGCAGGCATGAAGCCCCAAGCGGCAACCTTAAAATCGTTATTGATATGCCAGGCGAGTACGAGGTGAGTGGTGTTTCAATCTTTGGTCTGCAGGTTCGTGCCCATATGGATGAAGCCGACAAGCGGTCGGCGGTGATGTATAAGATTAACTGGGGTGAGACGCGCATTTTGGTAACGGGGCATGTTTTTCCCAAGCTGACTGATGACGAGCTGGAGGCAATCGGCATTGTAGATGTCATGTTTGTGCCGGTGGGCGGCAGCGGCTACACGCTGGATGCTACCGGGGCGTTGCAGCTTGTTAAAGCAGTGGAGCCCAAAATTGTGGTTCCTACTCACTACAACGAGTCACGACTGAGGTTTGAAGTCCCGCAAGCCGAACTGGAGGACGCCCTTAAGACTATGGCCATGGAGCCAAAAGAGCGGGTCAGCAAGCTGCAGTTTAAGCCAGCTGAGACAACCGATACAACACAACTCGTTGTGCTAGAAACAGCGAAATAGCATCTGTTAGGACAATAAAAAAGCCTCCCGTCTTACTGGAGGCTTTTTTGAATGCCGAGCACTAATTCTTAGGCTAGAATGCCTTTTTTCTTGAGCGTGCGGATGGCCTGGGTGCTGATTTTAAGCTGGATCTTTTTGCCGTCTACTACAACCGTTTTGTTCTGGAGGTTGGGCTTCCAGACTTTCTTGGTGTGACGCTGCGAAAAGCTGACATTATTGCCAAACTGTTTGCCTTTGCCGGTGAGTTCACACTTTTGCATGGGTTTATCCTATAAATCCTTTAGATTCAGATGTTTATTGTACCTGATTAACAGAGGAGAGTCAACACACGCTACCTACCGCTTGATGCTCATCAGTACTAACCGGCGTGTGCACAGGGTAACTACTGCCATGCCAATAGTTATCAAGTGGCTCGGTAATAGTTTGGACTGTTGGCTCAGCACGGCGTATTTGCTGCTGGACTGCTGCAGCGCCAAGTGCCGTACCAGCTGCACCCCAGGCAAGATCGAGTGGATCAGGAATTGTACTCTCTCTAGTGATTCGTACACCCCATCTTGTCTCAAAGACCACATTGGCAACCGTTAATATGAGTGGTGCAATCGCGGCTACAGCCCTAGCTTTTCGCACTGTGGGGTTCTCGGCTACCCGGGCATAGGCTGAAGCCAGCCCCCAGCCGAGAGCGTTAGTAATCGCAAGAGAGCCTGCAAAGTTTGTGGCGTGCTCGAAATAGTTAAGTGGCTCTGGAAGAGGTAGAATATTCGGGTTTGGTTGGCCTTTGCCGCCAAAGACTGCCTCGGTCGCAAAGAAGTTCAGGATCATGACGCCCAAGCGCAATGGCATCATCTTGATCTCGACGCCGGCTTTTTTGACAAGCTTCAGGTCTTGCCAGTATCTTTTAGCAAACTCACCAGCTTTCATCAGTCATATTATAACATCGTATAGAGCTTTATCAAATAACGACTTATAAAGTTCGGCGGTCTAGGCAGTCAAGGGCAGGGCACTTTGCTATACTAAGCATAATGTTTACCGATTTAACCGTTGGCAATGTTGTCACCGTCATCGTCTGTCTGCTGATAGCAATGACGGTTCACGAATTCATGCACGCCTACGTTGGCCTAAAACTGGGCGATACCACGGCCATGGAGCGGGGCAGGGTGAGCTTCAACCCGCTGCACCATATCGACCCGGTGATGACTATCTTGCTTCCGGCGGTCACGCTGCTACTGTTCCATGCCCCCATCTTGGCGGCCAAGCCAGTGCCATACGACCGGCGCGATGTTCGGCACGGCGACTACGGCGTGGCGTTAATTGCGGCAGCCGGGCCGCTCAGTAACCTGGCGCTAGCTTTTTTGGGATCGCTGGTGCTTCGCTGTTTTGGGCTTGATGCCTGGTTTGCTCAGGCGCTGGCTTTCTTCATCGAGCTCAACGTGGCGCTGCTGATCTTTAACCTGATCCCGATTCCACCGCTTGATGGTTCACGGGTGCTCTATGCCTTTGCGCCCGAAGCCGTGCAGGATTTTATGAAGCAGATCGAGCCGTATGGTTTGTTTATTATCATTGGCCTGGTGCTTTGGGGCGGAGCTGGTGGCATCCTGGCTAACCTCAATAACTTTGTACTGAACCTGCTGCCCTAAAGCGCGGTATAATAGATAGGCTGGGTCATGGTGGGCCTTTTCATAAGGCCGCTTGCCGACAAATGATTAACTGAATACTAATCATTAGGGAGTCCTGAATCTATAGGCCGTGGTCTATGGAGGTGGATGCCCACCTGGATCATTTCAGGTTAGTCACGTCGGCGCCCAGCACTATATAACACCTTCCAACCTGTAGTTATATACACGCCAATAGCATCCAAGTGGCGTTTCCTTGTTTGTAAGGGCATGTGGCTTCCCTGACTGTAAACGCAGCGGCGAGCCCAGACACCTAGATATCGGTAAAATATGCTATGCTATACCGGTAACACACCGGGGTGTAGCGCAGTTGGTAGCGCGTACGGCTGGGGGCCGTGAGGTCGCAGGTTCAAGTCCTGTCACCCCGACCAAACTAAAAGGATCTCAATACGAGGTCCTTTTAGTTTATCTTGGAAACACGGCTATAGGTGCTGTTTCTGGGCACGCAATCGGTATGATTAAACACTAGTGGCATGCTAAGCTGTAGCTATGTGGCAAGAAACCAAACACGGTCTTTACAAACAATTTGTTTTTGATGATTTTCGGCAAGCCTGGGCGTTTATGCAGCGTGTGGCTAGTGCGGTGAACCGGTTGGATCACCATCCGCGCTGGCAAAACGAATGGAATGTGGTGGACATTTGGTTGGCTACACATGAGGACGGCATGCGAATCACCGAGCGCGATCATGAGCTGGCGAACACAATTGATACTCTGGTCTCAGCTGATAATTCTAACAACATGGCAAGCACTGGTGTCAGAGGTACAACAGTTATAACAGAGGTACAACTGTACGCAGATGGTGGCTCTCGCGGTAATCCTGGCCCGAGCGCCAGTGGCTACGTGCTGCTGGATATGAGCGGTCGGGTGGTGCTAAGAAAGGGCGAATATTTGGGTGTAACAACGAACAACCAGGCTGAATACCAAGCTCTCAAACTTGGCCTGGAACATGCTCTGCACGACTATCAATCACGCGAAGTCCATGTCTACATGGACAGCATGCTCGTCATCAACCAAATGAAGAATATTTTCAAAATCAAGAACCGCGATTTGTGGCCGATTCACAATGCCTGCTTGGAATTAGTCCAAAAATTTCACAAAGTAACGTTCGATCATGTCCCGCGTGAGCTGAACAAGCTAGCCGATGATGAAGTCAACAAGGCTATGGATGCTGCGTTGGCCCACTCTGACGGATCCGCCCCAGCCTAAAGGTGGTCGTGGGGCACACTCTCCTTAGAGCCCCACCAGGGCTCTAAGGTATGCGTTCGGCTGAAATCGGTCAGTAAGACCGATTTCACAGTCCCCACGACCACCTTTAGGCTGGGACAGGCTAGCGTAAGCGTAACAGAGGTGGTATAATGATACGGCCAGATTGTTAATTGGTCGCGTACTCCGTAAAAAGTGTACGAGGAAAGTCCGGGCAGCATAGGGAAGGACAGTCGCTAACGGCGACCGGGGGCGACCCCAGGGAAAGTGCCACAGAAACGAAACAGCCCGTTTTCGGACGAGCTACGATGAAACGAGCGGGGTAAGAGCCCGTAGTCTCCAGGGGTGACTTTGGAGAGAGGTAAACCCTCTCTGCTGCAAGGAATGGGCCTAGTTGGAGCACGTTATAACTGCTCCATTGGTTTCCCGCCAGCCCGAATATAATCCGCTTGAGCCTGCTGGCAACGGCAGGCCTAGATAGATGATCAATCTCGACAGAACCCGGCTTACAGGCTTTCTGGCACTATGAAAACACCTTCGTTGCTTGCGAGGGTGTTTTCCTAAGTATTATGCATAGTGTAAGGAGCAAAACATGTCCGAGAAGCTGAGGGCCGCAGTGCTTGCCACTGACTCAGATACCATGCGCCCCATTCTTGACCAGGCTACTACGGGGGTCGTGCGTGCGGGCTGGGAGGTAGTTGACTACGATGGCAATAATCCCGATGACCCATTTGGGCGGCTCGCTGGCGCTGTAGCTGTGATCGCGTCCATCAGACGAGCGGAGATTGCAGGGCTACGACTTATGGTACCGGCGCTGCCTGCAGGGTCAATCTTAGGGGCGACTGTTGCATCAAAAGTACCGCCTCGTCTGTTCTTAGTGTCTGACGTACCTCGCGACGCGTTAAAGGAGGACCCGGCATCTCCTTTGCTGCGCCAGGATTCTGCTGACGATACTTTTCCCCGGATCTGGGAGAATCTGCCTGAGCGGGTTGCAGCCTGGTTGACCCGGCTTGCTGCGGAGCTTGAGGGCCTGGACAAACAATAAAATAACCGCCCGTTAGGGGCGGTTATGAATGTTCACGCTGTCGTATTCAGGCTATTTAGCAGTCTTAACAACTGCTTCAAAGGCCTTCGGCTCGTTGACGGCCAGCTCAGCCAGTACTTTGCGGTCCAGCGTGACACCGGCGGCCTTGAGGCCGGCAATCAGCTTGCTGTAAGTGGTGCCGTTCAGCCGGGCAGCGGCGTTGATGCGGGCATTCCACAATGCGCGGAACGAACGCTTCTTGTTGCGGCGGTCACGGTAGGCAAACTGCAGGCTGCGGGTGACGGCTTGTTTGGCACGCTTGATGCTGACCCGGTTGGGGTGGCTCATGCCTTTAGCGGCAGCGCGGATTTTCTTGTGCTTGGCGTGACCAGGTACGCCTCGTTTGACTCGCATCTCTGTTAGACTCCTAGATTCTTCTTGATATTATCGCTGTTAGACTTGTTCATGGTCAGCAGGCCGGCCATCAGACGCTTGCGGGCGCCGGTTTTCTTCTGTAAAAAGTGGCTGGCGTGTGATTTGCGGGCACGAACCAGGCCATTCTTGGTGACTTTAACGCGGTCTTTGGTGCCGCTGTGGGTTTTGAGCTTGGGCATTAGTTCGTACTCCTATTCTTTCTCTTCTGCTGGTTTAGCGGGCTTGCCGGTGCCCCGTATCACAAAGGTGAGCTGTTTGCCGGCCAACTGGGGCTGTTGATCGACAGCGATGCTGTCTCCAAAGCTCTCGATGACTCGGTCGGCTAGTTTGAATCCAATATCTTTGTGCGCTAGTTCTCGTCCACGGAAGAAAAGGGTGATTTTTACCTTGTGGCCAGTCTCTAGGAAACTGGTAACCTTTTTCATCTTGACCTCCAGGTCGTGGTCGCCAATCTTGAGCCCAAAGCGCATTTGCTTTAGCTCGGCAGCCTTGGTGTTCCGCTTGTTGGCCTGTTGTTGCTTCGTTTTTTGGT
>DATIIP010000008.1:0-50224 GCA_035479475.1 Saccharimonadales bacterium (SeqCode) | reverse complement strand
AGTGAATCCACCACTGCCACCGCACTGGTAACAACGCCGCTTTGGCCGCTTAAACGCTGCAAGGCCGGCAACGATAGCACCACCGTGTTGCGTAAGCCCTGATTGTCGGTGCTAAAGATCCCCGCTACGGTCAGGGTGGTGTTGTAGGCGGTAAAAGTAGAGCCGACCGTCAAGCTGTTTTTGCTGGCCATGGCGCCGCTGACCAAAGCAGTGTTGGTGTCTGACGAGCCGCTAATGGCCTTGCCGCTGGTGAGTCTAACAGTGTTGCCGTCAACTGTGTTTGGGTTGGTCGTGCCCACGAACGAGACTGGTAAACTAAATGTAAAACCAGCATCGCTGCTATTGGTCCCGCCGCCGGCAAAGAACCGGCCCGGGCCGGCGGCATTCAGAGTAATTGGTGATGACAAGCTGGTAGTGGTTTGGTTGCTGCTGTCCGCCGAACCGCCGAACCGCCCAAACGTGGGCGTGTCGGAACCGGTAGTAGATTGCCGGTCGCTGAGCGTTTCGGCCAGGCTGCTGATGTGCGTCAGCGATTTTACTTTATCCAGTTGGCTGGTAGTGAGCGCGTTGTTAGCCTGCGAGCCTGGGTTAAATCCGGCCGGTGCGATGGTGATGGTATTGCCAATGGAGCTTTTAACGTTCTTGATTTTGTTATCGACAGCTTTTTGGGCCACGAGCATGGTGAGGCTCAGGCCAATGCTGAGCCCCAAAATAAGCACTATAGAGGTAGTGCGGATGCCGTTACGGAAGGCATTACGGATCCCCCGGCTAACTGGATTCATATGATGGTCCTTGTTTAAGGGTTGATTCTAGCCGGATTATAGGGCCACTCAGCTGGGTGATGGCTGGAGGAGTGATGTGATTTTAGGCTCGGCGCGCTATACTACAGATACACCGAACGCTATGGTCAAACAAAAACCTCCAGCCAAACCTCAGCCTAAACGCTCACCACTGCTGAAAGTGGTGCTCAGTGTGGGGGTGTTGGCAGCGGCTGTTTATGTGCTAATTACGCATTGGCATATCGTGCAGAGCAGCCTGCAGGTAGCGCGTGGCGCTAGTACTGGATGGCTAGTTGTATCTGTTGGTTTGATGGCGCTGACCTTTGCCATTGCGGCCGGCATTTACGGTGCGCTAGCACTACACCGCTTGCACTATTTCCAAACGCTGCTCATAGAAGTAGCGGCTGCTTTCGTGAACCGCTTATTGCCTTCGGGGCTCGGTGGGCTCGGCCTGCACGGTGTGTATTTGTATAAACGGAAGCACACCGCGGCGGAAGCGACGGTGGTCGTTTCGGTCAATAACCTGATTGGCATGGCAGCCCATTTGATTTTGCTGGGGCTTGTACTGACTTTTAACCATAGCCTGTTGCTTCAGTTTGTAAACAAATGGCACCTCCAGCTGCACTGGTGGTACGGGTTGGTGCTGCTGGTAGTTGTGGGCGTTACGGCCTTGCCGCCGGTGCGCCGCCGACTGGGGCTGTTTATGCACAATCTGGCGGTAAGTGTTTGCAAAATTAGTCCCCGCTCACTTGTCCGGGCCCTCGGCTTAGCTGCGCTCCTAACCACCACCTATACGCTTATTCTATTTGCTGCTACGCGTTCGCTCGGGCTGCACCTTGCGCTGCTCCAGGTCTTTATTGTCTTTTCGCTCGGCATGCTTACCAGCACAGCCACACCGACGCCCGGTGGTTTAGTGGGTGCCGAGGCCGGTCTGTTTGCTGGTTTGGTGGTGTATAGCGTGCCTACCTCTACGGCTGGTGCAGCGGTGGTGCTCTTTCGGCTGGTTAGCTACTGGTTGCCGCTGGTGCCCGGGGTTTTGGCGCTGTTGCTGGCTCGCCGGCGCCGGTTGGCGTAGTGGTTGTGGGCCTACTCTGTTGGTTGAGGTGTGGCGTTCTGTGGCGATAAGGTTCGGTTAGATGAGCATGAAGCGAAGGCGCCCGCTCCGGCGGTTGTGGATGAGGCCGCCCCTGATCCGATCTTTGCGACGGGCTTCTCGGGCCTCGAGTGCCACACATTGTAGATTTATTGCACAAGCAGTGGCACCGACGCCCCAGTAAAGTGGGTGGTGAGCTGCAGGGGCCGGAAACTCGCCTCTTTTGTCACGGTAGTAGTTGCGTGATTCTGGTATGGAGAATGGTTTTACTTTGCGGACAACCGAATCACCTTTCTCATTTAAGGCCACGCATACTTCGCCCTCACCGGTCACCATGCGTAGCACCTGATTGGTGCACCAAATGCTGCCGTCTAGGTAGTGATCGGCCTCGTCCCATGAATTAGCCCGTTGGGCACGTAGCGCGCGGTGGACACTCCAATCGGCTACCTCGGCCATCGTATGCGCCCAAGCTGCTTCCGGTCCTTTTGGCACGAGCGCATCGCGGCGGCGCTGTTTTTCGGCCAGGTCTATCGGCCGGCCGGTAATTCGCGCCCAGCGGGCAAACGCCTGTTTCATGCGATTATTTCGCTTGATAATGCTGGGCAGCAAGAAGTTAACGCGCTGATATGGGTCGCCAGCGTAACGGCGGATGCCGCCGGTCTCTGGATCGTAGAGCTTAAATATTTCATTGAGCACTAAGTCTTCAATTTGGCGCTCGGTCATGATGCGCTGCTCTTTGCCTATGGGAATTTGATGCTCGGCAAGCAGGCGCGGTAGATCGTAGAGCAAGACGTAGGTTAGTGTAGCATCGGCTTCGCGGTACCAGATTGAGTTGGGGTCTTCCTCGGGTGATTCAAACGGCAGTTGCCGGCCTACTACTCGCAATCCTTCCTGTGTCATGCGACTGACTGTGCCGATAAAGTCTGCCTTGCCATCAGGGTTCATGTGCGCGTCAAAGCCGGTCCGCAAAAAGCCTAGCTGAGGTCCCAGGTCGCTCTGCATAAGCGTGTAAAGCTGGTAGAGCATAGCCGTCTCGATAGCTGTAACCGAGGTACGGCGGCGCACGGCACCCTCTTCCCAGCTGCCGGAGTTTTCTTCGTTTTCGGGAAAGCCCATGCGGTGCAGGATGGGGACGATATTACCAAGCAGCTGCTTATGAGCTGGTGCGAGTTCGTCGGGAGTGATAAAACGGCGAGTTAGGGCGTCGAAACTCAGGTCGGTCAGCATAGCCAGCGCATCCTGCCGGTGGCGCCAAAAAAGCGTCTGCTCGGCTCCAAGATCATTAAGGTCGAGGACAATATTCAGACAATCAACTTGGCTGATATCTTCCCCGTCGCGTATCATGCCGTCACTACGCTCCTGCTGGCGTGGTGTGGTGAGTAAGTGGAGCGCACCAAACAACAGTGCTTTGGCGAGTTTACGTTCCTCCTCGCCGTAGTTGGCCGGATCGTGCAGCCAGCGTTCCATAAGTGAGCGGGTGTATTTGACATGATCACGTACCCACCAGTAGGCGGACATTTCGCCGTGATGTGTTTCTGGGTCGGTGGCGGTTACGAGCGGAATCTCTTGCTCGGTGCCATCGGCTAGTCTAATGGTCCGCCAGAGGAGCGGTACAGTGAGTGTGCCTTTGGCGCGCAAAAAAGCCTCTAGCTGGCGCATTTCCTGAGCCGTATAAGTAGCCTGTACCCGTTCACCAATTTCTTTATTGGGGTACCATTCACCGACTGATTTGGAATAGGTGAATTCGTGATTCTCTACACCTGTGCGCAGTTCATCAAGAACCTCAAAATCGTAAGCGTTTAGTTTTACCAGATCGGGGTGTTCGGCGAACAGCGCATTAGCCTCGTCTATCGACGGTAGTCTCTCCTTTTCTAGTACCCCTGTCATCTGTCGTTATTGTAACCTTGCCTTAGTTATATCATGCTTGTGTTCGATACGCCAGGACGCATTGTAAGAATTCTTACAATGCCGATATAATGCGCCAGTTGTGTTTATGGAAGGGCTCGGGTACAATCCTATCTGTTATTCAATAGGGCGTCGCCAAGTGGTAAGGCACCAGGTTTTGGTCCTGGCATTCGGGGGTTCGAATCCCTCCGCCCTAGCCAAAGAAGCTATAACCAGCCGCTCAGTTGAAAGACTAGCGGCTTTTTATTTAGCAGGAGTCATGAGGTAGGTATGCGCACTTATTATCACATGGCATAATGTTGCATTTTTTCATATAATTGTACTAGGAAGGGGGTAGAAAGTATGGATATTGCAGCAATCGAGGCTAAAACCAAGCTCATTCTGGATAAGAATCAAATCTCCTCACCTTTTGTTAATGTCTTTGATATTGCGGCCACAGAAGGCATCGCTATTAAGTACAGAAAGTTCCCCCTTAAATCTCGAAGTGTTTCGGGCTTTTATTTCCCGAAGGACAAAACGATTTACCTCAATGTGGATGAGCCCTCAGAACGCCAAGTTTTTACGATAGCGCATGAACTGGGGCATTATTTCCTTGACCATAAGACCAATGAGTACGGAGTTTATAAACGAGAAAACTCATACCAAGGCATTAAACACACAAATGAGAAAGAAGCTGACTGCTTCGCAGCAAATCTCCTAATGCCTAAGAATATGATTCAAGAAGAACTTTCACGCTTCCCTTTTATCAAGGAAGGTAACCCGGCGGCCCTACTTTCCCTGCGCTTCGGTGTTTCAAATAGCGCGATGACAAACCGTCTCAAAAACCTAGGAATCGTTAAAAGGTAGGTATGGATAGCCCAGCGGACGATGGCGATCCACAAGCCACGGGTCTGGCCCTCAATGAGTATGAGGATGCCGAACGCCAAGAGCTGGTAGACGAATCCAGCCCTATCGACGGGGAGGCCACTGAGGCCAGTATTAAAGAGAATACTATCTCAGACATTCAGAAAGACGCCGCGTGGCTTGAGCTTCAACTTCAAGAATACCGGGAAATAATTAGCCATAGAAAAAACTGGAGTGACGGCCTACTTCTGCTGGTAGGATTTATCATTATCTGCGACTTCATCATAGTGGTCGCGTCTGGTACGGGTCTTCTTCAGTTCAGCAATGCATGGGCAATCCCGGCCTTCATAACAAGTAACTTGGCAGAGGTATTCGGTTTGAGTTTCATTGTCGTCCAGTACCTTTTCCCAAATAGTAAGGGTTCGCGTAAGGATAAGGACAGCTAGCGAGCGCCCCTTTGCTATTTTATGACTATTGCTTGCTCGTCGATCCTTGTACAATCAAAGTAGTATGACCGCTGCCGCCCAAGAAGGTTCTGGATACGAGCAAACACCGCTGCTAGCAGGCCTACAAGAAGTGATAGACGGCCTGCCTGTTGCGGACATGGATGCGCAGATCGGACCGGCGGCAACCGCAGGAATTGCTGACCTGCAGCTCGCGCATCCGGGCACCCAAACTGAAGCAACGCATAGCTATATGCTCGGTGAGCTAGGACGCAATCGCCAGGGCTATTTAACGCTAATTCGTAATTACCTAGATAGCCACAACGGCGATCTAACGCCACCATATGATTTTCCTGGCTACCGGCAAAAGGCTAGTCACCGCCATCCGTACTATATGGTGACCATGCCGCCGACCACAGCCTACGCGCGCTTCCGAGATTGGCTAGCTGTGGCGGGAACGCATGAACCACTGGCCGCGGCGGACGAAATGTTGAAGATGGTCCAACTGCTTGAGGTGCCAGATCTGTTTGAATCAGAGCAGCACAAGACGCTAGTAACTGCATTGTCGACGGCTGACGCTGATCGGCGGATGGCTTTTGGCCGTCGGCTCGTGCACGATATTGCCCATGATGTAGCCGCCTACGCCCATGAACCGGAAGTGATGGAGCGGTGTGCCGAGGCCCCCCTGATGCAGGAATATGCCTCACCTGCGGCTACGGTAGTGCTTGCTGCCGGCATAGCCCGGCTGCGAACACGTGAGGCCCCAGACTACAAGGCCGAATTCTATGGTTCACTGGCTGATACGCTTAGCAGTGCTTTGACCGCCGAGCCCAATCCTGACGGCATCGACGATAGCATATTAGAGGCAATCGGTGATTTGGCTGAACACCTGCCGGAGCGAGTTACAGACCTAGTGGCTCAGCAGCCGAAACTGACCGGCCGATTGTGGGAAGCAGTCGGTAAACGCCTAATAACGTTGGGGGAACAGCGGACCGAGGAGCAGGAACTACTACTGACGCAGGCCTACGGAGAGCTCATTGGCCGTCGGCCCACGAGATTCTTTAATCTCCTACATCTGGAACTGCAGGAGCACGGAGCGCTTTGGGATGGACAGCGGGCCGGGCAGGCGCGGGAAGCGCTCGCCTGGGCCAACGACAGGGTACCCAGTAAGGAATCAAAGCGACTGGCGGTAGCAAGAGTAGCGCTGGAGCCAGTCGGTCGGATACGGGATTTGCTACATGAACGTCCAGGTTTTACCCTCGATCAGCCTGTTGTCGAGCTGGCCGTTCGACGCTTGGCTCGTGGTGCCTTGGTATATGACGCCTATGGCCTAGTAGAGTGGGAGCGGCAGCTAGGTGGGGGCGGCCTATACATGGAGGTGAGGGCGGCACACTATCTGGTGGCTCTCTACGATGAACTGGGTGCCGAGGGGTGCTTTAGCGGTGCGGAGGCAATACTTGCTCGAGTAGACTCCACTAGGTGGCCTTTTGCTGGTACCCCCCGAGTCGATATACTTGCTAATATGCTGGTAGCCGCTGCGGCCCGAGGAGATGCCGCCCGGGCTGACGATGCAGCTGTGCAACTAGATGCGATCTCTGATAGCAGCCAGTGGAAAGAGCGGGCAGATTTGGATGTCACGGTGATGTCGCAATGCGCGCGCCGCGGCCTAGACCAGCAGGCTATAGAGTACGCGACACGGTACCTAACGGACGAGGATATCTATCAAGAGTTGACCAACGACTCCAGTCTGGCTACTGCTCCCTTGGAATGTGCTGAGCAATGTGCTGCTACCGGTCGAGTGGAAGCTGCCACTGAAATCATCAAGATCTATATCGCAGAGGATTGGCCTTTTAATGAACGGCTGGTCAAGGCCATGGGAGCCGTAGCGGCGGCAGAGCCCAGCCAAGGCGCTGTTGATCCAATCGTAGTGCTTTTGCAACAAGAACTTCAAGCTACAGGTGTGTAGTCTGCCTGCTTTTTCAGGAGCGCGCCATGCTACCAGAAACGGCTCCCGCTGGACAGATCTATGTAGTTGTTCTCCTGCTGCCCTTGGGGCCTTTGTTTGAGATTGCTCTCTTGACAGGCGTGGTTTGCCTTGCAATACTACAAAAAGTAAACCGTAACCACTAAAGCAAGGGGTACGTACCCATGACCAAGGTTCTTATCGTTGAAGACGACCAGTTAATGTCTCGCATGTATATGCGAGTCTTTACATTCGAAGGTTTCGAAGCCCAGTTGGCGGAGAATGGTCAGGCTGGTTTGGATAAACTCAAAGAGTTCACCCCTGATATTATCTTGGCCGATATGATGATGCCGGTCATGAACGGCGAGGAAATGCTCGAGAAGCTCAAAGCCAATCCTGCCACTCAGGGCATCCCGGTCATTATGCTGACCAACCTGGCTGACCCTCAAGCAGCTGAAGAAACAGTAGCCAAGGGTGCCTTACAGTATATCGTGAAAAGCAAGTATAGCCCCCAAGAAATAACTGCTCTGGTCAAAGACGTCTTAGCCAAGCAGAAACCGGCCGCCTAACGACTATGGCTGACGCTACGAATGCTTCTCTACCCGGTGATGTTGACACCATGGCCTATATCTCGCATGAGTTGAGTACGCCGCTGACGGCTATGAGGTGGAACGCCGAGCTGCTACGTTTGGGCAAAATGACCAAGCCGCTTGACGCGGAGCAGCAAAAGCTGGTGGATGAGATTCTGGTAGGCGTGAACCGTATGAGTGACCTTGTGAATGATATTCACGAAAGCTCATGGCTGGAGCGTAATAAGTTTGCCGATGGGCCGGTACCTACTTCGCTCACCGAACTTGTTGCAACCGTCCAGGCTCAGCAGCAAGCTGCCATGACAGCCAAGAGCTTGGCCTGCACGGTGCAGGCAGATCCGGCGTTGCCGCCGGTGGTTGCGCGGGCGAGCACCCTAACATTAATCGTGCACAACCTGCTATCGAACGCCGTGAAATACACCCCGGCCGGCTCGGTGACTATTCTGTTGCGTCCTGCCACAGCCGAGGAAGCAGCCAAAGCTCCGGCGCCAGCTGGCGCATCAATTTTCTTGAGTATCGCCGATACTGGGATGGGTATTCCGGCAGCGGAACAAGCTCAGGTATTTCAAAAGTTCTTTCGAGGCAGCAATGCCCGGGCAGCCGACATCGAGGGTACCGGGCTGGGACTGTATATTGTCTGGTTGGCCCTGCAAAAGCTGGGTGGTGCTGCCTGGTTTACGTCGGCCGAACAACAGGGCTCAACCTTTTCAGTGGTATTGCCGCTCCAGCGTGAAGCAGATAGTGTACACTAGAAGTAATTATGGCAAATATACTCATTATCGACGACAATCAATCCCTCCGTACCGGCTACGCTACCTTTTTGCAGCAATCCGGCCACCAGGCTGCTACGGCGTCTAGTGTGGACGAAGCCATCGCCTATGTAGCTACCAATACGCCCGATGTGATCTTGCTTGACATGCTGTTGCCACAAAAGAACGGTCTGGATTTTTTGCAGCAATACGACATTGTGACCGCACATCCGACCGTACGGGTGATTGCCTTTTCCAACCTCACCGAACCACAAATTGAGGAGCGGGCTAAAGAGCTTGGGGTGAAGCTGTATCTAAAGAAATCGGCCATGACGCCCACCGAGCTCGAGAGCACCATCAATTCAGTACTTGGCGCCTAAGCGGCCCATTTTACCGGCTAGACCTTCTTTAATGCGGCCATAGAAATGTCTGGCGTGTTTTGGCGAGCAGCTTTTCATCGAAAGTTAAGGATTTGGGATAACCGCTCGTGCTATTATTAAAACCATAAGTAAAAAAACAATAGAAACGACAATGGTTGTGGGCTTAGAAACTAACCGATCGATACAGCTTGCTTGCTGTTTGGCTGCGCGGGTGAAAGTACTCTATGAAGACGTCGCTCAGAGTTAAGCTTGGGATACTCATTTGTCTGATTATTGGCATAAGTGGTGTTTTGACAGCATATTTGGTACATAGCAGCTCTACCCATGCGCTGAACGCTTCGATTAGTGATGGGCTGTCAACTACTGCTGCGCAGACCATGGACAAACTGGACCGCTTTATGTATGAACGCATGAATGACGTCCAAGCCCTAGCCGGACGTCAACAGCTACAGAGCTTTTTGGCAGCTCCACCGGCCGGCCGGACATCGGCTGCAGCTGCGGCGCTAACGAAGCAACTTCAGGATTACCAGGCAACCTCGGGTATTTGGAGTAATTTGACTATATTGGACAGCAAGGGCAGTCTAGCTTTGCCCGGAGCTGATCCTCAAAAGCTGGCGGCTAGCTTGGCCAAACAAGTTTCCATCCTGCGACTGTATACGGCCGCCGCGTTGGGCAAAACGGGCTATTCAGACGCTATTTCGGTGGAAGCCGGCCGGGAGCCGGTGATGCTCTTTATGGCACCGGTGCGCAATCAGCTGCTGAGCAGCCAGCCGATCATCGGTGTAATGGTAGGCGAGATCAGTTGGCACTCTAGCCTGGAGATTATGGACGGGCTCAAGACTACTACTGCCGTTCTGATTAACCAGAATGGCTTGTCGCTCGGCGATAATCACACCGGAGCAAGCAAAGAGGTGTTAACGCAGAACTTTGCCGGCACACCTGTTTTTCAGGCTATTCAGCGTAGCGAGGCCGGCACGGGAGTATTGCCGGGTCTCGACGACACGCAGCAGTCGTTCCTAACGGCATATGCGCCCGAGAAAGGCTATCGTAGCTATAAAGGTAATCATTGGACGCTGGTTCTGCAAACGCCGACCAAGGTGGCCTTTGCGCCGGTGCAGCGATTGACCAAGAGTTTGATCCTCATCTATTTAACGCTGGTGATTGCGGCCACCGTGGTACTGATCATCTTGCTCGAGCAGCAAATTATTCGTCCGATCACGCTCTTGAAAGATGTGGCTAATAAGGTGGCGGAGGGCAATTTCTCGAAGCAAGTAGCCATCCGGTCACGCGATGAGCTGGGCCAGCTTGGCAGAGTCTTTAACGCCATGATTACTAAATTGCAGGCGGCGCGCCAGGACCTGGCGGCCCGCACCGAGCAGGCCGAAAGCGAAGAAAGCCTGATGCGGACGCTGCTCCATAGCCTACCGGTGGGTGTGGCGGTAGTGCGGGCCAGTGATCGTGAACCGATTCTAATGAACCCGCTTGGCGAAAAGCTCTCCGGGCATAATCTGGCAGCTCCAGAGGGTGACAAGCGGCGCAAGGGCTATGTTCCGCTCAAAGAGGACGGCAGCGTCTACCCCGCTTCGCAGTATCCAGTAACGTTAGCAATCAAGGGCAAGCGGCCGGTTGCCAAAGATGATATCGTAATGCAACGGCCGGATGGCAGCTCCCTGGCGGTGCGAGTTACGGCTGCGCCTATTAAGGAGCTCGACGGCCATATTGAACGGGCGGTGTCGGTGTTCGAAGACATCACCGAGGAGCGTCAACTGCAGCGTTCCCGCGATGAGTTCTTTAATATCGCCAGTCATGAACTGCGTACCCCGCTGACGGCCATCCGCGGCAACAGCGAAATGATTCAAAAGATGTATGGCGATAAACTAACCGAGCCGGAGCTGGTCGCTATGGTCGAGGATATTCATGAAGCCTCGACACGCCTGATTGACATTGTGAATGACTTTTTGGATACCTCACGCCTAGAACAAAAACGGATGACGTTTGAACTGCAACCGTTTGACATAGCCGCTAATGCCCAGTCGGTTATTAAGGAGTACCAGGTTACCGGATCGCGGCAAAAAACCCACCTCGAGGTCGTAGTGCCGAGTAAGCCCCTGCCCCAGGTCATGGGCGACTCCAACCGAGTTAAGCAAGTTATTATCAACCTGGTAGGCAATGCGCTCAAATTCACCGAAAAAGGCACCGTGACCATATCGTTTGAAATCGAATCACACCAGGTAAAGGTCTTGGTGACCGATACCGGCCGTGGTATGCCGCTCGAGGCGCAGCGGGCACTCTTTAAGAAATTTGGCCAGTCTAAATCCGGCAAGATTGCCGTTAACTCGGCTCGCAGTACGGGCCTGGGGCTGTACATATCCAAACTGATCGTGGAGCAACTACATGGCCGTATTCGGCTGGAATGGTCAGAGCTGGGTAAAGGTACTTGTTTTAGCTTTACGCTGCCCGTTGCACCTGCCAAGACGGCCTAGGGGCCCATAAACGTGCTAGGGCGTACACTTTGCTGCGGTCTGTTGGGCTGCGCCGTAGAACGTCGCTACGCTCTAAGCGGCTTATTAGTCTATCGCTTTCTGACGGTGCATCTTTATCTAGGCTATCTAGGTCTTGGGTGCCTGCTTGGGGGCGGTAGCCAGCGGCAGTTCCAGCGTAAAGGTGGTACCCTTGCCTTCTTCGGTGGCGCCAAGGTAAAGCGTGCCTTCCATACCTTGAGCGAGCAGACGACTGATGTACAGGCCTAGGCCGGTAGCAGAGGTGTCATCGCGCGTTAGAAGGCTGCTAGTAGCCTGTTGGAACTTGTGGAAGAGCAGTTTTTGGGCCTCTGGTGAAATACCACGGCCAGTGTCAGTGACGCTAAAATGCAGTGTGCTTTCACTGGCCTCCAGGGTGAGTGTAATGCTGCCCTTGTCGGTGAATTTAACGGCGTTATCTAGCAGTGAAACCAGAATCTTCTGGGTTCGTTCCTGATCGGCCGCCACTTGTGGTAGGGCGGTCTTGGGGGTATTCAGCTTAATGGGCAGGTTCTTGGCCTTGGCAGCGTTGCTGAGCTCGGCGATAGCCGCTTTGGTTACTTCTTGAGGGTCGAACGGAGCGATGGTAAAGGTGGCCTTGCCCTGCTCCAGACTGGACATATCCAAGAAGTCGTTGACGATGTTGATAAGCCGGATGCTGGCATCATGCATGTCACTGATCATGCTGTGGACGTCCGGGTCTTTCAGCTGCTCTTTGTAGTATTGCAGGATAGTGTCGCTGTTGCCGCGGATGGCCGTTAGCGGCGTGCGTAGTTCGTGGCTGGCGATAGAGAAGAATTCGTCGCGGGAACGCTGGATGATGCGCTCTTCGGTCTCGTCGGTAATCAAAACGACGGCACCATTGGATTGGTCGCCGATGACGATGGGGGAAAGGAAGATATTGAAGAATGAGCCCTCGAACGTGACGTCGCGTGCTTCCAGCGATCGTTTATCTTGCAGACACTGTGTTACCGAAGTGGTAACATCAAACTTCTCTACTCTGGCAAAGATATCGCGCAGTGTGTGACTGGTGGTGTCGCTATCGGTTTCGGGCAGCTTGAGTAAGCGCCGGGCGGCGTTGTTGATGGTAATAACATGGCCGTCGTGGTCGGCCATGATGAAACCTTGGCTCAGGCCCAATACAGAAGCCATCAGCCGGGCCCGTGACTCGAGCAGGTCGGAGGTCATATCATTAAAAGCGGTGCCCAGCACGCCAATCTCGTCGTTTGATTTGATTTGGACGCGCTCGGTCAGGTTGCCGGCGCGAATCCGGCTAACCACCTGCGTAAAGCGGATAATTGGCGCGGTAATGTAATGAGAGAAATACCATCCCACTAGCACCACCAGCACGATGGTTACCAGAATGATGCCAAGCGTCAGGTTACGTAGTTGGTAGACGGGGGCATAGACTTCATCTTGGTCCATCTTGACGCCCACGCGCCAGCCGGTGCTATCCAGCTTAGTGGTTTTTTGCAGAACCAGGTGGCCGCGGTAGTCGCGGGTTTGCCGGCCAGTGCCGGAATGCTTGTAGGGTGTTAGCGCAGCGTTGTCGTTAAAACGAAGCGGTGCGACGTTTACCTGCTGTCCTGCATCATTCGGTCCAACCATAAAGGCTTCACCGGTCTGGCCTAAGTCTACATAATCGCCAGTGATAAGTGACAAGCTGTCTACCTGATATTCCAGCACGGCTACACCGACGGTTTTGCCCTGCAGTACGATCGGTCCGGTTAGATACTCGGCCGGCAGGCCGTCGATGTCTTTAAAGAACATCGATACATCAATGCCTTTGGAGCCGACTTGAAAAACGCGGCTCTTGCTGTAGTCGTGGTCCAAAAAACGGTTGTCGGTAGAGGCTTCGACCTGGCCGTGCGTATCGAGCACATGGATCCGTCGGATGCCGGAATTGTCGGCTCGCCGAATGGCCAGCACCTGGTTGAGCTGCCGTGTGATACTGGCCGACGGCGCGTCATTATAGGCACCCGTTAGCAGTCGCACGTTGCCGTAATCGGCAAATACCTCTAGTACGGTGCCGTTTTGCTGAATGATTTGATTAATGGCCTCGGTTTTGCGGTTCAGCGTGTTGGTGAGCTGGCTAGAGATCTCTTGGTTGAGGGCCTTCTGGGTGTTGAAATATGAAAAAACTCCAATCGCCACGATTGGAATCAGTGCCATAAGCAGAAATAAAATGATGAGCTTTTGGGAGATTTTCATGTAGATGTGGGAGGGAGCCTAGCTAGTCCTTGGGAGGGGCTCACAGTGTGCTGGGTGAGCCCCTCCCGAAAACAATCGAGTAAATACTTATTGTTGTGCTACGAAAGCGCCGTCGGTAATGGTGTAGGCGGTGTAGTTGGCCGGCACATCACCGTTGCTGTCAAAGGCCACGTGGCCGGTGGCGCCGGTAAAGCTGACTTTGTAGAGTGCATTCTTGATCTGGGGGCCGGTAGTAGCGCCAGTTTGCAAAGCTTTGAAGATGGCGGTGTAGGCGTCGTAGGCCTGGGCGGCATAGATGTCGGGCGTGTTCTTGTTGTAAGCAGCTTTGAACTGTTCGACAAAGCTAGGTGAACCATCGCTGACGGCAATGGTAGTTAGGCCTTCTGCTAAAGCACCGGCATCTTTGATGAAGATTGGGTCTTTGAGGGTTTCGGAGCTATAGAACGGCACACTCAGGCTCAGATTCTTGGCCTGTTGCAAAATGGCGACCGGTACAAGCGTGGAGCCATTGAAGGCGATGTAAACAGCATCTGGCTTGGCGGCTTTGATGCGCGCCATCTGAGCGCCGACATTGGGGTCTTCGTTGACGATCTTCTCGGAGGCGACCACGGTGCCGCCAAGCTTGGTAAACGAGGTGGTGAGTGCGGTGTTGAGGCCGTTACCGTACGCTTCGTCGCCATTGATGATAGCCAGGTGCTTGATGCCCTTGTTGTACAGTAACTTGGCGGTGAAATCGGCAGCTAGGCTGTCGCTGGGAATGACCCGGAAAATGTAATCGCCGGCAGTGGTGACATCGGGGTTAGTAGCCGACGGGCTGACCACAGGCACCTTTAGCTGATTGGCAGTGGGAGCGAGTGCCAGCATGCCACCGGAACAGCCATCACCCACAATGGCGTCTGCACCTTTGGCTACCAAGTCTTTGACGGCCTGGGGTGCTTTGGTGCTGTCACACAACGTTGGAGTAGTGACGATTTTTACCGTTAGGCCAGGTGCAGAAAAATGCGCGTGCGCCATATCAACACCCTCTTTAAACGATGAGCCGAGTGTAGCGTTATCGCCGGTTAGGTCCTCGAAAACGCCGACGGTGACGGTGCGACTGACGACCGTTGGCTTAGCCTTGCCACCCTTCATTAGGAAGTAACCACCGACAGCTAGCACGACGACTACTGCAGTGACTGCTGCCCATAGCATGGGTTTCTTGCTGCCGGCAGCCGGTTGACTAGGGGTCGACGGCATGGAAACCGGCGACGAAGAGGTCGTGGTGGGGCTGGTGCTGGGCTCGGTAGTAGCGGCCTCGGTTGCGGTACTTGACTCTGTAGGCGGTGTTACGTCTGACATTGGTTCACTCATAGTTCTTACTATATCCCCTCTTTTCGTTACGTACTCTCTATTATGGAGCCTTTGCTAGCAAGTATAGTGCTTATACTTTTTGTTGTAAAGAATGTGCCAGATGCTTTCGTGTAATCACGCTCAAATCCCTGTCCTATACAGTTCTGTAAGAACGCCGGCACATAATCACTAGAGTGCGTGGTGGAATTTACGCCAAGATAGCCTGGTTGGTGTGGACCACACTCGTAGCTGAATGCTATGGCAGCGTGATAGCCAGGCCATGCTCGCGGGCGCCTTCGAGGATAGTGGTGCGGTAAGCCGTGGTCGGCCGGCTGGCAGCATAGCTGGATCGAATATAAGTAATGGTGGCTTGCTCAGTGCCGGTGTCAGTGCGAGTCACCAGAATGGTCTGGCGATAGTAATGCCCCAAATGCACACCTTCAAAGCCATCGAGCTGTTCTAGACAATGCTGGTCGAGCGCATAGACTACACCCAAGACTTCGGCACCGGGTTGCGGAATGATGGTGGCAACGCCACCCTGCCAACGTGGCGAGAAGCCAGAGAAAGCCAAGGTGTAGTTACTAAGCCGGGCCTTGCCAACCACCCGGGCGTGGGGGCAACGGCGAATCATTTGCTTGGTCGATAAGTTCGAACCATAAGCAAAGTAATACATAAGCGCATTGTAGCAAAGCGGAGCCTAGCTTTCCAAGTAACTATAAACCAGCTTGGAAAGGTCAGCCAGCGGCCGGGTGGTGCTGTCATTGGTCATGATGACCAGCGTGTAGGTGCTTTTGGGGCCGAAAACGATGCCGGCATCGTTTTCGACATTGCCTAGCCAGCCGGGTTTGTCGGCTACGGCAATGCCACTGGGGACGCCGGCCGGAATGCGTTCGCGCCAAACCTGGCTTTTCATAAGTCCAAGGAGCATGGCGCTATCGGCCACGTTTAGGAGCGTACCCTGCTGCAGTTTGGTGACCATGGTGGCGAGGTCGGCGGCGGTGCTGAGTTTGTTGCCGTTCGTCGGCTGCCCGGTGCTATCATAGTTATTGATGTTGGTATGGACGGCGCCCGCAGCAGCCGCCAATTGGTTGATCTTGTCCCAGCCTACCAAAAAGCCGAGTCCCTCGGCACTGTCATTATCGGACTGAAGGATCATTTTCTGGAGCGCCGCTTGAACGGTTTGGCCGGTGCGAGTGGTGGTTTGCATGGCGTAAGTGCCCTGCTCTACCTGGTGCAAGACGGCGTACGCGACATAGATCTTATAAGTGCTGGCCGTAGTCATGGGTGTGTCAGCATCTCGGCTGGCGGTGCGCAGCTGACCGTTTAGCTCCTGCACGACCACCGACGAGTCAAACGGCTGCTGCGACGCCCAGTTATCAACGAGCTGCTGCAGCTGGGCGTCGGTGTGAGCCGTGGGGGGCGCTGGTTTGGCTGCCTTGGGCTGAACGGCTTTTTGGGAAGACTGGCTGGCAGTGGGCTGTTTGGCGGGGGTGTTATGAAAGGCGATATAGCCCGCGCCGCCAATCAAGGCGGCCCCAATGATAAGCGTTGCGACGGTAATGCGGCGACTCATGACTGGTTGAGATAGGTAGTCCCGCCGGTTACCGCAAAGAATTGCTCGAGCGTCAGCACATTTTCTTTGTGAAGCTCGGCGGCCAAGACCAGGCCAACGTAGCGAAAATGCCAAGCCTCGTTACTGTAGCCGGTGATGGCCGTCAGGCTCGGCGGATAGCGCAAAATGAAGCCGTACTTGTAGGCATTGGCCTGGGCCCACTGGCCGTCTGGAGTATCGCCAAAACAGTCTTGGACATGGCAGCCGCCGCTGCCGATATCGACGGCCCAACCAGTTTGGTGTTCGCTAAAACCGGGCCGGGCGCTAACGGTATCGGCGTAGTTTTGGCCGTAGGCTTTGACGATGCTGCCGTAGGTGCTGACTTGGGTGTTGTATGAGCGGTAGCCGCTATCGGCCACCAGCGTGTAGCCGGCGGTGGTTGCATCGGTGAACATCTGGTGCAAGGCTACGGCTGCTTCGGCACGCATCTGCTGGCCATTGCCGACCGCTACCAAGTCGCTGGGAGCGTAGCTGGTGGGGTTTAGTGGGTGTTGTTTGTTGACGATCACCCACGGGCTGGCTGGGTCGGTCAGCGAATATTGAGTTTTATCGAAAGCAGGTGGAGTCTTGACGACCGTCTGCTTGGTGGTGCTTGACCGATGGGCTGGAGCGACAGCCTGATGGACATAGAAAGCCAAAAACAACCCGAGCAGCAATAAAACGGCTCCGGCTACAATGCCCAGGTTAATAATTCTTCGCGACACGCTTTTTAGTATACCAGCCCTACAGACCGGCGATTACTGGCGCATGCCTTGCAGGGCGGCAACGCGGTGCCGTATAGTAGGAGGTAACAACTTTTTCGTTATGGCAAAAACCGATCCAAGTCCGGCTGACTACATTGAGCCCCTCTATATCAACGGGCTTAATGGCCGTATGCTGCACGTACCAGCGCCCAAAGCTCACCCGAACCGCGAGATCCTGATAATTTACGGCCACCATTCGACGCTAGAGCGTTGGTGGGGCTTCGCTCAGTGTTTCAACCGTTACGGTGCGGTGACCATGCCGGATCTGCCGGGCTTTGGCGGCATGGAAAGCATGTACAAAATTGGCAAGAACGCCTCACTCGACAACATGGCCGATTATCTGGCTACGTTTGTAAAGTGGCGTTATAAGCGCAAGAAAGTGGTGATCGTGGGGCTGTCTTATGGCTTTTTGGTGGCCACCCGGATGCTGCAGCGTTATCCGGAACTGACTAAGAAAGTGGATTTCCTGGTCAGCGCTGTCGGCTATGCTCATTACAGCGATTTTGTGTTTAGTTCGCAGCGGATGCGCTGGTATCGCACCGCCTCGCGGATCGTCAGCTGGGCGCCACTGGCCTGGATATTTCGCTACGCCGCACTGAACCCGTGGGTGTTGCGCCAAGCCTATGCCAAAACATTCAACGCCAAAAAGAAATTTGCCGGCGCTGACCCGGAACTGTCGAAACGACTGATGGATATGGAGATTACCTTGTGGCATGCCAACGACGTGCGCACTCATATGGCCACGACGCATGATATGCTGACGGTGGATAACTGCCGGCAGCAAGTTAATCTCGACCTCTGGCATGTGGCCTCCGATGGTGATCAGTATTTTGATAACCACATTGTGGAGCAACATCTGCACGTTATCTTTAAGGATGTACATGTAGCCAGGAACAAAGCGCTGCGCCATGCCCCTAGTGTGATTGCCGATGCGGCCGAGTCGTTCCAAATGCTTCCCTTGGCGGTACGGCGGGCGCTGCTGGCTAAGCGGTAGGTTTGCTATACTGGGAGGTAACTATGAAAATTGGACTCGTGCTGCCGTACAACATAACCTTGGGCGGGGGTGTGAAAGAGCATGTCTTTGCCCAGCAAAACGAACTAACGCGGCGCGGTCACGATGTGGTGGTTGTCACTCCGCAGCCGCGTGAGGCCTATGTGCCCGATGGGCGCAAGGTAGCGTTTCTGGGGTCCGCCACCGAGCTCAAGACGCCGCTCGGTACAGCTTCCCAGATCAGCGCCAGTATTCTAACCGATGAGATTGACGCCCTGCTGGAGCGTGAAGCGTTTGATATATTGCATTTTCATGAACCAGGCGTGCCGGTTTTGAGCCGTCAAATCTTAAGCCGCAGCAATACGGTGAATGTAGCAACATTCCATGCTTTATGGCCCGAAACGGTGATGAGCCGTACGATGGCCAAAGTGGTGCGGCCCTACACCAAACCGTTGGTACGGCACATTAACGCCTTTACGGCTGTCACCGAGGGAGTGGCTAAGTATGTGCGTACGCTAGCCGATGTGCCGATTGCCATTATTCCGAATGGTATAGACCTAAAACACTTCAAAAAACCGTCCAAGCTGCAGCGCAACCCGGCACAGCCCAAAACCATCTTTTACGTTGGCCGGTTGGAGCAGCGCAAGGGGGTACAGTATTTACTACGGGCGGTAGCTCAGCTGCAGCAGCAATGGCCTGATGTGCATCTGGTGATCGCCGGTGATGGCGTGGACCGCCAAAAGCTGGAAGCCGAAGCAGACGAGCTGGGGCTAAAACACACCGATTTCTTGGGTTTTATCGATGAAGCCACCAAAAAGCGGCTCCTGCATAGCGCCGATCTGGCGTGCTATCCGGCCATTTTTGGAGAAAGCTTTGGCATCGTGCTGCTCGAGGCTATGGCCAGTGGGCTAGTAACGGTGGCTGGCGACAACCCCGGCTACGCCAGTGTTATGCAAGAGCTGGGCCGCCTGTCTCTGGTCAACCCCAAAGACACCTTGCAGTTCGCGCATCGTCTGGAGCTACTTTTGTTCGATGAAGACCTGCGTGCCATCTGGAAAAAGTGGGCCAAAGAATACGTCAAGCAGTTTGACTACACGCACATTGTCGATCGCTACGAAGCGGTCTATAAAAAAGCGCTCGCCGCTGCTCGCAAAAATGTGCGTAAAAGGAAATAGTAGCTGGTGAAAATAGGCCTGGTACTCGACGACACGCTGGATACGCCAGACGGCGTGCAGCAGTATGTTCTGCGAGTCGGTGAATGGCTGAGCGCCCAGGGGCATGAGGTGCACTATTTGGTGGGGGCAACCACCCGCACCGACATACCCAATATCCATAGCCTTAGCCGCAATTTGCGGGTTCGTTTTAATGGTAACCGCATGTCTATGCCCTTGCCTGCCTCGCGCCGCCGCCTTAGAGCCTTTTTGGCCGACCAGCAGTTTGATGTGCTGCATGTGCAGGTACCCTATAGCCCATTTCTAGCTGGCCGTCTAATACTAGCCGCCCCTGTTACTACCGCTGTGGTCGGCACGTTTCATATTTTGCCCTATTCAGGATTAGTTGCAGTTGCCAACCGTGTTTTGGCTGCCATGAATCACCGTTCCGGCAAGCGATTTGACGAAATGCTGGCTGTTTCGGCCCCGGCCCGGGAATTTGCCCGGGCGATCTACGGCTACGATGCTCAGGTAGTGCCGAACCCGGTTAACCTGGCCCAGTTCAAGGGCGTGACCAGCGATAGCGAAACTACCAACATCGTATTCTTAGGCCGCCTGGTAGAACGGAAGGGCGCGCAGCATTTGCTCCACGCTATAACCTACTTGCGTGATCACCAGCTCTACGATGGCCCCATACAGGTGCTGATTGGCGGCAAAGGCGAGCTGCGGCCTGAACTGGAAAAATATATCCAAGCCAACAATCTGAGCGACAGCGTGCGCCTGTTTGGCTTTGTCGATGAGGCGCACAAGGCACTGTTTTTGGCTCAGGCTGATATTGCCGTTTACCCTAGTACCGGCGGTGAAAGCTTCGGTATCGTCATACTGGAAGGTATGGCGGCAGCGCGCGGTGTAGTGCTGGCCGGCAACAACCCGGGTTACACCTCGGTGCTGCAACCCTATGCTGCGCAACTATTCGACCCAACCGATACGCCGACATTCGCCGAGAAGCTGACCTGGTATTTGGAGCGGCCACGCGAGCGTGAAGCGGCCGCTGATGCTCAAAAGATTTATGTGCAGCATTTTGACGTTGGCGTAGTGGGAGCGCGGTTGTTGAGTGTCTATAGCCACGCTTTGCAAAGCCGGCGGGGCTTGTGAGATACTACTGCTATGGCACACTCTCCTGTCTCTGATGCACCTGAAGTAGAAGTGACTGTTTCTAACCGTACCATCTTCCGGGTAATTGTGGCGGCTATTCTGGCAATCGTGTTTGTGGCCACCGTGCGCCGCAGCGTGCACACCTTAACAGTGATTGGCGTGGCCCTGTTTTTGAGCTTGGCTCTCAATGCGCCGGTACACTGGCTGGCTGAACACTTGCCGGGCCGGGTGCGTGGCAGCCGTAGCTTTGCTACCGGCTTGTCGATTGTTATCGTGCTGGTGTTGTTTGGAGCATTTTTATCGGTCATTGTGCCGCCGCTGGTAGATCAAACAACCAAGTTTGTTCAGGAAGCGCCGGCACTGGTTGAGCAGGTACGCGATCAAAACTCCAGCGTGGGCTCGTTTATTCGTAATCATCATTTACAGGGTCAGGTCGATAAACTGTCACAGCAGCTTTCTTCGCGTGTTAATAACATCGGTGGTACAGCGGTGAGTACCATAGCACATATTGGCAGCAGCCTGTTCTCCACCCTGACCGTTATCGTGCTGACCGTGATGATGCTGGCTGAAGGCCCGCGCTGGCGCCGTATTTTCGAACAGCTTATCCCGGGCAAGCACACTCGGCGCACTCAAAAGCTGGCTCATGACATGCACCGCGTTATCCAAGGCTATGTAAACGGCCAAGTGCTACTGGCGGCAATTGCCTCGCTGCTGATCGTGCCGATGCTGTTTATTTTGGGCATTTCTAATCCCTTGGCGTTAATGGTGATTGTCTTTATCTGTGGACTGATCCCGATGGTTGGACACACCATTGGCGCCATCATCATTACCACCGTGGCGCTGTTCCATTCGCTCACAGCCGCTATTATCATTTTGGCTTACTACATTCTGTACCAACAGATCGAAAACTATGTCGTGCAGCCGCGTATTCAGGCCAACGCTACCAACATGTCGGCGCTGCTGGTGTTTATATCGGTGATTTTGGGTGCCAATTTTGGTGGCCTGCTCGGCGCGCTAGTGGCCATACCGCTGGTAGGCTGTCTGCGGGTAGTCGTGCTCGACTACCTGGAAAGCCGCAACATTCTCAGCCGCAAGACCGTCGAAGACGAGGAAACCCAGCCAAAAGCCGCCTAAGGCTTAGGTTGTAGTGGGACTTGATCGGCCCAAACGCTTCGTAAACACCGCTGTTAGCAGCAATATGCCGATTGCCGCCAGACTAGCCGTTAAGTTTGCTCTGGTAATCGAGTGTGTGACATACAGGTGATTGAATAGAAACACAGCGGGTATAGCCAAAACATTCCCCATAAAGCTCACCGTTGAAAACAATGTGGCCCGCACCGACGATTTAGTCTCGGCTTGAATATGGGCTTCGGCAATATTGGCAAGCGCTTCGTTGCAGCCGTATACGACCCAAAACAGCACAATGCCGAGGGCTGACCGGGTCAGCGCAAAACACAGCATGGCGGCACAATATAGCACAAGTGTCAGATGTGGTCGGTTTTGCATCCGGTGTGCCCAAAGCCGGCCAGCCGCTGCAAACATGGCATCGATCGACCACAGTACGCCCAAGGCGATCGTGCTGACACCGAACGATAAAATGTAGATTTGCCCGAATTCGCCAATGGTCAGCAGCACCAGCTCGCTGACCATAAACTGCACACCATACACCATAATGCGCGGATGAGCTCGGATTTCGCGGAGCACCACGCCAAGATGCGCGTACCATTTTGCGGCTGCTTTGCTGAGTGGCGGTTCGGCAATCGGTAACAGCAGCACAAAGGCCATTATGCTCGGGATGATCGACAGAAAGAATGGCGCGCGCAGGCCCAGGCTATGCGCAATAAAGCCACTGGCCAGATTGGCAATGCCCGCGCCGATCAAAAAGAGGGCGTACATGCTACCCTGCAACTTACCGTAGGTGCCACTCAGTTCGCTGAGCGCTAGGTGGTCGTAGAGGAGTGCCTGCGCTGCTCCGTTCATCAGACTGATGAAGATGCCAAAGACCACTACGCCTATCAGGTACTGTGTGAGTGAATCGCTGGACCCTAGAATGATGATCCCGGCGGTTTGAGCGACGCAGCCCAGCAGTAGCGCCGTCTTGCGGCCCAGCCGGTCGGCCAGAATCCCACCCGGGATATCGAACACGATCAAGCTAGCGGTAAACGCTATCGTTAGATAGCCGCGGGCCGACGCGGTGTGTAGGTATTTGTTTAGGAATAGCTGTTCAATGCCGTACCAAAACATCATACCGAACAGCAAGTGAGCAAGACGCAGCCGGAAAATGGTGTTGGTTCTCATGGAGGGCTATCTACAGACGATACCAGACCGCACCGTTTGGCGTATCGCGCAGGCCGACCCCTTGCTCGGCTAACTGGTCGCGCAGCTGGTCCGATTTGGCCCAGTCTTTGCTGGTACGGGCGGTTTCGCGGTTGTGCAGCAGATCATACTGCTCTTTGGTAATGTCTGGGCGTGCGCTTAGCGACAAGCCCAGAAGCGCATCAAGCTGCTCTAGGTAGTGTTGGAACACAGCAAACTGATCTGCGGCAGGAGGGTTTGCTTTGATGATAGCCATGCGCTCACTTAACTTTGCCAGTGCTTCAGGTGTTCTAAGATCGTCCTGTAAATAACGCAGAGTATTGTCGAATGTGCCTGCTCCAATTACTGCCAGTGTGGCGGCCTTTGAGGATGGCTGGTACTTTAGGTCGGCCACTTCCTGATATTCGTGAAGGCGGTTCTGAGCTGCTTCCAGGCTCTCCCAACTAAACTTACTCTGACTGCGGTAATGGCTTTCTAGCACGTGCAGGCGGAAGGCTTCCAAGCTAATCCCCTTCTCGGTAATGTCCTTCAGCCGGATGCCGTTGCCCAGGCTCTTAGAGATCTTTTCGCCCTCGATCAGCACATGGTTGCTGTGCAGCCACATGTTGGCAAACCGTTTGCCGGTCGCGGCCTCGCTTTGGGCGATTTCGTTGGTGTGGTGCACCGGGATGTGGTCGATGCCGCCGGTGTGGATGTCGAGCGTATCGCCCAGGTATTTCATGCTCATGGCTGAACATTCGATGTGCCAGCCCGGAAAGCCTTTGCCCCAGGGGCTGTCCCATTCCATATCGCGTTTTTGGTCATGCGGGCTAAATTTCCACAGTGCAAAGTCGGTCGGATTGCGCTTTTGCTGGTTGTACTCCACACGGGCTCCGGCCTGCTGTTCTTCTAAATCAAGCTTGGCAAAGTCGCCGTAAGCCGGAAATTTGGACGTGTCGTAGTAAACGCCGTCGTCAATCACATAGGTAAAGCCTTTGGCTTCCAGTTTTTGGATGAGCTCAATCTGCTCGGCGATATGGTCGGTGGCTTTAGTGAGAAAGGTCGGGTCCTGGATGTGCAGCGAGTGCATTTCGTCTAAGAAATCTTTGGTGTAGAATTCGGCTACTTCCCAAGCGGTTTTGCCTTCGCGTCGAGCGCCCTTTTCGAGCTTGTCTTCGCCCTCATCGGCGTCACTCACCAGGTGGCCAACGTCGGTGATATTCATGACCCACTTGGGCTTGAGTCCGCTAGCCTGCAGGGTACGAATCAGCAAATCCCAGCGAATGTAGGTAAACCAGTGGCCAATATGAGCGTAATCGTAGACAGTGGGGCCACAGGTGTAGACGGTAACCTCCGGTGGATTGAGCGGCGCTAGTTCTTCGGTTTTGCGGGTAAGTGTGTTGTAGAGCTTCATCTTATTTACCCTTTATGGCGTAGCCGCCGTCGACTAGAAAATCTGATCCAGTGATGTAGCTAGCGTCATCAGAAGCCAGAAATAGCACCAGTGGCGCGATCTCTTCGGGTTTTGCAATCCGGCCCAAGATTGTGCCGTTACTGATGCGGTCGAAGGTGTCTTGGTTCCAATCATGCACTTGGTCGGTCTCGACGTAGCCAGGAGAAACGCTGTTGATGCGGATGCCCTTATCGCCGTAGGTTTTGGCAAGGGCCTTGGTGAGGGCGATGATGCCGGCCTTGGTGGTGGCGTAGGTGAGTGTGCTCAGCGTCGATAGGTTGGGCTGGCCTTTGATGGAAGCGATGTTGATGACGCCGCCCTGCCGCTGCTCTACCATACCAGGCAGGACGCTCTGAATGCAGTGGAGCGTACCCAAGACATTAGTGCGGTATTCTTCTAGGGCCTTGTCATCGTCCATTTCGGCGATGTCTTTTAGAAAGTTGCGGGCAATGCCAGCGTTGTTGACCAGTACATCGATGGGCCCAAGGCTTTCGATGGCAGCCTGGGTGGCGGCTTTGTCGGCAATATCAAAAAAGACTTTGGTAGAACCGCTGAGTTCGGTGTGAGTCTGCCGCAAAGCTTCGGAATCGGTTTTGCCGTGAATGATGACCCGGTAGCCTTTGGCGAGGGCTAGTGCGGCGACGGCTTTGCCGATACCCCTGCTAGAGCCGGTAACCAGAATAGTTTTTGTCATACAGATTGTTCCTGTTTGAGGTTGTTAAGGAGTTCGCCGGCGTAGCGTAAACACTCCGATTTTACCTCATTGAACGGCCGGCCGTTCACGATCTTGAAGCCGGCGCTGTGGGCATGACCGCCGCCGCCAAAGTGCTCGGCCAATTTATCAGCCACAGGCGCACTAAAGTTGGAGCGCAGCTTGCCGGTGATCTTACCGTCGTCGTACGTTTTAAACACAATCGAAAGCTGCACATTGGCAACCTGTAAGCTATCGAACTGCACCAGTACGGCTGGGTTGTAGAGCGGGCTGTATTCGTTGATTTCGTGCTGCGGGATGGTAACGTGGGCAATCCGATTGTCGTACGCAAATTCCATGCGCTGAATCAGCTCGCCTTTGTAGCGAAAAATGCTCTCGGCCATGCGGCTATATTCGCGGCGCAATTCCTCGAGGGTAGGACGGTCGGCACCAAGATCGGTCAAGTCGGCCATTACGCGGTAGGTGGTGGCCGAGGTTTGGGTGTTCATCAGTCCTTGGGTGTCGCCCAAGATGGAGCTCATGATATGACCGGCGGCTTCGCTGTTCACTTTCCAGCCGGCTTGCCTGGCCAAGGCAAAAATGATTTCGCCGGTGGCAGCTGCGGTTGAGTCAATGAGGCCAGCGCTGGCAAAATCGAGCGCTTTATCGGCATTGACGGTAGCGTGGTGGTCGAGCACGATGGCCGGCTTGCTGGTGAGGGTGCCAAACTTACCGGTTTTTTCCAGTTGTTCAAAAAGCGTGCGGGTGTTGGCATCGACGATGATAGACAAGTCAAAATTGCTCGGTAGCTCGTTGAGTACTCGGTCCCAGCCACTCAAATAGCGTAAATACGTGGGTATATCCACGCCGCAGTATAAGTAGACATCCTTGCCGAGATCACCCAGGATGTGCTCCAGCGCCAAAGCGCTGCCCAAGGAGTCGGCATCGGGATTATCGGCCTGTACAACTACGATTTTTTGGGCACCACTCACGAGGTTTATAATTTTTTCTTGCATCTTCATCACATTTTAACAGTTTTATATGGGAATAGCTTCTGTTACGATACCGTATATGAATAGTAAACTGCCGTACGACCAACTGCTCGATACACTAACCGCTGCTCGCCAAAAAGTTGCTCCCGCTACCAGGTGGCGTCACTACAAAGGCCCAGAGTATGTGGTCGACAATATCGTATTCTTGGAAGCAACCGACGAGGTGGCAGTAGTTTATACCCCGGTGCTTGAACCAGGGGTAGCGTTTGTACGCTCACTGGTGAGTTGGCTGGAAACTGTGGACTGGAACGGCCAGACCGTGCCGCGATTTAGGCAGGTGAACTAGTTCTTAGGCTTCTAAGACCCTGTAGCTGCAGCGGTACCCCTGAGTGTCTTCTAATGAGGTTTATGAAAGTGTCTGACGGCCCTCTAGGGCGCGGCTCAGCGTAATTTGGTCAGCATACTCCAAATCTACACCGATGGGAAGACCTCGTGCCAACCGGGTGACCTTGACAGGCCGATCACCAATCTGCTGTTGGATATACAACGATGTTGACTCACCTTCCACGCTGGCATTGGTGGCCAAAATGATTTCCTCGACCTTGTCGTCATCAATGCGCTGAATGAGCTCCCGAATGTGGAGCTGCTCCGGGCCAATCCCGTCGATGGGACTAACCAAGCCGCCCAGCACATGATAAGTACCGTGAAAGCCGTTGGTTTTTTCGAGAGCTACAATGTCGAGTGGTTCGGCCACCACGGCTACTACCGTGCGGTCGCGTCGCGGATCGCTGTAGAGCGGCGACACGTCCTGATCGGCGGCAATTAGAGCGAACGTTTTGGGGCAGTATTTGACGCCGCGGTGCAGGCCGCTTAACGCAGTTGCTAGCTGCTCGGCCTTGGCTGGTTCGCGTCGCACTAAATAGTACGCGTAGCGTTCGGCAGTGCGCGGACCTACGCCCGGTAGATTGCCGAGCGCCTCAATCAGCTTGGTGAGTGCCGGTGGCAGCAGTTCAGCCATTTAGGAATCCTGACTAGAAGCCCAAATCGCCCAGCGCACCCATCATGGGCTGCATCTTTTCGGCTGCTAGTTTTTGGCTTTGCTGAATGGCGTCTTTGACAGCATCTTCCACCCAACGCTCCAGCTGAGCAATGTCATCTAGGTCGACTTGCCTCGGGTCAATATGGATCTTCTTAATTTTCTGTTCGCCAGTAATCTCTACCCGTACGGCGCCGTCGCCCTGCTCTACTGTAATAACCTGCTTTTGCAGCTCTTTTTGGATTTTCTTGACTCGTAGTAACATCTTGGCCTGATCAAATCGGCTCATCGTTCACCTCCTTGTTTGTACTGTTTCATTGTAACAGATGGGCTATGTCGGCGGGAGGCGAAATGCCTGATGGGTTGCGGCGTTATGCGGCCAGGCAACAAAATAGGAGCGCATTTGGTAGAGCACCGAGAAGAATAGCAGCAGACAGATGGCCGTTAGCCCAGTTGCGCGGGCGATTGGATTGCGCGGAAAAACCGTAAACCACTGTCGAAGGAACTGTTTGAGGCCAGCCGCCATCAAAAGATAAAGCAGCGGCACCATGCTTGTGATGCTCGTTTGGTTGCCATTGAGCGCTGCAAGAAGAAGGCTGATCGCTATGCCACCGCCAAGCAGCAAGCTATGGAGTGAGCGCTCCCGGCGGACATAGTGATAAGCTCCTAGAGCCGCTAGCACGAGCTCGGCGGTGTTGAGGAGCGGAACGTTATCCACCCAAAACAGTGGATTGCCGTTGCTGTGTACGCCAATTGACAATACGGCGGTTAGCAAATTGCTGGCCATATGCCTAAAGCTGTGTAAGTCACCAGATAGGCCTAGGGCTGGTAGAAGGAGATGGGTGTGCAGTGCGATGGCCACAAACAGCGGAGCGACGGACGCTACTGCCAACACCGCTCCCAGCAGTCGGTGCAGTGGGGTTGCGTGTTGCCAGTGGCGTAAGATAGCGCGGTGCATCAAACCGATAACCAAGAGCTCAGCCCAAACCATTCCCGGTATATACAGCGCCAACCCGAACACTAGTATGGTGAGGTACGAATGAAGCCGTGGCCTGTGCCGCTGCCAGAGTAAAACGCCTACCAGCGCCAACAGGCCCATTTGCAAGATGGCGGGCGTGCCGAGCCGGGCACTATGCAGCAGTCCGGCCGAAGTGGCGAACAGTAACGTGCTAAAGAGCCCAATCCGCAGGCCGTACCAGGCACGGGCTATGTAAAAGAAGGCGATAACTGCTATAACGCCAAAGAATGCTGCCACTGCCCGAGTGACATACAGGTGGTGATGGTTGGTGACGGCTAGGGCCAGAATGGGAACTTTGTAGGGAACGTTCAGAGGGTTTTGGGCAACTGCGTGCCAAGTCTGGGCACTTTGGTACGACTGGGCCTCGACTGGCGCGTAACCTGCTGTAAGCGTGTTAAGGTGATGAAAATACAGCAGGTACGCAATGAGGCCAAGACTAAGCCCTACAAGAGCCGGGCGCCAAGCCTGCAGCAAAAAACGTGTCACAATTTTCATATCTGTCTTAGTGGTTAGTATAGAGCATGAGCGGGGTTTTTACAGCCCTTTCGGGATAGGTTAAAGGCAGGCTTTTGGAAAGGGTCAGGCGTAGTGCAGCCGGTGTATTTTCGGGAGGGGCCGAAAATACCCGCGCGTAACGCACTTTCCAAAAGCCTGCCGTTTAACCTATCCTTACCCGCTGAACGGATCGCTGTGAGACGTATCGAGCGAACGGAACTTTTGCTTGTCGCGGTCAAAGTAGAGCTCGATGTTGCGCAGGGCGCCGTTGCGATGTTTTTTGATGAGGATGTCGGTGATGTTCTTGCGCTCGGTTTCGGGGTTGTAGTAGTCCTCGCGGTAGATGAAGGCTACGATGTCGGCGTCCTGTTCGATGGAGCCGGATTCACGCAAGTCGGCCAGCTGCGGGATCTGCGGGCTACGGTTCTCTACCGACCGGCTCAGCTGGCTGAGGGCAATCACCGGCACGTTCAGCTCACGCGCTACGCCCTTGAGTCCGCGGGAAATCTCGCTGATTTCCTGCACACGGTTGCCTTCGCCGCTAAAGCGGCTGCCACCGCTCATTAGCTGCAGATAGTCGACAATGATAAGGCCGGGGCGACGCAAGTGAGCCTCGCGCCGTGCTTTGGTGCGTAAATCCGCTACGGTGATGCCCGGGGTGTCATCAAAATAAATCGGTGCTTCACCCAATACGCCCATAGCGGCACCAATTTTTTCGAAGTCGCTGTCCGTGAGGTTGCCGGTGCGCAGCGCCCAGGCGTCAACGCCGGATTGCATGGAGAGCAGTCGGTCTACCAGCTGTTCCTTGCTCATTTCCAGACTAAAGATCAGCACTGGCTCTTTGGAATCAACCGCCACGTTGTGTGCCAGGTTGAGCACAAAAGCACTTTTGCCCATGGCCGGGCGGGCTGCCAAGATGATGAGATCGCTGCGTTGCAGCCCGGCCAAGGTGTCATCGATGTCTTTGTAGCCGGTGGGGATGCCGCGGATCTTCTTTTTGTCCTTGTGCAGATCGTCCAGGCGCTCAAAGCTTTCGGTCAGGATCTCTTCTATGCCCACCACGGTCTGTTTGACATGCTGCTGGCTGACCGAAAACAGCCGCGTTTCAGCCTCTTCGATCAGTTCTTTGAGTGGTTTGGACTCGTCTTGCCCCAGGTCGGCAATCTCGCTGCTAACGCCAATCAACCGGCGGCGCAAGGCCTTTTGGGCCACGATGTCAGCGTATTGTTCGACATGTGCGGCGGTGGGCACGTAATTGGTCAGTTCGGTCAGGTAGGCCGGTCCGCCCACCATGTCCAAAAAGCCGGTGCCTTTCAGCTGATCGGCCAACGTCAGTACATCGATGGAGGAGCGTTTTTCGTAGAGCGCCAGCAGCGCTTCGTAGATGCGGGCGTGCCGCGGATCGTAGAAATCTTGCACGCTAATGCTATCGGCAATCTTGACGATGGCATCGGCGTCAATCAGAATAGCGCCGAGCAAACTTGCTTCGGCCTCGGTGTTCTGTGGTGGAGTTTGGTTAGTTTGTGCCATTGTACCCTCTGGTCCTACGATTCTAGCAGCTCGGCGCCACCGAAGATATTGCTTATGGCTGCAACATCGGGTGTCGGAGCTGTGATGCTATCCGATTCCTCGGCCACCACACACAAAATCTCGAGCGGGCTGCCATAGAGCCGTTCCATTAACTCAGCGAAAATCTGGCGGTTTTTGGGCTCATTGACGCGCTTTTGGTGAAACGGAAACTTAAATGCAAGAGTTAGTGTGCCATCGGTGAGCACCGGCTTGGCCATCCGGGCAATACCGTATAGGGTGTTGTATTGTTTCTTGATCTCTTCGAGTGCCTGCTGCCACAGTTCGGTTATATCAGCCGTGGTAATGGCTGAAGCTGCTGGCGCTGCAACGGGCACCGGCTCACTAGCGGCTGGCGTAGTGAGGCTATCTGTTGGAGTGGTAGCGGCGACCTCGGCAGGTGGCCTTGATGATTCGATTTTCGGCTCTGTCTTGGCCTTGGGAGGCGTGGCTTTGGGCTCGGGAGCGGCTGGTGAGAAGGTGGTGGCCTGGATAGTAGGTGCCACTGCTGGTAGCGGTGTGGCTGCGCCGGTAAGACCGGCCCGCAATAGAATTAGCTCAAGTAGCTGGCGCGGGCTGCGCGCCCCGGGCACCTCGAGTAATTGCTGTAGCAAGTTCAATAGGTCGGTAGCATCAGTGCCGCCTTGCAAGACAGCGTGGCGAAGAACGGCTGACAATTGGGTGGCAATGGCGGCCGGTTCGTAGCCGTCGCTGTAGAGTTGCGTTAATACGGTGACAATGGCTTCGGTTTGATGGTTGGCGACTGCTGTGCGCAGTGCCGTAACTTGTTCCGCCGGGGCTAGGCCAAGGATACGCTCGATATCGGCCCGGGTAACGTGCTCGGCCGTGGAGCTGGCCTGATCAAGTAGGCTGACGCTGTCGCGAAAGCTGCCGTCGCCGTGCTCGGCGATCAGTGTCAGGGCGTCGTCATCGATGGTGATCTTTTCGGTCTTGGCAATCTGTTTTAGGAGGGCGATGACTTTATCGGGTGCGGCTGGGCGAAAGGTAAAACGTTGCGTTCGGCTAATGATGGTTTCGGGCAGCTTGTGTGCTTCGGTGGTAGCCAAAATGAACACCACGTGCGCCGGCGGCTCTTCCAACGTTTTGAGTAGCGCATTGAAGGCCTCGCGCGTCAGCATGTGTACCTCATCTATGATATAGACTTTGTATTTGGCGCTGGCTGGAGCGGTGCTAACCCGGTCACGCAAATCACGAATTTCATCAATCCGCCGATTGCTGGCGGCGTCAATCTCGATGATGTCCAGGTGTGTTTCATCGGTATACGGCAAGCCGTTGATTTCGTGTGCCAAAATGCGGGCGATGGATGTTTTGCCTACGCCTCTTGGTCCGGTCAGCAGATAGGCGTGGCTAATCCGCCCGTTTGTCAGGGCATTCTTGAGCGTGGTTGTTACATGCTCCTGGCCGAGAACCTCGTCCAGCGATTTCGACCGGTACTTCCGGTAGAGTGCTTGCCCCATAGTTTATTCCATTATACGCGTCCCAGCTCGAGTCGTCTGCTGTAGAAAGTACCTAGTGGGGTCTCAGGCGGTCGCTGTTTGGAAAGCGTCATAGCAATTAGCACAGAGCGATTCATACTCCACCGCTTGTTCACCTTCAATGGCCACCTGGCTGCCCTCGAAGATGAACTGACCGGCCAGTTTGCGGCCATTGAGTAGCGCTTTTTTGCCGCAACGGCAGATGGTTTTGAGTTCCTGGAGCTCATGAGCCAGCTCGAGTAGCCGAGAGGCGCCAGGAAAGCCTTTGGTCTGAAAATCGGTGCGTAGCCCATAGGCCAAAACCGGCACGTGCTGCTTGGTGGCATACCAGAACAGCTCTTCTACCTGGGTGGGTGTTAGAAATTGGGCCTCGTCTACTAGAACACAATGGCAATCAGGGTATTTAGCAAGCGCCCGTTTAACACTAGCTTTGGGTCCGAGCAGAATATCGACGGGCCGTGATACGCCAAGCCGCGAAACAACCATGCCAGCGCCTTTGGTATCGATGGCAGGCTTGACGATAACCGGGTGCATGCCCCGTTCTTCGTAATTAAAGGCGGCCTGAATCAGTGACGTGGTTTTGCCGCTATTCATGGCGCTGTAACGAAAATATAGTTTGGCCATTACCCCTCTCTCATCTACCTAAGAGTATATAAAAAAATCAGCCGCTTGATAACGGCTGATGTGGTAATTACTAAGTAGTGCTTAGAGTGCGGCTTCTAGTGCGGCCCACTCAGCAGCTGAGTCGTCTTCGGGTACGTTGACGCTGACTTGGTCGCCTGGCTTGGCTTTGAAGTAGGTGACGCTGGCGAGCAGGACGCGGAAATCACGGGTGCCAACGGTAACGAAGTAATGGCCGCCTTCTAGCTTGAGCTGGCCTACAACTTGCTTGCGCGGGATGGGACCGATTTGCTTGTACAAAAAGGCGCCGTCATCGGCAATGGTGAGCTTAAGGATATCACCCTGGACGAGCTTGGATTTGCTAGCGTAGTTGGCTGGCACCGGGTAGGTTTTGCCATCGCTGCCGACCATGTTTTGGCCGTCAAAAACGCCCTCGATGATCTTACCGCGGACTTCTTCTGCTGTCTTGGCCTGCACATGCTCATCGTCGCCTACCAAACTAATGAGCAGCTCATTAGCTGCCGCCAAGTTTGTCTCGGCCTCTTGAATCAGCGCCCTTAGCCGTTTGACTTGCTTTTCTGGTAGGTCTGCCATCTTTATTCTCTTTTTCTACTCTCACCTTGCAGTGTTTATCTGCTACACCTATGCCTTAACCGTACCATACTACAATTTGGAAGTCAAAGCCACCTGGTTTTTTGAGAAACTGTGGATAAGTTAGGCGTCAAGAACTGGCTTTTTAGAAAGGTAAAACAAAGTACCGGGTATCGCTGCTGCCAACACCACAATCGCCATGGTGTTGAAGGTCCAAACAATGCCCGCGGTGCTGGCTATGAAGCCCAAAGTAATTGGTGCTATTGTCTTGGTGGTGTTACTAGCCAGTGTTGCCAGGCTGAAAGCTTTGTCGTAGTTGCCGTGGTGCTCAACTGCTTCGGCAATCATGGATTTCTGGACTGGCTGTGTTCCCTTGGTGAAAACCCCGAGTACGATGGCGCAGCTTATGATAGCCCAGGCCGCCGACGAGCCTGCCAGCAAAAAGATAAACAAGGCCATCAACACTTCTGCACTAATAAAGACACTAGCCTTCCCTACCCTGTCAGCGACCCGTCCCAACAGGGTCTTTCCAAAGATATTGCCGAAGAAGAAAGCGGCCGTAAATGAGCCCAGTAGAGCGGGATGGATGCCCCGGTGCAATAGCAAAAATGGCAGAAAGACGTACAATGAGTCGCTGGCAAAAGAATCGAGCGCGTTGGCGGCAACAGCATAAATATATCGCGGACTTTTGAGTATTTGCCAAGCGGTGAGTTTTTGTTTGATAGGGCGTTCAGGCGGAGTGATACGGTCGCTGTTTTTTCGCATGTAGAGCACAATTACCAACCCAGTCGTGAAGGCCAGCAGCACGTATAGCAGTGTAGTGTGTCGCCAGCCAAAGTGAACAATCAGAAATGACAGGGCTGCCGAAATGCCAATACGCCCTACATCGCCAATGGCCGTAAAGTTACCCATGGTACGGCCGAGTGTTTCTTTGGGCGACCATTTGGCTATCAGGCCAAATGCCAGCGGGTGGAATATGCCATAGCCTAAGCCGCTTACAATAAACATCATAACGAGCCGAATGTAAGTACCGGCAAGGCTGGCGCCCAAAAACCCGGTGGCATACACAAATAGTGCCAACAGTAGCGTACGCAGGCTGCCAAGCCGGCGTGCAAGTCCGCTTGCCGGGATAACAATGGCGAGTGCGGTGAGGTTGAGCACTGTACCCAGCGATCCGACCTTGGTGAGGCTGAGGTGTGAGCTCTTGGAAATGAACGGCAATAGCAGCATAAAACTAGCCTGGTAGCCATCGTTCAGAATGTGCAGGGTATTTAACAGGACCAGGTGTGCATGTGCGCCTCGGAGCTTCGCTAGTAGCTGCATGGAGCCATTCTAGCATGCCGCTAAGTGGGGCTACCAAAAAGCCCGCTGGCGGTTGCCATGCGGGCTTTTAGGATGAGCAAAAGGTCTAGACTAGACGAGCTCGACGGTAGCGCCAGCTTCTTCCAAAGCTTTCTTGGCGCTCTCGGCGTCTTCTTTCTTAGCCTTTTCCAAAACTACTTTTGGAGCGCCATCGACGAGTGCCTTGGCCTCGCCCAGGCCCAAACCAGTCAGGTCCTTGACAGCCTTGATGACGGCAACTTTCTGAGCGCCAGCGTCTTTCAGCATGACGTCATATTCGCTCTTGCCTTCATCGGCAGCAGCAGCGCCATCACCAGCAGGTGCGGCAGCAACTGCTACAGCGGCAGCAGCCGGCTCGATGCCGTATTCATCCTTCAGGATGGTCTTGAGTTCGTTTACTTCTAGGACAGTCAGCTTGGTCAGCTCTTCTGCCAGTTTCTTTACATCAGCCATTTCTTGTTCCTTTCAAAATTAGGCGGTTGGTAGTGCCTTTACGCGGCAGCGGCCTTGGCTTCTACGCCGTCAAGCAGTGCGTGCAGGTTGCCACTGAGTGCGTTGGTAACATCGTTGACCGGAGACAGCAATGTTGCCACGACTTGAGCAATCAGCTCGTTCTTGCTTGGTAGGGCAGCCAGAGCTTTGACGTCGTCGGCGCCAATGAATTTGCCCTCGCCGGTTAGGGCGCCTACGAACTCCAAGGTGGGGTTCTTTTTGGCAAATTGGCTCAGAATTTGAGCTGGTGCGACTTCGTCGTCGGCGTTAAAGGCATACAGAAGCATACCTTGCAGACTGCTCGTATCGACACCTTTTAGGGTGTCGGTGCCCTGAACGGCCTTGATGACCAAGCGGTTTTTGACCACCTTGACCTTGGTGCCATTACTGCGGGCTTCACGGCGCAGGCTCTGCAAAGCTTTTACCGTGGTGCCCTGGTATTTGGCGACGACGGTCATTTTGGAAGTAGCGAGCAGGTCCGATACCTCGGCGACTACATCGTTCTTCTGGGTTTTGCTTAATGCCATAGTTTATTCCTATAGATTAGGGTTGCACCAGCCTATCGACCTTAGCAGCTGGTGGTTCGTTACAAAGTAAAACCTTCGGGGTTACCGAAGGTTTTAAAGAGTGCGCTCAAAAAACAAAAAGTCGTTTTCGTTGGCCTCGGTGGCATTCTTAAGATGTTCCTACGGAACAATCCGCCACTGTCTTTGGTAACTGCCATGAGTATAGCAAACAGAGGTGTGATGCGTCAAGCGACATGGGCCTTGATGTGGGTCGGTTTTGGCTCGGAGGTTATAGTTTGCTCCATAAACTGGCGCATGGTGACGATGTAATTATGAAAAGCCTCAAGCGTGATGTATTCACCGTCGGCATGGGCGTGATCGCCCGCTACGCCAAATTCGCAAGCTTCACCACCGACATCGCCATAGAAACGGCCATCGCCCGTGCCGTGGCGGCGGACAAACGAGAACTCCGCCGCCTCCACCTTCTCGGCGGTAGCTTTTAGCCGCAAGAGGAGTGAGTTGCTTGGGTTGGTATAGAGCGGAGAGCTAAAATCGAGCACGTTGACGATCTCGATATCAGGGTCAAGTCGCTGCAGAAACGTAAGGACTTGCTCGAGGCTGCGGAAATTAGGGTCAGCGGCCGTGTACCGGGCTACAATCATCATAGTAGCGCGATCAGGCAACTTACTGTGCGCCCCGCTCGATGCCGCTAGCGCGGTGACGCTGACCGTAGTCTCATGAGTTTCCTCTTCGGGCGCGGGGTAGTGTTTGTGTAACGCCTGGATAAAGTTAGAAGCCCTCAAGGCAGCGTTTTCGCCTTTCCATGGGTAAGCACTGTGTGCTGCTACGCCTGGGAATGCGACATCTATGGCGGCGATGCCCTTGGCTTCATTAGCAATCTCGTACACATTGGGGTGGCGGCCGCATTCGCCGCAAACCACAAAGTCAGCACGGACACCTTGCTTGATCTGGTGCTGTGTGCCGTCGCTGCCAGCTGATTCTTCATCGGTAACAATTTGCAGTCCAAGGCTGTAGGGGACTTCGTTGACGAACTGGCAAAATACGTCCGTCAAAGCTACACAGGCTGCCTTCATATCGTAGACGCCGCGGCCAAATAGCTTGCCGTCCTTAACGACCGCCTTGTACTGCTCGGGCTTGCCGGGCACGACGTCGAGATGGCCATTGAACAAGATACGGAATCGGTCCGGCCGTTGTTCCCCCCGGTATGCCAGCAAGCTGGGTCGGCTGTTGCTTTCAAAGCGTTCAATAGTGACATCGGGACACTGGGCCCAGATCATGGCTGCTATAAAATCCAAAGCCTGTTTTAGCGCTTCGTAGTTATCGCCGGTTGAGGGAATGGCAATCAGGCGTTTGGTGGCCTCAATAAGTTGTTTCTCAGTCATCGTAGTTTACTAATTAAAAAACCGAGCCCCGTATGGGAGCTCGGTTTTGGCGAATGTTTGCGACAAGCCTAGCCGAGCTCCTTCGGGAGGTCGACGAGAAGAATGTCTACAAACACTCGTTTCATATTGCTTTTAGTTTACGCTTTGATCGCCCAGCTGTCAATTAGGATGCGCTTTCGCGTTGGAATCCTTAGTTCAGGGTAATGGTGCCCCCATCAGGCCCTGTCATTTCTACGACGTGACGCGTATAGGGTGCCGAGATATCTACCAGAGCCCAAACGGCAGGTCCACCGACATCCTTTGCTTGTTCTACTGTGGTCCTATTGCCTTCCCTGGATAGGTTATTTACCCAGGCCTTGTAATCTTCGTAAGCCATGATGCATAGCGCTCCTACTAGCGCCTACCTATGTAGGTGCGTATTTATATAACCCTAAGTTATATCGTGTGTAGGTCATACGCACTTAATTTAGGGGGTTTATGGTTTATGGGTGAGGTTGGTTTAGTAGCGCTTACGCGCCAAAGGTTGATACAGCGCCCATGGCTTCGGTTGCCGCTACACCTGCTACAGCTGCTGGGCCGACAACGGCAACGGTTCGTGGCCGGGGTTGCCATAGGTGTGCGTCTGCTTCCATACGAGGCTCAGGCCCGCTATACCAGGGAGAAGTTAGGTCTGCGACTTCACCGGTTACTCGATCAATTCGTGCTGGTGGTGTGGTCTGCCAGTTCGAATCAGGTTGGTTGTATTTTCTCATCCATATGCTCCAAAATTAAAAGTAGGCTTTCTGGTTGAAGCCTACTTGGTTCTTGGGACTGTGCTGAGCGACTTATTGTCGCGAGGCTTCAACCGTAGCGAAGCACAGCCCTTGTAGGCCGAGGACGATAATAAAGCGCTTTGCTACAGTTTTCATCAGAAGTACATGATACTACGCTGTGTAAGCTACTGTCAAATTTCTTACTTTTTTGCGGCTGTATCTTCGGTGGCTTGGCCGTTGAGCTGCTGCAGCTTGTATTGTGTATAACGTTCGGCGGCTAGGCGGGCCAGCTCTGGGTCTTCGCCTTGATTCATGAAGATCATGGCTTCGGCGAGCTGCGGATGTACCTCGGCGATCTTGGCGTGCATTTGTTGGGCTAGCTTGCGGTACACCGGGTGCCCCTGCGGCGATGAGCGCAGTTCGAGCATTTGGAACGCCTCGCGCGCATTGATGGTAACTTTCCAGCGAACATTATGGCCGTGCAGCACGGCGTATTGGGCGATGATGCGGCCGTGGGCAGCTTGCAAAGCGCTGTAGAGTTCCAGGCTAAGATCAAAGGCCCGCTCAAACTGCTCGGTAAGCTCCGCTTCTTCGACCAATTTCGGCACATCATAGCCCAGCCGCGGACTAAATTCCTGCCAACCCAGGTCATCGACCATGCGGTGACGCTGCATATCTTTGAACGCGCCGTATTTGGCGGTGAGGTCGAAGCTATAGTGGATTTTCTCGAGTGCCCGGCCCGGACGATGGCGGCGGTTGAGGCGTTCTCCTATATAGGCCTTGAGGACATTGAGCTTCTGCTCGTATGGCCAAGTCGATACTGCGTGCTGCAGGTCACGTAGCGGTAAATCGCTAAATTCGTAAAGGATGTCGGCCACGATGTCGAGCTCGTTGTGGGGGGTGTAACTCACCAGCTGGACGGGTTCGGTAGGGCTGGCGTGGGTGGATGGTAATAGCTGCTCAGCGAGCTGTTGGACGTAGGCCCGGGTGTTGGCCCGGTAGGCTATGGTGGCGCCGCCGCGTTCGGGTTTATCGGCCCGTTCCAAAAATACGGGAATGATCTTACGGCCTTCAGCTAAGAGCTCTTGGCCAGCCCGGCGTGATTCCTCGAGCTCATCACTCAGTAAGTGCATGACCAGGCTCTCAAAAGCCTGGCCGGAAGCAAAGATACCTACCGTGGCTTTAGTGGCTAGCGGCAGCAGATCGCGGATGGCGTCGCAGGCTTGAGCTTTGGTAGCGCTGCGCCAAGCACCATCTTGCTCGGCCTTTGGTACGGTGGAGGTGCGACGAACATGGTCGGTCATTTTCTGAACCAAGTCAGAATAAATATCAAATATCTGATCCATGGTACGAACGTACTGTGCGCGGAGCTTGCCTTTGAGCTCAGGGGGTGTGTAGTAGCGATAATGCCCGGCCTCGTCTTTTTGGTCGAAGTAAATATAGCGGGTAGATTGCTCCAGATAAGCGGCCAAGCGGCCCCATTCCAGCTTTTTGGTGAGCAAGACGCTGGCACCCTCAACTACAAAGTGTTGTCCGACCAGCTGCTGAACAGAGTCGTCGCCGTAAGCAGTGATAACGCGGTGAAGGAGCTGTGAATCTTTTTCGACCTTGCCAATGAATTCGTCGAGTAGCGTGACGCGCATATCGTCGCTGCGGCGGCTGAGCCGGGCCATAGCCGCGGCCACGGTGACGGGAGACATCTGGGGGGTAAAGCTATAGATGGAACCGTCGGTGTTGGTGGTGTATTTGGCGAGCTCGATCTTGCCGGCCGGCGTTATGCTGGTGGAACCGTTATTGTGTTTGATGGTCCAGGGCTCCGCTGAGCTGGGTGGTGTGGCCTCAGCGGCAGTGCCTGGTGTCGAGCTCTCGGCCGTAGCTGGGGCGGCTGGCTCGATAGTTTCGACAACTGATGTGGTAATGGGTGGCTCGACTGCAGCTACTTGAACAGGTGGCTTAGCGGCAAGTACTTCGGCGATTGATTGTGGTTCGGACTTGGCGTGAGGGTCGCGAATAGCAAGGGTGGCGGCCACATGCTGCCAAACTTGTCTAAAAACGGTATCAATGTCGTCGGTAGCATAGATCACTGGCAAGCCCCGTTGCTTTGCTTCCCACAGATAACCGGCCCGGACGCGCTCCAAAAACGCTTCATCCAAATTATCAAACCGCTCGGCAGCAAACCGTTCCCGTACTCGCTCGCGGAGCACTGTTACTGGTGCGTCGAGCACCACCATCAGGTCGGGCTGCATATCGCTTACTGCAAAGTTGATGATGTCGTTGATGGTTTGATAATCCGGTACATCACCACGCCCATAGTACTGAATAGCTAGGGTGGTGAGGTAGCTGCGGTCGACCAGGCAGATCACACCGTTAGAAACGGCTTCCCGGATTACTCCCAGGGATTGCGACCGGGCAGCATTATAGAGCAGTACTTCGGTACGTGTGTTCATAGGGTACCGCGGATCTTGGGTAAGATGGCGAATGGCTCGGGCCGTGAGGTCGTTTTGGCTGTCGGGCTCCCGCATGATTTTTACCGGCAATTGCGCGGCCTGCAGCTGCTTGGCCAGTAGCTGTACCATGGTAGTCTTGCCTACGCCCTCGGCACCTTCAACGACAATGTACTTGCCCCTAGTCATAGCTCATTCCCTCGATCTTTTGGGGTAAAGAACGTTGATCACGGTAGGCTTGGGGTAGCATAAGGCTCGGCGACCAGACTTTGATGAGTGTCTCTAGGTCGGTGCCACTCTGGTATTTGCCGCTAAAGCCGCTGTCGCGGCCATTGCCGTAGTTGCCATCTACCTGACCAGTTTCATGGAAGATGATCTGGGCGATGCGCTCACCCACCGGCAGCAGCACGGTTTCTCGGTTGTTGAGATTGTAGATCTCGAGTGTCAGGCGGTTGATGTAGCCGGGGTCGATCCAACCGGCGTCAAAACAGACGGCTACACCGTTGCGTCCCCAGCTGGAGCGGCTACGGATTTCGCAGGCGCCCGGTGGTTTGATGCCGAAGAACTCGTGAGTATGCGCCAAGATTCGCTCACCAGGCTTGAGGGCGATCACCGGGTGATCATCGGGGATGCCGACAATCGGCCGGAAACCATTCAGAGCGCACCATTCCTTGTGTGGCATGGCTTTGAACGGCCCATCAAAGTAACGCTCGACGTCTTCACGGTCGAACGGATTGTAGATAGTGCGCTCATTGGCCGGTTCGATACGGTAGAAATAGTATCCTAGCGTGACGTCCAGAGAGGCGTGCGAGACATTCTGGGGGTTAAATGGATGGCAGACGATATGGTCGTCGACTACATATTGCCGGATTTGTGTATTACTTAAGACGCTCATAGGTGTCTATCTCCCAAGGCTTTCCCTAAGGTGTCATCTCCCTCATTACACCGCCAGCGCCCGACCCGCTTTTGTTACTACCTATTGTACGGTTATGCTACGGGCTCGGCAAGGGTGCAAGTAAGTTTTACAACTAGAGGATTTCATTTTTGACGTAGCATAAGCAGTTGTTTTATATAACAATGACTGTATGAGACAAACAGCACAAATGGTTCGTTACGCTCGATTGGTTGCTCAGGTCATTATGGCTTATGGTGCGGCAGTGTTGGTAAATACCCTGACTCGTCAGCTTCGCCTGCACGGCTCCCGTTCACTTGACGATGTCTTGCTAACGGTGCCGGTCTTTATCGGTTTGAGTTACATTTATCTTGGTTTCTTGCTACTACGGCTCAAATACAACGCCTGGTTAACAACGGTAATCCTTTCGGGCTTAACGGTGCTTTTAAATGGCGCGGGGCTTCTAGAGCACCTTCTTATAGGCCGGCGATTCTCGTTACAAGAGGCGCTCCATAGCCTGGTTCCCTTGCTACTGCTGCTAGTGCTCTATGTAAGCCGCCAGGTGTTCCGTGTACGGAGTGACCTGGTGGGGTTTCGGCGGGCGGTGCAGTCGAGTGTCGTAGTCCTGGCGGTGGCGTTTGTGTATGGCATTTTGGGCTTCATGCTGCTGGATAAACATGATTTTCATCGCGAGATCAGCCTGCCAACAGCGGCACATCAGACCATTGACCAATTCCGGATTACCACGCCTGGCGTCACGGCCTATACACGACGCGCCCGGTTGTTTATGGATTCTTTATCGGTGAGCAGTGGTGTGGTGGCGCTGTATGTAGCGGCGGCCTTCTTTCAGCCAATTCGCTTTCACCTGCGTTCCGATGACAAGCAGCGGGCTTTGGCCAAAGAGTTGCTGCAAAATCACCCACACGACATCGATGACTTCTTTAAGTTGTGGCCCCATGATAAGCAGTATTTTTTTGATAGCACCCAAGAAGCTGGTTTAGCCTACCGCGTAACGGCGGGTATGGCGGTGGTGGTCGGCAATCCATTCGGCAACGCGAAACGTTTTCTGCTGCTCGTTCAGGCCTTTCAGGACTTTTGTTTTGTGAACGATTGGCGCCCGGCATTTGCGCACATTAATGGCGAGCATCAGGCCATGTATGAGAAATTGGGCTTTCGCCTGCAAAAAGTTGGTGAAGAGGCAGTGCTAGACTTGGCTAGCTTTGCGACTATAAAAAACGATAAGTACTTTCGGCAAATCCGCAACCGTTTTACTAAGCAGGGCTACGCGGTGGCGCTGCTGAGCCCACCGCACAGCCCCGCCCTGCTCCGGCGGCTGGCAGCTATCTCGGATGATTGGCTGCAACGCCCGGGCCGAGCAGAACGGGGCTTTATGATGGGCTATCATAGCGATGATTATTTGCAGCAATGCACTGTAGCGATAGTACGCGATGATAGTGGTACTATCTGTGGCTTTATGAATTTGGTACCGACATTCGAAGAAGGCTGGGCAAACTATGATATGCTGCGCTGCGAGGCAAGCGCACCTGGCAACTGCAATGACTTTTTACTGATGGGTGTGATTGAACTGCTGCACGAGCAAGGTGTGACAACACTTAACCTAGGGCTATCGCCGCTGCGTGGCCTGACCGCTAACACCGAGGCGACCAATGTGATCGATGCAGCCCTTCGCTTGGTTTATGCCAACGGCGACCGGTTTTACAGCTTTAGCGGCCTGGAGCGATTCAAAGACAAGTATCACCCGACCTGGGAAGACCGCTATATGGCGTACAGCGGCGGCCCGGCCGGCTTTGCACGGGCGATGACGGCGTTAACCCGGGCTATGAAAGTAAAATGAACCCTTTGACTATATAGGCTAGATTACAACGACTGCGGCTCCTGGCGTCATCTATACTTATGCATATGCACCGTTTGTGTAGTGAGCGTGCCCAATTGGATGTTGCTCTGGCAGATCCGGCGGCCCTGACATTTGATTTGTATCAGGCTGCTGCCTGGCAGCAGGTTCTAGTTGATGAACCGGCAGACCTCGGCCATGCCACCGTTAAGGGCCTGCCGCTAGAGGCATGGTTCTTTTTGGGGCTTAGAGAAGAGTATGGTGAAGCAATCCAGATAGATACCGATCCGGAGCATGCAGTTAGAATGCTGTACGACGGCCGAGCGCATAGCCTGCCCTATAACCGGGGCCTGGTTACGCAAATGTTGCCCTACGAATATCATCAAAGGGCTTCGGCCGCAGCCAAGGACTATCACGGCAAAGAGTTTGGTGATCTGATGTGGCATGTGGCCAATACGTTTACGCGGAACCGACTGCGATTGCAGGTGGCGGCAGAGCGAGGGATTCAGCGTTTAGGAGGTACGGTTGCACTCGGAGAAACCATAACCGATTTTGATGCGGCGCTAAACCGCCTGAATGGCAAAGACGTGCGTAACGCGGCAGGCTGGTTCTATATGACGGCTGTACCAGCGTTTATCGATGCTGCTGAGAACATGCTGCGATCATTGCCCGAGGCGCATGCAGAAGCCGTTAACCAGCAACGGCGCTGTGAGCTTATGGAGGCAGCTGCTCCAGTGCTGGGCTTTGTGTCTCTAGTATTGCAAACTCGGTTAGACACCACGCTGTCGCACACACTTTACGACAACTTGCAGAAGGTCGAAGGACGTACTCGGCGTGGGACAGCAGTGGCGGCCGGTGCGCTAGGGCGTGGCGACAAACGTTAGCAGTAGTCAGACTTCGGTAAGAAATATGTTATTCGTTGGTAGCAACCGTGATGCTGGGCCCCATGGTGGTGGTAACGTGAATGGCTTTCACGTAGTTGCCCTTGACGCTCGACGGCTTGGCAGCACGAATACTGCTCATCACTGCTTGAGCGTTTTCCAGCAAGCGGCCACCGCCAAAGCTCACCTTGCCTACGCTGAGGTGCACAATGCCAGTGCTGTCCACGCGGTATTCCACACGACCAGCTTTGGCTTCGGCTACGGCCTTGGCCACATCTTGGGTAACCGTACCGCTCTTGGGGTTTGGCATCAGACCGCGAGGGCCGAGCAACCGGGCATATTTACCAAGCTTTGCCATGTTGGCTGGCGTGCTAATGAGGATATCAAAGTTGATGGTGCCCTTTTCAAGGTCTTTGATGATAGCTTCGACACCGCTCAGGTCGGCGCCTTCAACAGTATCGTCTGCGAAAACAGCGATGCGGACCGTCTTGCCGGTGCCCTGGGGCAGTACTAGGTTGGCGCGGATGTTTTGGTCGGCCTGGCGCGGATCAACACCCAGGTTAACGTGCAGCTCCACGCTGGCGTCAAATTTGACACTGCTGGTCTTGGTGGCTAGCTCCACGGCTTCTTTCAAGGTGTAGGCTTTACCTTTTTCAATAACTTCGGCGCTCTTGCGGTAACCCTTGCTGCGGCGCTCTAGGCGCGAACGGGCAGGCTTAACTGGCTGCTTTGGCTTGTTTTCGGCCTCTTCAGCCTTTTCTTCGGCGCGGCGCTCCTGCTTTTCAAGCTTTTCGGCCTTCGCCTCGGCTTCTTCCAGTCCTTTAGCGCTGCGCTTGCCGGCTTTGGCGGTCTTTACTTCTTGAGTATCGCTGCCTTCACTACTAGCTTGATCGCTTTCTTGAGTAGCCCCATTGGTTTTCTCCTGCGCATCGGTAACTTCCGCTACTTCAGCGTTTATAATTTGTTCCTCAGCCTCGGCTGGAACTTCGGTGATTTTCTTGGCTTGTGCCATGATCTATTATCTCCTTCGTGGTGCTAGCGAGCTGTAGGCTCTCCCACAATTATTTAAAACGTCTTAATCGTAATAGCTTGGTCGCTCGTCCTGATTGCCGAGAGCTCTACGCATAATCTGGACCATTTCCGCCTCGCTAAGAGGTCGCAGCATATCGGCTAAGTCGACGACGGTACCATCACGGGCTACGAATTCACCTTGCCCATTGCCGCGACTATGTAAAATTGCGCCGCTTGCGCTTACAACTACTTCGCCGACGTCTGGCACTTCGCTGCTCCCAAGTCGTTCGATCATCAGTGCTAGCCTTCGACTTCGACGCCCATGCTGCGGGCGGTGCCGGCTACCATCTTTTTGATGGCCTCGACATCGTCGGCGTTCATGTCGGCGGCCTTTTCTTCAGCAATCTTTTGCAGCATATCTTGAGTTAGCTTTTTGCTGACCTTCTCGCTGTTCGGACGGCCGCTACCCTTCTGGATGCCTAGAGCGGTACGAATCCGGTCGTCGGTGGGTTCACCAACCACACGGAAGGCCATGCTGCGGTCATCATAAATAGTAATGTGCGCCGTGACGGTCTTGCCCATCATGTCTTTGGTAGCGTCGTTGAACGGACCAATGAAATCCATCATGTTCACGCCGTACTGACCAAGCGTGCTACCCACTGGTGGAGCTGCACTAGCCTGGCCACCTTTGATCTTCATTTTTAGATTTGCTTTGACGACTTTTGCCATCATATTCTCCTTTATTACGAGGGTTCTCCGTCTGACGAGCGTCAGTTTGAAGCACGGATACTAGCTCTCCTACCTTTATAGTAGTGCGTAACAGATGTAATTATAGCAATTTTTAGTACAGCTGTCTATGCTTGTCCGGCAGCGGTGTCGGTTTGCTCAACCACCGTAGGAACACCATAATCGGCGGATTCAGGTAGCTGGTCTGCCATCGTAGGATCTTCATAGTAAGGCTTATTGCCGCGCTTCTGGTCAATCCAGGCCTTGGCGCGGGCAATAGCATCCATGGCCTGCACTCGCAAACGAACATTCCAGGTGGCCGACCGTGGTGTGATGCCTGCAAAAAGCAGTCGAGCCAGCCTGATGGAATTAGCATCATAGACGTCCGGATGCTCGCCGCTTGGGACGCCGATGACAATGACGTCTCGGGTTATCAGCTGCCTGCAGAGCCGTACCACTAGGTCAAAATGGGCTGGCTGACGCTGGCCTTCTACCGTGGGGTGCTCATCGACGATGATACCTAAGGCGCCCTCTCCGCCTAGAAAACCGTCGCTGGGTACGTCGGGGCCAACATTATGCAATAAGTTAAAGATGTTGCTCGCAGTGGCGATAGAGGTGTTCTCTTGCGCGACATCGCCCTCATATCCTTCTTCGTGAATGATGTCAGCCATCAGTCCTGCTTCGCTGGGCCCTGGGCCGGCCGAAGGTGTGCGGTAGCCGCTGGTGACAATTCGCGATATACCTGCGGCTTTGGCTAGTCGTGCACCGGCTTTGGCGCGCAGTCGGCTATGCCAACTGGCCTGCTCGCCATCTCTGCTCACACCGCGGCCTAGCACAGCTAAGGTGCCGATCGGGCGGAGCGCGTTAACGACAGCCCGCTCGCGCTCGCTACCTTCGCTGGCTGGGTCGGTGGGGTCTGCTTCTGTATCCGGAACCAGCATCGCTCCGACCAGGTGGTAGGCTAATCCCGGGCTATTGGTCCAGTATTCATAACGTCGTCTACCTAGTTCGAATGTATCGACGGCACTGGTGACCAGAGGATGGACAGCTTCGGTTGCGGGTGAGCTCATCGCTAGACCCGCTTAACCTGCAAGCTATCCAGCTCTACCGGTGTTTCGCGGCCGAACATGTTTACGAGCACTTTTAGCTTGCCCTTTTGGGGGTCTATTTCGTTGATGGAGCCATCGAAGCCCTTAAATGGACCGTCGGTGATGTTCACCACCTCGCCAATAGCGTAGTCAATCTTGTGCTTAGGCTGTTCCAGGCCCATGCGCTTCTGGATCTTTTCGATCTCGTCTTGATCCACCGGGGTCGGTTCGGTGCCAGAACCAACAAAGCCGGTCACACTTGGGGTGTTGCGCACAATGTACCAGGCGTCTTCGCTCATTTTCATCTGTACCAGCACGTAACCCTGGAAGATGCGCTTTTCGACCACGCGGCGCTTGCCGTTTTTGATCTCAATCTGCTTTTCTTTGGGAACTAGCACCTGAAAAATCTTGTCTTTCATGTCGAGCGATTCAGCTCGCTGGCGGATAGATTCGGCCACTTTTTCTTCGTAGCCGCTGTAGGTATGAATGGCGTACCATTGCTTGCTTGTATCGTAGCGCTTGCTGCTCATTATCATAATCTCCTTACTTCACTAGCAGTTGTCTAAATAGTTTGTCGAGGCCGTAGTCGACTACGGCGATTAGGGCGCCAAAGATGATGGAAAAGACGATAACGGCGCTAGTAAGGCGCAGGCCTTCGCGGCGTGAAGGCCATGTAACCTGTCGCAACTCTTGCCAACTACTACGTAGATAGGTTAGTCCCAGCACACGGCCCATAAAACGGATGGCGCGCAATCGGAAGAACCAGCGAATAGCGTGGCCGATTTGTTTGAGCGGTGGCCGATGGCCAAGCCAAGCCAAGCCTTTGCCGATTAGCTTGAGTGGCCAAAAAAAGCCGCGGAAAAATATCTGTACTAGACTCTCTTCGCCTTCAGGGGCGGTCTGCTTTGTGTCTGCTGGTTTGACTGTGCGTGCCACCGTATTCTACCTCTGGCATTCTTGCCTATTAAAAAAGCCTACATAAGATCGTAGGCATTACAAAGTCAAGCATAGCATCTCTCCCTATTTGCGGTCAAGCTGGTATAGTAGTAGGTAATATGTATTGGCTCATAGGCCTGTTTGCCCTAGAGGCTATCCTAGAGGCGTACGTCTGCGGCGGAGGACTGAGTGAATATCGCCGCACGCATCTATTCGCGCAGGTTATTACAGCTCTAGCGCTGGTGACGGTAACAGTTGGGGTGTGCTTGATTGACTGGCAAGTCTGGATTTGGGGGCTTCCCATTGTGGCCTATCGTTTAGTGAACCTGCTGCGAGTTTATCGCCGACGTTTGCCTCTGGAGCAGTTGCGAACTATAGCCACGCGTGCCTTTGGTTGGTTATTGGTGGTACAGTGGGGACTGACGGGGAGCGCTTGGCTGATCAGCCATTTTCATAGAGGTAACCAGGCGGTGGCAGTGCTGGCGGCGCTGCAGCTGTTTGCTGCCGCCGCCTTGCTTCGGACTAGTATGCACACCTGGCGGCATGCTACTCCGGCCGGTGATACTCCAGCGCTCAGCGACCGCGAACTACCCTCGCTTAGCGTACTCGTGCCGGCCCGTAACGAAACCGACCAGCTGGAGAAGTGCTTACACGCCTTGGTAGCTAGTAATTACCCCAAGCTGGAGATTCTGGTGCTCGACGACTGCTCGGCAGTGCGACGTACACCCGAGATTATTCGGTCATTCGCACACGATGGTGTGCGCTTTATTCAGGGCAGCGTGCCCGATGAAACACGATGGCTAGCCAAAAACTGGGCTTATGAACGGCTGGTGCGGGAAGCAAGTGGTGAGTTGCTGCTATTTTGCGGGGTGGATGCGCTGTTTGATGCGGGTAGCTTACGCCAGCTGGTCGAGGTCTTGCTAGATCGCAAGAAAGATATGCTGAGCGTTATGCCGCTACGGGCCCAAATGCCCGAGACTGACTACTCACTGCTACAGGTGATGCGCTACTACTGGGAGATGTGCCTGCCGCGCCGGCTATTTAAGCGGCCGCCGGTACTCAGTACCTGCTGGCTGATCAAGAGTGAAGCCCTCAAACATATGGGTGGCATGGAAGCGGTGTCGCGTTCTATCAACCCCGAGGCGCATTTTGCCCGCCAGGCTGTTGTAACAGACGCCTATAGTTTTATTCGTAGTGACGAGCGCTTAGGCGTATATAGTAATAAGCCGTCGAGCGAGCAGTATGGTACCAGTGTGCGAGTCCGTTACCCACAGTTGCATCGCCGACTAGAACTCGTTGGTTTGACGGCAGCCTTCGAACTAGTGTTTTTACTAGGCCCGCTCATTGGACTGTTGTGCGTTGGCCTGTTGCCCCACACGATGGCATACGCTGCTGTTTGGATAGTATCGTTGCTTTGCCTGCTGGTGACATATGGTGTAGTGGGCGTTGGCTCACACTTGGCCGATCCATGGTACGGCTGGCTGCTGATGCCGGTAGGCTTTTTGATTGATATCGCCATTCTGCACGTCTCACTCTGGAAATATGAGTTTTCGACGGTAGACTGGAAAGGACGGAATGTTTGCATTCCAGTGATGCGCATTGAGCCGCACTTGCCGCAAAGGCCAAACTAAACCTGACAATCTAATGTAGATTTGGAATGAAAATCGTGAAGGTGGAGCCGTGGTTAAGCTCACTCTCCACGGTAATCTTGGCGTGCAGCAAGTGTGCTAATTTCATGGTGACATACAGGCCCAGGCCAGTACCGCTGCTTTGCCGGGTGCGGTAATCTTCGCTCCGAAAGAACTTGTCGAACACCTTTTCTTGGTCGCTCTTACTAATGCCGATGCCGGTGTCGCTGACGCTAAACTCGACGCCTTTAGCAACCATTTTTGCGCCGATAGTCACGCTGCCAGTCTCGGTGTACTTGATGGCATTGGTAATAAAGTTCTGCAAGATCTCGCGGGTATACAATGCGCTTGAATGAAGCACTTCCAACCCTGGATCCAAGTGCGTGTGCAGCTCTAGGCCTTTAGTGTCTGCCCCCTCTTTATAGGCTCTAGCCAAGTCTTCGACTAGCTCATGAGGGTTAATGGCCTCAACTTCTATTTGCAAGACGCCTCGTTCGGCTCGTGACAACGTCGAGAGGTCGTTGACGAGTCTGGCCAAGAATATGGTCTGCTCGTGGGCAGCCTTCAGCGCTTCCTGAATGGCAGCGATGTTGCCCGATTTTGTGGCGATGTAGAGGGCGTTGCTGATATTACCCTCAGTAATGGCAATCGGCGTGCGCAGTTCGTGGCTGACTACACTAATGAACTCGTTTCGCTCCTCTTCGAGCGACTTTTCACGGGTGATATCACGCAGGAGCAACACGTAGCCGTGGTCACCTCCGGCCGAACCATAACCTAAATGAACTGGTGCGATCGAAAGATAGAGATTGGCTTTACTGCCGTCGGCATAATGCAATAACATGTCGCGGCTGGTGGTAGGCATTTTGGTTCCCTGAACCAGCCGATGAGCGTCAACTGCTTGGCCATTGCTGTCATACAAACGCAGGACTTGTTTGAGTGACTTGCCCTTCATGCTGCTGTTAAGATCCAGAATATTGAGGGCGGCGCCGTTATAGAGTACTACTTTTACCTGATCGTCCACGGCAATCACGCCGTCGGCCATGCTGCCGATGAGGCTGGTGAGCTGTTCATGTTCAAGGGCTGCCCGATGGGACAGATCGGCGCTCTGCGGCTGTTTTTGTGTCATTAGCTTCTATTATGCCATAAGCGCTTACGATTGTGTGCCTATGATCGCCAGGCACCAATTATGGGCTGGTGCTGGTGCAGCTGGCGGCTCAGGTCGCGTGCCCGGGGTTCCATTGCCGTCAGCACGCGCCAAAAGGCCGGTCCATGATTCATCTCTACGGTGTGTGCTAGCTCGTGCATCAGCACGTAGTCGATGTATTCCCAGGGGAGCTCCATCAGAAACAAATTAAGCGTGATAGCTCCGTGGCTGTCGCAGCTGCCCCACCGACGCTTAAGCTGTTTGACGCTAAAGCCGCTGTAGTGTTTGCTGTGCTTGTCGGCGAGCAGTTGCAATCGTGGCTTGAGCAGCCGCTCGGCCTCGCGTTTCAAGGCACGAATAGCGGCTCCCAGGGCGCGTTCCTGCGCGGCCTGGTCGGTACTGGTTTGGTGGGGGTGCA
>DATIIP010000007.1:0-51667 GCA_035479475.1 Saccharimonadales bacterium (SeqCode) | reverse complement strand
CCAAACAGCCCCCACGGCCAGATTTTTTGATTGGCTTCCACCGCCAGCGCACCCAGGGCCGCCACTACGCCCAGACCTAGCAACCCGGCCAGCACCGCCACGTCGGCCATGCCGCTCACTAGCGCCACCAGCACCAGCATGAGCCCGCCGATCAAGCCATAGGCCCACCAACGCAGATCAAACAGCTTCTGGCTCAGGGCATCTTCGTAGCGCTTGAGCAATACTGCAGCCAGCAGCGCGTGAAAGACCGCGGCCAGCAGCAGAGCACCTACCAGCAGCGCCAGCAGATTTACATCAAACCAGTGATGCGACGCCAGCGTCAGCACCGTCTTGTGCTGAGCTGCCGTTTGCAGCGGATCACTCGTCAGATAATTGAGCGTCACCGGCGCCTTGCCAGCATGGCCAAAGATCAAAATAAACAGCGCCTGTAGCGCATACAATCCGGCCAGCACGCCATTTACCCGCTGCAGATTAGCAAACTTGGCCGTCTGACTCCGAAAGGTGGTGAGCAGCACTTCTGGCCGCACCACCGTCCATTTGCGCCCGCGCTTTTCAGCCAATTTGGCATCTGTTGTAGCGGCCGCCGGTGCGGCCGCTTTTTTAGCTCCCGATTTTTTACTCGCCATAGAGTCAACTATAGCATGAAAAGTGCCTAAGACTCATCTGTATAATCACCACCGAGCAGCCGAGTAAGGATACGGACACCGAGCCCTACGCGTCGCCTCCGCGCGTCAACTGCTGCCGAGGTTGGTTGCAATGCATCAACCGCCATAGCAACTCGTCGGTACAGCGCCAAGTTTGAATCACTAGTGTCCGAGGGAATATCTATTGCATCCCCACTTACAACTGCAAGCCAAAGTGTGGAGCCAACCTTCCACTCAAAAGGTGTGTCTCCCTCAAGTGAAGCGCGCTCCTTAACCTTAAACACACCGTCAACGCCTTGACCTAAAATATAGCGTTGCCTGTGACTATTTGGCCGGCCATCCCAGAATTCTACGTCAGAGGGTGAGCCATCTGCTGTAGGAGGAGTCATGGTCATAACAACCAGACGGTCTGCCTTTTTCTCACTGACCTGTGGCAAAGTAGCGTTATCTTGGGGTAAACGCATTCCCATTACTTCAGAGAGTCCAAGCGTAGCCTGCCTGTAAGGAGATAGGTTGTCCCTCCTTAGAAGCGTGCGGTCTACGTGCGAGTCAACTTGGCCAATAAGGATTCCGTTGCCTACAGGATCATGCCACTCTCCATGAATTGGTCGGCTGAATCCTTCAGGATGCCATATCTCTTGAGCAGTCATGGTTAGGCTATTTTGATTAGCCGATCCGGCTGCTTCATGTCCTACTGTTTGCGTCATATCTTATATATTAGCATATTATCTTATAAAAAGCAAGAGCTGACCCCTGTCGGCTGCACTTTTACAATACCGCCGCTTCACACAGTTGTCAGTGATATATATCGTCTATGGTATACCCGGCGGCGGCCGGCGTGCGTTACACTATATGCATGCAGCAAGCGACGCTCGGTGGTGGCTGTTTTTGGTGTTTGGATGCGTTTTATCGGCGCATTGCCGGTGTTATGCGCGTGGAATCTGGCTACAGCGGCGGCCGCACGGCTCATCCTACTATGGCCGAGGTGTACGGCGGCAAAAGCGGCCATGCCGAAGTGGCGCAGGTTACCTTTGATTCCAAAAAAATCACCTACCGCGAGATCTTGGAGATATTTTTTGTGATGCACGACCCCACTACGCTGAATCGCCAAAACTACGATGTGGGTGAGGAATACCGATCGATTATCTTGTACCATGATGACAAGCAGCACGCAGTCGCCGAGGATATGAAAGCCAACTTTGCACCCGAGCTTTATAAAGACCCCATCGTCACCCAAATTGTGCCACTCGAAAAATTCTGGCCGGCCGAGGCTGATCAGCAGGATTTTTATGCCAAAAATCCGTATGTGGGCTATTGCCAGGTGATTATCGATCCAAAGATCGCTAAACTCCGCTCCAAATTCGCCAAGCGATTTAAAGAAGCCTAAACCAAACGTACCTCTGTTCTGATATACTTACCCCTGCCATGCTGCTAACCGCCAACATCGAAGAAAAATCCATTGGCTCGAAACATTTGTTTTCGGGGCTGAAACTGCACGTGGAGCAAGGCGAAAAAGTGGCCATCATCGGCCGCAACGGCGTGGGCAAAACTACCCTGTTCCGGATGCTCACGGGGACCGATAAAGACTACGCCGGCAGCGTCACCACACAGCCGGGCGCCCGCGTCATTGCCACAGCCCAGGAGCACACCGACCTAGGCGACATCACGGTACTGCAGTACATTTTGCACCGGCTGCCGGAATACCTAGAGCTCAAGCACATCATCGACACCTACCCCGAGATCATGGGCGACCACTTAGGCAAGATCACCCGCTACAGCGAGGCGCTGGAGCGGTTTGGGGTGCTAGATTATTACGACGTGGAAAATCGCATCAATCAGTCGCTGGAAGATTACCAGCTGCACGGTAAGGCCAACGCGCCGATGAGTAGTCTGAGCGGCGGGCAGAAACGATTTGTAGAACTGATCGCCGTGGAACACGCTGATGCCGATCTAGCGCTGATCGACGAGCCCACCAACCATATGGATTACGTGGCCAAAGCGGCTTTTTTGGACTGGTTTGGCAGCGTCCAGCGGGCGGTGGTGGTCATCAGCCACGACCGCGATGTGCTGATGCAGGTAGACCGGATCATCGAGATCAAGAACGGCGGCTGCCAGGAGTTTAAAGGTAACTATCAGGCGTATTTGAGCCTGAATGCCTCAGGAGCCGCCGCCCAGATGCACGATTACGCCACGGCGCAGCAAACGCTCGAGAACCTGCATAAGCAGATCCAAAGCGTACGAGCCAAAAAATCGAGCACCAGTAAGACGCCAAATCCGTTTATACCGCTAGAAAAGCGCCTGTTGAAACAATATGCCGAGGTAGAAGCCGGTATGGTGGAGCCCAATTTTTGGATTGACCGCGAAAGCGCGGCCGGACTCAACAAAAAGGTCAGCGATAACTATGACAAGTTCAAGGCGCGCAATATTCGCTTGCATAAAACCAGCAGCCACGAGCATGCCAAGGAACTGCTGCGGGTAGAAGATTTGCAGCTAGGCTACGGCGTGGCAAGCGAGCCACCCCTGTTTGCGCCGGTCAACTTTCAGCTGCACCACGGTGATCGCCTGCGGCTGATCGGCCGCAACGGCGCCGGTAAAACCACGCTGGTGCGCGCCATTCAGGCGGCAGCCCACGAGCAGCGCGCTGCTACTTGGCGCAGCGGCAGCATTTTTTGCGACCGCAGCTTGCGCATGAGCGTCTACGAGCAAGAAGCTGGCCAGGAACTGCTCGACCTGCCACTCAGCGTAGCCATTAGCCACATTTACGACAGCCTGGGCCTACCGAGCAGTGAAGAAACCGTGATGCGCACTATGGGTAACTACCTATTTAACCCGTATGACGACGCCAAAACCCTGGTCCGAGATCTATCTGGTGGCCAAAAAGCGCGGCTCCAAATCATCCAAATGCTGGCGCCCGACCCTAACCTGCTGATTCTGGACGAACCCACCAACCACCTGGATCTACCCAGCATAGAAGAGCTGGAAGACGCCCTGCGCGACTATCACGGGGCGCTACTGTACATTAGCCACGACAGCTATTTGGCTAAGAATCTGGGCGGGAGCGAGCTAATGCTTAGGTCCACGTGAGTCGCTCGGCCAAGAGCACTGCCCTAAAGCTCTATTGCTTATCGTAGTGTTCTATGTTATAATAGCACTTCATATTTAAGGAGCTCCCTGTTGTATGGTAATGACTGCTGAGCAAGCGGCTGGATTAATGGAGTCAGAGCACCCCCGCGTTGCGGAATGCTTAGGCAGCCTCACTGAAGCCGGAGTGGGCTTTGTTATTGTAGGCAGCCGGGTTGGCCAATTAGCTTCGATGGTACTGGGCGTATCCGACTTAAAGCCGCCAGACGATTGGGACTTGCAAGTCCTGCCGGAGCACTTTGAGGAAGCCGTTGCTATAACAGGAGCCGAGGTACGGAGGCACGGATACTTCAGCAGTCCAACCGGCGACGGCAAGCAGATGCGATTTATCGCCCACGATGCCCACGCCCAGATTGGTAACGACACCATTCAGTTCATGCGGCCGCTTGGTCCCGCCCTAGTCGGCAGGCGCGTTTTGCGCCTGCATCTGACTGCCGAAGCGTGCGGCGCTGCCACCCATTACGGTCGCCTGGTCTTCGCGCACGACACCGAAACGATGAACCTCTATGGCATGCGCCAGGGCGATCACCGCATGGGTAAACACGATCTAGAGCGGGCAGCGACCATACGTGCCGCCCTGTATGACCCGTCTACCGTAGAGTATGCCAAACTTCGGGCTGCACAGGTTGGTTGGGATCATCGCTTTCATGCCTTTGACACCGCCGTTTCGAATCGGGCGGCTGAGCTCCTGAGGGGCACTGCCAGTGCCGTCCTGGCCTAGCCACCGATCACGCGGGTGTAAATAACTACGGCCCCGCCGGATTTACCTATTCTCCTACTGTCACATCACGCCAAAAAGCCACGTAGTTGCTGAAGTCTTTGTGGACAATATCTATAGCGCTTGGTTTGGGTTCCGGATAGCTCCAGGCACTGTCTTTGCTCCAGTTGTCACCCTGCCCCACGTCAAAATACTGGCAAACACCCTTCCAGGGACAAGTATAGGGCGTGGGGCTTTTGCGCAAAGAATCCTGTTTAACGCTGCTCGGCGGAAAGTACCAGTTTTGCTCGATGTAAATCAGATCGTCTTTGTCGGCTTCGGCGATGACTTGCCCGTTCCAGGTTGCTTTCACGATGATATTCTCCTTTGGTTAGCTTTGGGCGCCCGCTTGCGTGCGAAGTGTTTTAAACAACCGTGCAAAGCTGAGCAGCTCATCGAACAGCTTGCCCAAGTTGCGTTCGTAGCGTTCGCGGTGCTCTTCTTTGATCTGCCCCTGCTCATCAAAAATATCTTGGACACGTGGAAAATAGACATCCCAGCTGAGAGCCACCAGACCGGTTTCGCGGATGGCTGTTAGCAGGCTTTCCACCGCCCGCACGCCGCCCCAGTTACCATCACTGACGCCGGCGAATGCTACCGGTTTGTGGTTGTAGAGCTGGAGCTCGCTATCGAGCATCCGCTTCAGTGAGCCGGGGAAACTGTGGTTGTATTCGGGGGTGACTATGAAGAACGCGTCGGCCTTTTCTACGATGGCTGTATACGCCGGATCTTTGCCTTCGGGGTCGTTGCCGTCGCCCGGGAAATTGAAATCCACGGGGTCTACAAAAACCACTTCTACACCAGGCAGCTTGGCCGCGAAATCAGCCACATAGTGTGCCGCCACGGCCGAACGGCGCTTAGCGCGTGTGGTGCCGGCTAGTACTGCGATCGTTAGTGTATCTTCCATGTCTACCCCTCCAGTTTGTGAATATCAGTATGATTCAGTCCGTAGTAATGTGCAATCTCGTGCCACAAGGTATGGCGAATGGCTTCTTGCAATTCGCGCAAGTTAGTTGCCTGATGGAGCAAGGGAAGTTTGAATAGGGTAATGCGGTCGGGCAGGAGAGTAGGGCGGCCGCCACGGGCGGAAAGGGGGATGCCTTGGTATAAACCGAGCAGGGTTTGGTCATGCCGCAGCTGCAGTTCGCGGCGCTGTTCGGCATCCGGTTCGTCGGCAAATAATATCGCCACATTCTGAACTCGGTCGCGATGGGTTTTTGGCAGCCTATCAAACGCCTGGTCGATCAGCTCCTGAAATTCCTCATCTGAAATCATTTCCACGCCCCCTATTGTACCAAACTGCTATTTGACAATTGTTTGACAACCTTTCCTAAATATACTTTTTATATATTTTGCCATAAACTTGCTTTTTTGCTAGCTTATTGCGATGAATAGTGCTCCAGCTCCCTGCCCTTCATGACTAAACTGGCAAGGTATCACGACTCGAGTATACTGCCGTCGGCAATACTACGAAGCGTAACTAACTGCGCAGCCCTAGCGACGGCTTCTGCTTCTTCTCGCCTGTGCGCCGTCTCCGTTAAACTCTGCCAGTGAGCGGCTACGGCCCCTCTAAGAACCCGTACAACATCCTGCGCAAACGGATCATTAAAGGGGTCTATGGCATGCTCAGGATACCATATTCGGGTAGTACTACTATCGATGTAAACATTCGTTGCCTTTACCACAAACTTTGACGGCATACTCCCTAAGAACGTCACATCGCAGCCCACCATACCGCGTGCATTATCCACACTAGCAAGGCGCCACCGTATTCGATGTTCATTATCCACATCAATTTGAGCGACTCCTGCCCTATAGGTCAGACTCGTCGTATCGTGAACGAGCTCGGGAAGACTCGTGGGCAGGTTCATCTCAAAGCCATTAGGCTGCGTCATCCGTAGGCTCCGATTTCACCTTATACACCTCTGGGTACAGCGCCTTGGTAGTCTCATCGATATCCACGCGTAGCTGTGGGAATGGCACACCTTCGCGGGCAGTTACACCTTCGAAGATCCAAAACACTCGTTCACTAAAGCCCAGGCCGCAGGCTGGCGGCATACCGTACTCCAGCATTTCCACAAAGTCGATATCGAGCATCATGGCCTCGTCATCGCCGGCGTCACGCATTTGCTGCTGCTCTACAAAGCGGTTCAGCTGATCGAGCGGGTCGTTGAGCTCACTAAACAGGTTGCAGAGCTCACTGCCGGCAATCACCACCTGGGCACGCTGGGTAGTTTCGGGCCGGTCGGGATTGGTTTTGGCCAGCGGGCTAATGAACAGCGGTGTGTTGATGAGCCAGACCGGTCCAGCGACATCTTTCCGGATGTTCTTCCACAGTTTGTCGATGCCGCGCGATTTGTTTTCGGCTTTTTCGACCTCTAGATTGTTGTCTTTGAGCGCCTTGGTGACCTGCTCGAGCGTGCAGTTGTACGGGTCGAGATTGTAGCGTTTTTGGATGGTTTTGGCGTAATCCCAGCGTTCCCAAGGTTTGCTTAAATCAACCTCGAAGTTACCGAGTTTGAACTGCAGCGTGCCAAAGGTTTGCTCTAGCACATATTTGAACAGTGCTTCCTGAAAAGCCATGCCCTCTTCCCAATCGGCGTAGGCCCAATACCATTCCATGGCCACATGCTCAGGCAGATGCTCGTCGCTGTAGTTTTCGTTTCGAAAGCGCGGGCCAATGTCGTAGACGCGTTCAAAACCGGCGCCCAGCAACCGTTTGAGCGGCAGCTCGTGACTAATGCGCAGATAAAAATCTTGGTCGAGCGCATCCATGTGCGTCACAAACGGGTTGGCGTCAGCCCCGCCGGTGGTGTGCTCTAGTACCGGCACATTGACCTCGGTAAAACCGTGCTCATCCAAAAACTGCCGCGTGGCACGCCAAAAGCGACTGCGGCGGTAAAAACGCACCCGCACGTCCTCGTTGACGTTCATATCAACATAACGGCGGCGGAAGCGCTCTTCTTTGTTGGTAAAGCCCTCTTGCTCGGTGGGCATCGGTCGCAACGATTTGGCAAGCAGTCGCAGGTGCTCTACCTCTACCGAGATCTCACCGGTTTGCGTTTTGATAACTTTGCCGCTGACCTCTACAAAATCGCCGCTGTCGAGTAGCGCGATGTCACCGAGGCCGAGTTCGCTGTTGGCCCGGTTGGACTCCGGCGCGTCGTCGTTGGCACGCCAGAAAGCCTGCATATCCCCCGCCCAGTCGCGCACGACCACAAACGCAATTTTTCCAAATTTACGGATAGACTTGATGCGGCCGACAATGCTAACCACCTGCCCGTCCATTTCATCGAAATTGTCACGGATGTAGCCGGTAGCGTGCGTACGGTTACTTTTGGCCGGATACGGATTGACACCGAGCTTTTTCAACTCGTCTAGTTTGCGTAAGCGCTCGTCGCGAAGTTCTTTGAGTGTTGCCATTGTGGCAATCATTATATCTGTTAGGCCACAATAAGTACACTGTTCTGCAGCGCTAGGCTAGCAGAAGAGCCCGAAGATTCTCAGCTCTGTTTTGCCGTCTGTAGACATAATGATTCTCAGGCGATTGCAGCGATCCGATACGTGGTGGTTTCGGCCGGGGTTTTGATCTCTACGTCGTCACCCTCTTTTTTGCCGATCAGGGCTTTGCCGATGGGCGATTCGTCGCTGATCTTCTGGGCCAGCGGATCGGCTTCGATGGTGCCTACCACTTGCAAGACCAGTTCGCGCTTGCCGCCCTGGAGGGTTACCGTGGAGCCCAGACCCACTTGCTTGGTGCCTTTAGCTTTGATGACCTCTACATTGGCCAGGATGTGTTCAATTTCTTCGATACGGCTGTCGTTGCGCTCTTGCTCTTGACGAGCCGATTGGTATTCAGCGTTTTCGGCCAGATCGCCAAGTTCGCGGGCAATCTTAATGGCTTCTGCGGTCTTTACCCGTCGAATCTTGAGGGCGGCCAGTTCTGCTTCTAGTTCGTCTATACCTGCTTGTGTCAGGTGGAACATCTTTTTCACGCTCGTTCTCCTTGTTTTCGATTGGCCCCTATGCTCAAGTATTGGTTGCCCGCCAAGACTCAAGCTGGAAAATTATAGTACCCCACACCGCCTAGGCGGTCAACAGATTTTTGAGATTTTCCCAAGTCTGCATGGAGCTTTCGCTGTCAGTTCGTTTTTTATACTCGAACATGCCCCCACTGACTGTTTTGGCACTCACCACCACCCGATGCGGTATGCCGAGCAAATCTGCATCAGCAAACTTCTCACCGGGCCGAGTATCACGGTCATCATACAGCACCTCAATGCCCAAAGCTGTGATATTTTCGTACAATTCGTCGGCTGCTTTTATGACGTTTTCATCGGTGCCCAGACGAGCCAAGTAGACCTGGAACGGTGCAATGTTGGCAGGCCAAATGATTCCCTTTTCGTCATGGAACCTCTCTACAACTGCTGCAAGTGTCCGGCCAATACCGATTCCATAGCACCCCATGTAGTACTTTTGCCGTTTGCCGGTAGCATCGGTATATTCGGCATCGTGCATGAGGTTTGAATAGTGGTAACCGAGCTGGAAGATGTTGCCGACTTCAATGCCCTTCTTCTCAACCAAGACGCCACCGTCCTTGCTTTTCATACCGGGCTGAGCCATTGCCACGTCAAGCTCAATGTCATGCTTGAAATCGCGACCGTAGTTTACATTAGTGCCCTCGGACTCTTTTCCTTCTTCGAAAGAAGCGTGACCGCCGATACCATTCCGAATCGTTTTCAAAGATTCATCAGCAACGTATATGACCTTACAATCTCGTTTGGCATACTTTGCTTTTCGAGGCTTCAAAAACGTCTGTCCAGCGGCATGGACGTAGCCAGTTCTTGTTCCAATGGCCGCCAGGTCTTCTTCACTCGCAGCCTCTAGTTGCCCTACCATATGAAGCTTCTGTTCTAGTTTTGTCTTATTGACCTCCAAGTCGCCTCGAATCACGACCACAATAATATCGCCTTCAGAGTTCACATAGGCGACACTTTTTATCATGAATCGCTTATCTTTCTTGAAGTATTTTTCCATATCAGCTATTTTTTGTACCCAGGCCGGAACATGAACTTGCTGAAAATCCAATAGTGCTTCTTCTGGATTCACGGCTTCCAAGATTACTTCCGCTACATCTTCGTGAGCGGCATAGCCGGTGGTTTCGTCAATAAAGTAGCGGCTTTCACCCTGATCGCTCTCTGAAATAAATTCGTGGCAATATTCACCACCGATATAACCGTTGTCCGCCGCGACTACATCGGCATCTAGTCCTAATTCTTTAAAAATCGCTGCGTAGGCATCCCACATCTGCTGATAGACCGCCTTAAACTGTTCTTCGGTGCCAAAGCTGTAGGCATCTTTCATCACAAACTCGCGGACGCGCAGCAAGCCGCCACGAGCACGCAGCTCATCGCGGAATTTCATACTGAACTGATATATATTGAACGGCAGGTCTTTGTAACTGATGTTGAATTTGCGCACCAAATCTACCGCCATCTCTTCGGCCGTACCACCCAAAGCAAATTCGGCTTCGCGGCGGTCTTTGATCTTCATAAGTTCAAAGCCCGTCGTAGTTGTGCGGTTCGTTTCCTGCCACAGTTCCAATGGATGCAGAACTGGCATCACCACTTCTTGGGCACCGGCCGCATTCATATGCTTGCGGACTATCTCAATAATTTTGTCGTGCACCTTCAGGCCAAGTGGCAGTAAATAATACCGGCCAGCAGTCGATTCACGAATGAAACCCGCTTGAGTTAATAAACGATGCGAAGGCACCTGATAGTCGGTTCCTTCGGTTTTACTAGTTTTTCCAAATAGTTGCGTTACCCGCATAGTGTTTTCCTCTTTAAAGTGTACAGACCGTCAGCAAAAGAATACTACTACCGCCGGGGCGGGATGGGGTTGGCAAGGATAAAACGGAAACACGTCATTGCAGCCTATTATACCCTAGTGGTGCCCAATAACGAACAGCGTCACAAACGCCAAGGCATTTTTGAGGGCATGCAGCAAGATGCCCGGCCACAAGCTATTGGTTTTCTCGCGCAAATAACATAGCACCAGGCTGAGCGTAAACGTATCGATGGCCGCCACCCACAACAGTGGCTGGCCACTACCAAACTGCAGATGCGCGCTGGCAAACAGCGCGCTAGTCAGCAATGTAGCCCAAACAAACTTCAGCTTGCCCCTGAGCGCCCCAAACACAAAGCCACGAAAAACCGTTTCTTCTACCAGCGGCGGCAACACCACCAAGCTCAAAAACGTCAGTACCAAGCTGTTTGCACTCGAGGCGCTATCGAATCCCAGCTCTTGCTTTTGGTTGATATTGAGCGACGGAAACAGCTGCGTTGCCACGGCTAGCGCCGCCGCGTACAGCAAAAAGTACACCAAAAAGCCGGCTAGCATGTGCACCGCATCTTTAAACCGCGGGCGGCGCCAGCCAAGCGTCCTCAGACCCGCCCCGCGCTGACGGATAAACCACCAAATGGCACCAAATGTCAGCGCTTCGGCCGCTAGCACATACCAAAACTGGGCCACCACGGTATGATCCAGCCAGTGGTTGGCCCGCGCTTTGTCCCAGCCACGCAGATGCGGGTACAAAATGACAATCATCGACCCGGCAACTTGGGCAAAGAAATACACTGCCACCGCATACACTACCGCCGCAAATGGGCTCCACGGCACCGGCTTCCCGCTCACCTCGGCTTCTCCGGCAGGGCGAGCCATCCGTTGTTTCTTAACCGGCCGGGTAGGGTCTACCGGCGGCTCGGAAGGTGTGTAGACAAAGCTAGAAGAACCGTCTGACATCGACTACGGTGATTACGATGATGAGCAGCAACAGCACCACGAAACCGGTGCCATAAATGGCTTCCTCGGCCCCTGGAGAAATCGATTTACGAAACAGGCGCGAAATAAGCATCACAAACAGCCGGCCACCGTCCAGCGCCGGAATAGGCAGCACGTTCATAATGGCCAGCGTCAGCGAAATCACCCCAATGATCAGCAGCATAAATTGATAGCCCAGCAAACTGCCATCTTTCAAGATCACATAGATGCCAACGGGGCCGGATACTTGGCTGCTGGCGCTGGTTTGAGCGTGTTCACGCGCCACATGATTACCCGTAAACGCCCCAGCAACGATACCTCCAATCCCTTGCAAAGCGTGCCATAGCCCCTGATATGTTAGCGCCGTAAGCTGCGCACCCAGCCCCACCGCCACAACTGGCGCCGACCACGTAGAGCGCTGTACGACGTATTCGGCTGGGGCAACGCCCAAATGACCTTTTGGATGATTAGTTTTATGGCTGGCGTTGACCACCTTATCTGAACGCAAGTTTACGTATGTTGTATGAGCCTTGCCGTCGCGGATGTAGGAAAGCTTTATAGCCGAGCCGTGGTATTTTGCGTAATCGGAGGTGGCCTTTACCAGATCCTGGCTGGAGCTAATGGTTCGTTCAGGCGTGTTGATAATAGCGCAAGGATCGCCGCCATGACACGGATCAGCACCAACCGATCCGCCGATGGCAGTGATCTGGTCGCGCACCTGCAGCCCCACCTGGGAAGCTGGCGATCCGGACTCAATGCCACCAACCAGCACCGCCCGCTTCACCACATGGGTATCACTTTTAACGGTGAATTGATTGTCGATCAGCCGCGGCATGCCCAGCAACGCCAGGGCCGTAAAGATTACCAGTGCTGCCAGCAGGTTCATCGCCACACCGGCCAGCATGATTTTTATCTTTATACGCGTACCTGCCGCGCCGTAACTCCCCTTGCCTGTATCGCTATCGTGCTCGCCCCTGAGCTTTACGAAGCCGCCCAGTGGCAGCAAGTTGATGGTAAAATCATAGCCGCTCTTGGTGCGGTGGCGAAACAGCAGCGGCGGGAAAAAGATGCCGAATTCCTCCACATCTACCCCGCCCCGCCGGGCCGCCCAAAAATGCCCCAACTCGTGGACTACCACCAGGCCGATGAACAGCACCAGTCCAACAATCAATAAGAAAATACCCATTTGCTTGTTCTAGTATACCCGATGCCAGGCCCGGGGCCTATCCTTCTTACGTTATATGCGCCAAACCTTAAGACAAGCTGGGAAGAGCAGCCCGACAAAATGTGAACCATTTTGCCGGCGCGATGAGAAACCCATGAAATGGGTGTCTCATTACCCTAAACCGTCATGATTTCGGCTTCTTTGGCCTTGCTGGCCGCCTCGATTTGCCCTTGCGCTGCCTTGACCGCGTCTTCTATCTGTCCTTGCAGCCGCTTCGCATCGTCTTCACCAATGGTTTTATCTTTTTTGGCCGCGTCCACTGCATCCATGGCTTCGCGTCGCACGTTGCGTAGTGCAATCATGGCGTCCTCTTGTTTGCTACCCAGCTGCTTCACCAGATCGCGGCGGCGCTCTTCGTTCAGCGGCGGCACCGGTACGCGCACTACCCGGCCGTCATCACTCGGGTTGAGCCCCAAAGACGGATTGTCACGAATGGCACTGGCAATGGCCTGTATATTACTGGGGTCAAAGGGCGTGATTTGCAGCAGCTGCGCTTCGGGAGCGGTTACGTTGGCCACCTGGTTGAGCGGCATTGGTTGGCCGTACGCAGTAACCATCACACCGTCTAACATAGCGGCGCTGGCCCGACCGGTCCGGAGCGATTTGAGCTGTTCACCATAGTGCGCCACCGCCGCATCCAGTTTACTTTTGGCATCAGACACAACTTGATTAGGATTCATCGTTTTACAACCTCTCTTCTATAAGCCTCTGTATTGTACAAGAAAAACCACCCGGATTCGAGCGAACCGCAGGTGGCCGTCACTAGGCAGCAACACGTCTTACAACGAGGTCAGCTCGCCAATGCGCTGCAACTCTTCGGTTGTTAGCTCGGCCAAGTGATCGTCCTTGGGGCGAGAGATCAATGTAATGGTTTTTTGTTTGCTCATTTTGGATGCCTGTTTGTTTTAGATGAAACTGATTGCTAACATACACCATTCTCGCTCAAAGCGCAAGCGGTTTACGGCTATGGGTATAGTTGTGCAGTTCCTTTAGAGCATACGTTTAATGGCTATCAGCGTAGTCGGCTTCCAGCGTACGCCCGAGAGCAGACAAATGGCTTTCAAAAACAGCCACTGTAGTATCAGCGTTAGCAGCATTTAAGTGGGTGATAGTACTATGGGCATTAACTCCCAAGCATGTGTAGGATAAACCATTGCTCGCATCGTTAGACATGGTATAGCCCACCCCATCAACAGTAGCGGATGCCGAAATGACATTATCCCCGTCGAATAGGTGTTGGATAGCGCTGCTAGTAAGTGTGCCCTGATTGAGTTCGGTTTGAAATTGCTTTGCTCTATCGGTTGGCATAGTTAGGTCTATAGTCATAGCTGGAGCGCCCCTACCTGTTGTAGCAAATGAGCTGACAAGCACTTCTGCGGGTTGGTTCGCATTACCCGGCGTAATACGGATGAGGCTCTCAGGAGGACCAGGGTGACGAGGAAGTACAGCAGCTGTATTATCACCATAGACAGCGGCCCCGCCTTCACCATTTCTGACGCTACTAACTACCTGTTGCACTACAATGCTGGCAGCAGTGCGAGCACTCACATTGAATCTTTCCCCAGCAGCTGCCAACTTGGCCTGATCTGTTAGTGCTTGCCTCACCACGTTCGCACCCGGCAATGGAGTGTGAGCAACAGCTGGATTAGCCGGCTTTATGGGACGTGCATTGTCCCGATCGCCAGCATAGGGATTATGCAATATCATAGACAACGCCATAAAGGCCAAGAATCCCGCCGTGGCACCGGCAGCGCCTTTCGGGGAAACCTCTCTATCCGACATGTCCTTGAGCTTATCGTCAAGCCTGTCTCTCAATCTGTGTCGCATATGGATTATTTCTTAGTGGTAATGGCTTTAATTTAACCAGTCAATAATACAATATTTCATTCATATAGTCAAGCATATTGTACCGCATTACTAGCACACTTCAGAGGCAGAACATCTGAGTTTTGGAATTACCTGCACTTAAAAATAACGCCTTTACGGCGTTATTTTTTGGTTGCGGTGCGGCTCTTTTCGCTTGTTTACGCCACTTCGCCAAGTGCCAAACGGTTAAACCGGCGCACGACGATGTTTTCGCCCAGACGGGCGTTGTGTTCTTTTACGTAGTCGCCCACGGTTTGGTCGGGGTTTTTGATGAACGGCTGGTCTAGCAGGCAGCGCTCGGCAAAGTATTTGGCCAGCTGGCCGTCCACGATCTTGCTGGCCATTTCGGCTGGCTTGCCGGCAAGCGCGTCGCTGGCAAGCAGCTCTTGTTTTTTGGCTTCGCGCGCGATGGCCGGGATGTCTTCGCTGCTGACATATTCGGGAGCTGATGCCGCGATGTGCATGGCCACGTCTTTGACCAAGTTGGTAAAGATTTCGTTGCGGGCTACAAAATCGGTTTCGCAGTTGACTTCCACCAGGACGCCGATGCGGCTATCGTGGTTGTAGGTGCCAATGACGCCCTGACGAGCTTCGCGCTCGCCGCGCTTTTCGGCCTTGGTCATACCCTTTTTGCGCATGGCTTCGAGCGCCTTGTCAAAATCGCCGTTGGCTTCTTCGAGCGCCGCCTTGGCGTCGGTCAGGCCCACGCCGGTCAGGTCTTTGAGTCGTTTTACATCTTCAATTGAAACAGCCATCTTGTGTCTCCCCTCCTCTGATTAGTTAGCTTCGGTGTTGTCGACGGCCGGTGCGGCTTTGGTTTCGGCAGTTTTGGCGGCAGTTTTGGCTTCGGCAACCTCGGTCTTATCGGTCGGCTTAGTGGCCTTGGCCTTGCCTGCGCTGACCGCTTTTTCAACGTAATCAGCAAACAGCTGCAGCGCCTTGATAGCGTCATCGTTCATGGGAATTGGGTAGGTAATGCCCGTTGGGTCGGCGTTGGTGTCCACGAGGGCGACGATGGGCAGACCAAGCTTCTTGGCTTCTTTGACAGCGTTGGCATCGCTAACAACATCGAATACCACTACAGCACCCGGGCGTTGGTTGAGCTCCTTGATACCGCCGTAAATGGCGTTCATGCTATCAATTTCTTCTTGGAAGCGCTGGACCTCAAGCTTGTTGAACTTGCCAGCCAGCTCGCCGCTGGCCATCTTGTTCTCTAGATCTACCAGGTGCTTAATCTGCGCACCGATGGTGTTCCAGTTGGTGAGCATGCCGCCCAACCAGCGGTTTACGACAAACGGCTGATTGGTATCTTGGGCCAGCTTGAGCACGATGTCTTGCGCCTGGCGCTTGGTGCCAACGAACAGAATCTGCTTGTCTTTGCTGGCCACTTCCTGCAAGAAACTGAGCGCTTCTTCCAGCTTTACCACAGTTTTGGTCAGGTCAATGATGTGTGAGCCACCGCGCTTGCTGTGGATATACTGCGCCATTTTGGGGTGCCAGCGGCTGGTCTGGTGACCAAAATGCGCACCAGCCTCTAATAGTTGCTTAATGTCTACTTCCGTAGCCATAACGTGTAAGTCCTTTCTCTTCGATTGGGTGCCTGTGCGCGCTTACAAGGCATACGCAAAGGAGGATTGTTTCCCAACCTGCTTGGGTTATTGACTAAAGTATTGTAACAGATGTACTACCAATCTACAACCCTAGGAGACTCTACGATCGATCACCATCATGCCCTTGTCTTGCCAGATACATGCAACGGTCAAACAGGAACCTCGCAACTTCTTCATAGGCCGCGATCACTGATTCCGGTGGGTCGTGATCAGCTGGACTTGTTATCTCCAGGCTGCCTTCGGTGTCCTGGTCTGCTGCAAAAGTGCAATCATAGTTCAAGACCTGTCTCAGCCCGTCAGCAGTGGTCATGGTACGAGTAATCTTTACTGCACGGGCATGGGATGAATCAAGGTCTATCTCATCCGTGCCGTTAGCAAAACTATCGACTATGCGTCCGTCGTTCTGGCTATCATTTTTCTGAGCACGCCAACGCTCCAACCACACTTGCGCATTCCGCTCGCTGGCGGCTTCAGCCTCTGCTACCGTGTTAAAGACAGCCGTTCGGTGCTCGATATAATAGGATCGTTCCTTATCACTCATGATTTAACCTGCGTTACCCTGACACTCTTGAATCTTGGCCGTTGCCTGTGCGAACCTCGTGACGGCCGTTGCCGTTGAGACCATTCCTTGATTGTTGCGTGTACCTCTTCTGCCGGTCCGCCCTTGCGGAGCACTAGGGTATTTAGCCATGTCTCGTAGAGTGTTCCACGCGAATCTACACTAAATCTGCTGACGTCTAGGTGAATATCCTGCTCAGTATCGTCCGGAGCCGCAGGATTTGGCTGGAGCATCTCTAGTCCATGGTCTGTCTTTGTTGCTCTCATTACTGCTCGTGCGGCATATACATCCAACTTGGGGCTTGCCAGGCCTCGAGCAACACCGGCCGCATTCGATTGCTTGGGACCTCCCGTGCGATGTACCACCCTGCCATCGGTTCTTCTAGTAGTGATGAACCGGGTTCTTACTCCCTGGCTACAGGAGTGGTAAATGATGCGCCGTCGCCCCACGGCGTCTGGATTATCATCTTCGCCACGACTATCCTGCATGAAGGTTTCGAGATCAAGCTCATCATAAACATCAGAGTCAACTGACAAACGGAAACGCTCGGCAGCGCTGCCATAACCCGTACCGGTGTACGGATTGCCATGGCCCGCAAAGACAACGGTAGACGGCTTGATACCTAGCTGTGCAAGCATATCTCGATAGACTTTAAAATCGGAGCGCTTACTGACTTCAAAGAACAATGTGCGGCCGGATGGCGTTTCGTAGATTTCCGAGGCTATCATAAGTGCGCCGTTGTGATCACCCTTGCCGGCGGTAAACACGACGGTAACGTCGCCAGCCTGAAGATGCTGAAGATGCTGAATCGTCTTTTGATTGCCACTCACCACATCAGCCATACGCTTGAGTTGCTGAACGTTATAGTAATCCAAATTTATAATGCCTGCTTTATCGCGCAGTAATTCAGTTGTAGGGCCACCCAGCTTAGCCGCATTTGCCGTTGCAACCATGAGCATACGCCGAAACGTCGCTATATCTACATCACCATTTTCGTGGGTGGTACGGCTCGATGCCGCGAATAGTAAGTCACTCCTAATGCGTTGTGGCATCTTCGGTATATGTTCAAGGTACCGGTCTCCCCATAGCTGAATATACATAGGTGCGTCTGCGGCCACGGTACCTTCGGGATTCTGAGTAGGCAAGTCTGCATCTAGGATCTCCCATACGCAATTAGAGCGAGCCAGAAGGCGTCGCACATTTGGATCGTTATGATACGCACCGCGGTCAGTAATGAGACTTAAGGCATCGGGCAGACCATGGAGCTTACTCATGAGTCGCCAAGTTTCCAGCCGTGCAGGCTCAGCCTCGGGCTCATAGGGAATGGGCTGAGCTCCCCTATCCTGAGATAGCTGTTCCACGGCCGCCTTGACCCATTGCATGCCAGGCTGGCTTGGATCTGCAAAATAGGCATTGCGCAGCTTGTTTATGGGCATTTGTTTGAGTAACATTGGCAGGTAATCATAGACTTCTGGGCTTACGACAGCGGCCAACACCATTTCGCCCACAAAACTATCTAGTTGCTCGCTCGTGCAATTTCCTTGGGCCGCAATGCGCTTAACGGGTGAATCTTCAACAGCTTGCTTCAGGACAGCTTGAGCATCTTCTGGACTGGCACCATCAAGTTGCACCCGAAGTTTAGCCGCAAAGCCAAAGAGCTCATCAACACTAAGCTCTTCTTGCGGAGTTGGTGGCCAAGTATCGTCATTTTCGGAATAATCGAGCGAGTCAAGAGGTGGCAGCGGAAGCGGCTCCAGTTCTTCCCCTTGCACAAACGTGTCATCTCGATTCGCTTCCTCATCTGCCAACCGCCGGGCATGGTCTAATAGATACGGGTGTGCCGCCGGGCTTTGCCGATAGGCGTTGAGAAAATCGGCATAGCTTGATGGCTCGCTCGGCAGCGGTTCGGTCTGTACCGAAAATGGTGCATCTTCCGACATTTTGTTTCTTGTTTATTGTTTTTAGTTTAGCGCTATCTGTCGTGAATTATACCGCCACCGAAGGACTACGGCAATAGCCGCTACAGGGGTTATTGACTAGCCCCTAACAGAGGTGATATAATGGGCCTAATTGTCTGGGATAGCACCGACTGCGGCCCGCCCGCCGCTAACCGGTTACCAGCATACTTTTAACTACGTTATGGGCAAGAGGAATCGATCCTAATGAAAAAAGATCTGCATCCCAAGAACTACCGCCTGGTTGTGTTTCAGGATCTGAACAACCAGCAAACTTACCTGACCCGCTCTACTGTCGCGAGCGACGAGACCATCAAGCTGGACGGTGTGGAATACCCGCTGGTCAAGGTTCACATCACCGGCTCTAGCCACCCGTTCTACACTGGTGAAGAGCGCGTACTCGACATTGAAGGCCGCGTCGACAAATTCAAAGCCCGCGCCGAAGCCGCCAAGGCTGCCAAAGACGCCCGGATTGCCGCTGCCAAAAAGCAGGCCCACCGCGCTGCTGCCAAGGCTGCCAAAGCCAGCGACGTCAAGACTGCTGAATAGCTACTGTTCATGAACCGCTCGTGATCTCTGTATCCGGGCGGTTTTTGTATATACTTAAACTTGAGAAACCATTATGGAAGAAAAAGAACGACAATTACGCGCCGAATTCGCCGACCTGGACGCCAAGCTGCAAGATCCGGGCATTTATAGCGACCCGGCATACCCCAAGCTGGCCAAGCGCCGCACCTGGCTGGAACGCGTCGTCAGGCTGTTTGATGCGCGCAAGACACTGGCCAACGAACGCGACCAAGCCGCTACTTTGGCCGCCGGTAACGACGAACTGGCCGAGCTAGCGCAAGCCGAGTTGGGTGAACTCGACACGCGGATCGCTGTAAACGACGAAGCGCTGGCCGAAGCGCTGACGCCACGCGACCCCAACGACGACAAAGACGCCATCGTGGAAATCCGCGGCGCCGCCGGTGGTGATGAAGCCAGTTTGTTTGCGGCTGATTTGTACCGTATGTACAGCCGTTGGGTAGAACGGCATGGTTACAAAATTGAGCTGATCAATGAAAGCCCGTCCGAAGTTGGCGGATTCAAGGAAATCGTCTTCGCCGTACGAGCCGGTGGTGGTTCGAGCAGCGCGAGTACCGGTGGTTCGGCCGATGATCCCGGCATCTACAAACAGCTCAAGTTCGAGGCCGGCGTGCACCGCGTGCAGCGCGTGCCCACTACCGAAAGCCAGGGTCGGATTCACACTTCTACCGTTACGGTTAGTGTGCTGCCGGAAGCCGAAGAGACTGACATCGAGATCAAAGACAGCGATCTACGGATTGATGTCTACCGCAGTAGCGGCCATGGCGGACAGAGCGTGAACACCACCGACTCGGCGGTGCGTATTACCCACTTGCCATCCGGCTTGGTGGTAACCCAGCAAGACGAAAAATCGCAGATCAAAAACAAGGCCAAGGCGCTTGGTGTGCTGCGTTCGCGCCTGCTGGCCATTAAGGTGGAGGAAGAACAAAAGCAGCTGAGTGATGCGCGCAAAGCATTGATTGGCAGCGGCGACCGCTCCGAGAAAATCCGCACCTACAACTTCCCGCAAGATCGCATTACCGATCACCGCATTGGCTACAGCCGCTCCAATATTCCCGGTGCCCTGAACGGCGAAATCGATGACTTGATCGAGCAACTCGCGGCCTACGAGCGGCAGCTGATTAACGAAGGCCAGTGAAGCCATGCCGACAATTGGTGAGTGGCTGAAGCAGTCGGCAGAGCGACTCAAAAGCGCCGGTATTTCTACCGCACGGCTGGATTGTCTCATCTTATTGGAAGATAGCATCGGGCACGACCGATCGTGGCTACTTTCGCATCCAGAGCATGAACTACAGGGGTCAGTTTTAAAAAATTTGAACACTAAGATTGTTCAAAGAGCCACTCATGTTCCCCTTGCCTACCTGCGTGGCAAGGCCGAATTCTATGGCCGCGATTTTACGGTAAACGAGCACACATTGGTGCCGCGACCCGAAACCGAGGCTATGATTAATCTCCTTAAACGTGTACGAAGCATGGAAGCAGACGTAGCCGCATTTCAGGTCGAGCGGCGCGGACGCAAGCCTATCAAAAAGCAGTACAAATTCGAAAAACAAGAACCACCGAGTAGCCTCGTAAAAACCACTGACGGCTACCAAGTGGTCTGGCAAAAGCCAAGACGCACAGCCTTCACCCAAGCCCCTGCCCCCATTCACGGGCAAAGCCTACGCTATCACGACGATGACTTTTGCATCGTTGACGTGGGCACCGGCAGCGGTGCCATTGCCATCACCGCCAAGCTGGAAATGCCGGATGCGACGGTTGTCGCCACCGACATTGATGAACACTGCCTGAAAACAGCCCGCCAGAATGCTAAGACCTACGATGTAGACATCAGTTTCCGGCGCGGCGACTTGCTGGCGGCGCTAAATGAAAGCTGGCTGCCAGCCAATACCATTGGCGTTTTACTCTGCAACCTGCCCTACGTGCCCGATGATTTTCATATCAACACAGCAGCCACGCACGAGCCCAAACACGCCATTTTTGGCGGCACCGACGGCCTGGATTTGTACCGGCGTTTGTTTCAGCAAATTGCTGCCCGCCAACCAAGTCAACAACCGCTCTACATCCTAGCCGAGGCCCTGCCGCCATCGCACAAAACACTCGCTACCATAGCCAAAGCCGCCGGTTACACTTTCGAGCGAACTGACGACTTTATCCAGCTGTTCGAACGAGCCTAGCTCGTGGGGGCCGCTCCCAGCGTCACGTCTTTGCTGATGGTTTTGCCGCCACGCACGATGGTGAGTGTCACTTTGTCGCCCACTTTGTGCTGATTGAGTAATGCCGACAAGCTAGTGGTTTGGTTAATAGCTTTGCCGTCTACCTGCGTGATGATGTCACCGGCTTGCAGGCCAGCTTGGTCGGCCGGACCGCCAGAAATGACAGTTGTCTGACCTGCTTGGTCGTTGGTTGGAACGTAGGCGCCATTGCCGACGCTGAGGTTGTATTGTTCTTTGACATCACTGGTAATAGGTACATAGATGACTCCCAGGTATGGGCGCTGCAGCTTGCCGGTCTGCTCGACGCTCGTAATGAGACCGGCCAGGTCGTTGATGGGAATGGCGAAGCCGATGCTTTGGCTGTCGCTGGCCAGTGCGGTGTTCATGCCGATGACTTGGCCGTCCAGATTGACCAATGGGCCGCCCGAGTTGCCTTCGTTGATAGCGGCATCGGTTTGGAAGAGGTTCTCCAGGTTCTCGCTGCTCGAGCCATCGCTGGCGCTGGCCTGCAAACTACGTCCGTAGCCGCTGATGATGCCGCTGGTGACGGTGTTTTGGAACTGCCCAAGGGCGTTGCCAATTGCCACCACCGGATCACCAACATTAACCTGCGCTGAATCGCCCAGCTTTACAGGGGCCAGCGTTTTGCCCTTGGTGTCTTGGATCTGCAGGAACGCTACGTCGAGACTGTCGTTGTCGCTAGTGCGGCCCACTACCTTGACGTTGTCATACACCGTACCATCGCTGAGCGTTACGCTGACATCGGTTGCACCAGCAGGTACCACGTGACGGTTGGTCATGATCAGGCCGTCTTTGGTCAGGATGATGCCCGTACCGGCATCGCGTTGAGTTTGCCCACCACCGTCACTAAAACCAAAGAATTGCTCGAGCGGTGAGCCGGCTGCCGCAGTCTGGCTGGTAACATCCACCGACACCACACTCTGACCGACATCTTTGGCAATTTGGCTGATGACAGCTGCCTGGCCTTTTAGCTCCACCTTCTGCTCGGTGACGTTGGTAACGCCGCTAGCGTGATGCGCAGCTGCTCCAAGCCAGCCACCGCCAAAGCTCAACGCCAGCACTACAATGGCACCGAGTGCAAACGTCAATGTGTGGGTTTTGTGCGGCAGCGTTATCTTTGGCTTAGCCGGTTGCTCGATAGAATACGGCTTAGCGGCCTTTTTCTCGGGCTTCTCATCTTTGTTGTAACTGCCTGGTGCTGTCCAATCGGTCGGCCCCATCATCTCAGTCACGTGCTTGGCATCGGCATCGTGTAACGTATCGTCTTTTTGTGGTTCTATATCCGCCATTTTTATCCCTCCCTCGTTTTTACGTGGTTCCAACTAAACTATTTTATCGCCCCAGTCCGAGAATGTGAGCACCACCAGCAAAATTGCTACCATAATAAAGATGACCTGCCGGCGGACATTTAGGCTCAGCCGGTCAAAGTGGTCCAAATAATACAGCGTTCCCAGGCTAAAGCCAATGGCCAGCAGCAACAGAGTGGGCTGGGCGACCGGGCCATAGTTGATCAGCCAGTGGCCCAAGATCCAGACTAGTGCTGCGCCAAAATAACCCCAAAAGTAGGCCAGCATGCGGGTGTAGGGTTCATCGAAACCGTAAAAGAAGTGGTGAGCTGCAAAAAAGCAGAGTAGCCCGGCCGCGCCAACCAAGGCGAATAATGGCGCATGGCTCCAGGTAAGAAATAGCGCTGACAGACCGGCCGCAAAGCCGATCAGCGCTTGCAAGCCGACCCACAGTGTGTCTGCCCGCGGCTTAATAGCAATCAGCCAGCCAGCCCATAGTGCCGCCCAAATCAGCTGCACCAGCTCGCTGCTAGTAGCCGTCATAAATGCCAGCACCGACACCCCTATGATGATGTCGACGGCGTTGGCCCGGATATTGGCCAGCCAGAATCGTGGACGTACGGCAAACATACGCCATTTACTTAACAAGACCAGGCTTAAGGCAAGCTGGACAAAACTGATCCGCACCAACAAAAACACCAGCACGGGGAGCAGCGCATTATACACATAGTAAAACGCATGCGAAAAACCGCGGCTTGGCGTCAACTTATTGATTAACGGCCTCATTTGGACTCTATTATAACAAACTTCGCTGACCCTGGGTTGACGCTTATGCTGTCGGACAGGCTGGTGACTGCTTTGACGTTATAGCGTGTTTCCAGATAGTGCCGTGTGTACGGATCTTTGCCCTTTGACAGATCTACCAGCATGACTGTCGGCACCGGCTGATCGGTAACAGCCGTAGTAGTAACGTTGTAGCCATATGTTTTGAGCAGCGCGGCATCGGCGGTTGCACCTGTGGTAGTCGGCGCCAGCACGGTAATGGGCGCATTTTCTTTTACGATGTAGCCATCGGGCATCTGGGTGCGCACATAGGTTTGAATAGCAGTGTAATTGCCAAATCCGGCAATGGGCCGAACCACCGAAGCGGTACCAACATGATCGGTCGTGACCAGCTGGTGCCCTTCGTCGGTCAGGCCCACCGAATCAACCTTGTTGTCGGCCATCTTCTTCATAATACCCATCAGACGCACTGCCCCCTGGCTGCTCAGATCACTGTAAACGTTATCACCAAAGGCGTTCATCAGCCCATCAATTTTGGCCGGGTTGCTGAGCGTACCGGCGGTAAGCACCTTGTCTTTTAATGCCACCAGAATTTGCCGCTGGCGTTCAGCCCGGGCAAAGTCGCTGCTGGTTTCGCGCGAGCGGGCGTAGAGCAATGCTTGCACACCATTCATTTGCTGCACACCTGCTGGTGCTAGCACTGGATTCCAGTGATTCTCCCAGGCCATAGTTGGGTCAACTAGTGCCGTCGGCACATCTACCGTCACGCCACCGACCGTATCGATGGCCTGCCGGAAAGCCTGGAAGTTCACCAACACGTGGTAGTTGATGTTGATATTCAGCACCTGCTTGAGCGTGGTATCAATCGCGCCAAAGCCGGCCTGCACCGCCGCGGCGTTTTTATTGCTAGGATCTAGGTGGCCAATGTAATGGTATTTACCACTCTCGTAGGCAGCGTTGATTTTTTGTTGTTTGCCAAAATAATTGATAGGCATATCCACCCACAGATCGCGCGGAATGCTGACCATCGTTGCCGTGTCATTTACCGGATCGACACTTAAGATCACGATGGTGTCGGTCAAATCCGGCCCATCGTGCCCCGGCCCGCCGACGCCGAGCAGCAAGATATTAACCCGGCCATCACCCTCACCATTCAGCAACTGCGGAGCGACGCGCTTACTGCTGAGGGCGGCCACAGTGGTCGTACCATGAAAAACTTTGTGGAACTTGGTGTAGCCCTTCCAAACCAAAAAACCGCCAGTGGCTAAAAACAGTGCCAAGCCCACGCTGGCGGCTTGTAAAAAGATCCGCAGACCCCGATGGCGCTTTTTAACAATTTTCTGTGGCCGCTCGGGAGCATGATATTTAGGCAGCAGGAACCGTTTGGCATCGGCCGGGGAGACCGGCTGTACGGCCGTAGCCGGTGGACGGCGCTTGGGGGTGCTGGCAACTGGTGCCAGTGAGGACTGGCTAGCAGGACGGCGCCTAACTGGGGCCGGACCGAACCCATCGACTGAGCGTTTTTTGAACTGCCCCGCTTTTCTGGGCCGTATGCCATCTATATCCATAAGCAAATTACCGTTGTAGTATACCGCGCTGGCCGCACTCTGTAAAACCACCTCGAGTGCCGTAGTAGGGCAGTTTGGCGCTCCCCATCTGCCCTACTACGGCACTTCGTATCACAGGCAAGCTTCATTTTCCTTTGCGCTTCAGCTATAGTAATGCCAGTGAATGAGCCTACAAGTACTCCAGTGATAGGACACGGTGACGCACCAGCCCGGTCCGATAAGCCACAATTGAGCCGTATCGGCAGCACCCTTTCCACCATCGGCATTTTACTATTGGCGCCGCTTATCGCCATTCTCTTGACGGTCTTTGTATTTCAATCGTACCAGGTAGATGGGCCTAGCATGCAAAATACGCTGCACAACAACGACCGGCTCATCGTGTGGAAATTGCCGCGCACTTGGGCCCGTCTGACCGGCCACCAGTATGTCCCCAAACGGGGCGACATCGTCATCTTTACCGAGAGCGGACTGTTAAACTATGGCGACACCACAAACACCAAGCAGCTCGTCAAGCGAGTGATCGGCCTGCCTGGCGACCGATTGGTCATCAAAAACAATGTCATCACCGTCTATAACCACGATCACCCCAACGGATTCCAGCCCGACACCACCCTGCCCTACGGCCGCGGCGGCGCCATTCCGCCTACCAGCAACAACGAGGACGTGACACTCGGCTCCAACCAGCTATTTGTGTGCGGTGATAATCGCAGCAACTCACTGGATAGCCGCATCTTTGGCCCCATCCAAACCAAGCAAATCATCGGCAAACTGGTCTTGCGCATCTTTCCGCTAGGCAACGCCAAGCGTTTCTAAAGCCAGAGCATGCTATGCTAGATGATATGCCCGACGACCCTATCAAACCAATGCCCCACCAGAGCGTCGAGCCAGAACCTGCTTCTAGGCAGCCGGCCGAAACAACCGAGCCACGGCCAAGCCATACCACCGCCAGGCGCCGTCACCGCCGACGCTGGCACGACCTTTTTGCCAACTTGAGCGTCTTTGTGATCGCCCCACTTTTGGCCATCGTACTCACCCTGTTTGTTTTTCAGTCTTACCAAGTAGACGGCATTAGCATGCAGAACACCTTTCAGAACGGAGACCGGCTGATTGTCTGGAAAGGCACCCGCACCTGGGACCACATTTTCGGTAAACAGTATCTGCCCGGGCGTGGCGATATTGTGGTGGTCAATCAAGCCAGCCTAATCGCCTGCGGCCAAAGCGAAGGTAAGCAAATCGTGAAGCGCATCATCGGTTTGCCGGGCGACCATGTCGTCTTCAAGAATGGCCGCTACACCGTCTACAACGCCACGCATCCCCAGGGCTTCAACCCGGACACCACCTTGCCATACGGCCAAACCGGCACCGGGCTGCTAAGCGATCCCGATGATAGCAACACTGTTGATCTAACACTCAGCCGCACCCAGCTATTCGTTTCGGGTGACCACCGGTCTGATTCCTGTGATTCGCGCTATTTTGGGCCTGTCGAATCCAGCACCATCGTGGGTAAAGTGGTGATGCGCATTTTTCCGCTGAGCGACGCCGAACGCTTCTAGTGTTTTGGCTAGTTGCCAAGGTCGGCTAGTAGTTTGGCTAGTTGTCCATCGCTAGTAAAGGCAATCTCTACCCGGCCGCCCTTGGCGGTGCGGTGAATGCGTACTTTAGTGCCAAAGCGCTGGCTCAGCCGCTCGGTTTCGGGCGTATCGCCACTCACCCGCTCCTGGCGCCGCTTTTCTTCTTGCACGCCGGCCTTGATGGAACTGACGTAGCGCTCCGCCTGGCGCACCGACCAGCCGTTTCCCACAATCAGCTTTAGCAGTTCCGCCTGCTTTTCGGGCAGCTCTTTGAGCGCCAGCACCTGGCGGGCATGCCCTTCGCTGATGTCTTTGGCTTGCAGCGCCTGGCGCGCATCCGGTGGTAATTGCAGCAGACGCACCGTGTTGTGCAGCGTGGTTTCGGCCTTGCCGAGCCGCTTAGCAATCTCTGTATACGTTAGGTTGAATTGCTGGTGCAGTTTTTCGACACTGACTGCCTGTTCCAGCGGGCTCAGATCGACCCGCTGTACGTTTTCTACCAATGCCAGCTCCAGCACTTCCAGCTCTTTGGCAGTCCGCACCAGCACTGGTACGGTCTTGAGTCCGGCTAGTTTACTGGCTCGCCAGCGCCGTTCGCCGGCAATAATAATATAAGTTGTGCCGTACGGTGTGGCGACCAGCGGCTGTACTACACCGTAGCGCTTGATACTCTCGGCCAGCTCTCTTAAAGCATCTTCGTCAAACACCGTCCGCGGCTGATCCGGATTGGGCCGCAATACCTCGACCGCCAACTTCTGCACGCGTTCGTTTTCATCGGCCAACAGCGACGCGTCGAAATTCTGCGGAATCAGCGACCCGAAGCCTCGTCCCAACCCTGTTTGTTTTGCGGCCATAGTTGTTGCTATCTCCCTCTTTGCTATCAGATTAGCATTTTCAGCGCCGACTTTCCAGCCAAAGCGAGTATCACTAGTAAGCTAAAAGCATGTTTGCGATGTTAGCCCAGCCGCTTGGCGACTTCTTCGGCTAAATGTTTATACGCTCTGGCGCCCTTAGACCACTTATCGTGTTCAAAGATAGTCCGGCCATAGCTGGGTGCCTCGGCTAAGCGCACATTTCTTGGTACAACTGTTTTGAACAACTTGTCACCAAAGTGCTGGGCGACTTCGGCCTGGACCTGCTCACTCAAAACCGTACGCTTGGTGAACATGGTCAGTACCACACCAAAGATTTCGAGCTGCGGATTGAGCGACTGCTTAACCGCCTGAATGGTTTGGATCAACTGCCCTAGTCCTTCGAGCGCGAAATATTCGGCCTGCACCGGAATCATCACCTTGTTGGCCGCGGCCAGCGCATTGATGGTCAGCAGCCCGAGCGCCGGTGGACAATCGATGATAGCCACTTCTGCATCGACGGCTTTCAAGGCTTCACGCAGCCGAAACTCGCGGTGCGGCATCGGCACCAAATCGACCTCGGCTTGAGCCAACTGGTTATTGGCGGGCAGCAGAAAGAGGTTCGGCACGTTTGTTGGCAAGACTATCTCACTTGGCCCTTTGCCCAGAACCAGTACGTCGTACAATGTTTCAGGTAGTGCCTCTTTATTGATACCGAGTGAACTGGTGGCATTGCCCTGCGGATCCAGATCGACCAAAACCACCCGTCGCTTGGGCCCAGCCAACTGTGCCGCCACGTTCACAGCGGTGGTGGTTTTACCCACCCCGCCCTTTTGGTTGGTGACCGCGATGATCTGTGTCTGCCGTTCCGCTCCCATGTCCCTTCTATTGTAGAGAGATGGGGGTAAATAGCAAGAGCGGGATGCAGTGGTTGGGCTGATGAGTAGCGATGGCTAGTGAGTAGCCACATACGGCTACTCTGTTGTGTCTGGCCGTGAGCTGGCTGATGGCAAAGCTTCAAGCATCTACAGTCGAATTGCTAGCCATTTAGTACTAGCGCTTCATGGCTACACCGGCTACGCATCTAGGCTAGCTAAAGTGATGAGGTACATATCCTGACCAGCATTCATATTTCTGACTGAAGGATTATGCGCCACAGGTATCAAGCGGGCTCAACACCCCAGCTTGTAGGCTTTTGCCACCGCGCAAACGAATATTCGGTGTTGGATGTGTGGCATTGTAGTTGACCGTAAAAACACCAACGCTAGCGTCGACGTTTGACGTACCCGTCCCATTACTCACGCCATCGTAATCGGGGAAGAATCCGCCTGTTCCAGCCCCAATCGAATCATCAACCGTTATGCTAACCAACAGATACCGCGTGTTAGCTAGGTTGCCGGCACAGCCGCCGGCACCGCTAATAGTGCTTGCGGGAGTGGCCGAGCCAAAGATTGCGTTGCTACCTGCTGCCCGATAGCTAACGCTACCAGCGACGAACGAATTGCCCGCGCCGTTACTATAGCTGAGACCAGTGACGTTCGTACTGCTACCAAGATCGATGAGTCTTGAGTAGTGGCCCGTGAGGGCGATGGACTTCATGGTCGTGTATTGGATGTCACTCTGAGCGCTGCCGCTTGCTAGACCGCCCGCTAGATATAAGGTGCCGTTGGAGAGCGTAACCCCTGGAATAGTCCGGGCGGTACTAAAGCTGCCGCCGTTTGCCTGTTGCCAGGCACCGAGCTCACCACCCGCAAGAATGGGAGTGTAGTCAATGGTAGCTAGTGCCGTACCGCTGGTAGTAGCACCGGCCACTGCGTAGATGAAGCCATTGGCGGCAACTACGCGCATCTGCGCCTGAGGCCGGGCTAGCCAGGTGGTAGTTGTCCAGCCCGCTACCGTTCCGTTACTGTTCAGAGCCGTAACCTGCACATCTTGTAGATAATTACTGCTGTTATCTTGGCCACCGAGTATATACAGGTAACCAGCGTATGCCATAGCACCAGCGCTGCTGCGCGCGGTGGCAAAGCCGGTCGTACTCGTCCAGGTAGCCAAGGTGCCGTCGCTATTAATGGCGACATAGTAGACATCGGTTAGTGCGGTGCCACTGTGTGTGCCGCCGAGTATATAGAGATAGCCATTATAGACAGCACCAGATACATTAGTGCGTGTGCTGACCCCTGCCCCCATGCTGGTGTCACTACTCCAGCTACCGAGCGTGCCGCCGGTCCCGATTGAGGCATATTCGTAGGTGTTAAGCTCGGTGGTATTGGCAGTGCCGCCATAGACGTACACATAGCCGTTGTAGACCGAGAGCGCAAAACCGTGGCGCCGGCTGCTCATGGTGGCTTGGGCGCTCCAGCTGCCCACGCTGCCGTCGGCATTAATGGGTGCGGAATAGGTATTTGCTGTATCGGTAGCGCCATTGTCGCCGCCAATCGCGTACAGGTAGCCGCCCGAGGCAAACAGTTGACCATCTTGCCAGCCACTACTATAAGCGCCGGTGATGTTGGTGCCGTTGGTGGTCCAGCTGCTAGTATCGCCGCTGCCGCCATTGTTGAAGGCTGCCTGGAGGACGTTGGTTGTTCGACTACCGTTAAAAGAGCCGCCGGCGGCATAGACCATGCCGTTGTAGCTAGAGAAGCCGGCCTTCTGATAGGTCTGCGCAAATGAGGTATTTGACGACCAGGTACCAACTGAGCCAGTGGATAGTATGGGGCCACATTCGGTAGTAGATATAGCGCTGTTATTCGTTTCGCCGCCCAGCGCACATAAGTAACCATTGACCGGCACAAGCCCGAAGCCATCACGCGCTGTGCCCATAGCGGTGGCGGAGTTCATGGTGCCAAGGTCGCCCGCCGACAGTCCGCTACAGCCACCCGCGGTGGTAACACCATCGCAGATAAGCGCATATTCTACGACGGCTGTGCTGGTGGTGCCGCTGGTGGTGCCGCCAGCTATGTATAGGTAGCCGTTGTAGGCGACCATCTTGTCATTCGTCCGCGAGGTGATAAGTGAGTTGGTGGTAGTGTTCCAGGTGCCCACGTTGCCGGCGGTTGAGTTACAACCACCAACACCGTTGTTGCTGCCGGTGCAAATAAGGGCGTAGTGGAGTACGGTGTTTGCTCCACCACCACCGTTGCCACGGGCGTAGAGATAGCCGTTGTAGGTGATGGTATCGTGGTTGCCGGTGGTAACCGGGAAATCGTGAGTAGCATGCGTCCAGGTGCCCAATGCACCGGTTGAGGTATTGATCAGCGAATACTGCACAATCGACGAAGCGGCGCCACCAGTTGATAGCCCGCCAACTATATACAAATAGCCGTTCCAGGCGGCTACGCCTGAGGAAGCAACGCCAACGGCACCACCACTTACCTGGTTAGGATCCAACAAGTTATTGGAGGTTGTCCAGCTGCCAATGGTGCCATCGCTGGCGATGGTGGCATACTGGGTAGCAATCACATCTGCTGCACCGGTATTCCCGCCCATATAGTAAATATGCCCTCTGTAAGCGATTGAGGCCGCTTGAGTTACAGCGGTACCGGCTAGCGTGTTACCCGACGTTGCATAGGCATTGATTTTGGCTGCCGCGTTTATGGCAGCAAATTGGCTGGTTGCCGCCAGCGTACCGCTCACACTGCCACCTACCACATAGATGTAGCCATTGTAGGCGGCGGTGCTTGCTTCGGCATCAGCCGAGAGGTTGTTGGAGCTGTTGGCCGTTGCCCAAGTGCCAAGGCTACCGTTGGCATTGACCTGCGCAAATTGGCTATCGGTTTGGTAGCTGCCGCTGTTGCCGCCTGCCAGGTACATGTAGCCGTTGTAGACGTCGACGGCCTGGCCGAAACGGGCGGTGGTAAAGCTGGTGCCGGTGTTCCAAGACCCTACCGTGCCATTGGCATTCAGCGGCGCGTACTGCGTATCACTCTTGTAGGTCGTACACGTACCGGCGCTACAGCCGCCGACTACGTACAGATAGCCGTTGTAAGCGACGGCGCTGAGGCCAAAGCGACCGGTCGTAAAGCCCGAAACAAAGCTGGTGCTGTCATCGGTGGAACTATGGGTATAGTGAATGCTGCCCACCGTGCCATCGGCATTAAGCACTCCATATTGCACGTCATTGTAGTAGGTGGTGCCGTTGTAACCGCCCAAAATATACAGATAATCGTTATAAACAGCCGCGGCACCAAGGTAGCGACCGTTGGTAAAGCTACCAGCCGAGGCATTCCAGCTACCTGTAATGGCGCCGGTGCTGGTATTGATGGGGATGGATTGGACTGCGTTGTTATAAGTGGTGCCGTTGTAGCCACCGGTCACATAGAGGTAGCCGTTGTAAGCAACGGCGCTCAGGCCATAAGCGCCGGCACCTAAGCTACTGCCGGCGCTAGCCCAGCTGCCGCTAAAGGCGCCGGTGCTGGTATTGAGAGCGGTATATTGGATGTCGCTAAGGTAATGAGCGGCGGTACAGGCGGTGAGCGAGGTGATCTGGCCGCAGCCGCCGATAACGTAGAGATAGCCGTTGTAGGCGACGCTGGCAGCACCATAGCGGGCTGTGGTAAAGCTGGTGCCGCCAGCACTCCAGCCGGCCGAGATTGAACCACCGGTCAATCCACCCCGTGTGATCTGACCACTGCTAGAGAAGTCGATGTTGTCATCGACGTTGCCAGTCTGAAAATCGCTGGTGCTGGTAACAACTACGCTCGGGTCGATGGTGACGGGAGCGTGTATATCCGAAAGCCCCGTGGCAACTACCGACAGCTCATCACCGTTCAGCTCAAACCGGGCGCTACCCACATTGTTGCCGCCCGTGTCGCGAATGACCGGGCTGGGGATGCCAAACACCAACTGGGTTTTATCGCCCTTTTCGCGAGCCTTTTCTACCAGCGCCCGGTCGGCGTCAGTACCAAAGCTGATGTTGCCGAAAAGCGCCGGATCAGCGCTGTAAACGCCGATCGCCCCACCACTATTTGGAATAGGCTTTATAGCTAGGGTTTTGGGCAGGTTCAAATGATAGCGGAATGACATAGTATCTGATGTTGCTTTTTGCACAACAATGTCTTCTTTCAACCCATTGTTCTTGAGCGTATAGATAGCCTGCGTACTGTCACCCAGCGGAAATACCAGATGTCCCTGCACTTCTTGGCCCGAACGCGCACTAAATTCCGGGACCATACTAAAGCTCAGCCCTGAGTTGATGTCGTGGTAGGTCACACCTTTGCTAATGCTTTGCGGCACATCCAGCGCGTAGAGACTCTTGTTTTTGCCTTGGCCATCGGCCGTACCGACTTGTGATTGTAGGTTTTTGAGCGGATCAGCGTCATCGCTCTTGATGGCACCCTTGTTGAACTGATAGGTTGCGGTGCTGCCATCGTAGGTTAGCTGCTTGGCGAGCTTGGGGTCTGTAGCACCGATGAGCTTGAGCGTATCGGCACTGAGCAGATAGCTGCGACTAGCCGCCAGCTGCTGGAGCACGGGAATGACCACGGCTACTAGCATCAGCAGAGCCAATGCACCGTTGCCGAGTCGCCAGGTTACGGGGCTACGACGATCGTGCCGGAACCACCAGCGCTTCAGCCGCACGTTCCGGATGCGAAGCCATAGCCATGCCTTTTTTAGTCGTTTTTTGCGTTTTGCCGCCATCGTCCGCTCTACGCTGCCCCTGTTAGATCATCCCGCTTATCTTTACTACATTGTACCATTTTATCTGTTAACTTAGCCTGTTTTTGTGCTAGAAGCTGCTCTTGTAGCTTAGGGTAATGTCACCGATGCGCGTATCACTGCTAGCGTTACCGCTGACGCGAATGCGAATGGTCATGACGCTGCCCGCGCTGTAACCAGTGGTAGTACTAGCCAGGGTACAGTTGCTGGAGTTGCTGCTTGACCATGTACTGGTGCTGCCAGGGGTTACATTGGCGTAGTTACAGCTACTCTCAGCCGTGTTGTTGGAAGTCTTGAGTACTTGTAGGTTGATAGTGCCGTTCGTGGTGTCACTGGTGTAACCGCTAATGGTGATGGGCGTAGTGCTGCTCCAGGCTGCCCAATCACTTGGAATTGGCACCCGCACGACTACGTCGTAACACTGGGCAGTCGTGGTACTGGCCCACTTGTAGTAGTTCATGAAGTTGGTGCCGTCGTAACCGCTGGTCATGGTGCCGTTGTTGGCGCTGCTACAGCTGCTGTCACCGGCGGCATCCAGTACCGCACCGACATATTCTGCTGGTAGTGTGATGGTCTTGGTGTGTTGGGCTGTACCGTTGGCGGTAAAGCCACCGCTCGCTGCAAACGTAATGTAGTTGCCGCTGGCACTACTACCAAAGGTGATGTTGCCGGTGCTGGTATCGATGTTGAACATGATAGTACCAGCCGCGTTCTGAATCTGAACGGCACTGCTGGAGTTGGTGGTGTTCTGGAACGTCAGCGCACTGCTCGATACATGGAACGCAAAAGCATTGTTGGCCGTGGGCGGTGTGCCGCCGGTGCTGCTGGCGCCGGTGTCGCTGTAGCTGTTGGTACTGGTGGTATAGTAGACGTTCTCTCCACTTACGCTAGTGCCACGGTACACACGGTAGCTGACGGCACCGTTCACGGCCGTCCAGTTCAGCGTTATGGTGTGGTTGGAGCTGCCAGTGTTGAGGCTAGCTTCGGGCGATGGCGCACTTTCACCACCAGCTCCATCTATAGCAGTTACCTCATAGTAGTAGATTGTGGAGCCTGTCAGGCTACCACCTGAACCACCAAGTGTAGGCGTTACCGTACCGACGGCCGTTAGACCACCGATGCCAACGCTGGCCGCGCTCGTGTTGACGCCGAGCAAACTCGCGCCAGACGAAGTCTTGACCTGCAGCGCACCGACTGCGTTCGTGCCACTCTGGAGCAAGAAGTTACCACTGACGCCCAAGTCATTATTGAAGCTGGCTGACGAGCCGACGTTCAAACCACCGCTAATCGAAGCGTTCTGGCTAATGATGATGCTTTGGTCCACCTGAGCATTGGAGACCTCAAGTGTGCCACTCTCCAGTGTCTGGCTGTACGTGCCACCAAGGTCATAGACCGCAAAGGTAGTACCACTCGCATATTCATAGCGGCCTTGGATCCCAATCAGACCACTGGTCCACTGGCTAGCCATAGTACCCACTAAGACTGGTTTGGCTGGGTTTGATACGTCTACAGTATAGGTGTTGGGGTTGTTAGCCATGTATAGGTAGTGCCCTTGTACAATCATGCTTGAGGCGGCGGCGCCCATTGCCAGGCTCGAAACAGAAGCAGGCGAAGCCGGGTTGCTGACATCATAGACGTTTAGGTTGCTGCCAACACTCATGTAGGCATAGCGGCCTTGGACCGTCAGGTAGCCTATGCTCGAGATGGTCGTACTGCTAGCTACAGTAGGCGCTGAGACATTTGAATAGTCAATGATGCGCAACTTGTTGTCTCCTTGAGTCGCTAGGTAAACATAGCGGCCTTGGACAGCTATGCTGTAGCTTGAGTTACTAGTGGTAACGGTCGACATCAGCTGCGGGCTAGCCGGATTGGATACGTCATAGGCATAGATCGCACCGTTATCGGTAACAAACACATATTTCCCCGAAACAGCGATGCCTAGTCCAAAGCTGTTGGTCAGAGAAGTAGTAGATACCAGCGTCGGCGTCGATGGCTTACTAATGTCGTAGATCTGCATGGAAGCCGGGCTGCTGAATTCAATAACGTAGGCGTAGCGCCCCTGGACCGCAATGTTAGTGGCAGCCGATGACAGCGCCACCGTACCAACTTGCGCGGGGGCAGCCGGATCGGTCACATTGTAGATCTGCAAGTTAGCACCCGCCATGTACACATAGGAGCCCTGGGTGGCGATGCTACAGCTGCCACTGCCACAACTACCGCCGGTGGTAGTACCAATGGGCGCCGACGGCACCACACCGCTCACATACACCTGACCGGTCGGGCGGCCGAGACCACCCACGGTTAGCTCCAATGGGCTGCTGAGCGTGTTCGTGCTGGTGTAGGCTGTACCAGTAGTTGGCACAGTGGCTGTACCGACGCTAGCGGCGCCGGCGTCACTGTAGCTAGTGGCGTTGACACTGGTTAAGTACACCTCGGCACCGGTGCTAGTACCGCGGTAAATTTTGTAGCCAGCGGCACCGGTCACAGCCGACCAGCTGACGGCAATGGTTTTGTTGCTGCTACTTGTCTGCGTAGGTGTTACGCCACCGGCCACGGCCTCGGTGGACGGCAGAGTTTCACCACCCGAACCATCAACCGCAGTTATTTTGTAGTAGTACTGGGTGCTGGCGGTCAGGCTACCACCACTAGTCGGTGCACCGGCCGATGGGCTAGCTGGCGCACTCATGGCACTAAAGGTACTGTTGATAGAAACACGGCCGTTGGCGGTGTCGGTGTTCAAGATCACGCCAGCGCTGGCATTTTGTACCTGGAAGGCAGTGGCACTGTTGGTGCTGGTTTTGGCAATAATGGAGGCCGAAGCGCTGTTGGTGTTGAGGTTGATGTTGCCCGTACCACCCTGGATAGTTGTAGTACTACCATCGTTTAAGCTACCGATGGTCACGTTATCCTTACCGCTGCCGGTTGAACCAGTACCAATGGTAATGGTCTGCGTACCGGTGTTAGCGCCATCACCAATGCTAATGGTGTTGGTAGCTGTTGATTGGCCCAGCGTAATCTGGCCCGTTCCAGCGCTCGCACCAACGGTAATGGCACCAGCAGTGTTCGGCAGCAGCTGGATAGCCGCAGCCGTGCTGCTAGTAGCGCTACCACCTTGGATAATCGTAATGTCTGAAGTGTTTGCAGCCTTGGAACCAATGGTAACTGCTTGAGCGCCCGTAGCGTCGCTGGTGTCGGCAATGTGCGTGGTTGAAGCAGTCGTAGAACTGCCTACTGAACTTATATTTACACTGCCGCTGGCACCGCCCACAATATTGGTAGCGCTTGAGGTGTTCGTAGAACCAAGCGTAAGCGCTTGTGCAGCGGCACCCGTGCCTATATTGATAGTGCGTGCTTGAGCACCAGTGCCAATGCCGATGGTACCTGTGCCCGAATCGATGGAGATGCTGGGGTTAGATGTGTTATTACCAATTTGAATGGCCTTGGCGTTAGCGTTACCGAGGTTGACGGTCGGCGTACCGGTAGTTGTCGTACCGGTATCAATCGTCACGTTACCAGCCGCACCGCTCGATGCATTGCCGGTTTGTACGGTAATAGCACTACTAGTGGTGCCGTTGGCAGTCGTTAGCGATGGGCCGATAAAGCCGCCGTCGGCCTCTGCCGTACCAGATACGTTGGTGTAGCCGGTTTGCTGGGTAGTCGAACTCCCCTGCACCACCATGATGTGTCCGGTGATATCATCGAGCGTGAGCGTACGGTTGGCGGTAAGTGTTGTGCCACCGCTGCCGGTTGGGTTGGTGCCGATGCCAATCGAGAAGTTATCAGTGGTACCATCGGCCATCTGGAGCAAACCGGCCAGGCCGCTACCGCTGCTGGTAATCGTGCCCAGAACAGCCGAGTTGCTGTTGGTAGAAACGGCAAATACGTCTTTGTTGGATACATTGGTAACCTCTAGGGCACCGTTAAAGCCGTTGATGGCGTGGATCAGGAACGTACCGCCATTGGTGGCCTTAAAGATGTTGGTGCCACCGTCTTGTACCAGCAGCGCGTTGCCGTTGTTACCGGTCGTGCCAGTGGGGTTAAGGATGGTTATACCATTAAAGAGGTTGGCAGGCGTACCGCCACTGCCCAAGTTGGTACTGCCGCTAAAGTCAATCTTTAGGCCGTTTAGCGTGCTGTTCAGAGCCGGGCTTGAATCGTCATCTATTGCTATAAGCTGACCGGTTACGATGGTAGCGGCGGTTACGTTAACCGTTTGCATGTTACTACTGTTGATGATGCCCGTCTGCGTTCCAGTCACGCTCTGGCCAACGCAGAGACGGCCGCTGGTACAAGGAGTAGCATCGCCTATGGTGACTTTGCTGGCGCTGGTGTCTACCTTAACGAAGGCCCCGCCGGCATTGTTGATGAGGAATGCACTGGTATCGGCTGTGTCGTTGATGGTCACGCCACCAGCGTTGGTTACGCTAAACTGCTGCGACGAACCAACATTCAATAGAGCACCCTGGATGACACCGGTGCTATTAGCGGCAGGCACAGCCGTGGTAGCTGATTGGCCGGAATCCTTACAGCTAAAGGTGCTGGCACTGGCAGCGACCGTACAAATCAAGCCCGTCGTATTGCCGTTGCTGCCGGCAGCCGTGGTTCGATAAATCTTATAACTGACTGCACCAGGCACCCGACTCCAGCTAATCGTCACAAAGTTGGTTGATGAATCCAGCGTTGAGGCAGCGCTACCGGTGGTTTCAGCTGAAGCCGTCGTTTCGCCCAGACCACCACTAGCTGTTACTTTATAGCCACGAGTAGTTCCGGACGAGCCAGTTACCGCTACTACAGGCGCACTCGGTGCCGGCAGCTGGTTAACCAGCAAGCTTCCCTGTAGCGTCAGCGTGCTGGTCGGGCTGGTGGTACCGATGCCCACAGCATCGGTACCACGAATGATGAAGTTACTATTGCTGTCCAACTGGTTGGCGTACAGCGTGTCGGTGCCGGTGTCGGCCAGCGTTGTCGCGCCAGTACCGCTAAAGCGGTTGTTGGCCAGCAAGTTGCTAGTCGCGCCCGAACCACTAATATTAATAGCGTTGCCGCTACCAGCTGTGTCGGTAATATCATTGCTAGTAATACTGTTGTTGCTGCCCGTGACTTTGATGCCATCGTTGGAGCCAGAGCCACCATTGTCGTGTATTTTGTTGTTACTGATCTCGTTGGTGCTGCCGGATACCTCAATACCGTTAGTCGAGTTACTAGAGATGGCATTGCCAGTAACCGTGTTGTTGTTGCCCGAGGTAATCCAAATGCCCCTGGTGGTGTTGCTGGTGATGGTGTTGTTGGTAATGGTGTTGGTGCTGGTAGAAGATACCACAACACCGGCGGCAGTGCCGCCGATTACCAGGTTGTTGCTCACGACGTTGTTCACTACACCACTGCCGTTGACATAAATTTGTCCGGTGCCACCGTTACCCTGGAAGGTGTTGCCGACTACCGTGTCATCTACCGATGTGCTTTGCAGTTCCACGCCGTCGCCGCTGTTACCTACGATGGTGCTGTTAGACAGCATGGTGTCGTCCGACGTTATCAGGTGCACACCGTCGTCGTTAAAGTTCTCAATCGACAGGTTCTGCAGTTTCGCGCCAGGAGTACTCGTGGCCGAGCTAACTTTGGTGAAGTTAATACCCATCATAGTGCCAGACGACTGGTTGGCTTTGTTACCATCAAGGCGCAAGTTCGATACCGTGATGCGGCTATTACCCGCAGAAGTGTTGGAGTTGGTAATAGCGTTCAGCGAGGCGTTGGTGCTGTCTTTGACCTCAATCAGCGTCGAAGCACCAGCACCGGTCAGCATCACGTTGCTAGGCAGGTTGATACTATCATCAATAATATACGTACCTTCCATTAGGTAGACCGTGCCACCGCCAGACGGCAGCGCCGAAATAGCCGAGTTGATGGTGGTTTGTGCCGAGGTACAGCTGTTCACAATGTAGTCGGCACCATCCGGGCTTTGCGAAGCCACCGGTACCGTACCAGTACAGCTGCTGGGCGAGCCCATAGCTACAATCTTGGTGGCTGTGCTGTGGTCGGCCTGCCATTTGCTGAGCGAGCTGCTGTAGACCAACAATTGGTGCGTGCCCGTGTCGTAAAACAGCGTGCCATCTTGTGGGCTGCTGGGGCGAGTCGATCCGCCAATAATCCGTAAGCTCATATTCGCTGCCAGAGATACGTTTTGCGTCAAACTAATGCTGGTGGTGTTCGTACCGCCAATGGTAAGCACACCACTGGTTCCCGTAGTTGTATCGTAGGTAGCGGCCTGTAATGCATTGGCAATACCAGTGCCATCAATGTTGAAGTTACCGGTTTGGACACTGCCGGGAGTAGTGGTTTGTAGCTTGATATACCCATCGCTACCTGATGGTGCAGTCAGGATGTTGTATGTACCAGCTGCACCTTGATCTTGGAGCACAAAGGCTTGGTCGCCATGACTAGAGCCGGAGCCAGCAAAGGTCAGCGTGGAGCGGCCACCGGTGGCGTCATTGTCAAGCTCGCTCGAGGCAAAGGCATACGGTGTAGCGGTTAGGCTCATGTACGGTAACATCGGGCTGTCGGCAGGCGTACAGCTGCTAAACGAACAACTACTAGTGCCGCGCACCGTCATGCTAATCCAATGCTGTTGATTCCATTTGATGGTACTCGGAAAAGCGGTAATACTGCCCAAACTGGCGCTTAGATAGCCGTTAACGGTGTGTAAACGAACATCAGTGCTCCCCGGGCCACTGGTACTGGTGTAATCTTCGGTCCATTCCACCGTACAGCTGCTACCTGTTGTAGGGTTACAGCTGCTACCGGTGTAGAGATTGAACTCCACGTTGTAATTGCCGTCGGACACAATTGCACCAGTAGCCGATTGCAAGCGAGCTTGGAAGTTGATGGTGTTACTTGCAGCAGCCGTGGCTACCGGTGACGACACCAGGTTGATGCCAATCAAAGAAAAAACACCGAAAAAAGCGAGGGCGACAGGGGCAAACCTGCGCACAAAGAGTACTCGCTTTTTCGGTGTTTGTTTGAGCATTTTGTTTAAAATGTGTATTTGTCTTGATGAAACGATTTTTGTTTCAGACCTCTCTATTTTCCCCCTTATGCTTCCCTGTTTCAACCGGTAACTGAATAAATCTTGTGGCCAAAAGCTGCATACATTATTTTGGTTTTTTACAACACAAGTTGTTGTATCTTAGTCAACACTGTCAGCGTTTGACCGTTGTTCATCACAAAAGCATTCGATGATTTAATCACAACGATAATCTGTATATTACTGTTGTGCCAAACACTACTATAGATTGCTTTCGGGTCGACTTTGATAGACTTATCCACAAGTGGCTTACCTCTTCTAGGGTAATTAAAAGCTCCCCCTTGGCGGAGGAGCTTTTAATTGAGGCTACAGAGTAGGTCGCCCGTAACTAGGCAATCTTGTCGATCTTGACCACTGTTTGCAGCTGACGGTGACCTTGGGTCTTGTGGACGCGCTTCTTGGCTTTGTAGCGAATGGCGGTCGTTTTTTCAGACTTGGCCTCGTTATCAACCACGCTAGCGGTTACGCTAACACCACTTACCAGTGGTGCGCCAACGGTAGTCTTATCGCCGTCAATCAGCAAAAGTGCGTCAAACTTTACCGTCTTACCAGCATCTTTGAGACGTTCAATGGTAACGGTTTCGCCCTCGGCGACCACGTACTGCTTACCGCCGGTTGCAATGACTGCTTTTTTCATGCTTATTCCTTACAAGAGTTTTTAGATACCAATAGATGATAACAGATATGATCGCCTCTGTAAAGAGGCGCAGCTGGCGGCCTTCCCAGCTTGGCCTGGCTAGCCGTCTAGTTATCTACTTAGGCCTTTGCTAGCGCGATCTCCACAGGATAGCCGTCGAGGGTGAGATCTTCGCTGTAGCCGCCATCGATAGCCTCATTCTCATTTAGACTCGTGGCTAGCGTTTCGGCTTTGATGGCGTCCGCATGTTCCTGAAGCATTTGCAGAACCTCTGGCTCGGCCGACACCACACTCAGCACAATTCGGTCGTCCACCTTCAATCCAGCAGCTTTGCGAGCTGTTTGAATCTGGCGGACCAGCTCACGCATCAGGCCTTCGCGTTTGAGCTCCGGTGTAATCTCGAAATCGAGCTGGGTATCGTACAATGCACCTTCGTCCCCCTGGCTCGTTACCTCGCTCAGACTCGCGTACTTTACATTCAGCTCTTCCTCGATGATCTTCGTGTAGTGCCAAGAACGCTCACTATCTTCCGGCAGCTTACTCAGGTAGACTCCAGCGCTGTCGAGCGGTTGGCGCACCTTGATCTTGTGGGTCGCCCGCTGCGACAAGCCGTTTTCAATGCCGCGGCGGATTTCTGCCATTTCGCGAAGCACCGTCTCATCCACGACACCGGCTTTGGGCCAGTCCAACAAATGCACGCTTTCGCCGGCTTCGCCGCCAGTCAATTTCAGGAACAATTCCTCGGCCAAAAACGGCACGAACGGCGCCAAGATTACACTCAGGCGCACTAACACATAGTGAAGCGTGCGGTAAGCATCGTTCTTGTCGCTGTCGTCCTCGCTCTTCCAGAAACGGCGACGGCTGCGGCGCACGTACCAGTTGCTGGCGTCGTCCACAAAAGCCAAGATCGGTTCCATGGCACTGGGAATATCGTAAACATCCATCTTTTCGGTGACATGATTTTGTAATTGGTGTAGTCGTGACAACACCCATTTGTCGAGCGGGTTTTTGAGGTCTGTAACAGATGGCTCGGCGTTGCCTGGCTGCCATTCCCACCCGTCTACCGCGGCGTACATCGTAAAGAAGTCGTACATGTTCCAGATCATGGCCAGCTTGCGCTGCACATCCTGGACATCTTTGTCGATCAGGCTAAAGTCTTCGCCGCTCATCAGCGGTGAGCTCATCAGCAGAAACCGCAGCGCGTCGGCGCTATACAGGTCCATCAGTTCGTTCGGGTCGGTGTAGTTGCCAAAACTCTTGCTCATTTTGCGGCCGTCGTTGCCCGCCAAAGTACCAGTAGAGATCACGTTTTTGAACGAGTTCTTGCCAAATACGCCGATGGAAACCGCGTGCAAATAGTAGAACCAGGCCCGTACCTGACCGATGTATTCCACGATGTAGTCACCCGGGAAACTTTGCTCGAACTTCTCGGTGTTTTCGAACGGATAGTGGAACTGTGCGAACGGCATGCTGCCGCTTTCAAACCAGCAGTCGAGCACCTTGTCGATGCGCTTGTAGTGGACGCCATCCAGGTCGAACTCCACATCGTCGATCCACGGGCGGTGGTAATCGTCTAGTTCTACGCCGCTGAGCTCTTTGAGCTCGGCGTAGCTGCCGACGACTTTGGTGTATTCTTTACCATCGGCGCCACGCGTGCTGCCGGCAGCATCCACGCCCTTCCACACCGGCATAGCCGTGGCCCAAAAGCGATCGCGGCTCAGGTTCCAATCGGGTGCGCTCTCGACGGTTTTCTTGAATCGCCCCTCTTTGAGGTGCGCCGGGAACCAGTTGATGTTTTCGTTTTCCTCGACCATCAGGTCTTTTTGCCCCTTGATGTCCATAAACCAACTGGGGTGCGCCCGGTACATCAGCTTGGTGTGACAGCGGTGACAGTGCGGATAGCTGTGGGTGACGTAGTCGATTTTCCAAACCACGCCGCGTTCATGCAGCGCCTTGGCAATGGGCTTATTGGCATCCCACACGTACTGCCCTTTCCATTCGCCGTTTTCGTAAAAGCCGTTATCGTCGATGTTGTTTACAAACGGGAAGCCCATAGCTTTGCTGAGCTCGTAGTCTTCCTCGCCGTAGGCCGGGGCCAGGTGCACGATGCCAGTGCCCTCTTCCATACTCACATAGTCGGCGTGCCAGATCTTGTGAGCGTTTTCACCCCTGTTCTCAAACAGCGGCTCGTACGATTTACCCACCAGTTCCTTGCCCTTCAGCGTCCCCACGAGCGTAAACGGCACCGGCTGGTGCTTTTCATCAGTCAAAACATGCTCCAGCAGCTCGGTCGCCAAAATCACATGCGAACCGTCGGCCAGTTCCACTTCGCTGTAATCGGCGTCTTTGTTGACGGCGGCGGCAGTGTTGGCCGGCAATGTCCACGGCGTGGTGGTCCAAGCCAGCAGGTAGCGATCCTCACCCACCAATTTGAACTTCACGAACACGCTCGGATCGGTCACATCTTGGTAGCTGTTGTCCATGGCCACTTCGGCCTTGCTGATGGGCGTGGCGTCGCGCGTACAGTACAACAGCACCTTCTCGCCCTCGTAGATCTTGCCCTCGTTGTACAGCTTTTGGAACGCCCACCAAACACTCTCCATAAACGGCTTGTCCATGGTTTTGTAGGCGCCTTTAAAATCGACCCAGCGGCCAATCCGCTCAATCGTGTTTTCCCACAAGTTGCCGGTTTGCACCATGTTGTCGCGGCAGGTGGTGATGTACTCTTCTAGGCTGATTTTGGTACCGATGTCGCGGCGGTCAGCAATCCCCAGCTTCTTTTCGGTAAAAACCTCGGCCGGCAAGCCGTGGCAATCCCAGCCCCAGACCCGCTCCACCCGGCGGCCCTGCATAGTCCAGTAGCGTGGCACCACGTCTTTGGCAATCGAACTCAGCAGCGTGCCGTGGTGCGGCACCCCGGTGATAAACGGCGGGCCGTCATAGAACACATACGCTTTATCGGCCGGGCGTTGCTCCACCGACTTTTCAAACGTCTTGTTCTTTTTCCATTGGACTACCAGGTCCTTCTCGTAGTCGATGGCTTTACGCCGGTTGTTTGCGGTAAATTTCATGACTCTTCAGCCTCCCTTTTCATATTTAGCATTGGTACTTCTACATCCCCCACCCTTTCGGGCTCATGGTCCGTATCAACAACGTCAAACCCCATACGCCGCCAGAACGCCACTGCACTAGCCTTGGCATAAATGGTCGTTGGCGCAGTGGGATCCGCAACTTCATCCAGAAAGCGTTTGGTCAACGCGGTCGCGATACCTTGGTGGCGAAAGCCTTGCGACACACCAATGGAGCCAATAGTATTCGCCGGCGCGAAACCCTCTTCGTCCAATCCATCTTGGCCCAAATTGTCTCGATTGGCTTTGCTTGCAAAACACCAACCCACTATATGGCCACCAACCCTCGCGACTCTCGTATATGATCTAGGCTCCTGCGTCAGCCTTCTCAGCGTGGCACGGTACCTGTCATCATAGAGTGCACGAGCCGAATGCAGCGCGTCAGCTTCAGGCACACCTGCATCCTGTAATACCTGTGCTTCGACCTCAATATCTAGCGCCTTGAGCTCGTCATACATACTGTCATCGTAGGGAACAATCTCTGGCTGAGCGGTTTGGGCTACTTTGGACTTCTCCATGTCTGACATCGGCTTGCTCCTTGTATTAAAAAATCACCTCTTGTAGATTCTGGAATCCGCTTGTCTAGCGGACGGTACCATCCAGATTCCAAAAGAAGTGATATTCCTTATGGCGCTTAGTTGTTTGATCTAACGGGTCAATTCCGGCGGGTTTTACTGAGGTGGATATTATAATGTTATTATAATGCCCTGCCCTGTTCTTCCTGCTACGCGCTGCCCGAAATCTCAGGCAATCTTCGCGGTTGATAGCCGCTCACATGATAACCACCACTGGCGCATTTCCTTTTTATACTACCATCTGAGCCAGGACGAAGCAACCTCGCCAATGCGTTGCAGCAGCCTCAGGGCCATGGCAGGACGTTTTTCGGGCTGTCGGGTATGTTCGCTCATTAGTAGCTCAATGTATAGCTGGCCACTTCTTCGGCCAGCGGCAGCTCATTGCCCTGCCAGCTTTTGATGAAGCCACCGTCGTCGCCCACCACTACGAAGCCGGGTTGTGCGATGATGTCGTACAAACTGGCCGTGGCTGAGCCTTCGCGGCTGTCAAAGTCCAAGATTTCTAGCTGTCGTTCATCGATGTTCTGCTGTACCCGCAGGGTCTGAATAAACTCCTCGACTGTACGGGCAAACTCAGAATTGGGCCGGTAAAGCACGAGCAGTTTCATATGCGCCTAGTGTAGCGCACTTATTGCTACGCTGCCACTGGAAGATTGAGCAGATTTAAGATTCTGTTTAGACTTTTGGGGCGACCGTGGGCAGTTCAGCCAGTGCTTGCTGGACATAGAAGAAACCCCCGATGCATGTGATACATCGGGGGTTTCGAGCTACCAGCGCCTGCCAGCCTACGAGCAGCCGGTGGTCGAACCACAGCTACTGCAGACGTAGCAGCTGCCGGCCCGCTGCGTACGGTTGCCACAGTTGTAGCACAGCGGTGCAGCCGGGTCTTCGACAGCTTTTTGAGCTGTGTCTGCGACTGGTCCTGTGCCCGTTAGGACGGCCGCAGGAGCCGCCGCTTGGCTTTGAGTGGCCACATTAGTGACCGCCGCCGGAGTTACCAGCACTGACGCGGCTTCCAGCTGGACTGGAGCCGAGGCTACCTCCAGCAAACTGGTCTGTGCTTCGGGCATGTCGTCCAAACTCGCCAGGCCGAGCTCCAGGCGATCGTCAAAGCTCAGATAGTCGAGCGCTAGGCGGCGGACGATGTAATCGGTGATAGAGCTAGCGGTGCGGATATCACCGTCGTCGGTGATACCGCTAGGGGCAAAGCTGGTACCACGGAGCGTCTTGACGTAGCTCTTGAGCGGCACGCCGTATTGCAGACCGTGGCTAACACTAATGGCAAATGAATCCATCAGGCCGCTGAGCGTGCTGCCCTGCTTGCTAACAGAGATGAATAGCTCACCGGGCTGGCCGTCTTCGTACTCACCCACCGTGAAGTAGCCCTCCAGATCGGCAATTTGGAACTTGTAGGTCTTGCCGTTGCGCACTCTGGGCAGTTTGCGGCGCACCGCGCCCTTGACCACAATGCGGCCGTCGAGAGTAACATCGGGAGCAGATGCGGCCATGACGGTAGCAGTAACCGTCGGAGCTTCGGCGCTGGCGCCAGCGGCCGCAGCCTGTTCGGCGCGACTTTCCTGCGCGCCCTCCTTCTCGCCATCTTTCTTGGCCATGCTGAGCGGCTGAGCCACCTTACAATTGTCGCGGTAGATAGCCACGGCCTTCAGGCCCAGCTTCCAGGAATCCAGGTGGAGCTGCTCGATGTCTTCTACGGTGGCAGTTTCGGGCATGTTCACCGTCTTGCTGATGGCGCCGCTGATGAATGGCTGGACCGCCCCCATCATCTTAACGTGACCCAGGTAGTGAATGGCGTTGTCGCCCATGCTACAGGCAAAGACCGGTTCGTGGCCCTTTTGCAGGTGCGGCGCTCCCAGAATGGTCTTTTCGGTGTCGATGTAGGCCACAATGTCGTTGACCTGCTCGGGCGTGTACCCAAGCGCCTTCAGCGCCCGTGGCACGGTTTGGTTGACGATGGTCATGGTGCCACCACCGACCAGCTTCTTCATCTTGACCAAGCCTAGGTCGGGTTCAATGCCAGTGGTGTCACAGTCCATCATCAAGCCAATGGTGCCGGTGGGAGCAAGTACGGAAGCCTGTGAGTTGCGTACCCCATACAGCTCAGCTAGTTCGTTAGCCTCGTCCCAAGCCTGGGCGGCAGCGCTCAATAGGTCTTCGCTGACCAAGCTGGCATCGATGTGATCGACCGCCTCGCGGTGCATCTTGAGCACCCGCAGCATACCCTCACGGTCTTTGTGGAAGCCAGCAAACGGACCAACCTTCGCCGCAATCTTGGCGCTGGTGGCGTAGGCATGGCCGGTAAGCAACGCCGTGACGGCAGCAGCTTGGGCACGGCCTTCGTCGCTATCATAGGGCAAACCTTGCGCCATCAGCATGGCGCCCAAGTTAGCGTAGCCAATGCCGAGCTCACGGTAGGCCTTAGCAGTCTTGGTGATGCGGGGCGTAGGATATTCGCTGTAGCCTACCAGGATCTCTTGAGCAGTAAAGATCAGCTCTACGGTGTGTCTGAAGGCTTCAATGTCGAAGCTAAAGTCGTCGTTCAGGTAGTGCAGCAGGTTGATGCTGGCCAGGTTGCAGGCCGAGTTATCGAGGTGCATGTATTCGCTGCATGGGTTGCTGCCGTTGATGCGCCCCACGACTGGTGTGGTGTGCCAGCGATTGATGGTGGTATCAAACTGCAGGCCTGGGTCAGCACATTTCCAAGCCGCCTCGGCAATCTGACGCCAAATGACACGAGCTGGTACGGTCCGGAGTGTTTTACCCGTAGTGACTGCCTTGAGGTCCCAATCCAGATCTTGCTCGACAGCTCGCATAAATTCATCGGTCACACGCACACTGTTGTTGGCGTTTTGGTACTGCACACTAAAGATATCTTTGCCGTCCAGAGACATATCAAAACCAGCTGCTTGCAGGACGCGCGCCTTGTCTTCTTCTATGGATTTGCACCAGATGAATTCTTCGACGTCGGGGTGGTCAACGTTCATGATGACCATTTTGGCAGCCCGGCGAGTCTTGCCGCCGCTCTTGATGGCACCGGCGCTGGAGTCCGCGCCACGCATAAAGCTGAGCGGTCCACTGGCCGTGCCAGCGCTCTTGCCGAGGGGTTCGTATGAGGAGCGGATAGCGCTGACGTTCACACCGCTACCCGAACCGCCTTTAAAGATCATGCCCTCATCGACATACCACTGCAAAATGTCTTGCATGGTGTCGCCCAGTCCCAAGATAAAACAGGCACTGGCTTGCTGGGCGCGCTCGGGGGCGCCGATGTTGAACCAGACCGGACTGTTAAAGGCGGCACGCTGGCTAGCTAGCACGTATTTGAGCTCTTCGCGGAAGGTTTCGGCGTCGGCGTTGTTATCAAAGTAGCCTTCTTGGACGCCTTGGCGCACTACGGTATCGACTACACGGTCAACCAACTGCTTGACGCTAGCTTCACGGTCGGCTGTACCCGGGGTACCAGTAAAGTATTTTTGAGCGACAATGTTCAGAGCGTTGAACGACCAAGTGTCAGGAATCTCAACATCCTTTTGCTCGAACACCGCCTCGCCGGTAAACGGATTCTTGAGAAGCGAATCCCGCTTGACCCACGTTAGTTTGTCGTACCCCTTGCCCTTTGGATCGGTGAAAAACCGCCGCACCGAACTACTGGTTGCCTGTCCCATAGTGTTACCCTCACTCCTGCTACTGATAGATCGGCGTAGCCCCTCGTTAGTTTTGTTGTTTTTGTTAGAGTTCGCCCGTCGCCCCTTAGACTGACCCTGCACCCTCACTTGTGCTAGAGCCACCAGGCTGGCGGTTGCAAGCTCTCCATGAAACTCGCTGATTGCCCTTTCGGAAGTTCCACGGAGAGCCTACAGCCCCGTGCGGCTGCTTACTCTGTTTTGGTTTTAAACGTTCACCCGTTCCCCGATCTTTTGTTTCTGACGGATCTGCGACAATTCGTGTTCAAAGCTAGCGATGTCCTTGAACCGGCGGTAGACGCTGGCGAAGCGCACATAGGCCACCTCGTTGAGGCGTGCCATCCGCTCCATCACCATCTCGCCAATCTTGCCCGATGGTACCTCGTTATCCGCGCAGGTGTAGAGCTGCTGTTCCACGCTGGCCACTAGATCCTCGAGCTGCATGGTCGTCACCGATGTCTTCTCACAGGCTCGATATAGCCCCGCCAGTAGCTTCTGCCGATTGAACAGTTCGCGTGTGCCATCGTTCTTGATGACCACCAGCTGCGGACGCTCAACTCGCTCATAGGTGGTAAAGCGATAGCTACATGCCACACAAGCCCGTCTCCGACGCACCGACTGACCAGCGTCCACATCGCGGCTTTCGATCACCTTGGTGTCGTCAGCGCCACATTGGCCACATTTCACTCGTGTTCTCCTTTTTCGAACGTCCGACGCTCACGGTACGTTCAGTTATGTTTAAGGTGCGGCCTTAATAAGCATGAAAACTGTGTGGCGTAATACCCTCCACATATAGCGTTTTACATAAGCATAGTACCCCCAGGTATGGGGCAGTTGCAAGCCTTTTTGTGGTGTATTATTTAGTACAAAAGTCGGCCAGATCTTGCCGGCTAACCCTGTTATTCCTTGGGCTTGTCGGTTTTGTCTTCGGTTTCCTGCTTGCCAGAAGCCCGCTTGGCAAGACGACGCAAAAACGACGGGCGTTCCAATTCGTCTTCGTCATGGCTGGATACAACTGGTTGAGCCGAGGAAGCAGCTGCGTCATCATCACTACCACTGGAATCGTTGGCTGGGATGGACCAAATGTTGGTCATGGGTGTTTCATCACTCGAAAAATCACTCACCTTCTCGGTGTGTTCTTTGAGGTCCATGTCGATATCGGCCATTTCTTCGTCGGTCGGCTGGACGGTCGAAGCCGATGAGCCAGCTGAGCTGGAATTACTGGCTGCTGGTGTCTCATCGTTGCTACTAGCCGGTTCCGTGGCCGGAGTGGCAGCACTAGCGGCCTGGCGATTAGCAAAGTAGGAGGCATCGAAACCGGTAGCAACCACCGTAATGATGATTTCACCCTCTAGCTCGGGCACAATAGTAGCGCCAAAGATGATGTTGGCATCGGGATCGGCCGCGCTAGTGATCGCCTCGGCCGCGGTGTTGATTTCGTGCATCGATAGGTCGTTACCGCCGATAACATTGAATAGGATGCCGCGGGCACCGTCGATAGAAACTTCGAGCAGTGGGCTCTCGATGGCTTGTTGGGCGGCTTGGACGGCGCGGTTGTCGCCAGCGGCCCGGCCGATACCCATCAGCGCGCTGCCAGCGTTGCTCATCACAGCCTTTACATCGGCAAAGTCTAGGTTGATCAGCCCATGCACGGTAATGAGGTCGGAAATACCCTGCACTCCTTGGCGCAGTACGTCGTCGGCCACCTTGAAGGCCTCCATCAGCGGCGTTTGGCGGTCGATGGTCTGCAACAGGCGGTCATTGGGGATAATGATGAGCGTATCGACGGCTGCACGCAGTTTGTCGATAGCCAGATCGGCATTGCGGCGGCGTTTTTCGCCCTCGAAAGCGAACGGCTTGGTGGCAAAACCAACCACCAAAATGCCCATATCTTTTGCCAGCTGCGCCACCACGTGGCCAGCGCCACTACCAGTACCACCGCCGGCACCGATGGTCACAAAGATCATGTCGGCGCCTTCCATGGCTGCCTTGAGCTCTTCGCGGGATTCGAGCGCAGCCTTTTCGCCCACACTAGGATCAGCACCGGCGCCTAAGCCACGAGTGGTGTCTTTGCCGATGTGAATCTTGGTGCTGGCTTTGGAGTTATGCAGAGCCTGGGCGTCGGTGTTCACCGCCACAAATTCCACACCCTCGATCCCGGCTTCAACCATGCGGTTGATGGCCGCACCGCCGGCACCGCCGACGCCGACCACCTTAATACGAGCAAACGTTTCAATTGCCGGATCGACTGCTTGTGCCATTCGTTGCCCCTTGTTCCCTTCCCATTAGTAGCTACTAGGAGTATAACGGACTGCCCCACTAGAGTTCAAGCCTGAGCGCATACATTTCTAGATACCTGAAGAAATCGATGAACACAATTAGCCATGAGCCTCACGTATACTGGGCAGGCCTGAATACCAAATTAGCCTCAGCTATGGGCTACCGGCCAAGACATGGGTGGGGCGCAAGCCACCAAAGAGCAGTTGCACTATGGCCGGGTAATAATTTCGTGCCTTGGGTTGGCGTGCTGTATGTATGGAACAGAGGCCACTGGCTTGCCATTAAGACCGGCCTCCCGCTTTTCGCTTTGGTAGGTGCGCACTACATTGCCCCGCGGGTCAATAGTGTCGTAAGCGGATTGTGTTCGGTGGTAGTTTCGATCTCCGCTATCGTTATAAACGCGCTCGCCGGCATATACCCCGGCAGCCGGAAAACGTTGGTCGATAGTCCTTTGCTGCAGCGCCAGGAGACCATCAGTCGCAGAAGGCAGATCAGGTCGTTGGTTGAGTGCATCGAATTCGGCTTGAAGTGCCACGCGTCCAGCTGCCTGAGCAGCCAACTTGGGCGCTAACTCTGTAACGGCTTGATCCCATGCTTCAACCTTGGCACGACGTTCTGCCACACCCGCGTCTTGTGGGGGCACTTCGGACAACATCTGAGATGCCGCTGTATCACGGCGCGCCTGAGCGTCCATACTATTGCTGCCATAAGTTGCTGGTGAATACTTTATGCTGAATTCATGGCTCATGAGTATACACTAGCATAAAGTTGCGCATAATGCAAGAATAAGCACAATGACCAGGATCTACGTTTAACCTAGATATCAGCCCTTAAGGCGGCCGAGCAATTTGCCAATTGTAGAAGTAACGCCAGCAGTTGAAAAACCATGGCCGCTACCTTGCTCTTGCACAAATGGTGTCAGCAGAATATCGAGCAGCATCAGGCCGGCTGCCGTTGCAAAGGCCGGTGTGTCTACCGTGTCGACCAGCCCTGCCAGGCCACGAACTTTACCAATCCGTGCTGGCAGCTGTAACTTTTCCCGGGCAAATTCAGCCAAACCAGGCAGCGCGCTGCTACCACCAACAATCACGATCCCGCCAGGCAACTTGCGTGCTTTATGAACACGCTGTAGTTCTTTTTCAACAAACTCTAGTAG
>DATIIP010000006.1:0-42284 GCA_035479475.1 Saccharimonadales bacterium (SeqCode) | reverse complement strand
CGGCCAGATTGACCTGCAGCTGGGTGGCGGCGTTGTAGTCGGCTGTTTGGGCCGTAATGTCTACACCTCCCTGGGCCTGTTCGATAGTTAGGTTGGTGAGCACTACGTTATCGGGGGTAACCTTGGCCAGTTGTTTGAGGAGCTCGGAGAACAGAATCTCTTTGGAGAGTACCTGGACAGCCAATCTTAGATTGCTCGATATGGTGGCAACCTGTTTTTGAACCTTGCCCAGGTCTTGGGCATTGAGCTGTCGATTGGTGGCTGCGATTTGCTTGGTATTGCTATCGATTTGCTGGTTGAGGTAGAAGTACCCGCCCGCTACCAATAGCACCGCACCGATCAGACAAGCTGCCATAGCAGTGATCCAATGCACCAGAATGCGGTTACGCCGAGCGTAGCGATACGTCTGTTTGGTCATGGGAGGCAAAAGATTGATCATCTAAAGATCTCCTCGGGTTGAATCATAGCCAGGCCGGTCACCGTCACATACGACATGCGTTCAGTGGTGCCAAATGGCTGCAGCTTACCAAAATCCAAATAGAACGTGGGGTCGAATGAGCGTACGGCAATGCGCAGGCTGCGCGTTAGATACTCGGCCAGGCCTGGCATGTTGGCGCCGCCACCAGCGATCACGATCTGCGAGATGGTTTCTTTATCGGGCGCATGTTCTTCGAAGTAGCGGATGGTGCGACGGATTTCCTTTACGAGCAGCCCTAGCATGGGGTCCAGCGCGGCCTCGATCAGCGCCTGTTTCTTGCTGAGGTTCAGGCCGTATTTGGTCTTGATAATGAGGGCTTCTTTCTCGGTAACTCCCAGTGATTTGGCAATGGCGCTCGTCAGTTGCTCACCACCGCAGGGTACGGTGCCACTGACAATTGGTCCTTGGTCGAATACGGTGATGTCGGCGCTGTCGCTGCCGAAATCGACCAACACTGATGGAATATCACTCTGCGAATCACGGGAGAATAGGTAAGCGCCGGCACCAATGGAGGTTTGCATCATGACGGCTTCCAGGCCGAGTAGCCGCGATAAGGTAACGTACGAATCAATGATCTTACGGGGCATGCCCACGATGAACACGGCAGTTTTACCGCTGGTGGTCCTGACACGGGTGTAATCGAGATAGAGGTCTTCGGTGGCGGCCGGGATATATTGCTCCGCTTCGTTCTGAACTGCTTCGGCTAACTCTTTATCGCTAAGGTCTGGGACTTCCATAGAGCGGGTAAAAGCGCGGGCGATTGGTACGGTTACGGCTACACGCTTGGTAGTGATATCGCCCACCAGATGGTGCTTGAAGAGCTCCTGGATAGCCTTGGCTACAACCTCAGGTTCGACAATGACTCCTTCGGCCATGGCCTTCGGGTCGAAGGTGGTTTCGCCGTAGCCGACCAAATGCGGTCGCCCTTTGCCGTGGTGCAGCTGCATTACCCGCACGTTGCCATGGCCAATATCCAGGCCAAACAGCGGTTTATCTTCGAACAGTAATGTCTTTGTGTGCTTCACGTGCTGCCCATCTTAGCATAAGCGTTTTCTTAGAGGTATCATACCATATCCTCGGTGTTGTATTACAGACGTTCATAGCCCGATTCGCGCCACGACAGGTCAATCGGAATGGAGCTGACGGGGAAACTGGGGTCGAGAGTTAGGTCGCGCGGGGTACTCGGGTTAGAAGCAATATAGATGTTTTTACCACCTACCCCACCCAAGGCCGGACTGGACGAGAATTTGGTGCCGTCGACGCACAGGCCATTGGCCGCCAAAAAGTAGGCTGCCGGAGCGCTGACACTGCTACTGCCTTGCTGACCAATGTAGATTGAGCCGCCATATGGGCACGATCCGGTTTTGGAGGCAGGATCGGCGCCGTAGGTGATGAATACGATCGGTCCGCTGCCGCCGGTGGTTGTAACTGAGGTAAAGTTGATGGTGCCCTCCACGAACACATACACGACGCTGCTCGACGGGTTAGTGAAGGTGGGGGTGCAAGCGCTGGACGCGCACAGGTTGGCCCGAATGTGGACGTTATCATGCAGAACGTAGGTAGCCGAGCCAAGGCTAAGGTCGCCACTGGTGCCACAGCTGCTTGAGATATTGCTGCCGCTATCAGGGTAATGGGTTTTCTTGGTATTGCCGGTGCTGGGGATGCTGCGCGGTGAGGCGCCGCTGGTCCAGTCGGAACAGCCGCTGGGAGAATTCTGATAGCTGGAATCCATAAACTGGCTCCACGGGATGTAGGTAGACTGGACAGTAGATATGCTGGTGTTGTTGGCGGAGACGTTGAAGTTGCTGTTGCTGGTGTTGCCCGGCGGAGACACGCAGTTGTTGTAAGCTACGATGATGTTGGTTTTGGTCTGGGTTGGATCGGAAAAGCTGGCGGGCTTGACCAAGTTGCCGGAACCTCCAATTGAGCAGTTGCCCGACCCGGTGTTCTTACCGGCCACGGTGACATTCTCGGCCACGAGGTTGGTGGTGTTCTTTGCCATGTCGATGTAGCCGTTGGCGTAGATATCGCGGGCGTAGACGTTCTTAACACCACTGGCGATCTCTATGATGTTGCGGCTGAGTACGGAGGAAGCAGTTTCGGTGGAGCTACGTTCGGTGGTAACGCGAATTTTGCGCGTATAGGTCGGTGAGGTAGCGTTGGCGGGCACGTAGACTTTGCCCGTGGCTACAATGATGCGCTGTTTGTCGCTACTGCCGGTAGTAACGGTGGTGCCGTAGGTTGCTTTGTAGCTGGTGGCAGAGAGTACCTGAACGTCGCTGGTGGTGCCGGTGTAGGTGGTGTTGCCGCTGTTTAGCGTAGCGATGGCAGCATCGGCGCCCGACTCAGCGCTATATTGCGCCTGAAGCAAAAAGATGCGGCCACGAGCCCGGAACAAATTGGCGTTGGCAAGGATGTCGAGACCGACTAGCAGGCTGGTCGAAAACATCATCAGTACCAAGATGGTCACCAGGATTGAGCCCCGGGATTGTTTGGTGAGAGCTGCCGGTGTGTTGTGTTTCATATCTTTACCCATTCCTAAATGCCACGCGTATTATCGTTTCGTTACTGGTGTTGGTGCCGCCATGGAGTACCGAATTGCGGTGGAGGTTTACCGTTAGCTCCAGTACCTCCACTGACGGAAAGTCGGGGCCAATATAGCTGCCTGTCAACGGGTCGGTGATAGATGTCCAATCTAGTGTGTTACCGGAACGAGAAAAGTAGCGTTCGCTCACCGAGGCAATGTCCTTAACGATGGTTTTATCGGCTGGGCAACTGGCGCTGGCCTGTGACGGCGGGCAGCTGGTGGTAATGCGGTCGCCGCTGGCGCTGGGGTTGGCCAGGCTGCGCAGCATCAGGCTTTTGGTGCTGCCGTCTAAGTACAGCACAAAATTGTCCTGGTAGGGCTGCGTGCCGTTCATGATGAAGACTCGGGAGCTCGTTACGCTCGGGGCTTGAAAGTACAGGACAGGAGTGGTGCCGCTGCTGGGCATCGCGGTAGTGCCGGGGATGGCGTGCAAGATCAGCCAGTAGTTACCGGTTGCGTTGCCCGGGTCGGGATTGTTGGTATAAGTGTCGGCAATACCATTTTGGTTGATAAGGCCGCTGGCAGAGTTAAAGACATCACGCAGTGCATCGCCGGCATCTTCGCGCCCCACGAATGTTTCGCTATCGTTTTCGAGCGTTGCCGTGCTGCCCCACAGATCAAGGAAAAAGCTCATGATCAGCCCCGAGAACAATAGTGTCAGCACCATTACCACGATCAGCTCTACCAGAGTAAAGCCGGCCGCATTCAACGGCTGTTTACCCGGCCGCTTGTAGTGTTTGGGGAGCAAGAGATGCATCAGAGCTGACCAATCCCGTTTCGCGTAATCAGCATTCGCAGCTGCAGAGCTGGTGCACTGGCGTTTGGCGCCGGAAAGCCCACACTAATGTTGACGACTTTGGAATCGGGGATGCTCTTGAGTGGGTCGGAGCTGCCGAGGGCCGAGGTATTGGTAACGGTTAGGCTGGGAGTGTAGGTGATGGTGCCCGGGCCGCCGTTTTCGGCCGGAAAGCTGTTGTTTGGGTAACAGTTGCTGGTGGACGACAGCGAGTCAAATTCCAGGGCGCGGTCTACCTCTGGGCAGGCGCTGAGCACGGTGTAAATCTCGTTGAGTTGGCGGGCGGTTACATATGACCGCCGGATGGACGTATAGGCGTCCACAAGGCCGATGACAATGATGCCTAACACCACACAGGCTGCCATGAACTCAACGGCCGTAAAGCCTCGTTCATCCAACCGCCTACGCAGACGTACTTTCATGCTTATGCTTATTATACAAAAACAGAGTCCATTTGGACCCTGTTTTTGTAAGCAACAATCTATCTTTAGGTGTTGCTGCTCTTGGTGAACGGAGTACTGTTACCTTCCAGGTCTGCAGTCAGAGTGAAAGCGGTGCACTGGTTGGTGCTGCTGCTCGGGCTGGTGGTAGTACAACCAGTAGTCGAGTAGCCGTACGCGCTAGAAGTCGCAGTTCCGGCAATGGTGTCGGTTGGTGCTGCCTTGGGGTCGAGCAGGGCCTGTGGGTCGAGGCCCTTCAGGTTGGCGCTGACCCAGCTGCCAGTTTGCAGGTCATTCAGCGTTGGGTAGTAGCCGTTTGATGCAAAGAAGGCCTCAATGTGGCTGTCTAGTGCGTTAATATCTGTTTGGCGCTGACTGTCGCGCGCCTTTTGCTGGATACCAGTGAAAGTCACGATAACCAGAGTCGCCAAAATTGCGATGACGACGATAACAATCAAGAGTTCAACGATTGTGAAGCCTCTCTTGCCTTTTAGTGAAACCATAAGGGCCCACCCTCCTATTTATAATTTTTGAAAACGTACTTATGGCAGGTATAACCTGTAAGCCTACCGCCCATTATAACCGTAAGCATCAACGCGTCAAGGCCGAAGCCGCAGCGTTGTGTATAACCCTAGTGGATGTGGGTGCTAAGGTTGGCAATCGGGCCCATCACACTGGCTGCAATCAGGCCCACGCCGGCGCCCATAAAGATAATCATAACCGGTTCGATGATGGATGCCAGGCTATCAATGGTGGTTCCTACCTCTTCTTCGTAAAAGTCGGCTACTTTCACCAGTACCACATCGGTCTTGCCGGTTTCCTCGCCTACGGCCAACATCTGCGAGACAATGCGCGGAAAATGCGGGCTCTCGGCTAGTACATCGGACAGTTGCCGCCCGTTTTTAACCTCTTGTGCGGCGTGGGCCAGTTCTTTCTCAATCACTTTGTTGCCAATAGCACCACCAGTTACAGCCAGGGAATCAAGCACGCCGACGCCAGCTGCCATCAGTGAAGAAAAAGTACGTGAAAAACGGGCGATCGCTACTTTGGTGATGATGGTTTTTACCACTGGCATATGCAGCATCAAATTATGGAACTGATATTTGCCCTTCGGCGTTCTGATATAGCGCCGCACCAGGTAGCCAATGGCGCCCGCAATTAGAATCATGAAGATGGCATATTTCTGGCAAAGGTGGCTGAACGTCAGTAAGACGCGCGTATAGATTGGCAGCTGCGCGCCCGGACCGCCCAGGTCGTTAAAAATCTTGGCGATTTTGGGCATGATAACTAGCATGATGCCGAAGAAAGCGATAACAGTGACGCTTAGGATGACTGTCGGATAGGTCATAGCACCCTTGATCTTCTTTTTGATGCTGGCATTTAGTTCTACCTGAAGGGCTAGCCGCTTCAGGATCTCGTCCAAAATGCCGCCCTCTTCGCCGGCTCGCACCATGTTAACAAACACTTCGTCAAAAACGTTTGGGAACTTGGCGAAGGCATCGGCCAGCTGTGTGCCGTTCTCGACATCTTTGGTGACACCGGCCAAGACCTCGCGGAAATATGGGGTGTTCGGGCTTTCCTGGAGCGTGGTTAGACCGCGAGCCAAGGGTACGCCGGCGGAAATCATAGTCGAGAACTGACGGGTAAAGACCACGAGGTCGGTGGTTTTGACCTTTTTGCCAAAATTGCCGATGGTGATTTGGCCGTTCCAGCCCTTGCCGCCGGCGCCGGCTTTGACTGTCAGCGGGTGCAAACCTTGGCGTGTCAGGGTGCTCATGGCGGCGGTGCGGTCGGCCGCGTCGATGGTGCCGCTACTGGGCGTGCCGTCTTTTTTGAGTGCTTTATAGGTAAACTGCATACTACTGTTCGCTTTCAGCGGTAACGCGTAAGATTTCCTCGATGGTGGTTTGGCCACGCAGCGCCTTTACCAGCCCGTCGGTTTGCATGGCAACCATGCCCTCGTCAACTGCCTGTGCTTCGATTTTATCACTCGGTGCAGTGGCAATGATAAGTTGTTGTACGTGGTTACTATTGGTCAGCACCTCGTAGATACCCATGCGGCCGCGGTAGCCAGTGTGGTTGCAGTTGTCGCAGCCCTCTTCGTTGGCCTTCCAGAGCCGGCTAATGATCTTTTCGGTGGTGGCAAGCTCGGCGGTAGCCTCACTGGCTTTGGTAGTGCCTTTGGCGCCGATGCCAGCGGCGAGTGCCTCGGCTTCCAGCTTGTGGAGGCGGCTCATAGCCTCGGTGGTTGTGATTCTGAACGACTTGCTGATTTGGCCCAACTGAGCCGAATCCGGTACGTACTGCTGGCGGCAATCCGGGCACAGCTTTCGGACCAAGCGCTGGCCAATCACGACTCGTACGGTGCTGGCAATCAAAAACGGTTCAATACCCATGTCGAGCAAGCGTGGCAGGCAAGTGGCGGCATTGTTGGTGTGGAGCGTACTAAACACCAAGTGGCCGGTTAGGGCGGCCTGCACAGCCAGATCGGCGGTTTCACCATCGCGGATCTCACCCACCATGATGATGTTGGGATCTTGGCGCAGTAGCGCTCTTAGGCCGCTCGTAAATGTCATCCCAGCTTGTGGGTTGACCTGTGTCTGGTTGGCACCAATCACGCGGTACTCCACCGGGTCCTCTACCGTGCTGATGTTGACGCCCGGGTTGTTGAGCATGCTAAGAATGCTAAACAGACTGGTAGATTTGCCCGAGCCAGTCGGACCGGTCACCAGGACCATACCATGCGGCTGGATGATGGCATGCTGCACGGACGCCAGCGCCTCACCCCAATACCCCAATTCTTCCAAGGTGGCAGGTTTGCTCGATTCGTCCAAAATACGCATCACCACTTTTTCACCGTCCACGATGGGAAGTGTGGAAACACGCAGGGCGTAGATATGGTCATTAACTGAGATCTTAAAGCGGCCGTCCTGTGGCGCGCGGTGCTCGTCGATTTTTAAATTAGCCAAAATCTTGATACGACTGATCAGACTGTTTAGGACTTTACGCGGCAGCTTGTTGGCTTCGCGTAAAATACCGTCCACGCGGTAGCGTACCAGTACAAAGTTCTCCCGTGGTTCGATATGGACGTCACTGGCACCGGCTTTGACACCGTAGTCGATGATCAGGTTTACCGTTTGAGCGATGGGCGAATCTTCGGCCACATCTTTCTCATCGATCGGTTCATCGTCTTCGTCTTTCGTTTCAACAGCAATTACTTTCGCGAGCTCGGTACCGACATTGGTGTCGCTGTACTGATCGAGTGCCATCTGAATGGTGCTGGCTGTGGCCACATGCACACGCACCGGCTGGCCTAGCTGCTTCTGCAAGAAACTAATGGCTGGTACATCATCGGGGTCTTCCATGGCCACGAACACCACACCATCCTGATCCACGTCAAAAGCGACAGCGCGGTACTGCTTGGCAATGCGTTCGGGAATTAGTTTGAGGATTTCTTTGTGAAGCTCCTTGGCGTTTAGTTCCACAAATGGGACGTCAATCTCGGCGGCGTAGAGTTTGGTCAGGTCTTTTTCAGTGATGGCGTTGGTGTTTACCACAATGTCTTGCAGTGGTTTCTTTTCGGACTTTTCTTGTTCGCGGAGAGCCTTCAGCTGGTCGTAGCTAAATTTTCCGGTCGCAGTCAGCAACTTCTCCACCAAGTCATCAGATATGCGCATAGTTACCATAAAGTATACCCGAAAACCATAACCATGATAAATAGTTTGGGAGGACGGACCTCCCAAGCCTTGCTTTTGTGGTGTAATATAAAACTATGCCGAGTCGCAATGTGTTGAAACTGGATGCCCCCGAAAGCTTCTATCACGTTTATGCACGAGGGAACAGTAAAGGCAAAATCTTTGCCTTGCCGGCAGACTATGCATATTTCGTGGCGTTATTGCAGCGCTATTTGTCCGCCGAAGAGGTGCATGATCCGTATGGCGTCTCGTATCCAAACTTTTACAACAAGGTGGAGTTGATCAGCTATTGTCTGATGCCAAACCACTTTCATCTACTGCTCTATCAGCACCAGGCTGGAGCGATGGCGTCGCTGATGCGCAGTCTGCTCACCAGTTATAGCCGCTATTTTAATAAGCAATATCACCGATCCGGCTCGCTATTTGAGACGCGCTATAAAGCTTCTCTGATAGCCGATGACGCCTACCTGCAGCACATCACTCGCTATATTCATTTGAATCCAAGGCAGTGGCGTAGCTATGAGCACTCCAGCTTGCAGTACTTTTTGCAACAGTCCTCAGAGACATGGATTCGACCCAAGCGAATACTTAGTATGTTCAATTCGAGCGATGAGTATTTAAGATTTGCAGAGGACTACACTTCTCACAAGCAGATGCTTGACATATTAAAACATGAATTAGCCAACGATATCGAAGCATAAAAATCGTTTGGGAGGTCCGTCCTCCCAAATAAAAACTGTATTTGGCATAAGCGTTGTGGGTTTGCTATACCAACGGTACAATATTTATGTAACAGGCAAGCCGCATAAGGTTTGGCCGCAGACGAAGGAGGGTAGAGTAATGGCAAAAACAACCGACAAACCGAAGGTAGACGCATCAGCCGATCCAATTGGCGCAACCGACGGTAAAACCAAGGCCTTGGGCCTGGCCCTAGAGACCATCGAAAAGCAGTTTGGCAAGGGCTCCATCATGAAATTGGGTGAAGCCCACACCGTCAATGTTGAAACCACGCCCACGGGCAGCTTGTCGCTCGATTTAGCACTCGGCGGCGGCATTCCCCGAGGTCGTATTATTGAAATCTATGGTCCCGAAAGCTCCGGTAAAACTACGCTGACGCTGCACGCGATTGCCGAAGTGCAGAAAAAAGGTGGCACCGCAGCCTTTATTGACGCCGAGCACGCCCTGGACCCTGCCTATGCCAAGCGTATTGGTGTGGACGTAGAAAACCTGCTGCTCAGCCAGCCGGACAACGGCGAACAAGCACTAGAGATCACTGAAACACTGGTGCGTTCCAGTGCTGTTGACCTAATTGTGGTTGACTCGGTGGCTGCGCTAGTCCCGCGCGCTGAAATCGAAGGCGACATGGGCGATCCGCAAATGGGCTTGCAGGCCCGGCTGATGAGCCAGGCGCTCCGTAAGCTGACTGGTGTCATTAGCCGCAGTAAAACCACGGTTATCTTCATCAACCAGATCCGCATGAAGATCGGTGTGATGTTTGGCAACCCCGAAACCACCACCGGTGGTAATGCGCTGAAGTTCTACGCCAGCGTGCGGATGGACATCCGCCGCATCAGCCAAATCAAGCAGGGCGACGCCGTCATCGGCAACCGTGCCAGAGTCAAAGTGGTCAAGAACAAGATTGCACCACCCTTCCGCGAGGCCGAATTTGACATCATGTACAACCAGGGCATTAGTACCTCGGGCGACATCTTAGACTTAGCGGTCAACCATAACATCGTCGAAAAAGCCGGCGCCTGGTTTGCCTACAACGGCGAGAAAATCGGCCAGGGCCGCGAAGCTGCCAAGACCTATCTGCAAGACAACCCCAAAGTACAAGACGAAATCGCGAAGAAGGTTCGCGAGGCTTCGGCCAAGGAATAACCGATGGCTGACCACCCGGTGCTCGCAGCCAACCCCACGCTAGCCGAGATTCAGGCTTACATGGCGGCAGTTGTGAAGCACCGGGGCTTTGACAAGGAAACGTTACAAGATTCCTTCATCTTGCTCACCGAAGAAGTCGGCGAATTGGCTAAAGCACTCCGCAAGCATGAAGGTCGTGCGCCTGTTGCAACCGACTCGACTATTGGAGCGATTGAGCATGAAGCAGCCGATGTATTCTGGATGCTGATCTGCGTATGCAATCACCTGGGTATTGATCTAGAAACCGCCCTACGCGACAAAGAAGAAATTAACAAGCAAAGGCGATGGGAATAATGGCGGCACCAGACGCGAACGATACCCAAAATGCTACCCTAGCTGCCTTTCAGCGCTATATCAAACAGGTGATGTCCGAGCGCGGCTTTGATGACGAAACCGTCAGTCAGAAGTTTATGCTGTTGCTTGAAGAAACGGGCGAATTTGCTCTGGCGGCCCGCAAAAATGCTCACCTGGCACAGGCTACCGATGTGACTACCGAAAGTGTGGGTGACGCCGCTGCCGATGTCTTCGCCATCCTGCTCGATATATGCAATCAGCTCAATCTCGACCTAGAACAGGCCTTTATTCTGCGCGAGCATAAGAACCAGAGCCGGACCTGGGAATAACAGGTTTCGTGCGCTTACGGTATGAATATAACTGCAATCCAACAGCAAGTTAGACGCGCTGGTCGCTACTCCATTTACGTTGACCAGAACTATGCGTTTAGCCTGAGTGCCGATGTGCTGCTAAACGAGAAACTGTACGTCGGCCAAGAATTGGATGCGGTCCAGCTCAAAACCTACAAGAAGCTGTCGGCCGACGACAAGGCCTATAGCCTAGCGCTCGCCTATGTTGTTCGTCGGATGCGCAGCCGCTTTGAACTGACTGATTATTTTCGACGCAAAGGTTATGATGCGGCGCTCAATCAACAAATACTCGATAGGTTGACGGGGCTTGGCCTGGTAGACGATCAGAAATTTGCCGAAGCCTGGGTGCGTAACCGCCGTTTGCTCAAGCCAGTTAGCCGGCGGCGCTTAGTTCAAGAGCTGCGCCAGAAGCGTGTGGCCGATGACATCATCAATCAGGTACTGGCAGCCGACCAGACCAGCGAAGCCGCAGTCCTGCGCGAGCTGATCGAGCGTAAGCGTAAACAAAGCCGCTATCAGGACAATCTAAAGCTTATGCGCTACTTGGTAGGGCAGGGGTTTGGGTATGATGCGGTCAAAACAGCGTTAAAGCACGACGGTCAGGATGCGCTATAACGCCTAGGCGATGGCGCCGGCACCGGCTGGTGCTGTCTTGAGGAGCTCGTTAATGATGATCTGCCGGTCGGTGATCTCGTTGATCTGAGTCCGATCGACACCGAGGTTACTCGTGCCGAAGCTTTTAAACACACTCCGGGAAACGTAAATCTTTTGGATGTACATCGTTTCCAGCTCGGTAGCGTAATTGCTGACCTTACCGACATGTTCTTTAGCGGTGGTAACAACTGGCTTGCCAATGAGTGTGAAATTGATTGCCAATATATCCTTCAGCCGCACGAGTTCATCGGGGGAAGTAAGTACCTCATGATCGTCCACTACAAAGCCTTGGGCAATAATGTCGCGAATGTCCTGGTAGAGTAGTATTCTGGGCTCTTTTTCAAACTTATCTTCGCAGTAGAAACCCTCGATTTTTAGGTTATTGGGGTTGATGATGGGCTGCGTGACTGTACCGATCTGCTGGCCGGTACGAAGGCTCATAACGGGACGATTTATAAGCGCGTCACTTAACTGCAACATAGCTTTCAGTATACGCCGAGGTTAGGGCACCCGACAACGTGTAGCGAATATTAACTCGGTCTGAAACAGGTTGGATTTTGGGTTGCAGCCTAGCGAGGGCTTCAGTAAACTTGCAGCTACGTAAGATTATTCAAGAGAGGTGACGACGAATGCGAATCCGCATGCAAACAGTTATGCGGGTGGGAATGGCGCTGCTGGTGGGTACGATGCAATTTGCTGTGCAGCGCAGCGCGGTAACGACGGCCGAGGGTGCAACCACGCCCCAGCTTGTTATCAGCGAGTTCAAAGTAACTACCAACGATGGCCAATTCTTTACTCTCTATAACCCAACTTCTACGGCCGTTAACCTCAGCAGCTTTGAGCTAGAGTATTTCAATAACAATGACCTAACCAAGGCCACGAGCACTAAGCTGATTCCACTGAGCGGTACAATACTGCCCAACCAGTACTACATGCTGAGCGACGGTACGGCTACCATTTGCTACCAGGTGACGGTTGACACGGTATCACTGGGCTTTAGTACCACCTCTGGCTTTGTAGAGCTACTACAATTACCACCGCAAACAACGCCCGGTAGTCTCGTAAGCCCAATCGTGACCGATTATGCGGGCTGGTCCAAGAAGACCACTAGTGGCAATGATGTCTTGACCGTGTCGCCATCAGGCAGCACTGTCACCGTTCCGAACAGCGGCGGCAGTATGAGCATCACTTGGCTGCGGCAGTTACCGGTCCAGACTTCGGGTGCAAATGCTTGGCAGCCGGTACGGCCAGACCCCAACAATGCTTGCAGTTTACAGCTGGTGCAATCTGGTGGCACCGTGGGCACGCAAACCATCGTCAATCCGGGCAACCAGCTTTCGGTTGGCGAACAACCTCCCGCGACCGTGGTAAGCCTTGGCGTAAGTACTAGCAGTACTCCAGCCTTGCCGGCGGCAGATATCGGTTTGGCTGCCCCGCAAATCACCGAGCTATTGCCTAACCCCGACGGTACCGGCACAGACAGCACCGATGAGTTTATTGAGCTCTACAACTCAGCCACGACGTCGTTTGATCTCAGTGGCTTCACGCTCCAAACGGGCACAACTACCAAGCACAGTTTTGTATTCCCAGACGAAACCATGCTGCCGCCCAAAAGCTTCACCGCCTTCTATTCGGCCGATACCGGGCTGACCCTTAGCAATACGAGCGGCCAGGCGGCTCTGCTTGACCCATTTGGTAATCTGCTGTCCCAAACTGACAGCTATGGCGCAGCCAAAGATGGCCAGGCCTGGGTGCTGGCTGATGACAAGTGGTACTGGACCGCTAACCCTACACCGAATGCGGCAAATCTTGTCAAACAACCGGCCAGCAGCTCTGTAGCCAGTGCCAAGGCTAAGTCTGGCGGTAAAACCGTCGCTGGTCATGTTCAGGGCGCTACTACCACTACCGGCAACGGTGGTGCTGCCAATCTGCAAGCCACGCCCGCTCCTATCCATCCGCTGGTGCTTGCCGCCATCGGCATACTCGCGGTAGGATATGGGATATATGAGTACCGGCATGACCTTGCAAATAAATTGTATGAGCTCCGCCGAGACCGAAGCTTTAGGCGAGCGGCTCGGAGCTAATCTCCGGGGTGGTGAGGTCATTGAGCTCGTTAGTGACCTCGGTGGCGGCAAAACCACGCTCACCCGTGGTCTGGCCCGCGGCGCCGGCAGTGCCGACAAAGTGGGCAGTCCGAGCTTTACTCTGAGCCGTGAATACAAGACAGCGCAGTTTACCATCGAGCATTTTGACTTTTACCGGTTGGATGAAGGTGGTATCGTGGCCGATGAGTTGGCAGAGTTCATTGGCGACCCAGCGTACGTCTGCGTAGTAGAGTGGGGTGATGTGGTGCAAGACGTCTTACCGCGTTACCACCTGACGGTGCAGCTTACCCGCACTGGTGACGATACTCGTGCCCTAACTTTTGACTATCCTCATGAGCTCAGTTATTTACTGGAGGGCTTGGTATGATCATTCTTACCATTCGCACCGACAAACTGGAGGCCGAGATTGGTCTCTACGACGGCCAAGCCCAATTGGCCTATGAGGTGTGGACTGCCCACCGGGCCTTGGCCGAGACACTGCATCGCAAGATCGAAACCCTGCTCAAAGGCCAACACAAAAGTTGGGCCGATGTTCAGGGACTGGCTTGCTACCAGGGGCCGGGCAGCTTTACGGGCTTGCGGATAGGCCTGACCGTGGCCAACGCTTTGGCGTACAGCTATGATCTCCCCGTGGTGGCCACTCAAGACCCCAACTGGCTCGAAACCGGTATCGGTCGGCTAGAAAAGGGCGAGACAGACAAACTGGCGCTACCCTTTTACGGCGCCGAGGCGCACGTTACACCACCCAAAAAATAATAGCTATGTTTGACGCCCTGGCCCGGGCAAGCGTATTATTTAATCAGGATTTGTTGTTTTGGGACAATCCAGGGTTTTACGATTTATTTTATTTGATATTCAGACTGGCATTCGAGTGAACTAGAGAAGTGAAAGCGATTGTCCACTCCGCCGATCTGTAGAGACAGAAAGGAACAAACATGGTACTACTTGCAGTTTTACTTGCTGTGGCTGGCTTAGGTGCGGGCTACGGCGGCAGTACTTATATGACAAAACAAAAACACGCGGCCGATGAGGATCGTGTCGAAAAAGAGCTGGCCAAAGCCAAAAAAGAGGCCACCAAGATTACGCAGGATGCGCGCGACGAAGCCAACCGCATCGCCGAAGAAGCTCGGCGCGATGAAAAAACCCGGCGTGGCGAGCTGAAAGACCTCGAGAACCGATTGGTCCAGCGCGAATCGGCGCTCGATAGAAAACTCGATGAACTAGACAAGCGCACCGAACGACTGCGCACCGGCGAAGACGAAGTTGAGGCGCTCAAAAACGAGATCCGCGATATCCGAACCAAACAGCAGGAAAAGCTCGAAAAAATCGCCAAGCTCGATAAGAAAGAAGCGGCCGAAAAGCTGATGCAGATGACCGAGCGGGACATTCGTCATGACTTGACCGGTTTGGTGGCCAAGTTGCAGAACGAAGCGAGAGACAACGCCGAAGAAGAAGCCGCCTTGGTCATCGCTACCGCCATGGAGCGTATGGCGAGTGAAGTTACTGCCGAACGCACCGTTACCAGCGTCAAGCTGGAGGACGAAGAGATGAAAGGCCGTATCATCGGCAAAGAAGGCCGTAACATTCAGGCGCTCCAGCGCGCTACTGGCGTCGATATCATGGTCGATGACACCCCGGGCTATATCGTGCTCAGCAGCTTTGACCCGGTTCGCCGCGAAGTCGCCCGTCAGGCGCTTGAGCTGCTGCTCAAAGACGGGCGGGTACACCCTGGTCGTATCGAAGAAGTGGTGGAGAAAGCCCAAAAGAACGTCGAAAAAGATGTGGTACGCGCCGGTGAGGATGCGGCCCGTGAAGTCGGCGTTATTGGTGTACCGAAGGAAGTCCTGCACTTGCTCGGCGAGCTCAAATACCGCACCAGCTATGGTCAGAATGTGCTGAAACACTCTACCGAAATGGCGCACCTAGCCGGCATTATCGCCGAAGAAATTGGTGCTAACGTAAAAATCGCCAAATATGCGGCGCTCGTGCACGACCTGGGCAAAGCACTGACCCACAAAATGGAGGGCAAGCACCACCATATCAGCGGTGAGATGCTGCGCAAATACGGTGCGCCCGAAGAAGTCGCCCTAGCCGCCGAACAACACCACGACGACGTCGAGGCTACTAGTGTAGAAGCTCTGATTGTTCGTGTTTGTGATGCCATCAGCGCTAGTCGCCCCGGTGCCCGCAACATCAGCGCCGAAAACTTCGTGGAGCGCATGAAGGATCTAGAGAACATCGCCAATAGCTTTACCGGCATCGAAAAGTCCTACGCCATCAGCGCCGGCCGCGAAGTCCGCGTTTTTGTAAAACCGCAGCAGGTCGATGACCTGACCGCCATTCGCTTGGCCCGCGACATTGCTACCAAGATTGAATCCAGCATGAACTACCCGGGTACCATCAAGGTCAATGTCATCCGCGAAACCCGGGCAATCGAGTTCGCCAAGTAGGTTAGTAGGCGCAGTATCCGGGCATGAAGGCCAAGGACTCGCTTGGCTATATCCACGAAGCAACGTTTGGGGTGCCGCTTCCAGGCTACCTTGCCAGCAGCTTATAACCGTGCGGTAGATCAGCCGGTTTGGCTTTGTTATTGACTGTGCTTAAATAAGCATAAGCGTTCCTATAAAACCACATGAAAGACCTGCTGCTAACAAAAATCCGCCTCAGCACTTATTTTTGGATCTTTTTTGGTCTGTTTTTGTTGCTGTCGTACCTTCTGCCCCAGCAGAAGTTTGATTCTGGCGCGCTGGCGCTTTTTTCGGTCAACTCGTTTCTGTACGGCTTTTATATCTCGCCTATCTTGGGTGCTCAAAAGTCCCGTATCGACGCCTTGCACCAGAGCGTCCGTAGCGAGGCGAACGCGCTATTTAGTATGGTCTTGAGCCTCAAGAAGCTGCCCGACGACTTACACGACAAGCTGCAGGGCATGATCGAAGACTATATCCATATCAAGCTCGACCACGGCGGTATAAATGGTGGCGAGAAACAATACGAAGCGCTCATCACGTACTGTGTAGACTACGAGGGTAAACACAAGGCGCAGGTCGACGAAGTACTGAAAAGCATTGTTGCAAATCAGCAAAATCGTACGACATTTAACATGCTGATGGGCGGCAAAGTTTTTGCCAACGAATGGCACATTATGCTCATCCTGTTCTCTATCACACTTGGCTTTATTTTGCTGATCCAAGCTTCCGATCTGTTTATTCTGCACGTCGTACGAGCGCTGTTATGCACCGGATTGACCATGTTAGTGCTCAATTTGGTCAAGCTCAGTACACTGACGCACAAAAAGGCCAAGCAAATGTGGGAACCACTCATCAAGCTCGTCAAGACCAATTTTTATCGCATCGACTAATTATGGGGCCGCATCACCTATACTAAAGGTATGAAGATTTTGTACATAGGTGACGTGATGGGTGATATGGGAGTAGCGGCCGTGGAAAAGATACTGCCGGGTTTGCGAACAGAGCGGGGCGTTGATGTGGTGATTGCCCAGGGCGAAAACGTCAGCGACGGCAAGGGCTTGAGTGTGGCCGATTATCACCGCTTGCGATCGCTGGGCGTAGATGTGCTGAGCGGCGGTGACCATACGATTGACAAGCCCGAGATCTTCCCGTTGTTGGAAGATGCCAATGAACCTGTAATCGGTCCAGCCAATATGCCGGATTGTCCGGGCCCCGGCTATAAGTACGCTGCCATTAACGGTAAACGCATCCTGGTGGTGAGTGTCCTGGGGAATGTGGTGGGGCGGCATGCCGACCGCGAGATTGAAAACCCCCTCCAAAAGATCGACCAGATTCTGGCCCGTGAAAGTCCGGACAATAGAGACGCGGTGGTAGTAAACTTTCACGGTGATTACAGCAGTGAGAAAGTGATCGTAGGCTACTACTTGGACGGGCGGGTGAGTGCGGTGATTGGTGACCACTGGCATGTGCCGACAGCCGATGCCGAAGTTCTGCCAAAAGGCACGGCCCACCTTACCGACGTGGGCATGTGCGGCTCGTTGGATTCATCGCTTGGCGTGACATTCGAAAGCGTACTGCCGCGCTGGCGCGATGGCCTGCAGACCCGCAACCAGCTCGAAATCGCCGGCCGCAGCCAGTTCAATGCGCTGTTAGTGACCATTGACGATGCAACCGGTAAAGCCACCGCAGCCGAGCATATCCGCAAGGTCTGGTAAAATCAGCCCATTTCCCGTATAATCACCACTGTTATTTTCCTTAGCTTAACGGGGAGTGGCGCAGTTTGGTAGCGCGCGCGGTTTGGGACCGCGAGGTCGCAGGTTCAAATCCTGTCTCCCCGACCATATAGAAACCGGCCTCGAGGCCGGATTTTTCTTGTCCTTCCTTCATAACAGGTACTATCTCTGGTAAAATAGCCATCAGTTCATCATCGGGGTGTAGCGCAGCTTGGTAGCGCGCAGCGTTCGGGACGCTGAGGTCGTGGGTTCAAATCCCGCCACCCCGACCATAATTCCTACTGGCACGAGCGTACAATAAGAATATGTCGTTGCTTTTGAGTGTTATCGTTATCGGTGCGGTGCTGCTTATTAGCGAGCATGGTTGGCGCAAGCACTGGCTCGATAACGAGGCCGGCCGCAAGTTCGTGCACATTACCGTCGGTACGTTCGTGGCCTTTTGGCCATTTTTTTTGAGCTGGAACGACATCCGTTGGATGAGCATTGCCTTTTTGGTGGTGGTGGGTCTGTCTGATTACTTCAAGCTGTTCAACGCTATCCATAGCGTACAGCGGCCTACCTACGGCGAAGCCTTTTTTGCCATCACGGTCGGATTATTGACGACTATTACACACAGCAAAGGTGTCTACGCAGCAGCCTTGCTGCAAATGAGCTTGGCAGATGGCTTTGCGGCCATTTTTGGTATGCGCTTTGGGCGTGATAATAAGTATCATCTGCTAGGACACAATAAAAGCGTTGTTGGAACAGCAACGTTTATTGTTACTTCCATTGGTATTCTAGTGGGGTACAGTCTATGGAGCGCTGCCGGGTTGGCGTGGCCGCTTATCGGCTTCGGCGCGCTCGGCGCGGCGGTGCTAGAAAACGTGGCACCATTTGGTCTGGATAACATAGCCGTGCCGCTATTCATCGGCCTCTTGCTTGGCCACCTCTAAGCTACCCAAGTAGCCACTCAATACACTTGCTACGATCTTCAAAGTATTTAACGCGGCTGCCCTTGCCGGTAGCTTGCAAAATAAGATTGGCGCCAAAACGCAGCACCGGATCGTTGCCGAGCATGGCCAGCTTATCGTAGTCATTGGATTTGACCAAGTCGACCACGCGCTTGCGCGCTTCAGCCGGCACCATCCCCATTTGTAGTAGATTATCCAAGATTAAGGCCGGTTTGCCCGCAGCGGTTTGCTTGGCAGCGAGTACCATAGTGCGATCGCCCATGGCCTGTACCGAGTCGACCGTTTGGTCGCCGATGACACAGATCTCAATGATGCCATCCTCGTTGATAAAAACTTTGTTTTGGTGCATGCACACTCCCTGCTGGTGCTATCGAATCACACCCATAGTCGACTTTATTTTGTTATCATACCCCACATGGATCGTTCGTATCCAGTGGTGAAAGGCAGCGTGTCGGTTGAAACCGGCGACGCCGGGCTGCTGCGTGAATTGCAACAAAGAGTACGGCGCTACGAGCTTATCTTTGCCGCTACGAATGATGTAGTCTATGAACTGCGTCTGGATACGGGGACGGTTGCTTGGAGTGACGCGCTTTTTACGCAGTATGGCTATAAGCGCACCAAAACGGTCGCTACGCTGGAATGGTGGACCAGTCATGTTCACCCGGATGATGCTTTTTTGATCGAGAATAAGGTTACCGATCTGTTTGCCGGCAAGACCAATAGCTGGCAGTGTGACTATCGGTTTCGCCGGGCCGATGGTGGCTACAATTATGTACACGACCGTGGCTTACTGCTGCGTGACGCCGATGGCAAACCGGCTGGCATGATTGGCTCACTGCTCGATATGACCGCTCAAAAGCAGCTGGATACTGCTAAGGATGAGTTTATTTCACTAGTATCGCACCAGCTGCGTACGCCGCTGACGGTTATTCGGGTGTACGGCGAAATGCTTACCGGCGGCATGTTTGGCAACCTCAGCCCCGAACAGGCGCGCTGGGTGCGTAATATGACGAACTCAAGCGCCCGGCTGATTGACGTGGTCGGCGACATTTTGAACATCTCACGTATTGACTTGGGCCGTATCAACATCACGTCTCGCCTGCAGCAATTGCCCCCGGTTATCGCGGCCTGCATTCGTGATGTACAGCCCCTGGCCGACGAAAAAGGAGTGTCTGTTAGTTTCACCGCCATGCCAGATTCTCCCCTTGTGGCGATAGATGAGAACGTATTGTCGCAAATTACGCACAATCTTCTTACCAACGCCATTCGCTACACGCCGCGTGGCAAAGGACGTGTAGAGGTAGGGCTGAGTGGCCAGCGCGGCGGCTATCTGCTGAGTGTGGCCGATAACGGTATCGGCATCCCCAAAGAAGCCCAAGCGCATATTTTTGGCCGTTTTTATCGGGCCAAGAATGCTTTGGGTGTTGACGCTACAGGTTCGGGCCTCGGGCTCTATTTGGTAAAAGTGATGACCGAAGCATTTGGCGGCAAGGTATGGTTTAAAAGCGGTCCGGGTAGGGGCACTACGTTTTACGTGTTGATCCCCAAAGTGGGCATGGCGGTGCAGCGGAGTAAGTAAGATCTGCTGGCAGCGCGTGTGGTAATGCTCGCCGGATAGCAAAAAGACACCGCAAGGCGATGTCTTTTTGCTATGTTCTAATTTGGGGCGAAGGACGGGGTTCGAACCCGCGACATTCGGGACCACAACCCGACGCTCTACCAGCTGAGCTACCTCCGCCACGTTGGTATCGAGACAAACCTACGGTTTTTCTCGCCACGCAGGGCGTCGGAATAAATCCGCCGCTCTGGCTGCTCTTTTCCCTTGGCTGCAGGGCTGCTCTTGCCTGGGCTACAGGGGAGCAGAACAGAGGTGATTATAGCGGACTGAGCCGCGTTTGACAACTAAAAGTGGTCGTTATGAAAGCTCACTTGAATCTTTTCCGGCGGCTGGGGTGTACGGGCTTCTTTTTCGGCGTACATGCGCAAGGCGGTCTCATCGGCCGCCGTTAACGGCTTGCCGGTGAGGCTGCGTGGCCATAATTGGTAGGTATGAACCACATTCAGTTCAATGGCGTACATCAGCACTTGGGCTTGCAGATAAATCCAAAACAAAATGGCTAGCACTAAAGCAAATTGGCCGTAGAGCCCGCGTAGGTTCTGCAGCTGGTGGGTGATCAGGTAGCCGCCAATGGCCTGCAACAGAAGCAGCCCTAGTGCTGTGGTGATGGCGCCCAGCCGCACATCCTTGCGCTTGTGACGGCTGGAGGTGCCGATCAAGAATACGTACATAAAAATGAGGTACAGCAAAACGCCGTTCACAATGATGGGAACAGTGCGTAGCGCCCAGGAATGACCAAATGCTGCCAGGGCGTAGCTGGACAGACCGGTGGTGAGTAGCAGGCCCAGACCCGCACCTAGCAGCAATCCCAGGCTTCTGATCAGGCCTTTGGGGAAGCCACTGCGTTTTACGCGGGGAACGGCCCAAGCATGGTCGAGCGCACCACGCACCGCATCGGCGATGCCGCGGGCGCCGTACAGTGCAAACAACAGACCAATCACCAGCGCCAAGCCGGTCTTGCCGCCGGCGTGCACGCTGGATTGTAGCTGATGCCCCACAATAGGAAAGTAGCTGTTCATATCGGTAATAAGCCGCGTCCGCAGCGCTCCATTATGCTGCGCTACGATGTCGATGGCTGTGGTGCCCACCAGCAACATCGGAAACAGCGACAGAAAGCCGTAGTAGGTGATGAGCGCTGCTTGGTGGCCGGCATCGTCGTCGCCGTATTTTTTGATCAGCGCGTATAAAAACGCGGGCAGGTGATGCCGCTGCTGGTAGTGGTCGAGCCGAATGGCCGATCTTTGAATAACGTTGCCCTGAGGTGTTTGTGTAGTTTTTGCCATAGTTTTTGTGGTGCCCCGGGGTGGATTCGAACCACCGACCTTAGGCTTAGAAGTCCTCTGCTCTATCCAACTGAGCTACCAGGGCGCGGCACCATAACTGAAGACCATTGTAACAGATTAGTTATTAGCAATAACCTGAGTGGCAAAATCGTCGATGTCTTGCACGGCTCGAATCTCGTGGCCGCTGAGCCGGGAAAATGCCGCGTTGCTCCAGGCTGGCGTGCCGATTTGGTAGATTTGGAGCCGTTTGTTCTTGGCGAAGGCATAGCCTATTTCGAGTTGTGCACCGGCCGACAGCCGTTCCTCGAGCAAAACCAGCATTTTTTCGGCCGCATCGATCTCTTGCAAATCGTGTTTGAACTCTTCTTCGGCAGCAGATAGGCCGCCCATCTTCCAACCGGCATATTCTAGCGCGCAAAAGACCTGGTGCTCGTGCTCGCGCAGCGAGGCAATGAGCTGCTCCATACTCTGACGATAGGCTGGTTCTACGTTGCCCAGGCTATCAACTCGGCTAGAAAACGGTGCAGCTAAAAACAATTTCATGGGCAAAAATACACTATGGTGCGGGTGCGGAGAGTCGAACTCCGATCACCAGTTTGGAAAACTGGGATAATAACCGCTATACGACACCCGCATCTTATCTTGGGTACTCGCCAAATTGTACCAGCAAAAGGATTGGATTAACAGATGCAGCCAGTTTGCAGGCGCACAAAGAATTTGTTATAGATCAAGATTATTGACTAAAAGCCTATTTTTATGTATAATAACATCGTTATGATGAATTTGGGTTTGAGACGGGCCGGTGTGCCCCTATCTTGGATTCGCCCTAAAAGCAAACGGATGCGCTCTCTTAAACGCGTACTGCAAAATGTTGTCAAATCGCTTCTGTGGGGAGTTCGGATAGGGGGCGTACTTATCGCTTGCACGGTGTCTCTCATGCTATTAACAGGAGCGCGTCCGGCATTCATGCGACCATCTCACGCTAGACTTGCCGCTGTTAAACAAATGCCGGTAAAACCTAAGATAATTAGTGTGTCTGCACGCACTTCGACTGCCTGCAAAACCCGCCAGGCCGATACTGCCTTGCCTTTTGCCGCTTGCCCAAGTTTTTCACTTAATTACACATCGCAAAAAAGCGGGTCAGTTGGCAGTAAGATATTTAACGTTTACACTGGAGTGCCGCAAGCTAATCACGAGGCCCAGTTATACACGGATAACCGCGCAAACTTACGTATAGAAGGGGGAAATCTGCTGCTGCAGGCCCTTAATGATCCGCAGCAAGGTTTTAACTACACTTCTGCCCGCATCGACACCAATGGCAAGGAAGACTTTTTGTATGGCAAAATCGTAGTGCGCGCTACACTGCCTACGGGCGTTGGCACATGGCCGGCAATCTGGCTGCTGCCAAGCCAGCCAAAGTACGCTAGCCTTAGCCCGGTGTCAGATAAGAGCCGCTATTTAAATGATGGCGAAATAGATATCGCCGAATCGGTCGGCACTCAGCCGCATGTAGTGTATGGCATCGCTCACTCTTTGGCGTACCCTGAAGACGGGGTTAATCGAACCTACTTCAATACTATTACGGTGCCCGATAACGATGTGGCCTTTCACGATTACGAAGTCGACTGGACTCCCACGCAGCTGACACTAAGTGTCGATGGTAGCCCATACTTTGCATATGCCAAACAGCCAGGCGCGGATTATCGCTCGTGGCCGTATGACCAGCCGTTTTACTTGGTACTGAATGTGGCACTAGGTGGTAGTTGGGGTGGCCAAGACACGGCCCAATTCCCTGGCGATGGTGTTGACAGTAGTAGTTTGCCCGCGACTATGAAGATTCAGTCGGTAAACTACTACGCCTATATTGGTCCGCGTTAGTGGTCTACTAGTAGCGTATTGCGAAGGATACGCCGGGCAGCTGCCTGGTGTAGTGCTGTGTAATTTACAGAGAAGGGTACACAGGCGCAAACATAAGCTTTATAATAAAGTAATGAAATTGCTGGCTGGCCAACTTATAGCATATAATATACATCAGATGAGATATAGGCTGGGACAGCGAGCGAGGTTCTATGGGCTTCGCCGCGCACGCCTAAGGTTGCATATGACTGCGAGTTTATTCGGACTTTTAGCTATAGGAGCGATAGGCATAGGTTTTGCACCACACAGTGCCCCGGGTTTACTGGGGCTTGGCAAAAAGCTTCTAGCGGTTGCGGCACCTCATGCGCTCAGCCGAGCTCAGGAGGGCGGCAGCGCTACGTCTAACAAGTCTGGCAGCAGCAAACCGCCTCCCAAAGGCACCGCTACCCCCATCCTTGCGGGGGCGCAGGGTGGTGCCGTGCAAGTGCACAGTGAAGGGTGTGTTGTATTTCCATCTGGACATCCAGGCCTGGCTGCATCCTCGGTGCCCGAGCTTCGCAAACTTGCACAGTACGAGCAGCTTTGCGGTGGTGCACTTGCCGACCGGTCATCGTTTTTTACTTCCATACCTCCTACGGTCTCAGAGGCTTATGATAGCGCTCATGCTATTGCAAGCACGCTGAAAGCGTACAGCCAAGTCGGTGTTACGCCGTTAGTGTTTCTAGAGCCGGGTACGTTGGATCTGGCGCAGCTCGCGGGCGGTGCATACGATACCATTCTAAGGGCTTACTACGGGACATTGCAGGCCAGCGGTATAACCAGTGACATGATGGGAATGTGGGTGATTATACCTGAAGGCAACTTGCCGCAATGGAGCACAGTTGACCCCACTATATACGCTGCAGCCGTAACCAAGACTGCTCAGTTTCAGAAGGAATACTTTCCATTGAGCCAGGCGAGCATAATGCTCGACAGTGAAAGCTACCCAGTGGGTGGTACCTGGGGCGACGGTCGGTTTGTAAGCCTAGTGCCGTACGTGCAAGGTATACCAAGGGGACTGATTGATAGCTTTGGCTTGCAGGGCTTTCCATGGGCCGGCCCAGCTAGCCAGCCGGACAACACCTTTTATAGTCCGAGCGCCTATCTGCGTGTAGACTTTGCAGTCGAAGCTGCCCATGCGCTTGGGGTGAATGGCATTTGGGTGAACACGGGTACGTTTAACCAGATGTATACTAATCAGCCTAGCCAAACTGTTACGCTATCACCCAGTCAGCGCCAGGCTATGTTAAACGGCGTACTCCAAGAAGTGAAGCAGGTGAAAGCGCAGGGATTTAGTGTAGCTATACACCTTTTTGCGCAGAATAAATCCAAAGTCAGTGAAGCTACCGACTGGTCATACTGGCAGGGCCAACCCGACAATAGCGCCAGTACTGCCGTCTTTACCACGTTTGCCCACGATGCCGCAGCCGCTGGGGTGCCATTATGGCTATACGACGCCGATTTGTAGGGCACGGGCACTACAACAACAGTACATATCTCCGACGGTTACAGATAGAGGGGTGATTTAGTTGGTAAGCTGTGGAGTCAGCTCAGCCATGGCCTGAGAAACTGTTTCGACCGGTAGCCCACTGGCCTTGATGGCGGCGAGCTGCGCGTCAAAATCGTTTGGATAGGTATTGAATTCACCAGCGCTAGGGTCTGCATTTATCTGGTGATACACCAAAATTAGCCAGGTATTGGTAGCGGCAGCTTGGGCTAGCCAGCCCTGTATGTCGGCGACGGTAGTGGTGTCGATGATGTTTTGCACCTGCAGGTTCATGGGGTCAAAGTTGTTCCGGCCGTTATAGCCAGGCTCGACGCCACGATAGGTCTGATAGTAGTTTGCAGCATCGGTCACAATCTGCTGATTGTACGCACCGTAGGGAGCTGCGTAGTCAGTTATGGACAGGCCCAACACATTGTGGAGAGTGGTTTGCGAATTCTTTAGCTCGTTGTCCTGCTGCGTGGCAGTCAGCGTAGACAGGTCTGAGTGGTCAACCGAATGCGAGCCAATTTCAACGCCGGCGCTACTCAAGCCTTGCAATTGGGCAAGCGACAAATAGTCAGTAGGAGCGTTGATGTAGCTGCTGATAATGTAAGCAGTGGAAGACAGGCCGTATTTCTGGAGCAATGGCAGACCATTGGTGTAGAAATTGGCATAGCCATCGTCGTCGGTAATGCTAACAATGGGCCGGTTGAACCCTTGGTAGTTGAATGGCTTTAAGCTGAAGTCGTCAGTAGTTACATAACCTACACCGGCAATATCGTGGTAGAAAGTGATTGACTGAGCACCGGCTGGAGCGGTGAACTGAGTCTCAAACTTGGTCCAGCTGGCTGGACTTTCGAATGCCGAACCGATGTAAACATCTTGATCGCTGCCGTCGGCCATGTGCAGAGTGGCATCGATTCCAGTCATAACATTCGATTCGTAGTAGTCGGTGAAGTCGTATGTTTGGCCGCCGGTTAGCGGTTGCGGGGCGGTGTACCAATAGGCCGAGCCACTGGTGTAACTCGTTATCTGTGTCTTTATACTGTGGTTACCACTGTGACCGTTGGCAAGGTAGGTAAACGTCGGAGTGTTAGCCCCCCAGGCGCTGTGCTGCCAGCTGAGTGGCAGTTTGTTGTTGCTGGGATTTACGGTTTCAAGTGATGGATTAGGGAATAGATTATCTGGAGGCTGGTTTTGACTGGTAAGTGTTAACGCAGCGTCATCGGTCTGTAGGATGCCTACACCTGCAAGCAGGTGTAGAACGGTAACTTTAGCCGTGTCGGACCGTGTGGTGAATGTCGCTGTTGTTTGGTTCCAACTGTTGCTAGCTATCACGGTGCCAATCATTGCATACGTGTAAGCTCCGCTGCCGTTGTCAAAGCGGGCTACCAGACTTGTTGGGAGGGTCGATTTGTAGTAATCACTAAATGTGTAGCTGGTGTTTGGCTGAACTGTAACAGGCGTAAAATACCATTTGGCATCACCGTCGGTGTAGCTAGTCATTTGAAGTTTGGTACTGGCTGCACCGGTGTGAGCGTCGTTAATGGTATACGAGAACTGAGAGGTGTTAGCACCCCAGCTGTCAGTTTGCCATCCAGCCGGAGAGGAGCCGTTGGCTGTTTCCATGGATGGATTAGCGATGAGGTTATTGCCGGTGGGCGGCGGTGTCACGACAGCTTGCGAGGTTAGGCTGAAGTCGTCGGTAGTCAGGCTGCCAGCGGTTTGCAAGATGTGCCACACTGCCAACTTTACCTCGTTTGCAGGTACAGTCAGGCTGACGGTATTGGCCTGCCAGGCAGTGCTCGGCTGCACAGTTGCTAGATAATAATACGATACCGTTCCACTAGCATTCGTGTAGACCGCAATCAACTGTGTGGCGGCGGAGGCTTTAGAATAATCGGAGTAAGTGTATGTTTGTCCACTAGTGACAGCCGCTGGATTTGGCATCCATTTGGCATCACCATCAGTACGCGCCGTGGTGTTAATGTTTAGGGCATCGCTGCCGCTGTGAGCGTCGCCTACGACAGACAAAGTAGTTGAGCCAGTACCCCAACTGTCTGGCATCCAGCCGGTCGGCTGGCCGCCGCTCAGGGTCTCAATCGACGGGTTGGCTATGAGATTAGTAACGTCTGCATACAAAGTACTGGAAAAGGCCGGCAAACTAATCCAGCTCAGAAGCAACAGTGTAAACAAGAAGAGTATGAGGCGCCGCATGTACAATATCCTAAAACGTTTAGCAGTTGATTAGATTATATAATAAAACAATTAATAATCAAAATGTTTGGCACTGTCAAGCCAAAAGAGCTCTGTTCCGCTAAGGCAGAGCTTCAATAGTAGTACGTTTGGGTGATATCCATGTAAGAACGACCTCTTTGCCAGACCTGCTGTATCGATAGGCCAAATACAGCCCTACGATTGCGTAGAGATTCCAGGCAAGGGTAAAGAATGGCATAAATATGCCCACTAGTGCTACGCGGGGCCGCTTAAGTTGTATTGCCCCAACCACACCTGCTAGGAAGCCCCAGCCGAACGCCCACAGGCTCGTAGAAACAATGCCGAAACGAACGGCAACGACTATAGGTACAAATATCTGCAGCCAAGTGAAAATATTGATGGTAGCAATCCAGGTGCTACCGCCGCCAAACCCATATCTGCCAATAACTTGCCCATTACCTGTTGTCCAGCGTTTCCACTGCTTGTGTAAGCCGTGGAAGTCTTCTGGTACCATGGTTATAAATTGCGCATCACGTTTGCTGTAGAACTTGATTGTGCAGCCTTTGGTGCGAGCGCGGAACATACCCTCGGTATCTTCTGTAATGGTATATGTTTTGCGCGTTAGTAATTCAACACCGGCCTTATAGTTGTACATGACCGACGCGCCAGACATCCACAGGCGGGCTTTTAGAAAATCCTGCACGCGCTTTGTGACGGCATTGATAAGCCAGTAATCTAGCTCTTGGACAAAGCCCAGAAGCGAGTGTGTGCGAGCCGTTTCAACGCGGATGTCTACAATGTCGGCTTTATGCTCGCGTAGCATGCGCGCGGGGCCGGCTAGGTCACCAGCCAGAGTGTCATCGTCTGTCTGCACGATAAGGCTTTGGCGGGGAATAGTTTTGAACCCAACCTTCAGTGCGGCACACTTTCCAACATTCTTTTCCAGGTGGATAATTTCGGCTCCGGCTGACGCAACCCGATCAAAAATGAGCAGTGATTGCGGGTCATCGGAACCATCGTTGACAACAACAACTCTTGAGCAACCGCCCCGAAACAAAGACTGCACAGTCAATTCGAGGGCAGAGACCGGATTCTTGGAAGCAATTAAGCCGATGAGGGGATAAGCTGTCTCTTGGGGAGTGCCCATAACGCGGTTTCCTTTACGGTAGTGATCCACAGATCGCACCTACTCCTGGTAGTTAGTAAAAACGGCACATGAAAGTAGACCTCCACTATACGGAAGCCCAAACCCCATGTCCCATTGGCTTCTATTCTAGCATAAAGTAACCTCTAAGTCAACAATATGTTAGTGGCTCTCTTTCGTACAATCATCTGCTTATTGTTGGTGCAATCGTAAAAAGGACCGTTTAACTGGTCTTTTTTACGATGAGCAGGCAAGATTATAAATCTTGAAAGATGGTGATGTGCGCCCCAAGGCTGTTCAGGCGCTCGGCCAGATCTTCGTAGCCGCGCTGAATGACGTAAATATTGCGCAGCGTGCTAATGCCGTTGGCGCCCAGCATGCCAAGTAGTAACAGGCTGGCAGGGCGAAGGGCAGGGGAGCAGATCACGTCGGCACGAGAGAACTTGGTAGGGCCCATCACGTAGACGCGGTGCGGATCGGCCAGCTCAATCTGGGCGCCGAGTTTGGTCAGCTCGGTGTAGTAAATGGCGCGGTTTTCGTACATCCAGTCGTGGATGAGGGTACGGCCGTGCGACACGCAGGCAATTAGCACAAAGTAGGGCAGGTTATCGGGGTTGATGCCGGGGTAAAGATTGGGGTGAATCTTGTGGGCCAACGACTTGAGCCCACCATTATGTTTGCTTACGTGGAGGTCTGCCAAGTCTACTTGGCCATTGGCGGCCTTGTACGGTTCCCCGACGCTTATCGGCAGGCCCATCTTTTCCAGTTTGAGCAGCTCCAGGGCGATCCAGCGGTAGGGTACACGTTCGATAGTAATCGCCGAGTTAGTGGTAATGGCGGCGGTGATGAAGAACAGGGCCTCGATGGGATCTTCGGTGGGGCCGTAGGTGATGTTCTTTTTGATGAATGGTATGCCGGTAATCTTTACAAACGGTGTGCCGATGCCTTCGACCTTAACGCCAAGTTTTTGCAGGAAATAGCACAGGTCTTGCACCATGTAGTCGCCGGCGGCCCCCTGGATGTAGGTGGTGCCTTCGGTGCGAGCGGCAGCCATCAGGGCGTTGTTGGTGGCGGTGTTGCTTTGTTCGTAGAGTGTGAATTCGCCAGGGGCCTTTTTGCTGACCGTGGCATGGTAGTGGCCCTGGGTGGCTTTGATATCGACGCCGAATTCCTGCAGGGCGAACAAGTGCGGCTCCACAATGCGCGAACCCAATTTACAACCGCCGGCATACGGGATTTTGAAGGTGCTGTAATCGTGCATCAGGCTGCCGAGCAGCATCAGTACGGAACGGGTTTTGCGGGCCGCGTCTTTATCCATATTGTCCAGCTTAAGTTCGGCTGGCCGGCGCACTTCCAGATCGTTGCCATTCAGCCATCGGGTTTGGACGCCGATGCTATTCAAAACTTCTATGATGCGATTAACTTCTTCGATTCGTGGGAAATTGGTGAATTTGGTAACCCCGTAATTGAGCAATGACGCACACAATAATGCTACGGCAGCGTTCTTGCTGGTCTTGAGCTGAATATTGCCCTTGAGTTCGTGGCCGCCTTCGATGCGCAGGTTGACGCTGCCGCTCCCGAGCTCGATGATCTGCTTATTAAGTGCTTCGCTTAAGCGGCCGAGTGTCTCCAGGCTTAAGTTTTGCTTTCCTTTTTCAATGCGGTTAACTGCCGATTGGGATGTACCTAACCGGTCGGCGAACTCAGCTTGTGTCATACCGCGTTCTTGACGCACACGTGCTATAAAGTCGCCTATTTTCTCGTTGGTTGTAGCCATTTGTAATGGCTAGTATATCACAGAATGTATAGTAACAAGAGCTATCTAGACCTAGTGTTGTAAAACGCTACCGCCAGTATAGGCGTGTGTCGCGCGAAATGCTAGACTGGCAGTATGGTTTAATTTCTACTCCCCACTGGCATATACTAGGTGTAACAAAGAGGAGTAGGAACTATGGGGTCGACATCGACTATTGACGAAGAAATTGCGCGGCTGATTGCCGCCGAAGAAAAACGCCAGCGCGAGGGGCTGGAGCTAATCCCAAGCGAAAACTACGTAACCCGTGACGTACTGAACGCCATGGGCAGTGTGTTTACGAACAAATACTCCGAAGGCTATGTGGGCAAACGCTACTACGGTGGCCAAGAGAATACCGACCAAATTGAGCAAATCGCCATTGACCGTGCTAAGAAGCTGTTTGGAGCCGACCACGCTAATGTGCAGCCACTTGGCGGCGCACAGGCCAATGAGGCTGCCGAACATGCCTGGTTAGAGCCGGGCGATACGATTTTGGGTATGGAGCTGAGTCATGGTGGTCACCTGACCCATGGCCGACCGGGTACGGTGCTGGCCAAGATCTTCAATTTTGTACGCTACGGCATGAAAGATGTTGAGACCGGCGAGATCGATTACGATCAGCTGCGTGCATTAGCCAAAAAGCATAAGCCCAAGATGATCCTGGCTGGCTTTTCATCATACCCGCGCGAACTCGATTACGATAAATTTGCGGCCATTGCCGAAGAGGTGGGTGCAGTCGCCTGGGCAGATGTTGCTCACATTGCCGGCCTGATTGCGGCCAAGAAACTGGCTAACCCGTTTGATCATGGCTTTCATATGATAACCACGACTACGCACAAAACGCTGCGTGGACCACGCGGCGGCATGATCCTTACCAAAGGCACGGTTGGTAATCCGTTGCGCGCTCCCGAGAAAACCATCGAGAACTTGCCCACGCTGGTTGATCGCACTGTCTTCCCTGGGGTACAGGGTGGTCCGCACATGCACATCATTGCCGCTAAAGCCGTGTCGTTTTACGAAGCCATGCAGCCAGCCTTCGCGGATTATGCGCAAGGCGTACTGGACAACGCTCAGGCATTGGCCGCGGCACTCATGGCCCGCGGTTTCAAGCTGGTCACCAATGGCACCGACAACCACATGGTGGTGGCAGATGTACAGACCAGTTTTGGCCTGGATGGCAGTGTGGTAGAAGACGTGCTGGATAAAATCGGCCTGACGCTCAACAAGCAAATCGTTCCAGATGACCCCTTACCACCATTCCGCCCCAGCGGTATTCGGTTGGGAACGCCTGCCCTAACTACGCGGGGTCTTAAAGCAGGTGACATGGAACAAATCGCCGATTGGATGAAGCAAGCCATTGAGCACCGGAATGACGAAGCTCGCCTAGAAGAACTGCACACTGCAGTACGAGATTTTGCCCTTAAGTATCCGCTGCCAAGTGACAAGTAGGAGCTGATGAAAGAGCGCTTCAAAGTTATCCCATGCGTGTACCTCATCTTGCAAAGAGATGATCAGATTCTATTGCTCAAACGCGCTAACACTGGGTACATGGATGGTATGTACGGCCTACCGTCGGGCCATCTAGAGGGGAATGAACCGGCCATTGCAGCGGCGGTGCGCGAAGCCGAGGAAGAAACCGGGCTCACCCTAGATCGTGACGACCTGGAGCTAGTGCATACACTGCACCGACAGTCCGTTCCCGATACCAGCGGTAGTCATGAACGGATCGACCTGTTCTTCGCGGTTCACAAATGGTCGGGCGAACCACAAAATATGGAGCCGGACAAATGCAGTGAGCTGCAATGGTACCCGGCCAATGCGCTGCCTGAGAATATGATTCCGGAAGTGGCCATGGTGCTGCAAAAGATTGCGGCTGGCGCGCGGTACTCTGATTTTAATTTTGGTTAGCGTGGGGCAACAGTTCTGGCTCTTGTACCAGTGTAATGCCGAAGCGTGCCTGCACGGTGTCGACGATCTTTTGTTTAAATGTAAACAAATCGGCCGTGGTTTTGGCGTGCTCGTTTACCAGAACAAGCGCGTGTTTCTCCCAGGTGGCCATGCCGGTTTCGGTGTCGTGATAGCCCTTTAGGCCAACTTGCTCGATCAGCCAGGCCGCCGGGATTTTGTAGGTGCCGTCATCGCCCGGCCAACAGGGGATGCCTGGAAAAGCAGCTTCCAAACGCTTGGCTTCGGTTTCGCTAACGACAGGATTAGCAAAAAACGAACCATTGTTAGCGACGCGCTCCGGGTCGGGCAGTTTGGCAGTGCGAATGGCAATAACGACATCACGCAGCACAGCCGGTGTAATCGGCGCCTCTACTGGGTAGCGCTGCAGATAGTCTTGAACGGCGATGTAGTATGGCGGCATGGGGTTGCCCTCTTTGAGTTTGAGGGTAATAGACGTGATAAAGAACCGGCCGCGGTCGGCGGATTTAAAACGGGAGTCGCGGTAGCCAAAGCCGCAATCTTTGGCCGCTATAGTGACAATTTGGTGGGTTTCTGTATCGTAAGCCTCTAGGCTAATTAACACACGGCTGATGCGCTGGCCATAAGCGCCTACGTTCTGAATGGGGGTGCCGCCCGCCGTACCCGGGATGAAGCTGAGTGCCTCGATGCCGGTTAAACCGGCTTGGACGCTGCGCGCTACTACGCTGTCCCAAGGCTCACCCGAGCCTACGGTCAGTACGTGAATGCAGTCAGCTTGCACTGCATCCTGGTAGCCCATAATCTTATTGACCATGACAAGGCCGCGAAAGCCATCATCCTGCCAGAAGATGTTGCTACCGCCACCGATCATGATCATGGGCAAGTGGCGTTCATGCGCCCAATCCACTGCCGCTACCAGGTCATTGGCGGAATGAATGTCAACCAAATAGTCGGCAATGCCGCCGAGTCGCATAGTGGAATAATTGCTCAGACTAACGTTGGGCGTGGGTTGTACCATGGTTAGCAGTATACCGCATCGAAACGTTCGGCTGCGTCTCGCTTGCGCGGAGTCATCTCAAGAAGTAAAATAGGGGTGTATGAATGATATGAACAAGCGGCCTCCCTACAAACCACTCGGTGCCATTTTGCGGCATTTGCGCGAGCGCAACCGCGAATCGCTGGCCGAGGTTTCTGGTGCGGTAGAAATCGACGAAAAGGTCCTTGATCGTATCGAAGATGGCAGTGAGCGTCCCAGCGAAGACATTTTGCTGTTGCTGATTAGCCATTTTGCAGTCGAAGACGACAAAGCGGCTGAATTGTGGCAGCTGGCGGGCTACGATAAGGCTCAAGCCGAGGAAGAATCGCAGTCCGAGCGCGAGAGCACCGGTTCTCGTCAGCAAACGTTGATGGTGATGATTGACCCCCGGGTAATGTACAGCGATCAAATGGAAGTGGCCGCCAACAAAAAGGGCATCGTGCTTAATTTTTCTCAGGCGGCCGGCCAGCACGATCAGCCGCTCACCATCGCCCGCATCGGCATGAGCCGAGAACAGGCCAAGTTGGTCTTGGGTATTTTGCACCAGGCGCTCTATGATCTCGACAATCCTCGCCCGCCTCGCCGCCTCGGTGACGGTAGCGACAGTTCGAACACGGCCGCATAATTTTGACCAAAGCGGGTTGACCTAGGCGGCAGATCCCCCTAGGCTAGAAGTATGGAGAAAGCCAGATTAACCGCCAAGGCAGTTGCCAACAAGGCCTCAAGACAGCTGACCGACACGGCTAAGCGACTATTGCCACGGAAACGTGGTGGACTGCGGCCCGAAGATGTGCAAGTTGCTCGTGACTATATCCGATCGTACTGGCATCAGCTGGAACGGCTACACACCAAAGACGAAGATAGCCTGATCGGCTTGCCGAATCCCTATTTGGTGCCCAGTTTTGATGAGGGTGCCGGGTTTGATTACAACGAAATGTACTACTGGGATAGCTTTTTCATGACCCAGGGCATGATCGGCGGCAAGGAAAACAAGGAGCTGGTGGTGGGCATCATCGAGAACTTGATGAGCATGTTCAAGCGGTTCGGGGTAATCCCAAACGGCTCGCGTACATTTTATCTCGCCCGCTCCCACCCGCCGTTCCTAACCACATTTATTCTAGATGCCTATCATGCCTATGGCCTGGACAAAAAGTGGCTCGACAGCGCGATGGAAGTGGCCAAACAAGAATATCAAACGGTTTGGATGGGTACCCGTAAACCGCACGAGCGGTTAGTCTACAAAGGTTTGAGCCGCTACTACGATTTTAACTACCTGCACGACCTAGCTGAAGCCGAAAGTGGTTGGGACATGACGTCGCGCTTTAATCGCAAGGCGCTCAACTACCTGCCGGTTGATCTGAACGCGCTGCTCTATAAGTACGAAATGGATTTTGCTCGAGTGGCCCGCATGCACGATGACAAGCGCGAGGCTGCCAAATGGGAACAGGCCGCGCTGGCCCGCAAAGAAGCCATGGACGAGCTGATGTGGGACCGGATTCGTGGTTTGTACTACGATTACAATTTTGTGAAAGAAAAACGGGGCAATGTTAGCAGCCTGGCGGCGTATTATCCCATGTGGGCGGGTATGATCAGTGAAAAGCAAGCCGCCGCGCTGGTAAAGGCGTTGCGCCGGTTCGAGAATAAGGGCGGTTTGGCTACCACTGACGCACTGCCGCTGGGTCAGTACGTCCCCGGCAGTATGCCGGTGCAGTGGGCTTTTCCCAACGGCTGGGCACCGCTGCATTTTCTGGTGGTGGAAGGATTGCTCAAATATGGTTACCACGATGACGCCCGGCGGATTGCGCTTAAATGGCTGCATACCAATCTTGATTGGTTTAACGAACGCGGCATTTTCCTGGAAAAGTACAACGTGGTTAACCCGGACAAACCACCGCAAAAAGGTGTCTATCCGAGCCAAACCGGTTTTGGCTGGACGAACGCGGTGTTTGAGCGCTTTTGCCAACAGTTTGTCGATAAAGAATCATGAATGAAAACAGCGCCGAACCGCTGCCGTGTACCGATAAACTGGCATTTGAAACGCGCGAGGCGGCCCAGGCCACTGGCACGGTGAGTAAGTGGCGTTATGGCAGCAAGCTCAAGGTGTATAAATGCAGGCACTGCCATTTATATCACCTCTCGAGTAATTACGAACAATAGGGTATAATGGCCTCTGTTCTTTATGGGTGATTAGCTCAGCTGGCTAGAGCGCGGCATTCACATTGCCGAGGTCGGGGGTTCGAGCCCCTCATCACCCACCATTTAGTGCATATAGCAACGACGCTACGCTCGCGTCTACAAAAGGCCAAGACTTTGGCCTTTTGCCTCATCACCCACCACAGAAAAAGTGCCTGTCGTAAGCTAGGCGCTTTTTCTTTTGGCACGCAACCCTACCCCTCTTGTACGCTAACCGCAACCCGCCTACAATACAGATTGTATAAAGGAGGCGTTATGTCGGCAGGTATCATTGTTCTTCTCGTGATCGCATTCATTATTATTTTGAATGGGATACGTATTATCAATCAGTACGAGCGTGGCGTGGTGTTCCGGTTGGGCAAGGTCCGTCCGGGCGTTAAGCAGCCGGGGCTGCGGCTCATCATACCCATCGTCGACCAAATGCGCAAAGTTAGCATGCAGATTGTGACGCTACCGGTGGATAGCCAAAAAATCATCACCAAAGACAATGTGTCTATCGACGTTTCGGCCGTGGCGTATTACCAGGTGACTGATCCGATCAAAGCGGTGGTGGAGATTCAGAACGTGGTGTCGGCCATTTACCAGATTGCGCAAACCACGGTACGCAACATTGTGGGTCAAAGTTCGCTCGACGATGTCTTGAGTGAGACAACCGCCATTAACGCCAAAATCAAGGATGTGCTCGAGGCTTCCACTGAAAAGTGGGGCGTACTGGTGAGCACGGTAGAAGTCAAAGACATCCAGCTGCCCGACAGCATGCAGCGCGCCATGGCCAAGCAAGCCGAAGCCGAGCGTGAAAAGCGTGCCAAGATTATTGCCGCCGAAGGTGAGCAATTGAGTGCCGTTAAGCTGGGCGAGGCTGCCGACATCATTTCCGCACACCCGATTGCTTTGCAGCTGCGAAACCTGCAAGTGCTAAGCGATATCGCGGTGGAAAAGAACAGCACCATTGTGTTCCCCGCGCAATTTATGGATACCGTGAACTCAGTCAAAGAGTTCATGGCCAAGGAACGGTAGGAGGTTAGACGGTTGTTTGGCTCAGACGACACACAACGAACACGTAGCAGCACCCTCAACTGGCTGCGCGCAGCTGTGCTGGGGGCTAATGACGGCATCGTGTCGGTGTCGAGCATCATCTTGGGCGTAGCTGGCGCCACCAGCGCCCGGCACACCATCTTCATTGCCGGTCTAGCAGGTCTAGTGGCCGGGGCGTTTAGTATGGCGATTGGCGAATACGTGTCGGTGAGTAGCCAGCGTGACACCGAACGGGCGTTCATTGCATTGGAAAAACGGCGTTTACGCGATGACCCCGACCACGAATTAGAAGGCCTGGCCCGGGCATATCAGGACAAAGGAGTCAGCCAGAAAACCGCTCGCCAGGTAGCCAAAGAATTGACTGCCCAGAACCCACTGGCCGCTCACCTGGAGGCGGAACTGCGAATGGATGAGGCCGACCTGAACAGCCCCACGCAGGCCGCATTGGCCTCGATGGTTTCCTTTACAGTGGGTGCTTTGGTGCCGCTCATTGCTGTACTGGCCGCCGACCGGCCGACACGCGTGCTGGTAACATTCGTGGCTGTAATACTAGCCCTAACCGTGACGGGTTATGCTAGTGCAACGGTTGGCAACGCCTCGCGCCGCCGGGCGGTACTGCGAGTAGTAGTTGGTGGTGCTGCTGCCATGGCGCTGACCTACTTGGTGGGGCATCTATTTGGCGCAGCGGTAAGCTAGTCTACAGATATCACCAGTTTCTCGCGGTATACTAACCAACCAGTAAGCGAGAAATAGGAGGATAGGCCGATGGCAATAGACGGATACCTACGCGGCGCAATCTCCCAGCTCGAGAGTGCACTCAACGCGTTGCAGGCAGAGATTACGCAGATCCAGCGTGATATAGATAATGAAAAGCACAACCTTGGTCAGGAGCTTGACCGGTTGAATCTGGAGCGCAAAGCACATGAAGCTCTCGTGGTAGGCTCACCAGATCCTGCTGAGCAGGGTATTTCTGTGGAGCGCCTCCGTCACGTTCATACCGAGAGCGAGGCCAAAAAAGCACGCATCAATCAGCTGGATACTGAACTGCGGAGCCTACTCCAGGGCAAGAATGACCTTCATAACAAGCTGCGCGATTATATATCGCAGCTGACTTCGTTGCTCGCCTCGCCCGATGTTCACTAGACGTGGCCAGTACTGGCGCAGACCGTCCTCTTGTTTCTAGAGGTGATTTCCCGTAGAATACGGGGGTTATTTACCGAGACGGCGCTTTAGCTCAGTTGGTAGAGCAGAGGCCTGAAGAGCCTTGTGTCCCCAGTTCGAGTCTGGGAGGCGCCACCACAGAAAATACCCCAAGACAAGCTTGGGGTATTTTCTTTTAATAACATACCAATACGCGCTGTCAGCTCACTCCGTCAAGCCCCTTCTCGCCCCTGTGGTATGCAAGCTATTGAGGCGGATGGGTGTATGCTGAAAGGTGCCAAAGTAACGGAGGGTTATGCATGGGTTTTATGTATCGGAAATATTCTGTCACCCGGGGCACGTACAAGGTAAAGACCAGAGCGGCCATGATTTTGGCAGCCGCTGGGCTGGCCCTTGGGGGTGGTGGTGCGCTTGCGCTAGCGAGCTTTGGTGTAACACAGGCTGACAGCTTGGGTGGTATCAATTTTGAAAGCCCAGCGTACAATCTGGGTAACATTAATGGTCAAAATGGCTGGACAAAAACCGGTGCTTACGATGCCGCAGTGGTAACAAACACCTACGGTTATCCAGCATTTGGCGGCCAAAGCCTGCGTATATCCAACGCTGTAACTTCGGGCTCGTTTGGTGATCAGACGTTCTCACCTTCGCTGGTCAACGAAGCCGGTGAGGCCGACGCTCTGAACGGCGGGCTTTCTGGGGGTACCCGTCAACCGCACTTTGAGGCTCAGTTCGATCTAGCATCCACCACGAAGGCCGAACAACCCGGCATGGTTATGTCGGTATCACCCGATAGAGGCGATGGTGCCCGCATGAGCTACCTGCGTTTTGAAGACCACAGCGACGGCATCCATGTATTCTTCGATGACGTTACCGATCCGACCCACGCAGAGAACGCTGACACGTTCAATGAAAGCGATATTGCCACCCTCGGCTACACTACGCCGCATACCATTAAGTTCTCGATGGACTTTGTGAACGGCCCCGACAACGATGTCGTGCGCGTCTACATAGATGGCAACCTGGCCAAAACCGGCACCAGTTGGGAAGACTATTACCGATTTGACACCGAATCGAACCCCGGCCTGGCACAAAACAACAGTCGCACGGTAGACTCGCTGCTCTTCCGTGAAGGCGGTACCGCCGTACCGGCAAACGCTGGCAACGGCTACTTGGTGGACAACGCTTTGTTGCTGTCGGGCCCAGTTCCCATAAACTTGCCCACCGCTAAAGACCAGTGTGTGAGCAGTGGTTGGAAGAGCTACGGTGCCACCTTTAAGAACCAAGGTGACTGCGTAAGCTTCGTGGCTACTCACGGCAAGAACCAGCCAAACGGTAACTAGCAGTTTCTGCATAACAGGCAAAGTACGCGGGCAAGGATTCGCGTACTTTGCTTTTTCATAGAGTTTTGGTACAATCTCTCGAGTACGCGGGTGTAGCTCAGTTGTTTAGAGCGCGTCCTTGCCAAGGACGAGGCCAGGGGTTAGAGTCCCCTCACCCGCACCAAATGGAATTATTACAGACAAGAAAGCGTTCCAGACCGAACGCTTTTTGTTTTCACCTTGATTTTCTATCCGCTGCATTGGTTAGAGTCCTTTCTGGCGGTCATTGTAGTAAAATGAGCTTATGTCTAACGAAGAGCATGAACAGGCCAAAAACGTCGCAGGTATGAACTGGCAGCAAAAGGCCCAGCAAGGGTTTGCGGGTATCGGAGTGATAGCCATTGTCCTGGTAATCGTCCTGGTAGGTGCGGTAGGCTTTGCTATTACTCAAAAACATTCCACTAAATCCATGTCTTCTGGGAATAGTAATAGTCAGACAGGATCAGCTAATCTCTCCGGTACGGTAACTCAAGGGCCGACCGGGCCAATCTGTAGCGACACCACATCTTGCTACGGCCCAGTTGCCAACCACACCATCGAGGCAATAGATACCAGCAACAATATTGCAGCTACCACGAAAACGGATAGCGCCGGCAGATATAGCTTTCAACTTAAACCCGGCCACTATGTGCTGAAGCTCGTGCCCCAGGTAGGGCCTTCTGCGCTTAGCAATAACGAGGTTGATGTTACAAGTGGCTCCAAGGAGCTCAATCTTACTGTCGACAGTGGCATCCGATAGGCTAACTAAACTGGCACAGCAAAGCATCATGCAGAGTCTAACCCCAGCACTTGCAATTTTTTGTACATGAGCATCAAGCTTAGGTAAACTTGGTTCCACCTATAATCCACCAGGCGCACCTTATCTAGGTTGCATAAAACCCACGCCCGCAGGCCAGAGCAGTGTTTGGTTGCTGGCCTGTTTTTGCCCTGTGTATTGACAATATGTTGTGTAGGCGCAATAATTTGTTCTGTCATGATATACAACCGCATAGCATTGCTCCGCACTGAAGCCGGTCTATCTCGTCAAGCTTTGGCAGATAAAGTTGGCGTAAACTACCAGACAATTGGCTTTATAGAGCGTGGAGATTACTCACCGAGCCTGGAGCTGGCATTTAAAATTGCCCAAGCTTTTGGAGTGGAAATAACGACTGTATTCTCGGACCAACCTTTTAAACCACTATTCTCGCCAAAGGAGGGCGACAGTAAATGAAAAACATAAATATCAGGTCACTCATTCTATATGTAGCTATCGGATCAGTCGGACTCTTTCTGCTACTCCTGGTTACCCCCAGCATAACAGGCGATGCAGGTTTTATGCTTCTGAGTAGATTGTTCGGGGTGCTGCCGCTACTGGTTATAGCTGGCATCCTGGCCCTTGTAATGGGGACGTCTAAGAGAAATACCAAATTAGTCTCGCAGCATGTTTCAAAGTACATCGGCATTGGTGCAGCTATCGGTATTGTATTCAGTGTGCTCAGTACCTATGTGTCGACCCGGATCCCAATCTCTGATCTTACTCACAATAAGTTCGTCTACGAGAACATTGGCGTAGGGTTGCTTTTCGGTGCGTATGCAGCGGCCCTAGTTCTTATGAATCGGCAAAGATTTGTATATTGGCCATTTTGGAATGCTAGCGACAAAAAACATGCCGATGAACGCGAAAAAATGGTGCGAAATCGTGTGTTCGAGAAATCCTATCGCATCAACATCTTATTGGTACTGGTGGCGCTGTGGCTCGCCAAAATTCCTTCACAACGCATGCATCATGAGCTGTACCAAGTTGCCATCCTGTGTTTATTAGGGTTGCCAACTATTATTGCTTCGTGGCAAAAAGATAGCTGATCTTTGGAGAGCGAATAATAGGGAAGCCTAGACGGAGACTAAGGGCGACTCTGTTAGAACGATAGTAGAGAAAGCAAAAGCTTAGTCTATCTCACGCCGTACATGTCAACGTCATTGTAAAGGCCCGCCACTAACATAAGAATTATGGTAGCCAACCTCACGGCCGTATAGTACGATAAGGGCAGTTATGGACAGTGGAGACATTTCTCAGCAAACTGTCGCTGCGGGTAGCTACGTTACTGCCACTCCGGCTGTCTGGGCCATACAAGGCGGTCAATTTTGGGGTACGCTTGGCCTGACTGCTGCAGGCAGATTGGAGTTTACGCTCAAAGATGACAAGCTCATCTTTAGTGCACCGCTCGCGTCAGTTAAATATCGATTCTTGACCAGCCAAGTTATTTTGCCGATTGTGGTTGGCTCACGCACCTACAAAATTCAATTCTATAGGTATTATCTCCCAGGGCTGGTAAACCTCCCATCTGTCAACCGTTACATAGCAGCCCGACAGGGCAGCCCCAATATTAGGGCCTGGAAGAGGGCGCTCGCAGAGTTTACGCCACCTCCGCCAGACACGAATCCGCTAATTGCCGCTCATCTGCCAGGCTATCTGGTACCGTCTGCACAATTGGGTCGCCAGGGTGTCGGGTTCTTCGTTTGCTACTCCATCATCATGGGGATTGCTATCTTGCTCGTGAGCGGGCTGTCACAGACTCAGGTCCGGGTTCCACGAGCTTTCGACTTAATGTTGGCTGTTGGCGTTGCGGTGTGGATCATCGGCGGGAATATCTGGCTGATGCGACGATACAAAAAGCTAACCACCACCGCGTTGCCGACGCCCTCCTCCGAAGATCTTGCAACCTCGCCAGAAGACGTGCTGCCACCTGGCACGCCGCCGTTAGGCAGTCTGGGCATATCTACGGCCGGAGCCTATTTGCTTGGTCTATTGTTAGCGGGAGCGATTTTTGGCCTGCCATACCTGGTTATCTATCTAGCCTCAAACTAGTGCTTTTGGTCATAGGCAGTGTTTTATATGGTCATGCGGTAACAGCTAGTTGGATAATCGTTCCTGAGTACATGGCGGTTAGCATAGCTGCGGCTACCTAATTTTGGTATCCTAGAGATATGAGAAAAATAGTTGTGCTAGCGTTTATTAGTCTTGATGGGGTTATGCAAGCTCCCGGCGGCCCCGGAGAGGATATGTCGGGAGGTTTTCAATATGGCGGCTGGACGGTACCGTATTGGGATGAGTTCTCGGGCAAAATAATGAATGAGCAAATGGGTATGCCGTTTGACTTGCTGCTGGGCAGAAGAACTTACGACCTGTTCTCGGGCTATTGGCCCAAGCAGGATCCGACCAACCCGATTGCGGCGGCTTTCAACAAAGCCACAAAATACGTTATTTCCGCGTCATCTCCCGCGCTCAACTGGGAAAAATCGGTGCTCCTTCAAGACGAGCTGCTAACCAAGCTAAAAGCGCTCAAGCAAGAAGACGGCCCAATGTTGCAGGTGCACGGCAGCGCCAACATGATACAGACATTACTCAGATATGATCTGATCGACGAGCTCTGGTTAAAGATTTTTCCGGTGGTTCTTGTGAATGGTAAACGGCTTTTTGCCGACGGGGCAATGGCGACGGCATACGAACTAATGGACTCCAAAGTTTCGCCCAAAGGTGTCATCTTCGCTAATTACAAACGAGCCGGCAACGTTACGACCGGTTCGTTCGATTAGTTATTTGCTAGACCTAGATTTTCTGCTCAGCACCCATTTTTGTGACGGGCTCATAGCTTTGTCGGTGCGGTG
>DATIIP010000005.1:0-4253 GCA_035479475.1 Saccharimonadales bacterium (SeqCode) | reverse complement strand
CCCCAATGGTAAACGTCCGTCCCCAGAAAAACAATAGATGATATTTTGTAGACACAAGCAAAGCACCTGAAAAAGGTCGAAAAATAAGATCTCGTCTTTACAGTTGTTAAGGTGATTGAACCACTTACCAATTCTTTGTTTAGAATAAACGAGCTACAGCTTCAGCAGCGTGTGTAGCCAGGGGAGTCATGGAAACGCTCAGCCCTAAAGCTGCTGATCCAATCATCTTGGCACCATTGATTTTGGCAAGGTTTTGCTCACGCCAACGGAGGTAATCCTGTGTCTGACGGACATCACCAGTAACGGCCTTGCTGTATCGCCAGAGATGTTCATTAACAGGAGCGCTGTTGCTGCGATTTTCCAGTAATGCTGCGGCCATTTTCTTTCTCAAAACAGGATTACTGGTTCCGGAACCCAGACGCTCGAACCTTCGGTCTAAACGGGCCGAAGCTTTATTAGCCACCTGGTCTTTTCCATAGTGAATTCCATAACCCATGGCTAAAAAGTTACTGGTCATGCTGCCCACTAGCGCTAATCCACTAACTGCTTCACCGATAGAGGCTTTTGCGAGATCCCATTTTGAGAATTCCTGGCCAGCTGCAATAGCTGCTTGAGCTGCCGGACTATTACGAGGGTTCAAATTGCGAACGCCGGTTTTTATTGCGTCCCAACGACGACGGATAAACCCAGGCTCGTTCGGAACTATGGGCGACTCGGCCACACCATTTAACGCCGTGGCTCCCACTCCGGTTATTGCTGCCATCGCTTCCTGTACCTCTGGGCTAGCTAAACCTTCTGCACCATGGACTACGTCCTGTCGCTCCGGTTGCGGCTGGTCTGGTTGTGGTGAGGCTGGATATTCTGACATCGTTTATTTCTTAGATTTGACTTATAATAATACTAGCACTTTTGCGAGTAAATGTCAAGTAAATTCACAGATCTAATTGCTACCAAAAGCAAATGAATGGTCGGGGTGACAGGACTTGAACCTGCGACCTCACGGCCCCCAGCCGTACGCGCTACCAACTGCGCCACACCCCGAACGTTCCATATTCTACAGGATTACTCCTAGAGGGGCTAGGCTGCACCGGTGATAGAGCCATCGAAAATTTTACAGCGCCAGTTGACCGTGTTGCTTATGTTAAAATAGCCATAAAAGGAGGTAATCATGGTTGAGCGAGTTGAAAAAGTAACCGAAGTGAAATCACCTGCTGGTGGGAGTACTGAACCTGCTACCGGGCAGAAAACGGCGCGGCGCGAAGAAACTACGGTCTCGGTGTCAGGGTCGGCGCTAGCGGCTCGGGTTGTGTGGTATATCGCCGGAGTTTTGCTAGCGGTCCTGGGCTTACGCTTCGTGCTGGCGCTGCTGGGTGCCAACCCCAACAACGAGTTTGCCAACTTTATCTACAGCATCAGTCATCCTTTTGTAGCGCCGTTCTTCAGTCTGTTCGGCTATGATCTCCGCTACGGCGTCTCCCGCTTTGAGACTTTCACGCTGGTCGCTATGGCCATCTATGCGTTGGTTGCCTGGGGCATTGCGCGGCTGGTCACCATCAGCAAGGCTGACCAAGACGTCGGCTAAACCCGTCGCTCTGCTTAGCGCACCTGAGGTTTGGCACGACTGCGTGCTAAGATAGTAGGCATGTGGCAGGAAACCAAACACGGGCTGTACAAACAGTTCAACTTTGACGATTTTAAGCACGCCTGGGCGTTCATGACGGCTGTGGCCGATCTGGCCGAGGAGTTCCAACACCACCCGCGCTGGGAAAACGAGTGGAGCGTGGTGCAGATCTGGCTGATCACACATGAGGGCGGTAAGAAAATTACCGACAAAGATCACCAGATGGCGGAAGCGATTGATGCGCTCTATGCCCATGAAGCTCCTTTGGACGACCGGGCGGCTGATCCGTCGGCTCATCCCGATAAGGTCAAACTCTTTACCGACGGCGGTTCGCGCGGCAACCCCGGGCCGAGCGCCAGCGGCTTCGTCATACTGGATGTGGAAGACAATGTGCTGGTCGACCAAGGCGTCTATCTCGGCGTCACGACCAACAACCAGGCCGAGTATACCGCTCTCAAACTGGGCTTGGAGGAATGTCTGAAGATGCGTGTCAAAGAGGTCCAGGTCTACATGGATAGCTTGCTGGTGGTGAACCAGATGAAGGGCGTATTCAAGGTGAAAAACCGCGATTTGTGGCCGATCTACGATGCCATCAAGACCCTCAATAAGAAGTTCGAACATGTCAGCTTCGGCCATGTGCCGCGCGAGTTCAACAAGCTGGCCGATGCCGCCGTCAACCGAGCCCTCGACGAGCAGCTGGGCCTCAACCAGCCTCTGTCATCCTGAATTTATTTCAGGACCCATGCCCAAATACGGCCAACACGATCACTGCTTGCATGGGTACCGAAACAAGTTCGGCATGACAAGTTGCAACAGGGGTGGTATACTGTGATTGGCCAGATTATTGGCTGATCGCGTAGCAATACGAGGAAAGTCCGGGCAGCATAGGGAATTGGCAGTCGCTAACGGCGACCGGGGGTAACCCTAGGGAAAGTGCCACAGAAACGAAACTTCCTTTTACAAGGTAAAGATGAAAAGAGTGGGGTAAGAGCCCACAGTCGGCCACGGTGACGTGGCTGAGAGGTAAACCCTGCCTGCTGCAAGGAGATGGAAACTTTAAAGCCTAAAGCTTGAAGCGTCCCGCTAAGGATTCATCGCAAGAACCGCTCGAGTCTGCGAGCAATCGCAAACCTAGATAGATGATCAGCACCCGCAAGGGTACAGAACCCGGCTTACAGATAATCTGGCCACTTAAAAACTCCTCAACCATGAGGAGTTTTTCCTTTTGTGCCGGCTTAACTACTTCTTGGCAGCTTTGACTACGGCTGTGAAGGCTTTTGGTTCGTTGACGGCCAGTTCGGCCAGGATCTTGCGGTCGAGGGTGATGTTGGCGGCTTTCAGGCCGGCGATCAGCTTGCTATAGGTTGTGTCATTCATCCGGGCGCCGGCGTTGATGCGGGCATTCCACAGGGCGCGGAAGGTGCGCTTGCGGTTCTTGCGGTCGCGGGTGGCGAATTGTAATGATTTAGTAACCGCTTGGCGGCCACGTTTGATGCTGACGCGGTTGGAATGCGTGAAGCCCTTGGTGGCTTTGCGGATTTTCTTGTGTTTGGCGTGTGATGTGACGCCGCGTTTGACTCTCATGATAACTCCTTAAAACGGCGCTAGACGCCCAAATTCTTCTTGATATTCTTGGCCATAGTGCCACTGCGGGTAGTCAAGCCGCGTAGCGCGCGCTTGCGGCTGCCGCTTTTCTTGCCCAGGAAGTGGTTCAGGTTGGCGCTGCCCACCCGGACTTTACCGTTCTTGCTGATTCTGACGCGGTCTTTGGTGCCGCTATGAGTTTTCAGTTTGGGCATCTGGTTCTCCTTCGGCAGTTGCTGCTGCCACCGGCTTCTTACCGCTGTGGCGTATAACGAAGCTTAATTGTTTGCCCGCCAGCTGCGGCGGTTGATCAACCACTATTGTATCACCGAAACTCTCGATGACCCGCTGCGCGATGGCGAAACCGATTTCCCGGTGAGCCTGTTCGCGCCCTCTGTAAAACAGGGTGATTTTGACCTTGTGACCGATCTCCAGGAACTTTTTGACCTTGCCCATCTTGATGTCCAGGTCGTGCTGGCCGATCTTGAGGCCGAAGCGCATCTGCTTCATCTCCAGTGTTTTGGACGTCTTGCGGTTCTTCTGCAATTGCTTGGTGCGCTGGTAGTTGTACTTGCCCCAGTCGACAATCTTGCAGACCGGCGGATCGGCATCCGGTGAGATCTCGACTAAATCCAACTCACGCTCTGCTGCCAGGTCTAATGCTTCCTGTCGGCTGAGAATGCCGAGCTGTTTGCCGTCATCATCGATGACACGCAGCTTGGGTGCCCGAATCTGTTGGTTCAGGCGGGTGAACTTGGCTATGACCTAATCTCCACACTTAAAATTGATCTCAAGGTACAGGCATTTTAACAGAGATACATCCAGAGGTCAATCAAAGTTTCGATAGCTGAATATCTGTCAGCTTTCGGCCCGGTGGATGAAGGCGCGGTATTGTAGGGCTTCGGTGATGTGGGCTTGAGCAATGACGGCCGAGCTGTCGAGGTCGGCTATGGTGCGGGCGACTTTAATGGCCCGCATATAGGCCCGGGCCGAGATGTTCAGCTTGGCCGCTGCCGCATCCAGCAACTGCTTGGCGGCCCCCCCCAGG
>DATIIP010000004.1:0-5127 GCA_035479475.1 Saccharimonadales bacterium (SeqCode) | reverse complement strand
GATCTGGCTGTGATAGGCAAGGCACCCACTGACCGGCCGCACGGCACCGAGATCACGTTCTATCCGGACGCTAGTATCTTTACCGAAACACAGGATTTCAATCACGACACTATTCTCGATCGTCTGCGCCATGCAGCCTATCTCACAAAGGGTGTGCGGACCACACTCATTAACGAAAAGACCGGCCAGAGATACAGCTTTTATTTCGAGGGTGGTATACAAAGCTACGTTCGGCATCTCAACGTTGGCAAAGAACCGGTGGACGACGACGTCTTTTACGTTGATAAGCAGGTCAAGGACAGTCAGGTGGAGATTGCCATGCAGTACACCGATAGCTTCACCGAGACCATCAAGCAGTTTGCCAACAACGTGGTTAACCCCGAAGGCGGTTCGCACCTGACCGGCTTCCGCGCGGCCCTTACGCGCATCATCAACGATTACGCTCGCAAGAACGGCCTGCTGAAAGAAAAAGAAGAGGCGCTGAGCGGCGAAGACACCCGCGAAGGCCTGACGGCCGTCATTTTGGTAAAACTGCCCGATCCGCAGTTCGAAGGCCAAACCAAGGGCAAGCTGGGCAACCCCGAGGTCCGTGGTTATGTAGAGCAGGTAATGGGCGAATACTTTAGCTACTACCTAGAGGAGCATCCGGCCGTTGCTCGCAAGATCGTGGGCAAGGCGCTCTTGGCTGCCCGCGCCCGCAAAGCGGCCCGCGCTGCCCGCGAAAACATTATCCGCAAGGGCGTCTTGGACGGGGCAAGTATGCCCGGCAAGCTGGCCGACTGCAGCAGCAAAGACCCGGCTGCCAGTGAGATTTATCTGGTGGAGGGTGACAGCGCCGGAGGTTCCGCCAAGACCGGTCGCGACAGCAAAACCCAGGCTATTCTGCCACTTCGTGGTAAGGTGCTGAACGTGGAACGGGCCCGGCTCGACAAAATGCTGGCTAACAACGAGATTTTGTCGCTCATTAAAGCGCTGGGTGTTGGCATTGAAGACTCATTCAGCATCACCGGCCTGCGCTATCACCGCATCATCATCATGACCGATGCCGACGTCGATGGTAGCCACATTGCCACACTGCTGATGACGTTCTTCTTCCGCTACATGAAAGAGGTGGTGGATGGCGGGCACGTCTACTTGGCCAAGCCACCACTGTTTGAACTGGTACGGGCTGGCCGCAAGAATCCGGTCTTCATCTACGATGAGGCGGAGCTGGATGTTGTGCTCGATGCCGAGATCGCACGGCGCAAGAAGGAAGGCCTGAAGGTTGCTGCCGAAGACGAGCGTCTGAAGCAGGCCGGCTTCATCGAGCAAAAGCGCTACAAGGGTCTGGGTGAGATGGATGCCGAGCAGCTGTTCGAGACCACCATGAACCCAGAGAAGCGCGTGCTTGTGCAAATAAAAGTTGAGGACGCCGAGAAAGCGGATGCAATTTTTAACAAGCTGATGGGCACCGAGGTGGAGCTGCGTAAAAACTTTATTCAGGCGAACGCCAAGTTTGTGAAAGATTTGGATATTTAGGAGCAGAAGATGGCAGACATTGACGATACTCAAAATACAACTGGTGCAGTCGGAGACGCAAGCGGTATGGCGGCCGAAAACACCACGCCAGAGCCGCTACGGGGCTCTGAGACGAGCCATCGGCCCGAGGTAGAGGTATTGAGCGGTTTTGATCATTCGCGCCTGGTAGAGCGCCGTACGGTCGAAAACGTCATGGAAGACAACTATCTACGGTACTCGATGAGTGTGATCATTGACCGGGCATTGCCCGATGTGCGCGACGGTCTTAAGCCAGTGCATCGTCGCATCCTCTACACCATGAACGACACCGGCCTGCGCAGTACCGCCCGCCACCGCAAGAGTGCGACCGTGGTCGGTGACGTGATGGGTAAATACCACCCGCACGGCGACAGCTCCATTTACGATTCAATGGTCCGTTTAGCGCAGCCTTGGGCGATGCGCTATACGCTAGTAAACGGGCAGGGGAACTTTGGTAGTATGGACGGTGACCCGCCGGCTGCCTACCGCTACACCGAGGCTAAGATGGAGCGTTTGGCTGACGAGCTGCTGCAGGACATCGACAAAGAAACTGTCGATTTCCGTGAAAACTATGATGGTACCCAGCAGGAGCCCACGGTGTTGCCGGCCAAGTTGCCCAACTTGCTACTGAACGGCCAGCTGGGCATCGCCGTCGGTATGGCTACCAACATCCCGCCGCACAACCTGTCGGAAGTGGTAGACGCGACTATTTATAAGATTGATCATCCGGACGCGTCGCTGGACGATTTACTGAAGTACATCAAGGGCCCAGACTTTCCAACTGGTGGCACTATTTACGGTGCCGACAGCCTACGCACCGCTTATGCCACTGGCCGCGGCGGCGTAGTGACCCGCGGCACAGCCGAGATTGTGGAAGGCAACAAGGGTCGCCACCAGATTGTCATTACCGAGATACCGTATGCGCTCAACAAAGAATCCCTAGTCATTAAAATTGCAGACCTGGTGAACGAAAAGAAGATCACTGGGGTCAGCGACGTACGCGATGAATCGGCCCGCGGCAATGTACGCATCGTTATCGACCTCAAGAAAGACGCTTATCCCAAGAAGCTGCTCAACCAGCTCTACAAACTGACGCCACTGCAACAAAGCTTCCATTTTAATATGATGGCGCTGATCGACGGCATTCAGCCGCGCGTACTGGGGCTGCAAGACATCTTGGGTGAGCACATTAAACACCGCGCCGTGGTGGTACGGCGCCGGACCGAGTTCGAACTGCGCAAGGCGCGTGAGCGTGCGCACATCTTGGAAGGGTTAAAGATTGCCCTTGATAATATCGACGAAGTCATTAACACGATCCGTTCTAGCGAGACGACCGATGAGGCCCGCGAGAACCTGATCAAGAAGTTTACGCTTAGTCAGATTCAGGCTCAGGCCATTCTGCAGATGCAACTGCGGACGCTGGCCGGCTTGGAACGTAAGAAGATCGAAGATGAATTGGCCGAGCTGATGAAGACCATAGCTGAGCTGGAGGCCATTTTGGCTGATGAGCAGCGCATTCTCGGCATCATCAAAGACGAGATGAAAGAGCTCAAGAAGACGTATGGCGATGAACGACGGACCCGCGTCGTGGCGCAAGAGCTCAACCGCTTGAGCGACGAAGACCTGGTGCCGGACGAGCAGGTGGTGGTTACATTGACCAATGCCAACTACATCAAGCGCAGCCCGATCGCCGACTACAAACGGCAGGGCCGGGGCGGCAAAGGCCGGCGCGGGATGGCCACCCGTGAAGAGGATGTGATCGAACACGTTGTAAATGCATCTACACATGACTATCTGTTATTCTTCACAAATCGCGGCCGTGTCTTCCGGTTGAAGACCTACGAGGTACCGGCTGCCGGCATGGGTGCCAAGGGCGTGGCGATTGTGAACTTGCTGCAGCTGCAGCCTGAAGAAACCGTCAGCAGTGTCATCAACATCAACAAGACCGACAAGGCCGCCAACCTCATCATGTGTACCATCCGCGGTACGGTTAAAAAGACGCCGTTCGAGCAGTATCAGAATGTGCGTTCCAGCGGTCTGATTGCCATCAACCTAGACGACGGTGATGAGCTGAAGTGGATCCGCATGACTAGCGGCGATAACGAAGTGGTGATTAGCACGGCACAGGGGCAGGCGATTCGCTTCCACGAAAAAGATGCCCGGCCAATGGGACGCGTCAGCCGTGGGGTACGCGGCATTCGCCTGCGATCAGACGACAAAGTCATTGGGATGGACATCGTGGAAGCCGGGTCGAGCATCTTTGTCATCAGTAAGTACGGCTACGGCAAGCAGACCAAGGTGAGCCAATTTACACCGCACGCTCGTGGTGGTGTCGGCATCCGCAGCGCTGTTGTCAACAGCAAGACTGGTGAGCTCGTGGGCGTTAAGACGCTCGGCGAGGCTGACGACCAAGAGGTCATCATCATTAGCCGCAACGGTCAGACTATCCGTCTCGGTATCAAGGATATACCAGCACTCGGCCGAGCCACGCAAGGAGTGCGTATCATGCGGCTGAACGACACCGACGAAGTAGTTAGCCTGGCACTGGTGGATAAGAGTGATGAGCCTGACGATGAGGACGATGTGGTGCTAGAACCGGCTGCGGGTGAAGCAGTAGCTGAATAAGCTCGTGCGGGGTTATCGTTTGTAGTACTATAGCGGTATGGCATTACTGGCGATTTTCCTTAGTTTGATATTCAGCCTATTTGTAACGACTTCCGCCGGTACGCAGAGCAAAGCCCAAGACGCGGAACGGCAGACCGATATCAACTCCATGGATGCTCATCTGGAGGCCTATTACGCAAACAATGGTTACTATCCCACGTTTGCGGATATCAATAATGCGTCGTGGCGCCACCAAAACATGGTGGGGCTTGATGACGAAGCACTCAAGGATCCGGCCGGTACGGCCAGTGCGCTGGCCTCGGCACCTGGCAAGCATACCTACAGCTATAAGGTAACGGGTAACAACGGTGAAGCTTGTAACAACACGACGGTCGACTGTGCCGCCTTTGTGCTGACAGCAACGCTGGGCAGTGGCCAGACATTTACCAAACGCTCGTTTGACTAACAGGGAGGCGGCCTAGTAATAGGCTGATGTTTGAATCACTACAAAGTAGGGCAAATATATCCTTGACGAAAGGAGTTTGACCCGCTACAATTACATCCCAGTGCTTTAGAGGTTCTGTTTAGATGTCTCTGAAACCGGACCTTAAAAATTGAATAGTGCAATCCTCCTTCGGGAGGACGTTCAATCTTCGGAATAACTAACAGCTTGCTGTTGTTTATTCCTGCAGATAGAACGATCAACGTCAGTTCACTTTAAGTGAATTGTTTTAATATGTTTTAAACAGTAATTTCTGGAGTTGGAGTGATCCAACAATAGAAGATATGTCAGTTTCGACTGAAGTTAAGACAAATTCTTTGGAATCTTTATGATTCTTTTTTGGAGAGTTTGATCCTGGCTCAGGATGAACGCTGGCGGCGTGCCTAATACATGCAAGTCGAGCGGTACGGCTCCTTCGGGAGTACACGAGCGGCGGACGGCTGAGTAACACGTAGGAACATACCCCAAACTGAGGGATAAGCACC
>DATIIP010000003.1:0-50668 GCA_035479475.1 Saccharimonadales bacterium (SeqCode) | reverse complement strand
TGAATCTTCGGCCCGCGACCAGAACCTTGGTCCCCATCGTGATGGCTGGTACGGAGCCGTGGTACAAATGCTAGGTGAAAAGGCCTGGTTACTGGGCGACGGTGCTGACGACCCCTCGGCAGAACCGACATTGTTGCTAAGCCCGGGGGATGTGTTGATGGTACCCAAGGGGGTTCTGCACGATGTGCGAACGCCGGACCATTCGGTCCACATGGCCTTCGCTCTCATCACCGATGAGCCACAGCTCTCGCCGCAGAATTCACCAAAATAGCCCTTTTCATGGTGCAAAGAGCGGCGTACACTAGGTAAATTCCTGCGGAATGAAGTATGTAAGTTAACACCACAAGGGGGATATAACATGGCATTAAGATCACCTGAACTAGGGATGCAACCAATTGATCGAGACAGTCTATCGGATACTGATAGGCTTGCTCGCATGGCATTAGCTGCTGCCGCCGGAGCTGTAGATCGTTTAGGACTGCCCGCCACGACTGCTGCCGATGAGATAGCGGCTGCATTTACCGGTGGCGCACATATGGACACCACACCTCTTAGGGGCACGAACTGTGTTGAGACTGTCGGCTCTGGCGGAAACAAGTACCATATATATGCGGAGTTTTAGTAAAGGCTAGAGAGCTTTGAGATCCGGGCTACTGCAGAACGGCCAGCAGCTGATCGATCCGGCGGAAACTGGTTTCGCGGCCCAGTACGCTGAGTGTCTCAGCTAATCCCGGGCTGCTTGGTGCCTGCGTGGTGGCGATGCGGATCAGGCTAAACAGAACGCCGGGTTTTTGACCGGTTTGCTCGAGCAAGGTGTTGAGGCGCTGGGTGAGGTCGGTAGCGCTGAAATCGCTCTGTTCCAGGCTGGCGCGCGCCTGCTCCAACATGGCTTTTAGTTCGGCGTGACTGAACTTTTTGAGCTGTTTGTTATCGTCGATCAATCTCATATTGACGGGCAGATCGGCAAAGAAGAAGCTGGTGAGCTCGGGTAGTTCCGCCAGGTATTTGAGGCGCTCCTGTACCAAGCCAAGCACTTGCTTTTTGTACTCTTCGGTGCTATCGCTAGTATTAGACGGCCAGTATTCCACAGCTAGCTTACAGAGGTCATCGAGCGGCAAGGCACGGATGTGGGCACCGTTCATCCAGAGCAGCCGGCGTTCGTCAAAATGTGCCCCGCCCCTTTGTACCCGCTCTAGACTAAACTTTTCGATTAGCTCCGGCACGCTGAACACTTCTTGCTCAGTGCCGTCGTTCCAACCTAAACTCGCCATAAAATTGATGAGCGCTTCGGGTAGGTAGCCTTCACGGGCGTAATCGAGGATGTCTTTGGCGCCATCGCGTTTGCTCAGCTTTTTCCGGCCGTCAGGGCCGAGCACCATTGGCACGGTGGCCAGCACTGGCCGCTCGATTTCCAAGGCTTCGTACAGATTAAGGTAGTTGGGTACGCTGGCAATAAACTCCTGGGAACGAATCACATGGGTACACTGCATGATCATGTCGTCGATAATGTGGGCAAAATTGTAGGTGGGATAGCCGTCGGACTTGATGAGGATAAAATCGTCGATGGCTTCCGCACCGGCGCTAAGGTCGCCCATGACGGCATCATGCCACTGGTAATCCTTGGGATCGGACTTAAAGCGGAGCGGCATCGTGCCATCCCACGCTGGTGGATCGGTGGGACGATGGTTGCGGTATAAAAACGGTTTTTTGGCGGCTTGGGCGGCGGCACGGAACTCATCCAGCTGCTCTTTGCTATACGGGTCGGCGTATGCCCTGCCCTTTTCGATCAGCTTTTGGCCCCATTCTTTGTAACTGTCGAGGCGTTCGCTTTGTTTGTACGGCGCATGCGGGCCGCCAATCTCAATACCTTCGTCCCAATTCAGGCCTAGCCAGCGTAAGGATTTGGCGATGTGCTCCCCCGAGCCCTCCACCTCGCGGACCTTATCGGTATCTTCGAGCCGCAGAATAAACTGGCCACCGGTGTGGCGAGCTAGCAGCCAGGCAAACAACGCGGTGCGGACGCCGCCGACGTGCATATAACCGGTGGGGCTGGGAGCAAAACGGGTACGAGCTGGTTTCATATCGACCTTATTATATAAGATGAGTTACAGAGAAAAAAACGCTTGTGCTTGGTTGGAGCTGCCGGTGCTGGAAACTAGACGTTTTGAACCAGAGCGCGCACCTGTTGGTCGCTGAGGTTGTTGGTGCCGTTGACGGTGTACCACTTACCACCGGTGACCCACATGGCGTTGGTGTTGCTGAACCGATAGATGGTGACAGAGCCGGCGTGCAACGTGGTGTAGTTGGGGTTGCCGCTGGCATCGACGGCCGAAACGTCTTGGATCATATCGCTGTCTGACCAACTGGTGGTTTGCTGGACGAGCTGATAGTTGCCTTGCCCGTTACGGAAGCCCAGGGTGAGTTTGCCATTGTTGGCTTTAACGCCGTTGTAAGCAAAACCGGCGGCGGCGAAATTAGGCATACGGGTAGCCACGCCAGCTTTTACACCTGCAATACGCAGCTGCATACCGGGTGAGTTCTGGTAGAACGCAAAGCCGGCGATAATCAGGAGTGCTAGTGTACCGGCGGTCATGCTGGCGACGTGCCGACGGGCGTGTTTTCGAAAGTATGCACGGTGCTCGCGGACGTCCAAAAAGTTGCTAGCGTTGGCCAGAGCGTGCGTAAAAATATCTTGCGGATTGTTGGTGGGCTGCGGCGCTGGTGCTCCGGCTGGGGTGTTATCGCCAGGCTTGTTGGGCACCGGACCTGGCTGGACGGGCTGTGGCTGCACTGCTAACGGGGCAAAGCCCACGGCGATCTTTTGTGGCTCTCTGCCGTGGTGGGCCACCATGGGGTTCGTTTCGACAGTCGTGGCGCGTACCAATCGCCCTTCGTCGACGTGAGCAGCCACATGCTTGACCTCGATCAGACCCGGTACGGCGTGGGTGAGCGTAGCTTGCACCGTGGCTTGCTGCTTAAAGCTGGGCGCTGGTTTTTTTACCGCGGTGCGCATCAGCGTGACCGACGGTTGAGGTTGGTGGTGCTTGCGGTGATTGGCGGAGATTTGTTTGGCTACATTATGTTTGGTGGCGTGGACGGCTGGCTGCGGCGGAGCGCTAGCGGCAACCCGCTGCGATGTTTGCGGTTTGTGAGCCTTGGCGTGATTGGCCGAAGCGCGGGCAGCGCCGGTGCGAACTATTACGGTTGGCGATTCTTCTGGTGTTTCTTGAATAGTTACCTTTTGGGCAACTGGGCGGGCCGGTTCAGCCGTACGAGCCCTAAAGAAGCCGTCGATGTTGCCCCCGGTGCGGGACGGCGACAGGCTGCTCTTACCCAGCATTTTGCCGGTGATAGCATCGTACAAATTGCCATTGAGTTCGATGGTATTTTTGCTTTTCATTTTCCCTAAAATTGTTAGCCTTAAGCTCTTTATCTTAAATTGTAGCGCCTATCCCCTATGAAACGCAAGCACTTTGTGATGACGGTCTGCTATCATGAAGCAGATGACTGAGCTCCTTGCCCGCATTGCTACAGCAGCCGGGCTTTTTATCGGTACCAATGTCGATGACCTGCTGGTTTTAACGGTTTTGTTCTTGACCTTCCGTGCCAAGGGTAGGCCACTGGTGCGAGATATTGTCCTTGGGCAATATCTGGGCGTTGGTGCGCTGGTGATTATTTCTCTGCTAGCAGCTTTAGGACTTGCTTTGGTTCCCGGTCGGTGGATTGGGCTGCTGGGGCTCTTGCCACTTACACTAGGGCTAATAAGCTTAGTCAAAGCCTTTAGGCATGGTGCTGAAAAGCAAAATATGATCGTTTCTGCGGTTGGGCTAATTGGTATAGCCGGTCTAACGATTGCGAACGGAGCTGACAATCTCACGCTTTATACTCCTGCGTTCCGGGGCCTGAATGTTGCCGGTGTTGTTGTAACGGTTGCTGTGTTTGCTTTGATGACGGGCTTATGGTGTTGGCTGGCTGCTCAGCTCGGCGCTCACAAGAAGCTGGTAGCGACTATCGATCGGTTTGGCCATTGGACTGTGCCCTGGATATTCGTTGGTATTGGGGCTGCCATTCTTTTGAAGGCTACACTAGCCTAGTGCTGTCGGTGCCTCTACGCTATACTATTTATCTGTAACCATGGATTTTCTCGATCCCAAAAAAGAGCGTCTCAGCCGCATTCAGCTGCTACTAGGCTACTGCCTAGTAGCGCTAGCCATTGGCATTGCTACGCTGGTGCTGCTGTACCAGTCCTATGGTTTTTACATTACCAAAGGCCAGATTACCCAAAACGGCCTGCTGTTTGTGTCGAGCCAGCCGAGTGGCGCGGTAATTAAGCTGAACGGTGTGCGCTACAAATCGAACACCAATTCACGGGTGACCATCCCGACAGGCGCTTACCTTTTGCAGCTGACCCGTGACGGTTATCGCCCCTGGGAGCGGCCGGTGGTGGTAAACGGTGGTGATGTCCAGCATTTTGACTACCCGTTTCTTTTCCCCAAGCAGCTCGAGACGACTAATCTGAATGATCTTATTGCCTCGCCTTCGGTAGCTACACAAAGTTTGGATAAGCGCTGGCTGCTGCTGGGTGAAACGAACAGTTCGGGCAATTTTGAAGAGTATGACCTCAAGGACCCAGCCAAGCCGGCGCTGCATGAAATCGGTCTGCCAAACGGCAGTTTTACTCCTGGTGATGGCACTACCGCCGACACCTGGAGCACGGTGGAATGGGCGTCTGATAACCGGCATCTGCTCTTGCTGCACGGCTACACTATTGGGCAGACGACAGCGCATGAATACGTGCTGCTCGACCGCGATTCTCCGATTGATTCCATCGATTTGACTACCGCGCTGCATCTCACGCAAGACGATGCCGTGAGCCTCTACGATAACCGGACAGACCAGTTCTATATCTATAGCCAATCGGCCCAAACGCTGCAGCGGGTCAACGGCAGCGACGGATCGCTGGTGAGCCAGCTGGATCACATCTTGGCGTTCAAAACCTATGGCAGCAACTACGTTTTGTATGTTACCGCCAAATCGCCGGCTGGCAAGACCGTGGAGGGCCAGGTTAGCGCCGTGCTGCAGGTGGGGCAAAAAACTATCACCTTGCGAACGTTGCCGGCCAGTGCGCCGGTGTATATGCTGAACTTGGCGCAGTACGGCGGTGACTGGTATGTGGCGGTAGGTGCTTCGAACGATACAGCGGCCTATATCTACAAGAACCCGCAAGACCAGGCGGTGCCAAGCGTTGATGCCTTCCCTGCTCCCTGGCGCCGCCTGCTTGTGGCCAACCCCAGCTTTTTAGCGTTCTCTAGCAATGCACAATTTTTGGTGGCCGAAAATGGCCAAAACTTTATGGTCTACGACTTTGAGAATGTCGCGGCTTATCGGTATCAGGCTAAGGAGCCGATTGATGGGCCACAGGGTCATGCTGTCTGGATGGACGGTGACCGGTTGCTCTACGTGAGCGGCGGCAAGTTAACGGTCTTTGATTACGATTATCGCAATCGCCAAACGCTCGAAGCGGCCGACTCTAACTATGCGTCGTTCTTTGCGCCCGATTTTTCGTACGCATACACGCTGCGTTCCGCTACCGCTACCACCAAAGCGGTACTAACGAGTACCCCGCTGGTGGTCCTGCGATAGCTACCTGATTAGTTCAGTTCCAGAATTCGAGCTTGTTGACAAACTGGCTCCAAAGGGTGGGACCGTTGCCATTGAGCTGTTGGGGTGTCTGGATGTTATCTTGCTTGCTGGGAGCGCCGTTGGTGGCCGGGTTGGGGCTGATTTGCTCACCCCACACAACCAGGCGGTTGGTGCTGATGCCGGGCGGGTCGCAGGTGATGAGCTCGGCTGTGGCCTGTTTGCCGTGCGTGTCATTGATGATGCCGACATCCGACGGCGGTACGATGGTCTTGTCGAAGACGCGGTAGGCGTACGTTTGGCCGCCATAGGTGATGTAAAACAGGTCGCCGGTGGTTAGCAGGTGGAGCGAGGTGAACGAAAAGAAATACTTGCCGCTGTTAAAGATGTTGCCGCTGCTGTGGCCAAAGTACGCTCCGTTGCCATTCTGGCCGGGCAGCGAGGTGTTGGCGTAGTGGATAGCGCCGTGCTTCAGGCTATTTTCGATAACGCTTTCGTTGTAGGTGTTGAGTGTAAAATCGAGCGGGATCTGGATGTTGATTTTGGGGACCATGACCGATGGTGGTGTATCGGCGGCAACTTTCATGTCACTCAGGATAATGGGAGTGCTACTGACGGTGCGGCTGGGCTGGATGAACGGCGCGATGATGTATTGATTAAAAAATGTAAAAAGGAATAAGATAAGCACCACAAAGCCGCAGACTAAACCAAAAGCGACCGATTGCAGGTGGTGCTTGGCTGTGAGTTTGCCGCCGGCGCTGACGCGGTTGGCTACTTTGCTCTTGAGCTTATGGACTGTTTCTTTGTCGGCCAACTGTTTGTGGAGTGGCTTGAGCTCCAGGGGCTCGTGATTGCCTACCACGATGCCGCCCGGCGAGCTTAGTGGATGGGAAACGGCGGTGATTTTGGGGTAGGTTTTGGGCTCATCGGTGTCGTCTTGTAGTGTGTCTGCCAAAACGACCGGTTGCGCAACCTCGGGTGGCTGGATAACCTTGGGTTGATGGGCGGCGGTTTCTTGTTGCTTTTGGAATAGCTTTTGGTAGGGTGTGTTTTGGTTGGCGGCGTAAAACTCCTGCCAAACCTCGTGCTTTTCGGGGTCGCTAAGAGTGGTGTAGTAGCGATGCCACTCGGTTTGGATCTCGGCCAGGCTTTTGCCGCTGCCGCTCAGCTCTTGCATGAACGACTGGTGCTTACTAAGCAGACGTCGTTCTTGTACCTCGGCTAATTCTTGTACGGCATCGGGCTCTTCGGCGTAGACGCGGCTCACCTTAGAACGAATTAACTCAACCGCCGGGTCAATCGGCTTGCTGGGTTGGCTATCGTCTTGCGGAAAGAGTGGATTACTGCTCATATCGGCATACGAGCGGGCCAGCTTTTAGGTGCCCACTCGCATTTCATCTTACAGTATAGTACAATTTTGGTTGCTTACACCTATGAAAGCACTTACGGGCGAGTGGTGGAATTGGTAGACACGCTAGACTCAAAATCTTGTGAGCTTTACGCTCGTGGGGGTTCAAGTCCCCCCTTGCCCACCAAGAAAAAGGCCATTGATAGAACCAATGGTCTTTTTCTTTTTTACGGAGCCGTCCCCAGCCGTTCTTGCATGACCCTTGGTATAAAGCCACTGCGCAGCAGGCCGCCGACTATCTGATTGAATGTTGGGCTTTCGGGCTCGGCAGCCAGCCCGGCAGCAAAGAAAGCTTCCACCGCTTCGGTACCAACCACGAGCGCAAGTTTAGGATCGTAGCGTTGTCGAAATTCTCGTAGTGCGTTTGCTGGGTCGCTGCACCAACTCACCAGGTGGGCTGCACGCCAGCGAGCGCCTATTAATGGTCTACGGGATTCATCTTCAAATGGACGGGCAAAAGGCCGCATGCGGGGCTCTGGCTGCTCGGCAACCGCGACGTAATGAGCTGGCGGTGAGCCGGGTTCTCGTGTGATGTCCAAGCCAGTACCGGCGGTGCGCCGCACGGTGTATTGCAAGCCGTGGTTATCTCCAATCGCTAGCAAGAGCTCGCCGGCAGTATTGGCTGCCCGGTCAACTTGACTCAGAATCCGATGGGACGATTCCGCGATTTCGGTATAGCGGGCGACAGTAACGGGCCCGCGTTCCAAGTAGCTTAGCGACCCCCAGGCGGCCTCTTCGAGGGGCGGCAGTTCGGAAGCAGCTGTCCCCATCTTGCCCAAGAAGAGCCTTCGCAGCTCATGGCTCCTGCTGCTCAGTTGGTTTGCAGGAGAGTCTCTTCTTAGTAGCTGCCTGTCTAATGAACCTGATGCAGCGAGCGTATTCCAGTCTCGTGCTACCGCGTCTAGTTCTTCGAGTGTCTCACTAGGCACACGCTCTTCCAAACTCCGTAAAAAGTCGGTCATATATGTATGATAGCCCGCCACGACTGTCTGTCAACTGGCCGTTGCTCCCGCTTTAGTTTCATCCAGGCCTCCGTTAATGAAGGCTCCATAGAGCGGTTGTCAGCGCCTCGAAGGGCTTTGAGGGGTTTTGGAGCCACCAAACAGTAGCTGCGGCGGCGGTTTGCAGGCGCCAAATGTGATCTTCGGCGGTAATTTTGGTGGTACTCACCTGGCCACCTACGGCCACAACAAAATGACCTTGGTGCTTGGTGATGATGTATGGCGCGAAGCGCTTGGTGAATTCGTGGAGTGCGTCGGCCAGCTGTACCAGCCCCATCTCGCTGGTAAAAGCGCGCGGAAAATGGGCTTCGCTGCCCAGGCGCTGCAATTGGCCCATGGCGAGCACCAGCAGCGTTTCCGGCCGGTGTAATAAAATGGCGGCTTGCTGACAAAAGATGTCGCCAGCATCTTTGGTGAGGGCGAGCAGGCCATGGTATTTTTGCATAAATGTTTCGAGTAACACCGTGGTTTCGCTGTTGCGCCCCACTCCGCCAGCTATCAAAACGGCGTCGGCCCAGGCGGCGGAAGCTAAAAACGAAGCTAGCGCGGCTTTGCTAAAGCTGCCGCTCGGTGTGGTGGGTGCTAATTCACCGGCGGTGAAGGTTTTGCCGATGAACGGCCTGAGTGAATCCGGCAATAGCAAGTGGCTAACACCTATACCGGCCTTTTCGGCTGCCCGGTAAGCTTCGGCTGGCTCAACAAAGCCGTGCTGGCTGCCGCCGATGATCAGCAGCTTGCCGGCCTGGGTACGGTTTTCGGGCCGGCTCCATTCTAGCTGCGGAAACAACGGCTTGTCGGTTTGGCGCAGCCAGTATTGCTCGTTCATGCGAACTGCTCTACCTCTGTAATCTCGTGCGAAATAAGGGCGTTATCGTCGTTATAGTGGAAAACCGCCCGGAGCCGTTTACCCGCCAGCATGTCCACTAGCCAATAACGGTCATCGGGCCACATGTGATCGTAGGGTATATCGTCCAAGGCGAACCATCGCGGCTCCATCTCTTCTGATTCAGTCGGCTCACCCTGCCAGCTGCTACAGAGGTAGGCATGCGCTATTACCTCGCTCGGCTCATTGCCGTGGGGCTCATAAAAGCTAAGCTCCGCTGTCTTTTGGTACTCCACCGGGGTGACGCCAATTTCTTCTTGGCATTCGCGGATCATAGCTTGTTCAAAGGTCTCACCGGCAGCCACTTTGCCGCCGGCACCATTCCAGTGTCCCTGGCCGTGGCCGCGCTTTTTCATGGCTAGCAGCAGTTCGTTGCCGCGGCGCAAGAAGACGAGCGTAGTGACCAGCTGTTTCATATCTGAATACTTTGAGCCAGCGCCAGGCAGGCTTCGGCCCAGGCTCGGGCTTCGGGTGCCCCCTGTCCGGTACCAGTAGTGGCGATGTCGATAACCGCTTGGGCGGCAATTTCTGGTTGGCCATCGATGTTTTGGACCCAAAAATGCTCGCCATTGCCGTCGGGCTGAGCCAGCGACCATGTCAAGCTCTCGATGGCCTCGTCACGCCGCGCTTGCCGGTCGGAATGGCCTGCTGGGAAGCGGGCCTCAAATCGTTGCCGCCAGACGGTCGGTTCGGCTACCACACTAATGGCAATGGCCTGGCGAAAGCCCAGCTGGCGAAAATTGTGGACGGCACTGGAAAGCACATCCGCCAGATTGTAGATGCCGGGATAATCGGCAATGGTAGTGGCGTAGATTTGGTGTGAATACTGGTGTATGGCGTACTGTACCACTTTGCCCTTTTTGATTTCGTCGAGTACCCGGCGTAGGCCCTCATCGCTGTTTTGGTAGTACGTGTAGCGGCTGTGGTCGTCATCGGTGCGCGGCGCGCGACTGGTGCGATTGCCGGTCACGCGAAAATCTGGGTTTAGTTCGGCCACGGTCTGCATCACCGTGTTTTTCCCTACGCAGGTGGCGCCCACAAACATTAGGATAGTCTTGGTTTGCAAGTTGGCAGCTACCGAAGCGGTGGGCCGATAATCTTTTTGTACACTGTGGAGCCGGTCTAGTTCTTGTTTGGTTTGCTCGGAAATCATACATTCTCCTTTTTAGTAGTAGCGTCTTTCCAGTCGCCGCCGTTGACGCGGTTGCGGGGTGATTTGGTGTGCCAGTCGTGCGGGTTAGAGTTTTTGATGGCAGTCTGCAGTTCTAGAGCGGTTTTGGTGTAGAGCTTGCGCCCTGCCGCTTCCCGGCTTTCGGCCCAATCGCCCGCCAGCTGGCTGCCCATGCTGGCCTGCTCACGGATTTCCAGATCGACATCCAGGTTATCGGCGTCTTTGACGATTTTTGATTCTAAACACTCTCGTTTCTCGTACTCATGCCAGAGCGTCAAAAACTCCTCTTCGAGCGACGTATCAGCCAAGATGTCGGCAATGCCGAGTTCTTCGTGTCGGGTAACGTACTGCCGGGACAGATAATCCACATCGCCGCCGCGGCTTTCGGCGATGTCGTGCACCAGGGCCATTTTCATCATTCTTTCGTAGTTGACGCTGGCTTTTTCGCGAGCGGCAATGATCAGGCTCAGCCACAGTACCCGAAAGTGGTGATCGGCCAGATCACCCACCGTGGGCAAGTGAAACCGGTGCCAGTGCCGCTGGATCAGTCGGATGGCACCGATTTCGTAGGCAAATTCCAAGTCACGGTTCATAGTAACGATTGTATCAGACGAACGTACGGTTCGGGGTGCTCCCAGCAATCATCGTGCTCGCCGGGGAGCGAAAGAAAGGTGCGTGGGCCTCTAAAAGCAACCTTGTAGATCTCTGGGCTGCAGTACACGTCGTGGTGATTGCGGACAATTACTTGTGGCTGGGTGCTGTTCCAGGGCTGGTTAATCGGACGGCTGCGTAGCATCCGCAGGGCTGTGCTCAGACTAGAATAGCGTACATGGTAGAGCCACTTGTGAGCCCATTCTCTCAGCCTGTGCTGTCTAAAGTACAACTTACCTTCACGATAGACCTTGCGCACGGTAGACGCCAGCCACAGCTTGTGCGGCCAATAGGCGATGCCGACTTGCACGATAAGCTTGGCACGGTTCGGCTGTGGGATTAGAAAACAGCCGCCGGAATGGGCAAGAATGACATCTGCCTGGGTCGGATTGGCGGCTATGGTAAAGCCGGCTTGCTCGAGGGCACGGACCAACGGACGGCCCATGAACGGTCCCTCGTTGATGCCATAGATGATGCAAACGCTAAGTTTCATGCTGCCTTACGCTTGGCTCAGCTGCAACAAAACAGTCCGGAGAACGCTGGAGGTTTCATGCTCTGGACGGTGCCCGCTGGTGGTGAGAACCAGCTCACCGTTTGGTAGTTTTTGATGGAGCTCATAGGCAGCAGCGGGTGGACAGACCATGTCGTAACGCCCCTGCACCAGCCAGATGGGCATGGTTAGTCTGTGAGCGCTATCCAAGATGTGACGGTCGGGCATAAAACAGCGTTTTTGCATGTAATGCATTTCTATGCGGATACCGGACGGATCGTAAGTAGCGAGATCACTTGGCATGAATCGATCATCCAGGGCCAGTACACTGCCCTCTAGTGTTTCATAGGCGTGGCCGGATTCGCGGGCAGCGTCTGGGTCGCCTCCCATAACCCGCTGGTAGTGATATGCGCCTGGGTCTTTGTGGTGAGCTTTCGGGGTCGCGGCCAGGTAACGGTCCCACACATCGGGATAAAAGGTACGGAACAGGCCCCCGTCGAGCCAATCAATCTCGGCTTGCGAGCCGGTAAAGATACCGTTGAGTGCCATGGCGGCCACTCGCTCCGGGTGTTCAAGCGCATAGGCCAGCGCCAGGCACGAGCCCCACGAGCCGCCGGCCAGAATGAACTGCTTGATTTTAAGATGATCGGCAATTTTGCTGATGTCTTCGATCAGCTGCTGGGTGGTGTTGTGCTCCAGCGAGCCGTATGGCAAGCTCCGGCCGCAGCCACGTTGGTCAAAGAAGATGACGCGCTGCCGGGCTGGATCGTACAGGCGCTTATGGCTGTCACGGGCTTGGCTGCCTGGGCCGCCATGCAGGGTGATGATGGGCGTTTTGGCCGCCCTATTGCCCCAATCGTGTACGTAGAGCGTGTGGCCATCGCCGACTTCTAAAAATGTTTCTTGGATGGTGTGTGCGTCTGGTGTCATGGCTGCTCCTTTTAGATGTCTAGGGTGATAGAAACTGGGCAGTGATCGGACCCAAGGTAATCAGGGTGGATGTTGGCGTCTTTGACCTTGCTTTTAAGCGCTTCGGATACCAAAAAATAATCAATCCGCCAGCCGACGTTGCGTTCGCGGGACCGGGCAAAGTGACTCCACCAGGTGTAGTAGCCATTGCCTTGCGTGAACAACCGGAAGGTATCGACAAATCCAGCCTGTTCCATAGCATCAAATCCCGCTCGCTCTTCATCGGTAAAGCCGCGCTTGCCACGATTGGGCTTAGGATTGGCTAAATCGTCCTCGGTATGGGCAACGTTCAGGTCACCGCAGAATACGACGGGCTTGGTTTGCTCCAACTGTTTACAATAGGCTAAAAATGCCGGATCCCAGTGCTTGTGACGGACCTCTAAGCGGCTCAGGTCGTCTTTGACGTTGACGGTGTAAACGGTTACCAGCCAAAAGCTGTCAAATTCCGCTGCCATAACGCGGCCTTCGGTGTTGGCGTCGCCATAGGTATCTTCGCCCTGCACTTTGTATTGCTGGATAATTGCCTCGGGAAAGCCATCTACCACCTGCAAAGGCTCCTGGCGCGTAAAAAAGGCCGTGCCGCTGTAACCAGCTCGCTCGGCGCTGTACCAAAACTGGCGGTAACCAGTTAGATCGAGCTCCACCTGCTCCTGCTTGGCTTTAGTCTCTTGCAAGCACAAAATGTCGGGTTGTTCGGCATCCAAAAACGGCTGCAAAGCGTTTTTTTTGAGGACGGCGCGAATGCCGTTGACGTTCCAACTGTAGATTTTGGTCATGCATGTATCGTATCATTTTTGAGCACGACGGTAGAGTGCCGGTGCTTGATGATATGACGGAGTGGGCTAAAAACTGGCGAACGGATACGCCCTCGCACCAATTTAATAGGAGAATTCAAGATTTAACCTGGCGCGCCCTCAACTTAAGGGTATAATAGAGCGCAATGTATAAACGTGTGCTTCTGAAGATCTCGGGTGAGCAACTAGCTGGCAAGTACGATTTTGGGGTTGATCCGGAAATTGCGGCCTATCTGGCCGAAGAAATTAAGCCGGTGGTAGAAAACGGCTGCCAGCTAGTGCTGGTGGTGGGCGGCGGCAACATGGTGCGCGGCGCCGAAATTGCCGGACACGGCTTGCGCCGGGTGACGGCCGACCAAATGGGTATGCTGAGCGGCCTCATCAACTCCATGGCGCTAACCGACATCTTTGAAGCCCATGGCGTATCAACACGTTGTCTGAGCAACATCTTTGCCGAGCAAATTGCCGAGAATTACTCGTTCCGGCGGGCCGATAAACACCTCCAAAAAAATCGTGTGGTAATCGTCGCCGGTGGCATGGCCCGGCCATATGTGACGCACGATACGGCAGCGGTGAGCTTTGCACTTGAGCTGGACTGCGAAGTAGTACTCAAGGCCACCAAGGTAGATGGTGTGTACGATAAAGACCCGGCCAAATTCGACGACGCGGTGCTGATTCCGCACATGAGTTTTGACGAAGCAGTGGCCAATCAGGCTGTGGCGGTGATGGACAAAGCGGCGCTGGGGCTAGCGCTGGAACAAAAAAAGCCATTGATTGTTTTCAACCCGCAGGCCACAGGCAACATCGCGCGGGTTATAGCCGGTGAAGCAATCGGCACCAAGATAAGCTAGTTGCCAGCGCCGCTCGGGTGTATAGGCGCCTTAGTAAAACCCGGTAAATATTTGGCTACAGCGTTAATTCGGGCGCGTCCAGCGTAAGGTGGTCGCCAGGGCGGGCTTCGCCTCGCAAGATCTTTTCGGCTACAGTGTTTTCTACGGCTCGCTGCAGGGCGCGACGCATCGGTCGGGCACCCAGGCGTGGGTCGTTGCCTTCGGCCACGATTTTCGCAATAGCCGCATCGGTCAGTTCAACAGTAATATTCTGAGTGCTCAGCGTCTTGTTGATGCCGCCGAGCATCAGGCGGACCACTTGGGCGAGTTCATCGGGGGTTAGCGGACGGAACAGCACAATTTCGTCGTAACGGTTCAAGAGCTCGGGCCGGAATTGGCCGCTATTGATAAGCTCGTCGGTGAACTGTTTTTCGAACTGCTCCAATTGTTCGCCGGCTTCGATATGGGCCCGAATGCTGTCGGCCCCGGCGTTGCTGGTAGTGATGATGACGCAATCGCGGAACGATACATGCCGCCCTTGGACATCGGTGAGCTGGCCCTCATCGAGCAACTGCAGGAGCAGATTGAGAATATTGGGGTGGGCTTTTTCAATTTCATCGAGTAGTACTACGCTGAATGGGTGCTGCCGGACCTGCAGAATCAAACTGTTGGTTTCACTCTGGCCGTCACTGAGCAGCCGGGCAACGTCACTTTCCTGCTGATATTCACTCATATCCAACCGGATCATCGATGCTTCATCGCCAAAATAGGTGGCAGCAATTGCTTTGGCTAGTTCGGTCTTACCGACACCGGTGGGGCCCAGGAACAAGAAGCTGCCGATGGGCCGGTTGGGGCTGGCCACCCCTGCTCTAGCCCGGCGCAGTGCTGCCGCCACTACTGCTACAGCGCGTTTTTGGTTGATCATGCGCTGGTGAATGGCTTCTTCGAGGTGCAAGAGCTGAGCAGCTTCAGCGGGTTTGGCACTCCCAGCCTTGACGCCACGGGTTTGTTCGATGGCTGCCTCGACTGAAGTTGCGGTGACAATCCCCTGCTCGGAATGAGTCAGCGATTGCTCCAACAAACGGATTGCCTTGCCAGGATAGGCCATGTCGGCCTCGTAACGGCCGCTGAGCTGATAGGCGGCTTTAATGGCCTCGAAGGTAATAAGGACACGGTGGCGGATTTCGAACCGGGTAGCTGTATCCGCTACGATATCGAGCGTCTCGTGCTGGTCTGGCTCGTGGAGCACGACCGGTGTTAGTAGACCGGCCAGGGCCATATTGGTGGCCCGTAAGCTTTCGTAATCGTGGGGCGACATGGCAAGAACAATCTGAACAACGCGGGCTTGTACCACAGGCAGAAGGATTTGCGTGGCATCAAGACTGCCGGGTCCGGTGTGAAAGAACAGTTGGGCATCGTCGAAGAACAATATGATATTGCCGGCGTGGACCGCTTCGCTCAAAAGCCCGCTTAGGATATATTCTAGTTCGCCCGGTTGGCGGGCGGCCGATACAATATTGCTCGCGTCCAGTGCAATGATTTGTTTGTGTTCGAGCGTCCGGTCTTGCGATTCTGCCAACACGTTTTGGGCCAATGCGTAGGCGTGGCTGGTTTTGCCGATGCCGTCGGGGCCAATTAGGGCCAAGGTGCTGTCGCCATGACTGAAAGCGGCTTTCATGGCCTGTACCCCAGGGCTGTTGACCAACGCTCCAAAGTGGGCGCCATGCTGTTCGATGGCCGTCGAGATGTTGTGCCCAAACCGGTCGAGATCGGGCGTGTAGCCGCTGGCCCAGTCGCGGCCAATGCCGCCATAGCTTGCCGGTTTTTGGCGGATGGCGTCGAGCTGGCGGCCCAACCAAGCGCTGACGTCTTCGAGGTCATCGGGAGTGAGCTTGAGCTGAGTAAGCTCCTGGGCAATCGCCGGCGAGGTGCGCAAAGCGGCCACTGCAATGTGTCCGGCCTCTACCGATGGACTTTGGTAGCTATCGGCAATGCGGACGGCCTCTTGGAGTACGGCTGGCAGTGCGGCTGGGTCGGTACTGAGCTGGCTAGCCACACTGCCATCGGGTATGAGCAAGTGATGGGCAATAAACGAGAGTTGCCAGCTAGATGAGAGTGCTTGCCACAGCGTGCTGGGCGAGTAGGTGGTGCCGGGACGGAGTGTGCGTAACACCTCGCCGGTTAGGCGATCCATCAACTGTCCCGAAGCATCCGAGCGTACTGGTACGGTCGAAAGCTCATACCGCCACCACAGTCCGGGCATGGCAATAAGTAAACCCGCGCCGGCTAAACTGTAACCGTAGGTTAGCTTTAGAAATACAAATGCGGCCCCACCAAGAAGTGTGGCTGCGCTGCCGAGCATGAACGCATAGTAACCACTACTGCCAATCCGTTTGCCGAGCCGGGCCTTACGGGCACGCGAGTGGTGGAGGTCGAAGTTCTCCATGGCCTTAGAGCACTCCCTTAATAAGTAGTGCTACGCCTGCCAGCGGCAGCAGCGGCCAAGCTACAATTTCCACTAGTCCAACCGCTGCCAGCAAAATGATAGCCAAGGTGGCGGTAAACAGTACAAACAACCGTACGGTAAAGCCGATCGCCCGGCTGACCAGATTGTCGCCCATAGCCCTGATTTTTTCGCTTAGGCCGGCACCTGGTGCGGTAGTGATCCGGCGCCAGGGTGAGAACAGCGTACGCACCAGCGTGTCGGTGGAGAACATGTGTGATAGACCGACTAAACGGCGTTTTATACTGGTAAACACGCCTACCCAGCCCGGACCATACCACCAGGAAAAGAGGTCAAGCATAAACATAATTATCGGTATTGTAACACTTCCAAGCCAAAATGGCCGGGTCTAAAACCTTAGGGGTTTCAGGCAGTTGTCCTCAACGCGACATAAAGGTCCAGCCTGGTGGCTTACTTTGTACCATTATAACGGATGGAAATCAGACAAATGAGACACGGGTGGGGCGTTAGGGCGCTATAAAACGTGGCATACTTATTGAAACGACCTCAGAGCCTTATGGTTAAGCCACTTCTCGACGAGCGGGCTGACCGCTTCCGTCAGTAGCCCATAGCCCGTGTCGTTAAGATGAACGCCATCGCTGACATGTAGATCAGCCGTATGCATAGTCGAGTAAACGATAGAGTACATGTCTATGTACGCTACATTGTGAGTCCGAGCAAGCTCTTGAATCACCTGCGCATAGCGCTCAATCACTTCATTGTTACGTCCGGGCTGCCGCTGTTTGCCGGTATGGACAGGGTACGGTGTCACAAGTATAACTAAACGCCCCCCTAGAATATCGAGTATTCGAGTATAGTTCTCTTTGAATTCTTTAATTGGCACTGATTTCCATGGTGCCGCATCATTCATGCCCACGGATACAATTACAAGGCTGTCGTCGGGTAATACCCTCCCAGCAAGGGATGCCAGTGTTTGACTGCTATTACTTCCTGCCGCAGCAATTATCCTGACCTCAATATCGCGAAATCTAAGCCTTAGGCGGGGCGCTAATCCTGCCACATTATCTTGGCTTTCGCGTGTCAGTATGCTGTCTCCGACAAAGATTATTGCGTGCATAAGCTTTCCAGTCTGATTGACGAACGTACGCAGATACTATAACATCCCTGGTACCAGAGCGCAGTGAGTCATATGTCAGAAAATAGCCATCGCGAAACCATTGTTCCCGGCAGCCTTATTATTGAGCCCACGCAATTCCTGAACGGCGAGGCGATAGTTCCGGGAGATAAGGTAGCGGCTATACATCTTGCTATGGCAGCGGCAGTCATGGAGTCGCCCACCGTCGTGCATAATGGCCACCCATGTGGCGATGTTCTAACCATGCAGTCAGGTCTATCCGAGATTGGCCTAGTACGTATAGAAACTTCAGAGGGGCGCACTATGTTTGTTCCGAGTGATCCGGCAAACACCGTAAGCCTAGCTCCATTAGCGAGCACTCGTAGTAACATATGCCTGATTACGCCACTCGCTTTGAGAGGCTCTGAAGTTATATTCAAAGGAACGGCAGGTTGCGGTTTTACCGAGAGAAAGACTGACGGTCACTTCTCTCTGATGAGAGCGTTCGGCCTAGATATATTTACGGATAGCGGTCATTACAGAATTGCAGCACGAGACACTCCGGGCGACATAATATTTGACTGCTCCGTCACGGAGCGAAGCCTGCCCAGTGTCGGTATAAGCTGCCATGCAATAATGGCAGCGTTATCGCACCAAGGTACAACGACGCTTACAAATATAGCCCTTGAACCAGCCCCGATGACGCTGCTGCAGCTTGCAAGCCAGGCGACGAACAGATCAATATCACTAAACGGACGAATGCTAAGGATCGGTCCTATTACCAAAGGTCGCGAACAGCATGACGCTCAAGTAACATTGCCGCCCGACCTAACGGTCACCAGTACATATCTTGCAGCCTTAGTAGCGGCTGGCAATGGATCTCTTGTACTGTCTGGGATTAACATAGAACAGCTTCCGGACTCAATTCGTTCCGTATTTGAGAAGCTCGGCACTAAAATCATTGGCATGGGCAAGATGGCCTTAAAAGCCGAACTGGACAGGGCTGATCTCAGGCAGCTATCGACACTGGCCTGTGATGTTTGGCCAGGATTTCCGTCAGATGCCGCTCCAATGCTAGGCGCGGCAATGGCAGGTATTCCAGGAAGTGCCGTTATTAAAGATCCCATTTACGATAAACGATCGTCGCACGTAGAAGAGCTCAATGCGATGGGCTATAACCTCACCTCAGAGGGCAATACGGTGACTGTTCGGGGTGGAGTGCCACATCAGTACGAACATATCACCGTCAGTGCGCCAGACATTAGAGCGGGTGCCGCACTAATTGTCGGTGCTCTAGGGGCGCACGCTGTAAGTGTGCGTATCGATAACTACCGCCAGGTGCATAGGGGCTACGCAGACCTTCCCCAACAGCTGCGTTCTATAGGTGTAATTCTTCAGGAGGTTAAGTGAGTATGGCAGAACATCCTCAGATATTTAACGATGGGTGGGAATATGGTAAATTACCTGAAATAGATGAACGAAGGAATATCGATTACGCCACTATGGCGGCTGTGGGGAGCTGCTTTGCGCGTAACCTCAACCGCTGGCTTGGGTTCCATGGTCTGACTGACCGAGAAATGCCTTGGGGCATTCTGTACAATCCCTTCTCAATACAGGGGGAGATAGCTCGAACCTACAACAATGAGGTGGCGGAACTTGCCAGAGATAATGTACTACGTGAGGTTGGCAGCGACGGCCTAGTGCGGTATAGAGATCCTTGGAGGACATGGATCACAGCAGATAACAAGAGGGATCTCAATGATACCAATACCGCTTTTGATGCACATGTCAGAAATTTTTTGTCAAACACCCGCAGCTTCCTGATTACCCTTGGATTAGCGGAGGTCTGGAGCCCAGAAGACAAATCAATTACGCTCAATCATGTACCCGTTGGGAGTATCCGCGCTGGCGACCGGGCTTGGCGACCGCGCTTTGCTAATGTGACCGAGGTACGCTCATCGTTAGAAGCAACGATTGACTCTATTCGCACGCATATTACAGGCACCGGACCGATAGTTTTTACCTTGTCACCCGTTCCGCTCAAATTTACGGCTTCCGGACTCAACATCCGAGAGGCAAATAATCGTTCAAAGGCGACACTCGCCGTTGCGTTGGGTGAGGTGGCGGCCTCACAGTCAAATACGGAATACTTCCCTTCGTACGAAATGGTACAAGCACTCGCCGAGACCGATACGCCGGTGTGGCAAGCGGACGGACGCCACGTTACTGCCGCAGTGGTTGATCGTGTATCAAGAACGTTCGTCCGCGCACACGGGCGTCCGACAATATCGACTTATGATAATCAGGATACATTTTGGGTTCCACGCGTCGATGCTAACGGAAAGATAGTAGGCAGACTCTATACGGATGGCTCAGAAGCCTAGTCGCGCTAGGACTCAGGCCACCTGACAAGCTCGCTCGACCCATATCTTCTGATGTTATTGGCTGTCTCGGCCAAGAAGCGTGCTATTGGTCGTTACGGTCGCAAACTTATGACTCAACACCCTGACACCAAGTAAAGCCCCCAGTATATCCCGTATCTGAGGCCACCCCTCTGCTGTGTGCGTGATAATCGTCACGGACAGCTTAACGCGCGGCCACATCCAAACTCTTGTGGGTCGAGTCTTAGTGCGGTACTTGGGGTAACCGAAAAGCTCCCAACGGAGCTTTTCTACTTCTTCTAACACCTTTTGCATCTGAAAAAAAGTTCCATGTTCTATCTGGCGGAGAGAGAGGGATTCGAACCCTCGATACCGTTGCCAGTAAACCGCCTTTCCAAGGCGGCGCCATAGACCACTAGGCGACCTCTCCTCAATCTAGAGACACCCATTTCATGGGTTTCTCGACGCGCCGGCAAAATGGTTCACATTTTGTCGGGCTGCTCTTCCCAGACAGTGGTAAACCTTGTCCCAGGAATGCCGCCCCGCTATTATAGCGAAAAACTAAGGCGAAAAACACCTTGCGGCAGGTGGAGCGGGAGCGGTACACTAAAGCACAGGGTATGTCTCTCATCGAACTCAAGGATGTCAGTAAGCTGTACGGCTTCGGCGATGCCACCAGCGTGGCGCTCGACGAGGTTAGTTTGACGATTGAGCCGGGCGAATGTATCGCCATTATGGGCCCGAGCGGCAGCGGCAAAAGCACGCTCATGAACATCATCGGTCTGCTCGATCGGCCAACGCACGGCGATTATCACCTGGGCGGCAAAAAAGCCAGCCATCTGAGACCCAATCAGCGGGCGAAACTGCGGCGCGATAAAATCGGCTTTATCTTTCAATCATTCAATCTGTTGCCCCGCCTAACTGCCCTAGAGAATGTTGCGTTGCCGCTGGTATACAAAGGAGTTACGCCTGGCAAGCGCCACAAGTTGGCTTGGGCTAGCTTGGAACGGGTGGGGCTGGGCGACCGAGCCTACTACTATCCGCGTCAGCTTTCCGGCGGCCAAACACAAAGTGTGGCCATTGCCCGTGCCCTAGTGAACGAACCGCAGATTATCATCGCCGATGAACCTACCGGCAACCTGGATAGCACCAACACGCGCTTAGTGATGGAGTTGCTGAGCGAGATTCACAAAACCGGCAACACGGTGCTCTTTGTGACGCACAACCCCGAGCTTACCCGTTACGCCACGCGTGTGGTCTACATGCAAGATGGAGCCATCAAATACGATGAACAGACGCGCCTGGGCGAAGTGGGCCGCTACGCCCGCCAGGTGATGTACACGGTGCCGGAAACTACCGAAGAAGATGACCTGGCCGGCGTGTCGGCCATAATGGGAGTGCTAGGTAAGCGTGACCGCACTGCAACCGGTGGTGCTAAAAAATCGAAGCCCAAAAAATCACCTCGTCGTAAGACTTCGCGGGCGAAGGACGCCAAGCAATGAGCATGCGTCATGGCAACCTGAAACTGGCTTGGCAAAGTGTTAAAGCCGCCAAAGCGCGTAGCTTTCTTACCATGCTCGGGATTGTTGTCGGGGTGGCTGCCGTGGTGCTGATGGTGTGTATTGGCCAAGGTGTTAAACAACAGATCTCCGGCCAGCTTAGCCGCTATGGCAAAGACACTTTCACGGTCCAGCCGGGTGTAGCCGGCAGATCCGTCGGCGCTCTCACCGGCTTGGGTGGCACCAACAGCACACTGTTGAGCCAGCACGACTTGACTATGGTCGAAAAAACGACTGGCGTCAGTTACGCAGTGCCCCTCAGCACCACCAGCGGAAGTATAACCGGCGACCATATGGTAGCAGCACCGTTCGTGGTGGCTACCACCGCCGATCTGCCAAAGGTGATCGGCGAGTCGCTTCAGTATGGTGGCTTTTTTGACCCCGGCGATAATGACAAAGGGGTAGTGCTGGGCAGCGCCATTGCACATCGCTTATTCGACGATAATGCACCGCTTGGGCAAACACTAACGTGGCGCGGCCGTCATTTTATTGTGGCCGGCGTATTCAACAACTTCAACGCGCCACCCTTTTCGCTGGAAGCCGGTTTTAATAACGCGGTATTTGTCCCTTACGCTACCGCCCAAGAGCTTACTGGCAGTGTGCTGGGGCTGTACGAAATAATTGCCAAAGCCGACGCGGGCGCCAACCTGGAGCAGGTGGTTTCGGCGGTACACGGTGCGCTGGTAACGGCTCATGGTGGCGCCGACGATGTCACGGTACTGCAGACCAACGACAACAATGCCGCCTCCAATCGCACCATACACTTGCTGACGGTACTGGTAACGGGCGGCGCGCTGATTGCCCTGGTGGTGGGGGGCGTGGGCATCATGGATGTAATGTTGGTAAGTGTAACGGAACGGATGCACGAAATTGGTCTGCGCAAAGCCATTGGTGCAACCAATCAGCAGATTATGCGTCAGTTTATGGCCGAGGCGTTTGTGCTGAGTGGTTTGGGGGCTTTGGTGGGTCTAGCCTTGGCGGCCGCGTCGGTGGGCTTACTGCGGCTGTATACTAGTCTGCAGCCGATACTAGTCTGGCAAATCTTTGTCGTTACGCCGCTGGTGGCGGTGGCAATCGGGATGTTCTTTGGCAGTATGCCGGCGCTCAAAGCTGCCTATAAAGACCCTATCGAGGCGCTGCGCCACCAATAGATTACTGGGAATTATCTAGAATAGTGAAATTATGGCAGCCACACCGGCGGCTGCCATAATCAACGTGGTTAGCCAGCCGATGACGCTGGTCAGCGGCCGGTTGCGCCAGTGGCCCATCACCTCTTTATTGCTGCTGATTCTAACGATAAAGAACAAAATGAACGGTGCCACCAGGCCGTTGGCGACGGCCGAGTAAATTAGCGCCTTGATGGGGTCCAGACCGACAAAGTTCAAACCTAAGCCCACTAACATCGACACGATGATGATCCCGTAAAAGGCGTAAGCCTGATTGAGCCGGCGGTAGAGCCCCTCGCGCCATTTGAACGACTCGGCGATGGCATACGACGACGATCCGGCCAACACCGGGATGGCCAGCATGCCCGTACCGATGATGCCGATGGCGAACAAAAAGCTGGTGGCATTGCCGGCAAACGGCCGCAGCGCCTCGGCAGCTTGGGCAGCACTGGTAATATGGGTAACGCCGTGAGGAAACAGCACGCCACCGCAGGCGGCAATGATAAAGAACATTACCAGGTTGCTCAAGAACATGCCGGTCCAGACATCGATGCGCATGCTCTTGACTTCCATGGGGCTGGTTGCGCTTTGGCGTTCACGTAAGGTGGTCTTGCCCTGCAGAATCTGCTCCTCCACTTCTTGACTAGTCTGCCAAAAGAACAGATAGGGCGAAATGGTAGTACCGAGCACAGCGCAAATTAGCAGCAACGTGTCCTTATTAAATGCCATATGTGGCAACAGTGTATCGTGCAGCGCCGTACTCCAGTGGATGTGAGCCAGTATGCTGGAAATAACATAGCTCAGCAGCACCATAGCCAGCCACTTCAGGTATTTGGCGTAGCGGACATAGGGTGTAAAGATTTGCAGCATCATGCTGAGTAGCGTAAAGGCAATCACTAGCAGGCTGAAATTGAGCCGAGGGTTGAGCAGCTGGACGCCTTTGGCCATGGCGCCCAGGTCCGCACCGATGTTAAAGGCGTTGGCCGCAAACAGCAGCAAGGTGCAGAGCCGCAGCACCCGCCGCGAGTAGTACGCGCGGATGTTGCCGGCTAGTCCCCGGCCCGTGACCAGGCCGATGCGGGCGCACATCTCTTGTACGACGCTCATTAGCGGAAATGTCCACAAGCTGAGCCACAGCATGCGAAAACCAAACTGAGCACCTACCTGGCTGTAGGTAGCGATGCCCGACGGGTCATCATCACTGGCGCCGGTAGTTAGGCCCGGCCCCAACATGTACCAATAGTCTTTAGCTTTTTTAACCCCGGCCTCGAGTGGCACAGCGTGCAGAATCTGATTGCTAAGCTGCACGGTGCGATCGAGCGCCACCGCCGGCATCTCCACCGTTTTGGTGAGCAGTTTATCGGCCGAATAGGCTTTATGCAGTAGGTCGGGCTCCGGTGGTTTGGGTATTTGTTTTGCCATAAAAGGATAAGTGGGTTATCAATTCCATTGTAGCAAACTTTATGGCTTTTAAGCTGTTTGCTTGTGAACCATGCGTACTTATTCCTTGAAGCCGACGCGTCGTAACATGCGAGTGGTTGAGTTCTCATGCCGGTAGTCTAAAAATGCTAAGCTAGTGCCCGCTTCTTTGGCTTGTAGCTCCTTTAGTCCTCGGTGAGGATCCCAGCTGGCTACAGCTATAGATACAGGTTCGAGTGCCCGGTACCGGTTAATAAACGTTTCAGCGGCGTTGTAGGTGGGTACGTCATCAAAAGCAAACACTAATCCCACAGATACAAACTCGGACAGCATGTGTAAACGATCGGTTAAGGGGTTAATCGGCCGGCTGAGTCCTTTATTCTGTTTTACCGATTCGTCATTTTCTACCCCGACGATCAAGAGTGTATTACTGGGATCAATGTCAAGTGCGGCACGGAAATAACCGATATGGCCACGATGCGGGATGTCAAAGACGCCTTGAGCAAGAACAACGGTAACACCGCGGTTTCTAAGCTCACCAATAATCTTCCGCATCTCACGAAAAGAGTGGATCTTTTCCTCGGCTCGTAGACGCCGGGTGAGATCTGGGATAAAGACCACGAGTGCCCTCCTTTACAAGCGTACACAGGTAACCACAGTTCTATAGTAGCTGGTCGGTGGCTGTATTTACAACTGTTGGCCGAAGTAGTACCAGAAGTGCTTAAGGATCAAAGCAATTACCAGCAGAAACCAGAAAACAAGGATATCGGTATGGTGACGCTTGATGAACTGCCCCGCCTTTTGCCAGCGCGCCGGCCAGCGCAGAAAACCGTTGTAAAAAACAAACAGTGTGGTGTACCACCAGGCGGTGGTCAGTGCCACATCTACCGTCAGGCACCACGGGCAAAGAGCACGGATGCGGTAAACGCTTTCAAACAGCAGCCAGTAGGCAAACGCAACGCCAAGGGTGAGGCCAAGCTGCATGCTTACCCAAAACCAGCGCTTAAACTTGGCGCCGGCCACCATGGCCATACCCACCGTAATTACCACCGGAAAGCCGAGCAGACCGATATAGGGGTTCATAAAGCCGAATGCGTCGGCCTGGTGGCTCTTCATCACCGAGCCGCAGCTGATGATGGGGTTTAGGTCGCAAACGGGCTGAAAATGCGGGTTCTGGGCCAGGTCGAACTTGTCTTGGGTAATGACCAGCGCGGCGATGGTACCAAGAACGCCGCATATGGCGAGCAGCCACGGCAAGACGGCATTTAGCTTGCCAAGCGGTGTCTTGCTGGGTGCGGCAGCCGCAGGCACAGTGGCCGCCATCTGTTTGGGCTTGCTAGCGACTTTAGATTTGGATGATTTGGTAGATGCTCTTGCCATATTGCTCCTATTCGCTACACGAACCAGTACTGTAGGTGGTGGTAGATTTCTCGGCCTGAGCCAACTCGCCTGCCACTTGGTGCCCCGTGAGGGCGTAACCAACGTTATTGTACGAAGTAGAGGTGGCAAAGACAATGCCGAGTACTGACCCATCTGCACCGATCAGCGGTCCGCCGGAGTTGCCCGGGATGATGTGTGCCTGCACCGAGTACACTTCGCGTACGGTGTGGCCCTGCCCATAGATGTTGCGGCCGTAGGCATTAAAATGGCTGATGACAGCCGCCGGTTGGGCGTTAAAATCGCCGCCGCCGGGATAGCCGAGTACTACGCCGGGTGTGCCGTTGGGCTGGTCGGCGTTAGTAATGCTGAGTGGTTTGCCGGCCAGGTTGTTAACGCGCAGGACGGCCAGATCAACATCAGGGTCAAACCACAGGACGCGGGTATTGTGAACGCCCTTGCTGTCGAGTACTTTCGGATCTTTTACTCCTGCTATAACGTGGGCGTTGGTGGCAATCTGGTTTGTGCCAATCACAAAACCGCTGCCTTCCACGATGCCCCCGCAGCCAGTGCCTTCCACTTTGACGACCGATGGCTCGGTAGCCGTCACGGCGTCCGTGAATGAGCCGAGCGGTGGCAGCTTGGCCTTGCCGGGAGCTGGCTCTAGGCCGCTAAACACTTGGGGGAAGCCATTGGGATTGATGAGCTTATTGAGGCTGCTAAGGACCTGGGTAGCGGGCGGTAGCTGAGCGTTCAGCAGCCCGAGCAGGCGCGAGTTTTTGAGGGACTGTTGCAAGCCACTGGCCGGTCCCAACACTAGGATGGCAGCGCTGAGCCAGACGGCAAACAGCAAAGTGGCGACACCCATCACCGACCCTAGGCTGCCGTCAAAAGCATCAAGCGAATGATTGGTGAGTAGTTTTTGCTTGAGTCGTATGCCGCCCAGTTCACCCAGGGTCATAAAAATAAAGCTACAGGTTAGGACGGCGCCCAGGCTGGTGATGGTTTTGCTGAGTGAAGTAGCTTGGTGGGCTACTATCAGGTTGCCCAGTTGCGAGCCCACAAACAAACCAACGACAAACCCAAGTGTCGAGCCGGCTTGCCGGACGAGCCCAATGGAATAACCACGTATAAGCGAACTGAGGGCGAAGAGGATGATGAATACGTCAACGAAGTTCATAAGAGGCTACTCGTCTAGGGAGCGCCTTTGATGATGCTGAACAGCAGCATAAATATACCAAAGCCGATGCAGTACCAGCCAAACGGCCGGAGCGACTTATTACGAAAATACTTGTCTAGAAAACGGACCGACAAATAGGCAAAACCGCCGGCCAGCAGGCTACCAACTAAAATCTGACCACGAATGTGGGCTCCGGCGCTGCCGAGCACGCTCGGCAGTTTGTAGATGCCTGCCAGAAAAATAATGGGCGTAGTAAGCAGGAACGAAAAACGGGCAGCGTCTTGGTGGTCGAGCCCGCTGCGCAGGCCTGCCAACATGGTAAGACCGGAACGTGATAGGCCGGCAAAAAAGGCACCAATCTGTACCAGGCCAATAAAGCCGGCCCGCTCGAATGTCAGATGGTCGCTGACTACCCTGGCCGTTTTACTGACCGTCAGCTCATCGGCATTGGCGTCGCGCCGCTGTCGTGGCCGGGCCAACTCGGCTTTGGTAATCAATTTATCGCCCTTCAGCAATATAATACCGTTTAGCGTGATAAATATGATCGCAAAAAATGCGGTGGCGAACTCAGCGCGCAGGGTGTGATCGAACAACAGGCCGAACAACCCGCCCGGGATGGTGGCAACAATCAACAACCAGGCCAATTTGGCGTCGCTGTCCCCTGCCAGACGTTTAGTTTTGAGACTTCGAAAGAAGCCCTTCACAATTCGCACCCACTGCACACGGTAAAAGACAAGGAGTGCTATAGCCGTGGCGACGTGCATCATGACTAGCAGGGTCAAGAAATCTGAGGCATGCGCTGTTTGTTGGCGGCTTAGATTAGTCCAGCCAAATAGATCGGCTAGCAGTACGGAATGGCCCAGTGACGACACAGGAAATAGCTCGGTAACTCCCTGGACAATCCCCAAAATGATCGCCTGCAAATAGCTCAGCATATGATGTACAGTGTACCATGCCAGAGCTAGCCCTGGCGTTCAGATTTTCTCCAGCTGCACGGCAGCAACGTTGCTATACTGGTAGGTAATGAAGCAAAAAGTTCGGCACGCTGCTCTGCGTGTACCCCGGTGGCTGGGAAGCCAAACCGCCTGGCGGTTGCTGCTCGGGTTATTCCTGCTGGAGGCGCTGTGGTTTGTGTTTAGCGCGCGCTACCCTATGGCGTTCGATGAGAACTATCATTTCGGACTCATCAAGCTGCATGCCGACCAGTGGCTACCATTTTTTACCGCTCAGCCACATAACGCGGCCGTGTTTGGCGCCGTGGTGCGTGACCCATCGTACTTATATCACTGGCTGATGAGCTTCCCCTATCGGTTGATCTCGCTATTTGTTCATAGCCAGCCGGTTCAGGTTATCTTGCTGCGGCTGATCAACGTAGCGTTATTTGGGCTTGGTATCGAGCTCTATCGTCGCATTCTCCGGCAGATTGGCGCCTCGGCGGCACTTACCACCAGCGTACTGGCTGTTTTTGTTCTGATACCAGTGGTGCCGTTTTTGGCTGCTCATATCAACTACGACAATTTGTTCTTTGTAGCGGTTGCGCTTGCTATCTTGCTGGCTGTTCGATCACTGGAGAGCTTCCGGGTTAAACGGATCGATGCAGCAACGACCTTATTGTTGTTGGCCGTTCTGTGTTTGTCGAGCCTTATTAAATATCCGTTTTTGCCGATTGCAGTAATAACTGGATTGTTCTTATTGTGGCGGGCCTGGCGTGGAGGCTTGCTGAGCAAAGCGGGCTGGCAGAGTGCGGTAACGGGCTTTCGGAAACTGCAGCGGTGGCAGAGCGTGCTGCTAGTGGTCTTGGTAGTAATCTCGGCAGGCCTGTTTACAGAACGCTACATCGATAATCTGGCAACCTACCACGACCCGGTGCCAGCTTGTGATGCGGTCATTAGTCAGGATGAATGTGCTCAATATGGACCCTATGGTCGTGACCGTATTTTTGCCCAGGAGAAACCGGCCGCGTTTCATCCAAGCCTAGGCTGGTACATTGGGCAATGGTTCTATGGCATGTGGTATCGTCTGTTTTTTGCTATCAATTATGATTATGCCACCTCCCCGCCGTTGTTTGTGATCAGCCGGTTGGCAATCGGACTGGCAGTGATGCTCGGAGTGGGTGTGACACTGCGCTTTCGGCCGTTATTCCGCGCTCAACCAGTACGACAGCTGATTCTGTGGCTGATGGCCGGCTATACGCTGGTGCTGTTTGTGGATGGGTTTAGCTCCTACGCCAAAACCGCTCAGCCGGTAGCCATTAACGGCCGCTATATAATTCCCTTTTTGCCGTTCGTCTTTGCTTTGGGCGGGATAGCCTGGTCGCAGCTGCTGCGTGGTAAATGGGCCGCGCTCAAGCCGGTCGCGGCCAGTCTGGTAATTGCAACATTTTTGCTGCAAGGCGGCGGTACTATGACATACATTATTCGCAGTGGCGATGTCTGGCTATGGAATAATGGCACGGTACGCTCTGTGAACCGTATAGTGCGAAGCGCCGCCTGGCCGTTTATCATTGATAAAGACCACACCTAAGTACGAAGCACCGTTACTTTTTCAGGAGCTGGCGCTTGGTGAGCTCCAGGTTTTCTTCGACAAGCGTGCGATTGATGCGGATCTGATCGGCGATTACGCCCAGCGTAAAGCTAATAAACGCTGCGGTGAGCAGCACCGTGCCAAAAATGAGTGATTGCAGGTGGTGAGTGCCATTTTGATGGCCAACAAAGTACAAAAAACGGACGAACGGAATCATGCCAGTCAACAAACACATCCAACCAAGCGTAGCAAACAGTGCCAAAGGGCGATACATCACGAATGAGCGCATAATGGCAGCGCTGGATTTCATGACGTGCTCAAACGAGCTGTTAAAGAGCCGGGATTCACGTGTTTTTGGGTTGACGGTAATTGGAACCGATTCGATGGCCAGGCGTTTATTGCCAGCCTGAATGATGGTTTCCATGGTGTAGCTGAATTTGGTAACGATATTGAGGCGCAGGGCCGCGTTACGGCTATAGGCGCGGAAACCGCTCGGCGCATCACCGACCTGCGTACCGGCAGCCTGGTTCACTACCCAGCTACCGAACCGCTGCAACAGTTTCTTGGCCGGCGAGAAGTGGGCGATGGTTTGAACCTGGCGATCGGCAATCGCAATGTCCGCCCTGCCCTCTAGCACCGGTTTGACGAGATCCGGGATGTACCTACCCGGATATTGGTTGTCACCGTCGGTGTGCACGATGATATCGGCACCTAGTTCCAACGAGGCCATTAAGGCGTCGCGGAAGCCGCGAGCCAAGCCCTGCCGCTGTGGATGATGCACGAAGTGCTTAACGCCCATCTTCTTGGCAACCTCGACGGTTTTGTCACTGCAACCGTCGTCTACAATTACTATTTCTATTTCGTCGATGCCTGCAATCTTCTTAGGGATCTCACGCAGTACATCAGGCAGCGTTTTTTCTTCGTTCAGGCAAGAAAGTTGTACAACCAGCTTCATAACAGATTAGTATAGCGTATTTTGACTGAAGATGGGCTGAAGTGGGGTTTCTCTGGATCCTGAGAGCATACTGGATGGTATGATGAGGGCATGAACACTAACCCGGATGTGCTGACAGTGCTTTGTTATGGCGACTCAAATACTTATGGCCAAACACCAGACCGCAGCCGCCGTTACAGCGCCAACGAGCGTTGGACCGGCATACTGCAGCAGCAGCTGGGCGACGGCTACTATGTGATCGAAGAGGGCTTAGGCGGCCGCACCACCGACTTGAGGCATGTCGACCCTAATAAGCCGAGCCGTAATGGTCTGGTGTATTTCCGAGCCTGTATTGATAGCCACATGCCGCTGGACATAGTTATCATCATGCTTGGCACGAATGACCTCAAAACAATCTATCATCGTTCAGCCGAGGATGTGGCCCAATCATTGAAGCAATATCCAGAATATCTCGATGCCTACTGTGCCGGCAACGGTATAAAGCGGCCTCGCATCATCCTAGTGAGCCCGGCCTATATGGACGAAACCGCTCCACATTTCACAGAAAGCATGCCTCGTCCTGGTATCTACGATGCAGTTTCCGCACAAAAGTCTAAGCAGCTGGCTGAGCCGATTAAGCGGCTGGCCCAGGAAACGACCTGTGAGTTTTTTGATGCTGGCCCAGTCACGCGAACGGGTGATGACGGCTGTCACCTGGATCAACCATCGCACCAGCGTTTAGCTGATGCACTTGCTGTCCTCGTGCGCAAATAGTAAACGATGCTACAACTAAAACTCCCGGAAAGAATCCGGGAGTTTTAGTTTGCGGCGCGTAGGTTTAGTACGAGCGGCGGTTGCTGTCGTTGTCGCGGCGATCGAAATCGCGGCGTGGCGGACGAGCTTCCAAGGGGCGAGCTTCGCTCACCACAATGGTGCGGCCCTGCATGTCGGTGCCGTTCAGCTTGGCGATGGCTGCCTTGGCGGCGGCGTCATCCTCGAACTCAACGAAGCCGAAGCCCTTGCTGCGGCCGGTTTCGCGGTCCATGATTACTTTTGCTGATAGTACTGCGCCGAATTCCTTAAATAGGTCTTCTAGCGCCTGGTCGTCCACTGCCCATGGCAGTGAGCCAACGAATAGTTTTGTTGCCATATGCTGCAACTACTTCCTTCTACTTGCGGTCAATCGGAGGTAAGTCTGTCTCAAGGAAGCCTTAGCTGCGCCCAAATAACCATTTACTTAAATGCCTAGAACCTCTACGTGCTGTGGTTTTACCCCTAAAGCCTTAGCGCAGCCTTCTAGTGTCGGCATCATAGCATGTTTTAGCTTTTACGACAATTATTTCCAATACACTCTGGTGCTCGGCGCACTAAAAAACAGGCTGTAATCTTTCTTGCAGCTAACCACAAGCTTTACCGGCTAATCTGTAACTGTATGAAACGCTTGCCTCACGAGCGGGACATACGGTTCATAAAACGTAAGCATAGGGAGCTCGCAATCAAACTATGAAACGACGTAGCATTATTAGTAAACCGACTGCCGTGGACGACCTGTTCGACCTTGACGTCGACAGCTTTAGCGGTGCCTGGGAATTAAAAGCTGAGCGTTTGCATGCCAAACAACAGCGCAAGTTCCGGCATCAGCTCAGCTAAGAGCTCCTCTGTTTAGTACCCAAGACCACCTCCTTAAAACGGGGTGGTTTTTTTAGGCAGCCGCAGCCATTCTTATCGGTAGCCTTTCGGTTAGTGGGCGATTGCATAACGCAACAACACCGTGCCCCTGGCGTTGAGCTGTTTTAGTTCGAGCAGTTGCAGCGCCTGCCCGGGGGGATATTCCTCTAGCAGCGGCCGGCCCGCACCGTGGATAACCGGTTCAATCGTTACCAGCAGTTCGTCTACTAGCTGTGCCTGTAAAAAGAGTGTGTTGATGGCCCCGCCGCCGGTAATCAGGATGTTCTTGCACCCCTCGGCTGCCAGCTGAGCGACGAGCTGACTGGGCTGGGCATCGGTAAAGTCTATGGAACCTGCCCGGGCCTCGGCGCGGTAGCTGGCAGGCGATTTGGTGTACACCACGTAGCGCTTGGTGTTGTCCATGACCGGCCGCATGTTGCGGTAGGTTTTGCGGCCGCAAATGATGACATCGCTCTGTGCTATAAGGTCGTGAAAGAGCTGCTTGTCTTCGGCGGAAATCCATTCGCGGGTGTGCACCTTGCTGTCTTTGGTGATCTTGCCATCCAGCGACACCACGGCAGCCAGACGAACGGTGGGGCTGTTAGTCATGGAACTTGCCGCCCTTTTCCCATTTGGCGCTCGCGAAGAACGGCTGAAACGGATCGTCATCTAACGGCGAAATGTAATACACCCCAGGGTTGCCGGTGGTCTGATCGGCCTGCCAAAAATCTACGCCGTTGGCTGCCTCGATGACTGCAATCGGTGTTTGCTCGGCTCCCTCCCCCATCACCGCCACAGCGGCTGCGGCCAAACCACCAGCCAGGTTGGACTTACTAAGCATAAGGGTCCGGCCAAACAGGTCTGGCGTGCCGATGTAATCTTTGACCGGCTCAAAGCCGCTGTGGCCGATGGCAATCCCCAGCGTGCCCCAGCGTGACAAGCCGATGGTGCTATCGGTGATGATGACGCCCACTTGCTGCAGCCCGTCTCGCTGCATAAGGTGTTGCCGGATAGCTTCGGCGCTGGCTAGCGGGTCACGCGGCCACAAAATGTAGCAGCCGCCGCTGTTCGACAGATCGATTCCCGAGGCCGGAATGAGTGTCTTCTGCTTGATGGTAAAGTTGTAGAGCCGTTTTTCGGTTTTGCCACGGTCATCAACAAAATACAGCTCCGCTTCTTCCCGCAGAAGAGCTTCTCGGTCGGTTCCTTCTAGCGGCCGGACATTGTTTTCGCACAGCGAAACTACTTTGGAGGTTACCACGACGATACTCTGCTCGCTGAGCGCAGGCAGCGCCTCGTCGAGCAGCGCCTCTATAGACAATGCTCCAGGTAACACTTTTCGGGTTTTTATGGGGGTGACAATCATGACGTTTCGGGGCCTCTCCAGTCTTAGCTATTTCCTTTATCTTACACCACATCTCCGGCTTGACGCCTGGGCACGGCAAGCGTACGCTTAAGACCAAAGAGGTTACCACTATGTTGCTGAACAAACACGTTACAACTTGGTCTAGTTTTATCACCTACTAAAGCCCAGTGCTTTTGGTGTGTTATAAACCTGACTTTAGGAGTAAATGAATGAAACGAACTTTAGGACTGCGCTCATTTGATGTGCTGGTGGCGTTGTACGTATTTGGAATTATGGCAGCGGAACTAATGGGCGGCAAAGTGATGCCGATTGCTACCATCGGCACCTTTCATATGGTGGCCGGCGTGGCGATTTTTGTAATGCCCTTTTTGTTTACCTCGGTGGATGTAATCGTAGAGGTCTATGGCAAGGAACGGGCTCGCAGCGTGGTGCGCACCGGCCTGCTGATTGTGGCCTTGCAGATTCTGGCGGCCATGCTCTTTACGCACTTGCCAGCTTCGGCCTTTTACCAGCCGCGCGAAGCGGCTTACGAAACGGTCTTTGGCACGTCCATCCGCTTTGGCCTGGCCAGCATTTTGGCCTTTGCCACCTCCGAGTTCTTGGATGTGGCCGTGTTTGCCCGTCTGCGGCAGAAGATGCAAGGCAAGGCTCTGTGGTTCCGCAACAATGTGGCCAACTTTCTATCGCAGTTGGTGGATTCCACAGTCTTTCTAACGGTGGCGTTCTACAGTCTTGATCGTGGTTTTGGTGCCAACGCCCATTTCTTGATTGGCCTCATCTTGCCCTACTACGTGGTACGTGTGCTGTTTTCTGTGCTGGAAACGCCGCTCGTCTACTTGGGCGTGCGCTGGTTACGATCTGGCAAAAAAATATCTCAAGCTACCGAGGCAGCGTAACCAGCTGGCCAGGCTGGCTCTCCTGAACTGAGGTCAAGTGTTGTCCTCGACTGAGCCGATGTAGCCTTCGTGCTCCAGGTGCAGTAGCAGCTGCTGGGCCAGCTCATCCACCGAATAGTTGGTGGTATCGAGTGTGATGTCGGCGTCACCCGGCACCTCGTACGGGTCGGAGATGCCGGTGAACTCTTTGATCTCCCCTGATCGGGCTTTGGCATACAAGCCTTTGCGATCGCGCTGTTCGCAGACATCTAGCGGTGTGCTCACATAGGCCAGCACAAAACCACCGCCCTCACCTTCTACCAGGTGGCGGACGGCTTTGCGGGTCACATCGTAGGGTGCAATCGGCGCGCAGATGGCAATGCCGCCGTGCTTAGCAATCTCGCTAGCCACAAAGCCAATCCGGCGGATGTTGATATCGCGGTGCTCTTTGCTAAAACCCAGCTCGCTGCTCAGGTGTTTGCGGACAATGTCGCCGTCTAGTAACGTGACGCTCCGGCCCCCGAGTTCTAGCAGCTTGGTTATAAGCACATTGGCGATGGTGGATTTGCCACTACCACTTAGGCCCGTAAAAAACACACTAAAGCCCTGCTTAAACCGCGGCGGCGTGGTGCGATGCAGCTCTGCCGCTACCTCTGGATAGGTAAACCACTCGGGCAGCTCTTTGCCAGCACGCAGGCGTTCGCGCTGCTCAGTGCCGCTAATGTTGGCGGTCTCTAGGCCCTCGGGCACTTCATCTATTGGCATATAGGTGTCTTTGGATGGCACGTAGACCATCATTTTGAACGGCACCACGGTGATGCCGACCTCGCTGGCATATTCTTCAACCAGTTCCTGGGCGTCGTACGGGCCGTAGAAGTCGTTGCCTGAGCTGTTTTTGCCGGGTCCAGCGTGGTCACGGCCAACGATAAAGTGGCTGGCACCGTAGTTCTTGCGGATAATGGCGTGCCACAGTGCCTCTCGTGGACCACCCATACGCATGGCTAGCGGCAGGAGCGCTATCATGGTGGTATTGCTAGGGAAACGGCTCTGGAGGGCCTTGTAGACGCGTACACGCGTAAAGTGGTCGATATCACCCGGTTTGGTCATGCCTACGGTGGGCTGAATCAACAGATTGGCCTCAACCTCGCGGCCGGCCCGCAGCGTCATTTCTACATGGGCGCGGTGCATGGGATTGCGGGTTTGAAAGGCCACCGTTTTGTTCCAGCCGCGCTTGGCGAACAGTGCACGGAGTTCTGCCGGTGTAAAACGCATTTCAGTAAAATCGTAGTGCGTTGGCAGCTGGAGCCCTTCCAGCTTGCCGCTGATGTAAACGGGCTGAGTCTGACGCAGCAGATAATGCACGCCAGGGTGGAGCTGGTCGGTGGTGCCGAACACTAGCTGGGCCTCTTTTTTTAGGTCAGGCCGGTAGATTTCCGCTATGGTCAGCGCGGCCAGCATAACGCCTTCCGGGTCGCGTAGGGCGATGGTTTGACCCTTTTTAAGATCTTTTGCGAAAGCCTCGCTGACGTCCAGGTTGATGGGCATCGGCCAGACGGTGCTGTTAGCAAGCCGCATATGGTTGACAACACTCTGGTAGTCGGCCTGATTCATAAAGCCCTGCAAGGGCGAAAAGCCGCCGTTCAAAAGCAATTCTAAATCACACAGTTGCCGCTGGGTTAAGTCTAGGCTGGCCCAGTTTTTTGATTGCTCGCGTAGTGCCTGCTTTCGTGCCTCGCTAGCCAGCAAATCTATTAGTGTACCGCCATGCGGCGCGTTGATGTTATCTGTCACTAAAACCCCTTCCCTTCAACCCTATACTATATCGTTTTCTATGCGTAACTGCACCCTTTGTAGTACAGGGCAAAACTCCATTGGATTGTATAACGAAGGCTGCTCGCCTAAGGCATTGCACTTTGTAGATGTATGTGGCACCATAGGCTGAGCTATGACAGTAATGAACGGTGAAGGTGGTGTACAGATACACGAAGAGTGCCCTCGCTTGGGCGAATATACGTTTGCACAACCAGGCGACCTAAGTACCGCCTATATGTACTTTGGCGTTCGCGCAAATGTTTCGAACTTTGATGGTGGCCCGCAAGTCACCGAGGGTGTGATCGGGTTCTTTCATAACCAAAAAGAATTCGATGATTCCGATGAGCCGTTTTTCGAAGCTCCTCTTATCCAGGTACCGGTAGACTCTCCAGTGGCAGCTGCTATGCTGCGGCTCGAGGCCGAGATTACTGCTGGCGACACTACACGCCGCGATGCGCTGCAGCAGGCCATCTGCCCCCGTGTAGCGACCTGCTCTGGGGCCCAGCGCGGCGAGTGCCCAGTGTTTGAGAATCGTGGCCTGGGGAGAATGATCCTAGACGTGATGGCCGAATAGGGCTTGGCGTCCTAGCTTGTTTTGTTGAGTTTGGCGCGCAGTTCTTTGATGATCACCAGCTGCTCTTCGTTGATGGCCATGAGCAGCTCGATCTCTTTCTTGGCGCGGACGTTGGTTTCGTAGTCGTGCTGGGCCATGGCTGCGGCAATGGCATCTTGGCGTTTGGCGGCGATTAGCAGAATGGCACCCTGCAGGGCTGCCAGCATGCTCAAGAACAAGTTGAGCAAAATAAAGGGATATTTATCCCAGTGGTGCCAGCCATGGACCGTATTTAGGAAAGTCCAAAAGCCCAGGAACGCAATAAAGGTGAACACGAACGCCCAGCTGCCCATGCCGTTGCGCATGGCATCGGCGGCTTTTTGTCCGGGTGTGAGGCTGGCTTTGGCCCGTTTGTGCCAGTTGTAAATAACCATCTTAAACGCAGTATAGCATTTATGGTTAGACTCTATGAATAGTTGGTTTTTGTTCGGCTTCCAGTAAGACGTCGGTGCCGCCAAAGACACGGGCGCGGAGTACAAACAGTCGTAGCAGCACTATTTGTACATGCAAAGCGGCCAAGAGTGCCACCAGGCTTACGATGACATAGCCAAGATGCCGCCAGTCGCTTATGGTGGCAATCCCGAATCGCGAGCTTGCTACGCACCAAGGCACAATGGCTTTAAATAGTGTCAGTGTGTAGACCACCCAAGCGAGCCCGACTACAAAGCGCACCAGGGCGCGCTCTCCTGCCTCGCGCAGTAGTTGCCGTCGTGATGATGGCTGGATTTGGAGCAGCGTGGCGGTAGAACGCTCCATCCCCCTGACCGTGTTTACCGACAGTTCCAATACCGTATACACCGCGGCTGCAATACCCAGCACAAACAGATAGCTCGGCAGCGCCTTACCGGAAAGTCGGGAGCTGAGGTGGTGCCAGGTTGTGCCGAGCTCCAGCTGAGGCGGGTGGACAATCCCGGCTAGTCCCTGCGGCCCGAACAGGTAGTGATAGAGCAATGGGTTGCGCGTGATGAACGCCCAATCGGCCACGCCTAAAATGGCGAGCAGTACGACTATGCAGACGCTGCTGCTGAACGCCGAGGGTGCCAGGGTAAAGAGCGTAAGCCGTGTCTGGCGGCTCATCGGCGTAGCGCTAGGGTTACGTTCAGTCGGTTAGGCTTAACGGGGGCGGTCATTTGGATCATGAGGATTACCAGGTTGAGGTTGAGTAGAACCGGCAGACGGCAAGGTGTGTATGTTGGGGTCCTCGTGTATCGCAGCATGATTCACGGCGGCCAGAGCGGCAAGCTGGCGCTGTAGTATTGCCCGGCGTAGTACCAGGCCTGCCAGCAGTGCTGCCCCGCTGCTGAGCACGATGATGGTGACGTCGAACGAGCTCAAGTTGCTCTTTTTCTTGGTGACCGATACGAGCTGAGTTTGCTGCAGAACGCTGCCGTCTTTGAAGTAGGTGCGTTGTGTGATGGTGTAGCTGGCAGGTTGTATAGCCGTGGTTTGTAGGGCGTACGGTGCGGTTGTGTCGGCTTGGGCCAACTTGCCGTTGATGTAGAATTCAACTTTGTCAATACTCTTAACTTCGGTGAGGCTGTTGACGGTGGCTGAGTCGAGTGTGGCAAGGCTTCCTTGGGTAACACTGCCACTAGCGGTGATGTTAGTGACTGCCTCTCCGGTGGTAGCTGTTAGGGTCGTGCGAGTCCCGGATGTCGCGCTGGTGCTGCTAATGGTTGCTGGGGCCGGTGCGGCCGTCGCCACGGTGGCGGCGACTATGACAGACAGCGATTTACTGGCAGTCTTGCCGGCACCGTTAGTGCAGGTAAGCGTATATGACGTGGAGGTGGTGAGAATAGGAGTGGTCCACCGGCCGATGCCATCAACGCGGGCGAGCGGGCTTGGGCTAAGGCGGCAGCCGTTCGGAGCGACATTACTAGTTTGCCAAGCCAAGACCGATGTGCCGGAGTTACTTAACGACGAGGGGGTGGCGGTAAAGCTAATGATATGCGGTTTGCCAGGAGACGAGGTGGTGTTGGTAACGGTGACCGTGACACTGTTGGAATTTGTGCGACCAGCGTTGTTGGCGCAGGTAACGGTGTAGGTTGTAGTCGATTGCATATTGCTGATGGTCTTCGAGCCGGTGGTACCGAGGGCAGTTAGGTTACCAGGATTGAGCGTACAACTACTCGAGCCATTGCTCGTCCATTTGAGCGTTACGCTACTGCCTTTTGTAACACTGCTGGCACTGGCAGAAAGTATGACATTGCTGGGTGGTACAGGGGCTGGGTTGACGGTAAGTGTAGTGGTGGCCGAACTGGTCTGGCCAGCACTGTTTTTACAGGTCAGTGTATAGGTGGTGGTGCCGGTGGTGGTCAGTGTTAGGGTTTGCCAAGACGTAGCCGTGGTATTGGTGGGGCCGCCCGGTGTCAGCGAGCAGCCTGCTGTATTGGTAGTCGACCACGAGAAAGTAGAAATGCTACCAACGGTGGTGGTGGCGGGAGTAGCCTGGAAGCTGGTGATGGCCGGTGCGGGCACCACTGTTACCGTAACACTCTTGGTAGCACCGCCGCAATTTAGTGTAAAAGTGGTGGTGCTACTGAGCGCCCCGGTTTGCCAAGACGTAGCCGTGGTATTGGTGGGGCCACCCGGTGTCAGCGAGCAGGTCGGCGTGTTGCTGTAGGCCCATGAAAGCGTGCTGGTGTTGCCACTGGCCACCGAGGCGGGATTGGCGGTCAGCGAACTAATGGTGGGTGACGCCGTGTTGTTGACGGCAATGGTACTACTACTGGTCTTGGTGTTGCCGGCGGCATCGCTGGCGGTCACGGTCACGGTGTGTGTGCCATTGGCCACCTGCCTGCTGTCCCAGGCGGTACTCCAGCCGTCCGAGCTGGTGGTGTCGTTCTTTATCACCGTACTGTCAACCACAAACTTTACGCCGGTCACGCCTACGTTGTCGCTAGCGTTCGCGCTCAGGGTCACGGTGCCGCTAACAGTAGCGCCATCTGCGGGTGTGCTCACTGATACCGTAGGTGGTGTAGTATCACTCGAGGGTGGTGGTGTGCTAGTGCTGCCGTCTTGAAATGCTGCACTTTGCTCGTAGCGCTTAAAAGCGGCTGCCCTGGTGGCCGGTCCTTTACTAGCATCACCATTGCCATTGATATCGCTGAGCGCTCCATTCTCGTAACCCATGCGGTAATCTACCAAGTCGGGGCCGATACTGTTAAATGTCATGTACAGGTCAATGCGCTTAGATTGGGGATTGGTGTTGTTGAGCCAGCCGTCTTCGACCCATTTTTGGGCCTGGTTAATGTAGATGGCGTCGTCGTTATCGCTGCCGATGTTATCGCTCCATTCGCCAATGCCCAGCTGCTTGCCAACACCAACATTATTACTATCCAGTAGATTCATAAAGTGGGTAACCTTACTACTGAAAGTAGTGCCGCTGACGCGGTTGTAGGCATTGAATAGAATCCAGTCCACGTAACTGTCGCCGGGGTACAGCAGTGGCACCAGGCAGTCGAACGGCTGGTAGTTCTCATAGTCCATGGCCCACGCCACGTTGCTGACGCCTTCCTGATCAAAAATCTGGCGCACATAGTGCCACATGTTGATGTAATCTTGCGGCGAACCTTCACGGGTACCCTTGAGCGCGGTGCAGTTGGTGCCGGTAGAGACATCGTTTTCCGGTTCGTGCCAGACCGCCAGCATGATGGTGTGGGGTGCCTGAGCTCGAATACTGTCCGCCATGTTCCTAATGTCTTGTGTGACCTGCGTGTTGTTGGCATTGACATCCGCCCAGGTACCACTGGTTGGTTTCCAGTTGACCATCAAAAAGGTGTTGGCGCGGCCGATAAAGTCCTTATCAATCTTGTTTAACGTGTCACCTGCTTGGTGATAGACCTTCACTGCGTCTACTTGCTTGCCAAAATATTTCTCCGAGTACAGGATTTGTGATTCTTTGTCGGTGCCGGCAGCCGGGGGAACCGGGTACGATCCGGCGCTCATAGCCAGCCAGGGACGACAGGTGTTAATGAGCTTCTGCATCTTTACCGGGTCTGGAGTACAGGCGGTCGCGTGGGTGGTGGATTGCTGCGGTTTGTTGATTTGGATGGCCCAAAACGAATAGATGATGACCGCGGCAAGCGCGGCAATGTAGGCTATGATGACTGTTTGTGACCAGAACCATTTTTTATTTTTGGTAGCTGCTTTAGGAGATTGGTCAGATGTCTGCATACGCCAAGCATAACCGCAAACGACAGCGTTGTAAACAAAAACGATCAGGTAAATTTGACTACTGGGGAGGTGTAGAAAAAGGCCCGTTGGTGTTATGAGAATCTGGTGGTTGCTGAGAGCGGTACAGGCCGTCCAAGTCGGGATCTCCATAGACCGTTCCAAGTGTCGTAGAGGCCTGTTTGAACGCCAGATACATGAGTACGCGGCGTCGAAGTACCAGCAGGCCGACCGCTAGCAAAACTAGCAGAAGTGAAATGAAGATGACGGTAACGAGGTTGTGCTGACTCTTCTTTTTGGTAATTGACACCAGCTGGGTCTGCTGCAAGGTGCTGCCATCCTTGAAATAGGTACGCTGAGTAATGGTGTAACTGCCGGGCTTGAGCTTGCTGGTGTTGAGGGCGAACGGTGGTTTGGTGACGGTTTGGATAAGCTTGTCGCCGTTATAGAATTCTATCTTGCTGATGTTCTTGACCTCTTGCGCATTGCTAACGGTGGCGGGATCGAGTGTAGCCAGCGCGCCCTGGGTAACGCTGCCCGTGGCCTGGACGTTGGTAACTGTTTGGCCGGTAGTGGCAGTAACGCTTGGACCGCTGCTATTCCCCGAGCCGCCACCCGTGCCGACTGGCGTGGGAGCAGGAGCTGGTGGTGCTGGGACATCGGCGACAATGACTGCCAGTGATTGGCTGGTGGTTTGACCGGCGCTATTTTTGCATGTCAGGGTGTAGGAAATGGATGTGGTGAGCGTGGGGGTGGTCCACTGTGCTGAGCCGTCGGTGCTACTAAGCGGGCTCGGCACCAAGCTACAGCCATTGGTAGCAACATTACTGGTCTGCCAGGCGATCAGCGAGGTGCCGCTTCCACTGAGCGACGATGGCGTTGCGGTAAAGCTAAGAATGACCGGTGCGGCCGGTGGCGGTGGTGTAGTGCTAACGGTGACCTTAACATTGTTAGAAGTAGTACTGCCGGCGGTGTTGCTGCAAGTTACGGTGTAGGTCGTAGTAGCTTGCAGGTTAACAATCGTTTTTGATCCGCGGGTGCCGCTAGCGATAAAATTACCGGGATTAAGGACGCAGCTGCTGGAGTCGTTGCTCGTCCAACTCATCGTTACGCTGCTGCCCTTCTCTATGCTAGTGCTGCTAGCCGAAAGCATTACATTGCTCGGTGGTACCGGCGCCGGGTTAACGGTGAGCTTTGTAGTGGCAGCAGCGCTTTGCCCTACGCTGTTTTTGCACGTTAGTGTAAAGGTAGTGCTGCCGGTAGTGGTCATGCTTAATGTCTGCCAAGACGTAGCCGTGGTATTGGTGGGGCCGCCCGGTGTCACGGAGCAGCCACTGCTGTTGGTGGTGCTCCAGGATAAGGTCGAGGTATTGCCAACGGTAATGGTTGCCGGGGTTGCCAGGAAGCTGCTGATGGTTGGCGCTGGCAGCACGCTAACTGTCACGGTCTTGGTGGCAGTGCCGCATGTCAACGTAAAGGTGGTGTTGTTGGTTAAAGCTCCAGTTTGCCAGCTCGTGGTCGTGGTCCCACTGGGGCCGCCTGGTGCTACTGAGCAGGTTGGCGTATTGGCGTACGACCACGAGAGCGTGCTTTTGCTGCCACTGGCTACCGAGGCGGGGTTAGCGGTAAAGCTGCTGATGGCGGGACTGCCGGCGTTATTGACTGCAATGGTGACGCTGGCGGCTTTGGTGTTGCCGGCGACATCGCTAGCCGTGGCGGTTACGGTGTGGGTGCCGTTGGCTACTACACTGCTGTTCCAGGGCGTACTCCAGCCGTCCGATCCGTTGGTGTCGGTACTGATAACGGTATTGTCTACTGCCAGTTTGACGCTGGTTACTCCCACATTGTCACTGGCGGTAGCTTTGAGGGTGATGCTGCCGGTTACCGTGGCGCCGTTGGCTGGCGCACTGACTGAAACGGTAGGGGGTGTGGTATCGGGTGGCGGGAGTGAGCTGCTCCCTGTCGAAAACGCGGCGCTATGAACGTATTGTTTATACGCGGCTGCCTTGGTAGCGTTGGGAGCACCGTTTATATTGCTCGGTGTGCCATTAACATAGCCCATACGGTAGTCTGCGTTATTGTGACCGATGCTATCAAAGGTCAGATAAAGATCGATGCGTTTGGATTGGGCGTTGGTGCCGTGCAACCAGCCATCCTCGATCCATTTCTGTGCCCCGTTTATGTAGGCGGCATCTTGGGCGTCGTTGCCAATATCATCACCCCATTCGGCGATGCCCAGTGGCTTGCCGGTGCCGATGTGGTTGCTGTCAAGAATATTCAAAAAACGCGTCATCCGGCTACTAAATGTGACACCGGGCACGCTGTTATAGCCGTTGAAGACAATCCAGTCCACGTAGTTGTCGCCGGGATACATATCGGGCACCAGGCAGTCAAAGGGATCGTAGTTTTCATAATCCATGGCCCACACCACGTTATTGACACCTTGTTGGTTAAAAACCTGGCGCACATAGTGCCACATATTGATGTAGTCGGTTACCGTACCCTGATTACCTTTGTAGGTCACACCTGGACAACGCGGGTCACCCCCGGGCGAGACATCGTTTTCCCCTTCGTGCCAGACGGTTAGGAAGATGGTGTGCGGCGCCATAGATTTGATGCTGTTAGCCATGTTGATGATGGCTTGGGTCGCCTGGACGTTGCCAGCATTGGCGTTAGTCCAGCCACCCACGGGCTTCCAGTTGATCATCACAAAAGTGTTGGCGCGGTTGATAAAGTATTTATCGATGTTGTTCAGTACATCGCCCGGCTTATGATAGTCCTTGATGGCGTCAACTTGTTTGCCGAAGTAGCTCTCTTCGTATATGGTCTGTGATTCTTTGTCGGTACCGGCAGCCGGTGGAACCGGGTATGACGTAACGCTGGCCGCCAGCCACGGCCGGCAAGTGTTGATGAGCTTTTTCATTTGGGTGGCGTTTGGCGTGCAGGTGGTGGCGTGGCCGGTAGACTGCCCGGGTTTGTTAATCTGAATGGCCCAAAATGAATAGATGATAATCGCGGCTAAAGCTGCAATGTAAGCAATAATGACGGTTTGCGACCTGAACCATTTTCGACGCTTGATGGTCGATTTGAGACCAGGAATTGGTGGCTTCATTACCCTCAAGCATAACTGCTTATCGAACACCTGTAAATGCTCTTGGCGACCATGCAGTGCTTATGCTAAGCTAAAGCTAATAACTCTAGAGGGCTACTGCACACAAATATGGCACGGCTTCCGCAACCTGGGGGTGATGACGGTACCTGGGGTAATATCCTCAATGATTTCCTCAACCAGTCATTCAATGTTGACGGTACGCTGAAAGCGGGCAGCGTTGCTAGTGCCACGATTCAGACTAGTGCTGTCGGCACAACACAGCTGGCCGACGGTGGTGTCACCACAGCCAAGCTGACCGATGGTGCGGTGACAACGGCGAAGCTAACCGATGGCGCGGTCACGGTAGCAAAACTCAGCACCACCAGCACGCCGGGCACCAACCAGACCTTAAGCTACAACGGCACGGGCTTAGCCTGGACAACTCCTACAGGCAGTGGCAGTGTGCCAGATGCCGATGCAACCACAAAAGGCCTGGTGCAGCTGGCTGGCGATTTAAGTGGTACGGCCGCTAGCCCGGCGGTCGCCGCGGGGGCTATTACCAATGCCAAGATATCGGCGACAGCCGCCATTGCCAAAAGTAAATTGGCCGCCCTGTCTATTGTTGACGCCGATGTGAGTGCAATTAGTGAAAGCAAAATTACCAACCTGACCACCGATCTGGCGGCCAAGGCAGCCGATAACGCGGTGGTACACCTGACCGGTACCGAAACCATCACTGGTGCCAAGACGTTCAATGTTGCGCCGGTGGTGCCTACAAATGCCTTCCCAGAAAGTGCTGTTGCAAATCTTACAGCAGATCTAGCTGGTAAAGCTCTGGATAGCGCTGTGGTGCACAACACAGGCACTGAGACCATCAACGGGGTTAAGAACTTTAGCAGCCAGCCAACCGTGCCCACGCCTACAACGGGGACGGCGGTGGCTAATAAATCGTATGTTGATACCACGGTGAGTGCGCTTGTGACCGGCGTGAGCAGTGTTAATACTAAAACCGGTGCCGTTACGCTGAACGCTAGTGATGTGGGTGCCGATGCCTCGGGGGCGGCCACTACAGCGCAGACCAATGCTGCTAGCTACACGGATACGCAGGTTGCCACTGGCCCGGCCTTCATTTTGTACAATGGCACGAGTTACGCAAACCGCAGCACGGTCACCTCGAGCAGCACGCGGGTGGTAATTTGGATTGGCAACGTTGCTCCAACCGTGGGTGGCAGCGGTGCGGTTGACGGAGTGGATGTGTGGTGGAGGACGCCATAAATGGCGTCCGGAGCCTATCAAACCTATCACTTGCGCAGCGGCGTGTGGCAGCGCTACACACCTGCCGTGGCCGGACCCCAGCTCTGGGTCGGTGCCACGGTTACCGATGCTAATGCCAACAACAGCATTACAAACTTTCAGGCCGCAAACGCGATTATCGGCCCACTTCGCATGCGGCGAACGTTTGTTACGCAGCAGCCAGTAAGCAGCTTCCCAACCGACATTTCTCAGACCAATGCCAGCGCGGACGTGGCGGCTGGGATTCACCCCTTCTTATCCGTTAAAGGCGATCCGACCGGTGTGGCTAACGGCGACTATGACGGCGTGATTGCTCAGTTGGCGCAGAGCTTTCCGAGTGACCGCCAGTGTTGGTTTACTATGTGGCACGAGCCCGAGGGCAATATGACGGGTGCCCAGTTTGTGGCCATGTTTCAGCGGTTTTATAGCGTCGCCAAAACGGCCAATCCAGCCTTGTTGATTGGGCCGATCGCCAGCGTTTTTCAATGGGCGGCCGGCAAGGCTTCCACCGCCACGCCGGACGACTGGTGGCTGGGTTCCAGCTACTGTGATTTTATGGCGATTGACGTCTATTGGAATACGTGGCGCGGAGCTACGCCACAGCCGGTGTCGAACGACCCCTATTTCTTACGCTGGCATGGCTGGGCGAGCGGTAAGGGCAAGCCGTTATATGTAACCGAGCGAGGCGTGCGGCCGGCCGGTAGTACGCGGGCATCGGTGCTGCTGGCAGACGAGGCGTGGTTGAAAGCCAATGGTTATTCCCTGTTTATGTACTGGGACGCCATTGGTACTGGCAACGTAGACTGGCGGATCGACACTGATCCGGACAGTGCTGCCGCTTGGCAGCAGATTGCCTCGCGCGGGAGGTCCAGCTAGATGTCCAGTGTGTTTAGCGAAGGTTTTGAAGGCGGCAGCAACGGTGCCACCATCACAAGCAGCAACACCACCTATTCATCATTTAGCGGCACGAGCGTGTTCGATAACTCCGTCAGTGTTGTTGGTGGCCTAAGCGCCAAACTATCACCGGCTGGCGGTTCGGCCATTACACTCAAAGAAGTCTTTCCGAGCAGCCCCACCGGCGAAACGCATCGCTTTTTCCGACGTTACTTTCGGGTAGACGCCCTACCGCCCAGCACCGGCAACATTGTGCTGATGCGGGCCCGCCAGGGAGGTAGTGCCACGACCGCACAAGTCATCATGAATCATGCCGGCACAATTACGGTGCGTGACGGCAACACCACGGTAGCCACCACCACCAGCGCCGTGTCTCTGAACGCCTGGTTCCGGGTGGAGTGGGAGCTCGATGCCGCTACCACCAATACACAGACCATGAAGCTGTTTCTGGGCAGCAACTTTAACGGCAGTACGCCTACCGAATCGCTGGCTTCAAAATCGTATACCCAAGGGGCGTTCGACCGGATCGAAGATGGTGTCGGTAATGCCGGCTTTACCGGTAGCTTGTGGATTGATGCCGTTGATGACGACAATGCCACCTGGCCAGGCCCGGCAGCCGGAGCCAATCAGGCACCCACCGCCAATGCTGGGCCGGATCAGGGAGTAACCTCGGGTGCAAGCGTAACGCTGGACGGTTCGGGTTCGAGTGACAGCGATGGCACCATTGCCAGCTACGCTTGGACGCAGGTCAGCGGCACTACGGTGACGCTGAGCGACCCAACCGTGGTGGGGCCCACCTTTACGGCACCCATTGTCACCGGGGCGCCGCAAACATTGGTGTTTGGCCTGGTGGTAACAGACAATCTGGGGGCGCAGTCTACGCAGGATACGATAACCGTTACGGTAAGCGCGCCCGGTGGTGTAGTATTTAGCGAAGATTTCGAAAGTGGCACCAATGGTACGGTGCTGTCTACCCTTAATACCGCTTATAGCTCCTTTGTGTCCGGTCCGGTGTTCACTAATCTAGCAGCCGTTAGCGGCAGCTTGAGCGCCTTAATGGTCGTGGATAATTCCGTGCAGCCAAGTATGACGCAGAACATATCACCTGCTGTGACCAGTCGCTATTTCCGACGCTATTTCCGGTTCTCAAACTTGCCGAGCGGCAGTGTGACATTTATGCGCGTGCGCAACAGCGGCACCAGCCTTATTACTGCCGAGCTTGCCATCGGTACCTCCGGTGCCATCCAGATTCTAGACGGCCTAAGCGGCGCCGGGGTAAGTAGCACCAAGATCACGCCCAACACCTGGTTCCGCGTGGAGTGGTTCTTAGACGGCCCGGGTGGCCAGCAAACACTCAAGCTGTTTGTGCTGGGCAACTACAATGGCTCCACTCCCAGCGAGACTGTTACCGGTACCTATACGGGCTCGGGCAACGGCACGCTGTTCGACCGCGTTAGCGACGGCATCGGTAGCACTACATTTTATACGGGTAGCGTGTGGCTGGACGGCGTGGCGGATAGCAGTACTGGCTACCTGGGGCCCGAAGCCGGTGCGAACGCCGCGCCAGTGTCCAATGCCGGTCCCGATCAAACCGTATCTACCAATACCGCCGACAGCCTGGATGGTACGGCTTCGACGGATAGTGACGGCGTCATCAATTCGTATTTGTGGACGCAAACCAGCGGTAGCAGTACGGTTACGCTTTCCAGTTATGCAGCCGCTCAGCCTACCTTTACCGCGCCTAACGTATCGGCGACGTTTAGCGCCACCTTTAGCTTGCTAGTAGTGGATGATAAAGGTGCCGGTTCGCTCGACACCATGTCGTTAACCATCAGTGCCGCCTCGGCCTTTAACGAACCATTCGAAAGCGGCACCAATGGCGCCACACTCACTGGCAGCAATACCACTTACACCGCACCATTTACCGGCACGACCGTTTTTGATAACACCAAACAAGTGGCCGGCAGCTTTAGCGCCAAGATGGTGATTACCAGTGGCGCCAGTGTATTCTTACGTGAGGTATTTGCGGGCCAGGTTACCGAACGCTATTTCCGGCGCTATTTCTTTATTAGCGCTTACCCCACCGGTGCCAATATTCTAACAATCTTGCGTATCCGCGACAGCAGCAATGCTCGGGCCCAGCTCAACCTAACCAGCGGCGGGTTCCTGCAGATGCGCGACGGCGGCAGCACCATTGTGGCCACTAGCACCAATACTTTCCCGATCAACGCCTGGGTACGGGTGGAATGGCATGTAGACGGCACTACTACTCATACCCAAGGCGTTCGGCTTTATACCGGCAATTTGCTCAACAGTGCGGTAACCGCTACCGAAACACTAGACAATAATTACGCCTACACTGGCAACGGGGCGGCCACATTTGACCGTGTGGATGATGGCTGTGCCAGCACTACCTATACCGGTACGATTTGGACTGATGAAGCCCAAGATCAGACTAGTCACTGGCCTGGCCCGGCATCGGGCACCAATCAGCCGCCAATCGTCGATGCCGGCAGCTCCCAAACCGTGTTGCCGGGCGATACAGTAACACTCGATGGCACCGTGTCAATGGACCCAGACGGTACCATCTCCACGTACGCCTGGTCGCAGGTTACCGGCACCACCGTGACCTTATCGTCGAGCAGCGTTGCCCAGCCCACCTTTACTGCCCCCTATCTCTCTAACGGCGATACGCTGGTATTTCACCTAATAGTGACCGATAACGGTGGCGTAACCTCACAAGCTGGTTCCGTGACGATCACCGTGCAAGCCGCCAACGAATTCGCACTCAAAAGCGGCAGCTGGCAAATTATGAAGCCAAATGTCGAGTAGTCTCAAATAGTCAGTACTCTAGTAAGAGTAGCCGTTCCCCGGAGAGCCACTGTCATCAGAGCTAGACGAGTCGGTGTTGGAAGGCGTGGCAGACGAGCTGGCTGCAGCCGGCCTGGCGGCCTTGAAGTTCTCGACCCCGTCGCCGGTGACCTGTCCATTGCTGTCAGCAGTAAAATAGTAGAGCGGCATGCCTTGGTAAGTGTACTGGAGTTTGCCGTCGCTGCGGGTGATGACGGCCACATCTGTAGGCAAAGTGGTAGCGACTGGCATGTTCGAAGGCGCATAAGCCGGCCAGTTTGCCAGGCAGGAACCGGTACAATTGCTGACGCCGCTGGTGTCGCTGGCGTAGGTATAGAGTGCTTTACCGCTTGGGTCGGTCAGATATTGTCCCACGGTTGCATCGGTTTTTGTCTTTAGAACGGCGTTATTGACGGCCGGAGCAGTGGTGGTTTTGCTGGAAGTTCCGCCCGTAGAACCAGACGGCTTTGATGACTTGTGCAGAAGCATATAGCCGCCGCCGGCTAGTATTGCCAGAATCACAATGATAGTTACAACTAGGTTACTTTTCTTCATACAGACCCTCGCTTTTTCATAACGTTAGTACATTGTGTAGTATATAACGCTTGGGGAGTCCAATCGTTACACGCTTTGTTCTACCAGGGCTGTGCAGGTTTATTTATCGACCTCGTAGAGCGCTGCCACGTACATGCTTTCAGACCAGCCGAGCGGTGTGTTTTCGTTGGCCTCGTTACTGTGGCTAAAGTACAGTTCGGGGATCTTGCCGTCTTTGGTCACGGTAGCAGTTGCCTTATCCAGATATTCTTTGGCCTTGGCGTGATCTCCTAAGTGATCGTAGCAGATGGCCAGCCAGCTCAGGCCAAAACACCATTCGGCTTCCTCGCTGTAACCATCGGGGTTGGCGTTGTAGTAGGCGTCGTTTTTGTAGCGCATGACACCCTTGTCGCGTTCCAGATGGTAGACCAAATTCTCTACAATTGTCTGAGCTGTTGTACTATCTACAACACTATACGGATAGATCAAAGACAGCAGCGCCAGGTCGGTAAACTTGGATTCTGATTCACGTGGCAGCAACGCGGCCAGCGCTTCCTCACCCCGCTTGATGGCGTCGGGGTCAACATCCATGCCGCCGACCTCTCGCCACTTTTTAAGTCCGGCTACTACCGCGCCAATTGAACTGGCGTGGACTTCTTCGGCCTCTTCCCACATGCCGTTATCGGCGTCGTGCCAATATTCCACATTGCAGATGTAGTAAATGAGCGTTTGGACGGTGCGGCGGTCTTGTTCGCCCCGCAGCATACTGTGACCTTTGGCTTCAAAATCGGCCAACTTAAACAACACCGCGCCAATGGCGTCGTGCTGTTTGTTGCCCCAACTCTCCCAGAATTCTTCGAGCGTTTCGGGGTTAAAGCGGGCGTGAATGAACTGCCAGCTTTCAAACGGCTTGTTGGTGACGGCCCAGTTGATCTTATCGATGTGCTTATCAAAGATGTCGAGCAGCGTGTGGTAGTCTTTGGTTACCACCGCCCATTCGCCGGCATATTCGAACGCCAAGGCCTCATAGACGTTATCGCGGATCCAGGCTTTGTCGTAGCCGGTCGTTACGGCCTGATCGCTAGCCAAAAACAGGCCGCGCGGGGTGATGAGCTTGCGCAGGTTGTCCAAGTGGCGCTGAATGCGCGCCTTGCGGCTTTGGTCGAGTTTGGCGGGCATTACTCGGTACCCCCATGGTGGCTATGCTGGTAATCGTCGCCGATATGGCGTTCGTATTGATGAGCCAACAGCTTGTTCAGAATGGCTTCGGTGCCGTGACCGTTGTGGAGTTCGGCGCGCACGGTAGCGGCTTCGGCTTCGGTGTGAAACAACTGCGATGCCAGCTCCACATGCTCCTTGACGGTGTCGTCTTCTAGCTCTCCGGCTAGACGCCGTAGCGCGTTCTCTGCAGCCTGGGCCTCGGCAATCGGAACCGTACACTGCTCACACACGCCATAGTCGCCCAAGCGTAGCTCGTGGCCGCCGTAATCAAAGGTTTCGGCCTTTGGCAGTTGGGCTAGTGTTTGGGCAATAAGCTCAAGAGCC
>DATIIP010000002.1:0-22193 GCA_035479475.1 Saccharimonadales bacterium (SeqCode) | reverse complement strand
TAGTGGCCGGGGCGGTAGTGCCACCGCTCGAGCCGCCCGAACCACCGGAGCTACCGGAGCCGCCACCACTCGTCGTCCCAGTACCGCCCGATTGCCCGGAACCATTGCTGGTACCGCTCGTTCCGCCGGCCGGGCCATTGGCACCGGCGGATTGACTACCGCCGGCTGTACCAGCCGAAGCTGCTGGCCCCGTAGTGCTGCCCATGGCCTGCTGATTGCCAGCTTTGGCCTGAGCCGCTGTTACAGCTGCCATGGCTTGGTCGTGGTGACGTTGCTGCAGCCACCAGGTGGCGCCGGCTGCCATAATCAGCATCACAACCACCACCGGGCCGACCACCAGAATAAGCTGGCGCCTAGAAAAGCGCATATGGAGCGGCGGCGTAAACGAACCGACAAATACGTTAGAAGCGGAAGGCTTAGGTGGTTTTTGAGGAGGCATGTTTGTTTGGCCAGTTATCTGGCTACACTATGTCAGACTCCGCCCCTTCTGACAACTAGCGAGCGGTAGACCGAATGTTATATCTACGCTTCTACTAACGCTACCAAACGCAGCGGTGCTTCGGTAGCGTCTTTGAGCTTGGTGGGCAAGACTACCGCCGTAGCGCCAAACGGCGGCAAGAGGTCGGCGTTGGCCACGTTCTCTACCAGATATTTATCAGCCCCCAGTACCGCGCGGTGCACCGGAAAACCATCTTGGCCAGTGTCACACGAAAAGGTGTCGATTGCCAATCCAACAATGTTGCGCCGAACCAGCAGTTCCGCGGCGGCGGTTGTTACCCCTGGAAAAACGTGATCGTTATGATAGTGCGCGGGAGTGTCCCACCACTTACTCCAGCCAGTATAGATAATTACCAGCGTATGCTCTAGGATGGTGCCATGCGCTTGCTCGAACACTTCAATGTCCGCAGGCGTAACCAAGTAGTTTTGGTCCGCTTTGGCACTCACATCAATCACCACACAATCTGCCACTAGCTCTTCCGGCGTCAGCTGATCTACCGTTCGTCCACCCGGAATAACATGAGCTGGTGCATCGATATGCGTGCCCACACTAACGCCCATAGCCAGCTTATTAATCCGAAACAGATTAGGCGGCACGCAGTCCGGGTAATCGGTGGTAGTAAGGAGCTCGAAATCGGCCTTGCCGTCCCAGGCTGGAACATCGGCGGAAACGGTGTGGGTCAGGTCAATAACGCGAGGTTGCTTTTTCATGTGGCGATTATAGCAATATCACCATAATATCCCTAGCCCGCAACGCTTGACTGCGCCAGTTTGGCCTTGAGTGCTGCAAGCCGTTCCATAAAACTCTGCGCGGCACCGTCTAGGCCAAGCACCCGTAAAGCCCCCAGCAGCACATACAGATTATCCATCTGGCCCTGTTGGGGCACCGACTCGGCCTCGGCCTCGGCAAAGAACTGCTCCACCTTTGCCACCAGCCACCTCTCTTCCCCTACCTTTACGCCATTTGTTTTGAGCGGTGTTTCGACCGGCACGTCACTGGGGGCAACGACCTCCAGTGAGCGGGCGCTGTGATCGCGTTTACGCAAGTGCCCACGTTTAATCAAATTACCCACGTGCAGCGCTACGGTTGCTACACTGGTATATTCCAACCCGTTCATAATCTCGCGGTAGCTAGGGCTGTAGCCGTGCTCGGTTATAAAGGCCTCTATAAAAGCTAGGAGCTCCTTTTGTTTTTTGGTAGGGCGGATGGTGCTCTCGGCGACCGGCGCCTGAGACAAAGCTGATGTTTGGTTTTCGTTCATGCTTCTAGTATGCCACATGCGATCAAGCACCGCTCTAATGACCTGCCCTGGCCTTCTTGCCGCCCGTTTCCGGAAAGACCCAATATTTGTACCAAACAAAGCTCCACACCGTGAAAAAGCCGGCCGAGATAAAGAAGCCGATGTACGGCGTGATGCCGATGGCTTTGAGCCCCCAAATCATCAGATAATCCATCACAAACCCGACTGACTCGATAAAGACATAGCGGCCGGCGTGCTGCAGTTCAGTAAGGTGGATTTGATCTTTGAATGCCCACAGGCGCTGCACCAGGTAGTTGAATGTCCAGCCGATGGCATCAGACACGATTTTGGCTGGAAACCAGCTCCAGTGGAGCCCGCTGTAACACACCGCAAAAACCGCGTAGCCAATTACAAAATACAGCCCGCCGCCGGTCATATATTTGGCAAACTGCGTGGCCGCACGCTCCAGCTGCGGCGAGCCGCGAAAGACAAGCTTTACCAGCCAGCCAAACATGCTACTTGGCCACCTTTTTTGCGGGGCCGCCAACTGCTGACTTTGCTACCGGCAGGCTGCCCAGGGCGATGCCCGCTAGTCCCCACCATACAAAGGCCAGTGTGTCGTCGGTCCAGGCATGTGAGAGCAGGTTGACAAACACCAAGCCGATAAAACTGGCAAACACTGCCAAGCCAAGCGGCGAAGCGCCGATGGCCGCAAGCAGTTCCAGGCCAACCAACACCAAAATGGTCACAAACAGCGCCAGACCCAGCCAGCCCACTTCCTGCGCAATTTGGATGTAGTAGTTCTCGGCAATCCGTTCGGGCTGGCGCGTGTTGTGCTCGCTGGCCGGACCGGCCGTGCCCGGGCCATCGCCGAACGGCTGCCGCAGGACATCACGCAGACCAGTCCGGAGGGCGCTGGCATGCGCCGCATTGGAAGTTGTCTTGATGGCCGAGTGAGTTTGGGTGTGTAGTAGTTCGTTTTGGAGTGTAGCGTTACCGCGTAGCACCAGCAGCAAGCTAGCGCCTGCCGCTAGTATTACTAGGCTAGTCGCCCCTGTTATCAGCCGGGCGCGACGAGTTTTTAGGGCGCAGCAGGCAATTATTGCCAGGCCCAGAACGGTGCCAATCCAGGCGCTGCGTGAGCCGCTAGCGTAGAGCGCCGCTAGCACAATCACCCCAAGTGCACCGGCCCAAGCCCACCGCCGATCGTGCCAAAACCACACCGCTAGCACCGATACAATCACCACCAGGTACGCCCCGAGCGGATTGGCACCACGTAGGGTAGATTGCACGCGAATGTAATGCGTATTGTGGTTGATAGTTTCGATCGGCGGAATGGTGGTGCCCGCGTGGTAACCAAAGTGGACCAAAAAGTCATGCGGCAAGATGGTGTATTGCAGCACGGCAAAAACGCCGACAAGCGCCGCCGGGATCAGTACCAGGTAGCGCCAGTGGCGCTGCAGCCAGGGCGACTGCCGGGCAGTCAGCAGTACCGCCAGAAACCACACAAAAAACCGCAGGTTTACCAGACCGCCGTAGCCAAGCGCCTGTACCGATACATCGCCGCGTGCGTACGACACCACGCCAAGCAGCAGGGTGAGGCCAGCGTAGGCTGCAATCAGTCGCACCAGCAGGCTAGTGGTAAACCACTTGCGAAGAGCCCTGTCCATAACCAGCCAGTAGCCAACCAATCCTGCCAACAGTAGCAACAACACATCGTCCCACAGCCGAAGCAATGTATAGCGCCCCACCAAGCTGGCGCCAAATACGGTCAGGAAGGCGTGGAACGGTATGCCTGCCAAGACCACTGCCACCAACCAATTGGCGGCAGTGGCTTGTCGGGGGCTGATGCTAGCTTTCATAAGTGTTACAATCATTATAAATGAAGAGCAATGCGTCGTTGGTATACAATCTCTTCCTGGTTATCGGTGATTTTCTGGCGCTGATTGCCGCGTTTGTTGGCGCGTTCGTTATTCGAGCTGCCAGCAACACACCGGTGGCTCACCCCATTAGTGCACATACCTACTTCTATGTCTTTCTGGGCGTCCTGCCGTTTTGGATTCTGATTTTTGCCCTGCTTGGCCTCTATAACAATAGTATTCACGAACGCCGCTTTAGTGAATTTGGCCGGCTGCTGCTTGGCTCGTTCGTCGGCATGTTATTTGTGATTTTTTGGAACTTTGCGAGCGTCAAACCCATTTTCCCCGCTAAGCTGGTACCTATTTACGGCTTTGGCCTGGGTTTTCTGTTTTTGGTTATGTTCCGCAACATCGCCCGGCTGATCCGGACCGAGCTGTTTGGTTTTAATATCGGCCTGACCCACGTGGCGCTCGTTGGCAGCAACACCATGACACGTGAGCTCATCCACTCACTAACCGACAGTCGTCACTCCGGCTACAAAGTTATGGCAGTGGTGGGCGACAAACGCCAGGTTGGCGACCGCCCCATCAAAACTTATGCCACGTTTAAGCAGTTCCTGGAAAGCGCGCCCAGCAATCTGCATGGCATCATTCAGACCGAGCTCTACGCCGATGAGCCGCGCAATGCCGAAATCTTAACCTACGCACAAGAGAACCATGTCAGCTATCGTTTTGTGCCTGGCAATACCGAGCTGTTCGTGGGCAACATCGACGTGGAGCTGTTTCGCAACTCCATACCGGTGATTGCTGTGCGTCAGACGGCCCTGTTTGGCTGGGGGCGAATCGTTAAGCGAATCTTTGATATTGTGGTCGGCGGCATATTCTTGTTGCTTGCCTCGCCACTTTTGCTGGTGATAGCGTGTGCTGTTAAGTTCACCGATCCGAAGGGTCATGTCTTTATGCACGGCGCCCAACAAAATCGTTTGACACGCTTTAACCACGTGTTCAAAGTCTATAAATTCCGCTCGCATTACGCTCAGTACGACGGCAAGACCGACGAGGAAGTCTTTGCCATGATAGGCAAGCCCGAGCTCATTAAGGAATATCGCGCCAATGGCGACCGGCTGAAGAATGATTTTCGCGTCACGCCGGTTGGGAAATTCATCCGTAAAACCAGCCTCGATGAACTGCCGCAGCTGATTAACGTAGTGAGGGGGGATCTGAGCCTGGTGGGTCCGCGCGCGCTTGTCGCCCAAGAAATGGCACAGTACACCAAAAAACACACCATCTTGAGCGTGAAATCCGGCCTGACCGGCCTGGCCATAGTGGCCGGGCGGCGTGGCATCAGCTTTGAGGAACGCCGCAAGCTGGATTTGTACTATGTGCAGAACTGGTCGTTCTGGCTGGATATCGTCATCTTGCTAAAAACGGTCCGTGCCCTGTTTGATCGCACGGAAGCACAATGAGGCCGTCCCAGCCGCTGCGGGTGGCCATTGTCCAGGACTGGATGTATGGTGGTGGTGCCGAGCTGGTAGTGGAGCAACTGCACCAGCTGTACCCCGATGCGCCCATTTACACTTCGTTTGCCACCCGCGAATGGCGGGAGCGGCTGGACGGCAAAGTGGTTACTGGTTTTTTGCAGTTTTATCCGTTCCGTAAGCTCTACAAGTTTTTGTTTCCGCTGCGGATTTGGTGGTTCACCCGTCTCAAGTTTGACGGCTACGATTTGGTACTGAGCAGCAGTGGTGCCGAGGCCAAAGGCATCAAAGTGCCGCAAGGTACAATCCATATCAACTACTGCCATGCGCCGACGCACTACTATTGGAGCCGCTACGACGAATATATGAAGCATCCGGGCTTTGGAGCTTTTGACTGGCTGGCCCGGATTGGCTTGAGGATATTTGTAGCACCGCTGCGCAAATGGGATTACAAAGCCGCTCAGCGGCCCGACCACATGATTGCCAATTCGCGCCACATTCAAGCCGAGATTCGAAAATATTACGGCCGTGAAAGCACCATCATTCACCCGCCGGTCTATATGGAGCGGTTCCAGAAGCCAGCCAACCGCAAGCTGAAACGGCACGGCTTTTTAGTGGCCGGCCGGCAAACGCCGTACAAACGCTTCGACCTAGCTATTGCAGCCTGCAACCAAACGGAGCAATTACTGACCGTGATTGGCGACGGGCCAGACCACGCGCGGCTACGCAAGCTGGCCGGACACGACATCACGTTCCTGGGCCGAACCTCCGATGAGGTGACTGAACAAGAAATGGCGAGTGCCGAAGCGTTCATTTTCCCCGGGCTTGATGACTTTGGCGTTACACCAGTCGAGGCCATGGCATCGGGCACGCCGGTGATTGCCTACAAAGCCGGCGGCGCATTCGACTATGTCCTGCCCGGCAAAACTGGCGAGTTCTTTGACCTGGCCGAACCCGAATCGCTGGCTAAAGTCTTGCGCGCTTTTAAACCGGAACGTTATAGCCACAGTGCCATTGCGGTGTTTGCCCAGCGTTTTTCCAAAGAACACTTTCGGGCTGCCATGCTACGCTTTATAAAAGGAGTTCTGTAAGGCTTTGAAGAAAACGCGCGTGGTGTTCGTGGGTGGCTATGGCCGTAGCGGCAGCACCATTATCGACCTACTACTCAACCGTGTACCCGGAGTGATTGCGGTGGGTGAGTTCCGCCACCTGTTTGGCCGGGCGCTTGGCGACAACGAACTCTGCAGCTGCGGCAAACCGTTTCGTGACTGTCCGTTCTGGGGCCGCGTCATAACCGAAGCCTTTCCAAACGGCTCCGATCGCAAGCGTATACAGCAAGCGGTCAAACGATTTAACCGCCTGGTGATGCTACCAAAGATCCGCCATCCTGAACACTGGGACGCTGGCCTGCAGGAAGACGCACGGATCTACCGGGACGCTTTTGCGGCCGCCTACCGAGCTGTCGTAAAAGTATCTGGAGCCAGGGTGGTGGTTGATTCGACCAAATACCCGCTGCATGGCTGGTTCCTGAGCACCATGCCAGAGCTAGAACTCAGCGCCATGATGCTAGTACGCGACCCACGGGCGGTGGCGTTTTCTTGGGAACGTCGGCGTTTGCGGCCCGAGGTGCATTGGGAAAAGCGCGAAATGCCCCGGCACCATGTGGCACGCAGCGCCCTAGCTTGGAACCTTTCCAACAGCCTAACGGCGGCACTGAAGAAACGGCTGGCGCACTACCGGGTACAGCGCTACGAGGATTTTGTGGCCGACCCTATCACCGAATTAACTGCCATTGCTTCTTTCGCGCTCGGCGAACCGGTCAAGCTATCGCCCCAGCTCTTTGAACGACAGCCGCACGTTCCGCACACGTTGGCTGGCAACCCGGTGCGAATTGGCAGTGAGCAAGTACGCGTAAAGGATGACGATGAATGGCGCAGCATGCCCCTATGGAAGCGTCTGACTGTTACTGTACTATGCTGCCTGGGCATCAGGCGCTACGGCTATCGCTTACGCGTTAAATAGTGGCATTGCTCTGAGGGGCGCTTACGCAGAGAACGGGCCGGCCTCTTGGCACAATCCATCTGCTATACTACTGCAACATGCTAGTATCTCCCGCCAAGATTCACCCATCTCAAGATTATTTAAAAGAAGGTACGGTTCGTTTCATCCTTGAGTGCATCCGCACCGGTAACCTCAAGGATCTGCCACCAACACCCCTCGTACGTGCCGACGAGACCGGAGAACTGATTGCCATAGACGGACATAATTTGATTGCCGTCCGACAGTTCTTAGGGCAATCGGTTGAGGTTGTGCTGGCTACCACCGCCGGCGACGGCTTGCCAGCGACTTCTCAGGCAAACATCGAGCGTAATAAAGAACTGGCACTTAAATATGATAGTGCTTTGAGCGAACAACGGCGTGTTGCCGCCGCCGGCATCACCAGTTTTGCGGATCTAATTGCAAACTATCCTAACCTCTTCATCCAGCCACCGACTACGGCTTAGTCACGGACAAGTGCTTGCATGGCCGCCTCATAATCAGCTGCCCGCTCCCGCCATGAATAATGAGTCAGCGTATAGTCGCGTACCGCGTCTGGACGAAGGCTCGGATGTTTGAGTTCACGCCCGATAACGTCTAGGTATTGCTCCGCATTGGTAGGCTCTACCAAGATGCCATTCTTGTGATTCTGGATGGCATCGGGAATGCCCTCTAGATCGGAGGCGACCACCGTGGTCCCGCACGATGCCGCTTCGAGCGCCACCAGTCCCATACCTTCCATATCGTTTTTGACTGGAACATTGGGCATCAAAAAGATATCGGCTACATTGTACAGCGCTTGGCGCAACCGGTCGGACACGCGTCCCAACAGTTTAACCTGGCCTTCTAAGCCGCGTTCAGCAATGGCCGCCTCAATCGCCTGGCGATCCCTGCCCTCGCCCGAGACTAAGTACAGGACCGGTGAGCCAGCGGCCAGCTTGGGCATGACTTCGTTTACAAACCATAGCACTCCTTTGCGGCGAACCAGACGGCCATTGGTGTAGAGCAGCTTGTGATCACGGAGCTGTTCGATGGTCAGACCGGCCGCACTGGCCACCTCGGCAATAAAGCCCTGCCGGTCAGGTGCATAAAAACCATCGCTCACACCGTTAAAGATTACGATCGGATGCGTGCCAGGAAAGGCTCGTTCCACCGTTTCTTTGGTATCGTTACTAACCGTTACCAGCTGATCCTGCCGCCTGACAAATGGTGGCACCATAACCTTATAGAGCGGGTTGCCATAGGTGGCCTCCTTGCCGTGAATCGTAATCAGGGTAGGACGATGCAAACACAGCCGCAGTATCGACCCGAGTGGCGCCATCAATCCATCTTGTAAATAAATCACATCGGGCCGTTTCTTTAGACCCGCTATCAGTGCCTGTATAAGTAGCCAGACGTATACGACCGGCAGTAGCTTGTTGCTGCCGCCCCATTTTATGAGCGTCACATCATTGTGAACGGCCAAGGTTTTGTATAGCTCGTAAGCTGCCAGCTGCATACCTCCTTTATCTGGTGGATATTTTCGAGTGACATATAGAATACGCATGGACGCCTCCTTGAATTTGCCCCCAGTATAGCAAAGTGCCGCCGGTGGTGCCCAAAAGCCGTGTAGAATAAAGCTATGTCGAACCTTCTCCAATCCAGGCACTTGCGTAGGGCGGCCGCACGATTAGTAGCGCCACTTTTTTACATCCTGTTGCTTATTTTCTTGGGGCTGTACCTGCGCAGCGTTGACTTTTCCAAGCTCACCCACCTGCACCTCAATTGGTATTACTTGACACTGGCAAGTGTCCTGGCACTTATCACCCGCTACATGGGCACCGTTACCTGGTTTACTATCTTAAGGAGCCTGGGAGCAACCGAGCTCCACCTGCAAAAACAGCTTATCTATGTCTATGCCAAGGCCTGGATGGGTCGCTACATTCCCGGCACCGCACCGTGGATCTTGGGCAAGATCTACTTTGCGTCGCAGCACGGCATTTCCCGGCAAAAGCTGGCGGTGAGCTCGCTTCTGGAGGCAGGCTTACAGATTGTAACGATGCTGGTCTTTGCGTTAGCCCTATTGGTGTTTGATACGCGACTCGACGTGCTGGGCACTGGATTCAAAGCCCTGATGATTGCAGTGGCGCTAATTGGCATTGTAGTGTTAATCCCCAGCGTATTTAACCAACTGATTAGCCTTGCATACCGTGTCTTGCGGCACAAAGAATTACCAGCCGAACACTTGGCCGGTACGCAAACGGTAGTACGCGGTTCGTTACTGTATTTAATGAACGCGATTATTAACGGCCTGTCGCTATTCTTTATCGCCAAGGGAGTTGACCCGAACCTTGGCTACAGTAACATTGCCTTTGCTATGGGGGCGGCCAGCTTGGCCGGTGCTGCCAGCATGCTGGCAATCTTTGCGCCGAGCGGGCTGGGCGTACGCGAGGGTATTCAATTGGTACTATTTGCCCTGCTGATGCCTAAAGAGCTGGCGCTGGCCGTTACTATCATTACCCGCCTTTGGAGCGTGGGAGTAGATGTGGTTTTCTGGGGACTGAGCCGGGCAATTGCTGGTAAAACAGGCAGAGCGGCGGCGGCCGAACATGCCGTAGAGTAAAACACCACACCGTCTATACGACGGATATGCTTAAATAAGACCACTAGATGAGGAGAATGGTTACATGAAAGTGAATCCGGCTATGTTTAGAGCCTATGATCTGCGCGGCCTAGTTGGCACGGACTTGAGTCCTGAGATATCTGAGCATCTGGGTAAAGCATTTGGCACCATGCTCAAACGTAGTGGTATTAACGAAGCCGTCGTTGCCCGTGACAGCCGCGAAACTAGCCCTGCTTATAGTGAGGCACTCATCAAAGGCCTGACCTGGGCCGGCATCGATGTGATCGACATCGGCATGCAAATGGTGGGCATGTTCTATTGGGCGCAACACCATCTGAACCGCCGAGGTGGTGCGTATGTGAGCGCCTCGCACAACCCACCAGAATTCAATGGTTTTAAGTTTGCCAACGATTTTTCTGAAACGCTGGTGACTGATGGTATGAACGAACTCCGGCGCTTGGTTGAAACAGAAGATTATGACCAAGGCGAGACACCCGGAAAGGTTACCGAGCAAGACATCCGTCCGGCCTACTATGCTGACGTTGTCAAGCGGCTGCCGATGAGTAAGAAGCTCAAGGTAGTTATTGACCCGGGTTGCACCACAGCGGGCGCCATTGTGCCCGAACTATTCCGTCAGGCCGGCTGCGAGGTGGTAGAGTACAACACCAACGTAGACCCCACCTTCCCCTTGGGTGTGGCTGACCCCACTGAAGCCAAGGTGCTGGAGCGACTGCGCGATGAAGTGCTAGAGTCGCATGCCGACGTTGGTTTTACCTTTGATGCCGATGGCGACCGCATCGGCATCGTCGACGAAAAGGGTGGCATCATCTGGAACGACATGCTCGTCGCTATCTTTGCCGAGGCAGTGCTGCTCGATCACCCCGGCGCCACCATCATGTATAACATGTTCTGCTCCAAGGCTGTGCCCGAAACCATCATCGAGAAGGGCGGCAAGCCCTTTATGTGGCGCGTGGGCCATTCTTTCCTAAAGAAGAAGAACCAAGAGGTCAAGGCTGCCTTTATCGGTGAGCTGTCCGGCCACTTTTTCTTCTCGGCCGATTTCTACAATCACGACGATGGTGCCTACTCCGCCGTCGGCCTAGTACGCTATCTGGCCGAAAGCGGCCAAAGCCTGTCTCAAATCGTCGCATCCATGCCACAGTACGTCTCCAGCCCAGAGGTTAAACTGGCCTGTGCCGATGACAAAAAGGTGCAACTTGTCGAAAAACTCGTCCCTATCTTGCGTAAGGACTTCCCTGATGCTGACATCATCGACGATGAGCGTGCCGGCGACGGTGTACGCCTGGAAACAAACGACGATATGTTTGTAGTGCGCTATTCGCAGAACGGCCCCTACCTGGGCATCAAGCTCGAATCCAGGACCGAAGCAGGTTACGAGAAGCTGCGTGCTTACCTTTCAGATTTGCTGCACCAGTTCCCCGAGGTAGAGTGGGATAACAAGATCTCGGCCAACACGGAGGTGATCGCCGGCGCCTAAGCAGTCTCTGCTTACATTTAAGCCCGTGCTACAATAAATCGGTATGAAATTAATCATCTTTTGTGGGGGTAGCGGTACTCGTCTGTGGCCGTTGTCTCGCCATGCCTTCCCTAAACAGTTCATCAAAATGTTCGATGGCAAATCGACGTTCCAGTTGGCCATTGAACGCATTGCGCCAGTTTTTGGCATCGAAAATATCATCATTAGCACTACCAAGGCCTACCGTGGATATATAACCGAGCAGCTGCCCGAACTTCCGCTCAGCAACATCATTGAGGAGCCCGAGAAGCGCGATCTTGGTCCCGCTGTCGGCCTAAACTTAATTCATCTGAAAAAGATTGGCTACAGTGGTCCGGTGGCTCTACTCTGGGCCGATCACCTCATGGAGAACGTACAGGAGTTTATAAACGGCCTCAAAACTGCCGAGGCCATCTGTACTAGTGACCCCAAGAAGGTCGTGCTTATATCTGAGAAACCGCGCTTCCCCAACAATAACTTAGGCTGGATTCACTTTGGTGAAAAGGATCAGAGCGGCTGCTATGCCTTTGCGGGCTTTAAGTACAAGCCAGAATTCGCCACCTGCGAAGACATGTTTAAATCGGGTGAGTGGGACTGGAACCCAGGTTACATGGTATACGATGTCGACAATGCCTTAGGTCTATTCGAAACCTTTGCGCCCGAAGTCTACAGTAGCCTCATGAAGATATATGATGCCATTGGCACGGTGCGCGAGACGCATGTAACCTCAGAAGTCTACCCAACTATCCCCAAGATCCATCATGATTACATAATTCCCGAAAACCTTAGCAGTGACAATGCTGTAGTAGTGCGTAGCGACATGGGCTGGTCCGACCCGGGCACGCTCTATGCGCTTAAGGAAGCACTTACGAAAACTGAGGCAGACAACCTCCAAATGGGTACCGTCAAAACACTGGAAACATCCGACACCCTGATCGTCAACGAAGAAAAGAACAAGCTGGTCACCACCATCGGGCTATCCGGTATGGTCGTTGTTAACACCGACGACGTGTTGATCGTAGTGCCTAAAACTGAAATCCTCAAAGTTACCGAGCTGGTCAATCAGCTGGCCGAAGATGCCAAAACCAAAAAGTATACCTAGCCGGGTCCGTAGGGCATCAATCGGCTCGTAGTGCAGCGTCTGGACCACCGATAGATATCCGGCACTGCTTGGGCTATACTACGGATATCTTATGAAGCAGTCGCTTAAACTTATTTCTATTGTGGTGCCTTGCTACAACGAAAGCCCTAGCATCGACAGCCTGTACCAAGAACTATGCAAGGTCATGGAACACGACAGTACACACCGCTACGAGCTGTTGTACATCAACGATGGCAGCCAGGATGAGACACTGTCAAAACTACAAGCTCTGGCCGCAAGTGATGAACGGGTACATGTTCTAAGCCTCTCCAAGAACTTTGGTAAGGAGATCGCCACCACCGCCGGCATACAATATGCCAGCGGCGACGCCGTCATTATGCTCGACGCCGATGGCCAGCATCCGCCAAACCGCCTGCCAGAGTTTGTACAGGCCTGGGAACAGGGCGCTCGGGTGGTGACCGGCGTACGTAACTTTTACCGCAAAGAGGGGGCCGTTAAGAAGTACCTGTCGAAGCTTTTTTATCGCCTGCTGCAACGTCTGACCGGCACGCACGTAGTGATGGGAGCAACCGACTTTCGGCTGATCGATAAGACGGTACAACAAGAGCTTTTGCGCATGACCGAACGGAGCCGCATGACCCGCGGCTTGATCGATTGGATGGGCTTTTCACAAACCTATATTTACTACGATGAAAACCCGCGTTTGAATGGCACCGCCAATTACAGCTATGCCAAGCTCTTTAGCCTGGCGCTTAACAGTTTCATTTCACTCTCGCTCAAGCCCCTTTACTTTGCGTTTTACACCGGACTGGTCATTATGCCGCTCTCGCTTCTGTTGGCTCTTGCCTGCGGCCTGGAGATGGTCATCGGTGACCCGTTGCAGCTAAATATCACCGGCACGGCCTACCTGGTGATGCTGGCACTGTTTCTATTGGGCCTGGTTTTGATCTCGCAAGGCATAACCGCGCTGTATTTGTCACACATCCACACCGAGACCCAAAATCGTCCGCTGTTTATTGTGGATGCAGCCAATTCGCGTGGCGTCTAGTGACCCGCGCGGCTAGTCTTGCACCGGCAGACGGCGCTTAAAAATAACCACGCTGTTCCAGACAAAGTTCCACACCATACCCACACAGGCCGACAGCATCAGTGCGAGCCCGTAGTAAAAATGTGCGTAACGTACCAGCACGATGACGATGGTGCTGGTTATGGCAATTCCCGCACCTGAAGTTAGGTGGTATTTGACGATTTTCTTGCGGATAGGGATGTGGTGATGATCGCGGAAAGCCCAGAAGTTGTTACCAGTAAATGTCGTCAGCAGGGCAACTTCGGCGCCCAGGAGCTGCGATGGCACAATCGGGATGTTCAGCAAGTCAAATAGTAGAATCAGTACAACGTAATTGGTTAAGAATCCACTGAGTCCGACTGCCAAAAAACGAGTCAAACTGTGCGCGAATAGTTTATGGTACACTGCTAATATTGGTTCTGGGAGTTTTATGGACATACGACCTATACACAAGCTTTCAATTATTATACCTTGCTACAATGAGGAGCGCACGCTTAAGTTGATTGTCGAAGAGATTCTGGCGGTAGACACCGGTGCTACTGCCAAAGAAATCGTCATTATCGATGATTGCTCCAAAGACAAGTCTTTAAAGATCGCCCGTGAGCTCCAAAAGAAGCATAAAAACGTCAAGGTACTGGCCCAGAGCAAAAACCAAGGCAAGGGGGTAGCCCTGAAACGTGGTTTTATGGAGTCTAGCGGAGATGTAGTGATCATCCAGGACGCTGACCGTGAATACGACCCACGTGATTACAACCGCCTGCTCGATATTTTCCGCGAGGACCGTGCAGATGTCGTATTTGGCTCGCGGTTTTCTGGCGGAGCACCGCGCCGGGTGGTCTACTTGGCCAATACCGTAGCCAACAAACTTATGACCCGATTGTCGGCGGTACTCAGTGGCCTCTACGTGTCCGACATTCACACCTGCTACATCATGCTGGATGGTGATTGGATCCGTAAGGCTGCTCCAACGCTACAATCCAGGCGCTTTGGCTTTAACCCCGAGATCGTTGCGGTCATCGCCAAAGAAAAAGAGCATTTACGGATTTGCGAAACCAGCATTTCCTACTACGGACGAAGTCGCAGCGAGGGCAAAAAGATCCGCTTTACCGACGGCATCGAGGCGATTTGGGATATCGTCTACTACAACCTAAAGCCAAGATCACGGTACTAATAGGGCGAGCACGGCACAATATGGCGGATACACCAAACCTTGATGTTCAGGCGCAGGTCTTCACCCGTTATCTGGTAGGGGCGGACCTGGCTGCAGATGTCCAAAAGCTCTATAGCGACGCGATGCAAAAAGCTCGGCTCGACGCAGTAGATACCCGACTGCTAGACTTTATGCTCCAGCACCCCTGGAGCATTGGCATGATCGACGGTGGCCTGGTGTTCTACCGGCCGCACTCTGAAGTGCGGCGCCGTTTGTATGTTCTGCTCGCCATACTCGAAAGCAACCCCGAATACACTGAGGCGCTCCTCCCTAAAAAACGGTCGCTCTGGTATATGCTGGCTGTGGGAGCGGCTGGGGTGCGAGCGGTCGTAAACGCCGTCGTGGGCAGCCTACTAGTACGAGTATTGGCGCGAGGTAGCCGTGGTTGATTATCTGGTAATTGGTTCGGGCTGCTCCGGCGCTATTGCCGCCGAAACGCTGGTGCGGCGTGGTGCAACGGTAACCATGCTAGATGTCGGCGCAACTCCAGATGAACCCATCGACATACCCAATAAGAGCTTCCTGGATCTGCGCAGGACCGACCCAGACCAGTACCGCTACCTGATCGGCGAGCAGGCGAGCGGCGTGTTTTGGGGCAAAGTCGGCAAAGGTGAGCAGCTGACACCGCCACGGCAGCACATCATGAAGGGCGTCGACGAATACATCCCGGTGGCATCTGATTCATTCTCACCGCTCGAGAGCCTGGGTTATGGCGGATTGGGGATCGGTTGGGGGTTGCAGTGTTGGCAGTACTCTGAGGCCGACCTAAAGTCAGCCGGTTTGCCGGTGGCCGCCATGCGGAAAGCTTACCAGTACGTGGCGGATCGTGTGGGCATCAGCGCCACAGCCGACGATGCCGCCGACTACACGATTGGCAGCTTAAAGGACTACCAGCCGTCGCCCGCCATGGACCGCAACCATCGCTATATATATAAGAAATACCTGGCACAAAAAGCCCACTTCAATCAGGCTGGCTTTCATATGGGCCGTACGCCACTGGCGCTGATCACCAAAGACACAGCCGGCCGCAAGAAATACGCCTACCGCGACATGGATTTCTACTCCGACAACGATAGCAGCGCCTGGCGTCCATGGATCACCGTCAATCAATTACGCAAACAACGCAACTTTACCTATATTGATAATCACTTGGTACTAAGCTTTGCCGAGAAAAAGGACCATGTCGAAGTCCGTTGTTTACAGCTGCCTACGAATCGGCTCGTAACCATTACGTGCCGCAAGCTAATCTTGGCTAGTAGCGCCTTGGGGAGCGCCCGGATTGTGCTACGCTCACTCGGTCAAACCAATACCAAACTGCCCTTGCTGTGCAATCCATATTCCTATGTCCCTTGTCTTCAGCCCCGCTTTGTTGGTCGGGCGGCGGAAACGAAAAAGCTAGGGTTTACGCAGTTGTCTTTATTCTTTGACCCAGAGAACCAAAACGCCAATACATCGGTCGCTTCACTGTACAGCTATCAATCGCTGATGTTATTCCGGATTATCCGGCACGTACCGCTCGATTTTCGTGATGCTAAGATACTGATGCGCTACCTGATGTCAGGCATTGTCATCATGGGCATCCATCACGCCGACAATATCACTCCACAAAAGTACCTGCAATTGCAGCCGGCCAGAACACTGACCGGCGATAATCTGAGAATAGCCTATAGCCTGAGTGAACAAGAAAAGCGCCTTCACGACCAGCGCGAACGGGCGCTTATAAAAACAATGCGAAAACTCGGCACCTACGGTCTGAAACGGATGGATCCGGGTTATGGGTCGAGCATTCATTATGCCGGTACGCTACCGCTCAGCAAAACAGATAAGCCATTTAGCTTGGATGCTACCGGCAGGCTGCATGGCACACGCCATGTTTATGTGGCCGACAGCTCCGGCTTTACCTATCTACCGGCACCAGGCCTGACCTTTTCACTGATGGCCAATGCACATTTGGTGGCAGAAAGTGTTCTGAAGAATGGCTAGCCCCACCATTGCCATTACCGGCGCCAGTGGCTTTCTGGGCACTACGCTAGTAAGGTATTTTGCGGACAAGGGCTGGCACGTTGTCGGACTAGTGATGGACCCGGAACAGAGACCTGCGCTTACCAACATCGAGTATCGCCGCTACGAGCTTAATCAGCCCCTGTCAAAAAACGCGCTTCGGGGGGTTGATTACCTGGTGCATGCTGCCTACAGCAAGGAAGGTAGCGCACAAGATATTCTTGATACGAACGTAGCGGGCGCACGCCGGTTGTTCGAAGCAGCCCACGCCGCCGGTGTCCAGAAAATCATCTTTATCTCCAGTATGTCGTCACACGCCGCTGCCGTTTCGGCCTACGGCCGGCAAAAGTTCACGGTAGAACAATTGCTTGACCCCGCCAAGGACATTGCTATTCGCCCTGGGCTCATTTTGGGCCAGGGTGGCATTGTCCAATCAATGGTTGGCTTTATGCGACGGGTGCACGTGGTACCGCTGGTTGGCGGCGGCAAACAGCCCATCCAGGTTGTCCGACGTGAGGAAATAGCCCAGGCTATCGATAGCTGTATCGGCCGCCGTTTGCACGGCGTTTTTACCGTGGCCAGCACTACCGTCTATACCTACAAGCAGTTCTATAAAACGTTAGCGAACAGCATTCGCACGCCGGTGCTTTTTATCCCCTTGCCGTTTCCGTTCCTACTAGCCGCCACGCGGCTTATCGGCTTTTTGCATCTGCCGATTGGTGTGAGCGCTGATAGCGTGCTCGGGCTCAAAAAACTAATTTCGGTCGATACCAAAGCCGATCTACAAAAACTACACCTTGAAGTTGCCGACCTTGCGACCAGCCTGCGCCAGGTCTTCGCTGAGTCCGACGCGGCCAGCCACCCCTCCGTCAAATAAGTGCTGCATGCCCTTACTCGGTAAAACTGTTAGGCCTATCAGGCGTTTCTGGTATGATGGTACGTAGGTATAAAACAAGTGGAGGAGTGGAAGGTTATTTTTGCCATCCGGTAGTACGTATGCAAACCATTGACTATTCGAAGTTTGACGAAGAAGCGCAGCAGTATTGGGAGTGGGCGCAAAATACGCCAATTGAACCTGTGCCCGAATCGGTCGCTCGCGAAGGCGCCGGGGCAGAGATGCGTACACCTATCATGCACTATGGCGTTATAGCACCAGTCTATATGTCGGTTATTCGCTACCTCCGTGCCATCAAGCCCAAGAAAGGCATGCGCCTCATCGAGCTCGGTTCCGGTTCCGGCCGGCCCCTCACCTATCTCAAGACGCAATTTCCCGACCTAGAGGTCTGGGGAGTTGATTATTCTGCCGGCGGCATTGCCTACGCCCAGAAGACGTACGGCAAATATGGCGTCAAGTTCAAGCACGTGCCCGCCCAAGACACATCACTAAAAGATGGCTACTTCGACTTTGTTATTTCATCGCACGTCATCGAACATGTCACCGAACCAGAGGCGCTGAATTTTATGCAGGAAGCCCACCGGCTGCTCAAAAAGGGCGGTTACGCGTTCATCGGCACACCAGAGCGGCGGCATTGCCAAGAACTCTACAGCCTGAACCCAACTGACGAGCCTAAGCTCCGTTTGGTCCCCCCACACGAGCATGAATTCCGTATGTCCGAGCTAAAGGCACTCGGCCAACAGGTCTTTCCCAAGAATAATGTTCGCGTTGACGCGCTCATCAACCCCACCTTTATGAAAGCCTTTGGTTCCAGCATCGACAAATTCAAACCCAGCACCCCGCTCCGCAAACACACGGTGAGCCTGGCCTACCGCACCCTTCGGGATAAAGCCCCCCGCCCATTGTTCGACACCATCACCCGCATCGGCGCCAAGCGCCAGATGAACAAGTTTGGTATTAGCTTTCAGGATATGCTGTTTGACAACCGGATAGAGCCAGAAAGCAAAACTATACCCGACAATCTCTTTCTGGTCTGCCAAAAATAGGATCAGCACAGGCATACACTATGCAACAACACTCCCGCACCCTAAAACGGCTACTAGTTCAGCCGGCAGTGGTCATGTTCGCCATAGCAATCGGCCTGCTGCTAGTCAGTATTATCTGCACGCACCTGCACCGCTCATACAACAGCGATGATGTTTCCTGGCAAGTCGTCTTGTTCCACTGGCGGCCTTTTTCTGGACAGACCGTTTCGTTGGGGAGCTCTGATAACTTTGTCGATAAGATCCCGTTTTTCTTTTTGCTGGAGCATGTCTTCTCGCCCGGCCGCAAGCTGCTCCTGCTTGAGTCGTCCATCCTAGCCGTGGGCGGCTTTACCGGCTTCTATATTTCGGCTCTCTACTTCTTGCGCAAGGCCGGGGTCAAGCTGCAGTACGTTACACTGTTACCCTTTGTTTGGATCGCCAGTTTTGGATTCGCCTTTGCCCAGCTCTACCTCTGCCCTATTTGGCGCGGCTTTGAGACCGGCCTGTCGTTTGTAACAATTATGCTCACCGCTATGGTGTACTACCGCGAAGTGCAACTGCGCTCGTGGCTGTCACGGACTGTCTTTGTGGTAATTACAGCCATCACCGGTCTCCTGATCTACAGCGACCCCTACTACCTCTACTTCACGATCGGCTTTATCGGTTTGTTCTGGGCAGCTCTCCGGCTGCTTCGAAAAGTCAGCAATCGGCAGCTGGCAATTGTCTACGGCGGCATCGTTTTGGCGCTGTTATTTTCAAAGCTGACAGCCTGGCTATCAATGCAGGCCGGCATCAGGATTGTGGCAGTCTACCCAGCTCAGTTCGTAGACTTTGAGACGCTGGGGCATAACATTATCATTGCCCTGCATGGCTTGTTAATTAGCTTTGGCGCCGATTTCTTTGGCAAGCCATTCTCGCCGCATCTTGGTGTCATCGTTGGCATCCTAAACTTTAGCCTTTTAGCAACCCTGCTGTGTACCATGTACCGCGCATTGCGCGGCGGACAGCTCAAGCTCAGCACGTCGGCTACAAATCTTTGGATGGCCTTCTTCAGCGGTTTGGCCGTTTTTGTCTTTACCGTCTATACCGTGAGCACTCTCACCGACATTAGCACCTACCGATACTTCTTCTTGCTGGTATTCAGCGGCATGATCGTACTAGCGCTACTGCTTGGCAAACTAGGGCCCGGCCCTGTACGACTCTTTTTGAGCGCCCTGCTCATTCTAGCCACGCTCGGTAATGTTGCCGCCTCGTTACACGGCAGTACTGGCTACATAGAACCGGGCGACCTGGGCGGCAACGTCCGTAACCAACAGAATTATCAGTTTATTAGCGCGCTGAAATCCCGAGGCCTCAAAAAGGGATACGCCAATTATTGGCAGGCTGATATTAACACCTATCTATCAAACGACGCCATTTCCTTCCTGCCTAGCCTCTGCAGCCCCGAGGGCAAGGTTACAACGTTCCACTGGCTTATCGATAACGCCCGTTTTAGCCAACCTACTAGCCGGAGCTTCTTCCTGTATGACCCGGACATTCCCAATCCGGCTACCTGTACCATTTCGCAGGTAAAAGATCAGTTTGGCAAACCGGCTCAGGTGCTGAGCATAGCCGATAAGACCGTCCTGATCTACAACTACGACATAGCCTCCAAACTCGCGCCCGAACAACACTAAATACATGATTTGCAAGCGCTTCCCAGCAATTATTCAGCTGGTCCATAATATTGCGCTATAGGCTTATGGTTGGTAGAATATAAGATGTGGTACGTGCAAAACCAAAACCCACCAAGCTTAAAAAATATCTTACCTTGCTCATCATTGTCCTCCTAGCAGCCGGGGGCTTGTTCTATTACCTATACCACCGACAGCACGCCGATCGGTCTTCCGATCAGGCGGCCAAAACAACCACGCAGCACAATAGTAACCAACATCAGGCAACCAGCGAGGGCAAGACATTCCCCGTACCAAACAGCGTTGATCCAGGCGCCATCAAGGATTACACACTTATTACCGAAAATGAGAATTACAAAATACGGGAGCTTAACGGCGCCTATGTCATTACCATTTATGCTATCATTAATAACCCGAGCGAAATCGATGACTACCACCAGCAGCTCCACGATTACAAGACACAAGCCCTACAATACCTAACACAGCATGGGGTAAACGTAAACAAGGTAAGCATTACCTATGACCCACCAGAAGCCGCTCAATACTAGACGCTTACTTGCCCGGCTAACGGCATCTGGCTTCGTGCTTACCATTCTTATGTCCGGTAGCTTCTTCTTTACGCCCGGTATCCGTCACGCCGAGGCGGCCACGGCCGACTGTAGCGACGTTTTTACACCGCTGAGCAGCTTCGTCACCGACGGAGTAGCCGCCAATAAGACCTTTTATCTCCAAGTTATGAACGCCACAGGCGTACCATGGGAGCTACTGGCTGCCATACACTACCGGGAGACAAACTTTAGCCATAGCAATCCCGCCAACGGTCAGGGAATCTTTCAGTTCTCTGGAGGGGTTGGTGGCCCCTATCCACCAGGCGCGGTGAGTGATACCGAGTTTTTACGGCAGCTAACCTATATGGCGAATCGTATTCAAACCGATTACGCTCTTCGCAACAGCCCTAACCCTGCTAGCGTTACACCCCGTGCTTTAGTAGCTAATGAGCAAGATATTAATTTGGTCAAGAACACGCTCTACAGTTACAACGGCCGTGCTACTGTCTATGCCAACCAGGCCACTCAGTTTGGCTACAACGCCACCACCCAACCATATGAGGGCTCGCCCTATGTTATGAACCGCTTTGATTGTGCCCGGGCCCGTATGGGCATTATCACGCAAGATTTTGGCACAATAGACGGCACCGACACCCGCTATGGCACCTTCACGCTATTTGCCAGGCTCCAAAGTGACGCTTACTGGCTTTCAATGACACAGCCCTATGCATGGGTCATCACCAGCCAAACTGCCTACACCGATAGTGACTACACGCACGCACTTACCGGCGACCCCACGCTTGCCCCCGGCCAAAAGGCCTACTTCAAAGTCGTGGCGCGCAACATTGGCTATCAAACGTGGAGTCAATCGGTGGTACACCTAGGAACAAGTGCTCCTCGTGACCGCGCCAGTAGTCTTAGTGACGGCAGTTGGCTGTCGCCGCAACGCATTGCCATGCAAGAATCAAGTGTCACCACCGGCAATACCGCCACCTTTGCGTTCTCCATCAACACCCCGACCGCACCGGGTACGTACGTAGAATACTTCAACGTGGTGGCCGACGGCGTAACTTGGTTGCCCGATCAGGACCTTCACTACGCTATCGATGTGGTCAGCCCGGTTTCGGCCAGCAACACACAGAACTTACAGCTTACGGCCGGACAGTTCATCACGCCTAGCACCTTCCTGATGTCCGCCGACACCCAAAGCACCCTGCGCTTGCTGCCCAATGGTAACCTAACACTCTATAACGATCTGGCACCGGCGTGGTCTAACAGCACCAGCGGCGCACCAGCTTCCTTTGTTCTGCAATACGACGGTAACCTAGTGGAATACGACAGCACTGGTCACCCGTTGTGGGCCAGTGGCACGAGTGGAAGCAGCAACTACCTGGCTATGCAGCGTGATGGTAACCTAGTGGAATACGACAGCACTGGTCACC
>DATIIP010000001.1:0-7253 GCA_035479475.1 Saccharimonadales bacterium (SeqCode) | reverse complement strand
GTTCCGCTTGTTGGCCTGTTGTTGCTTCGTTTTTTGGTAGTTGTACTTTCCCCAATCGACAATTTTGACTACTGGTGGGTCGGCGTTTGGCGAGATCTCGACGAGGTCGAGTTCTTGCTCCTGTGCCAGGCTGAGGGCCTCCGCGCGGCTTAAAATGCCGAGCTGTTTGCCGTCGCTGTCTACTACCCGAAGCTGTGGTGCCCGAATGTTACCGTTCAGGCGAGTGCTAGTGCTGATGCTAGATTCTCCTTATGTGTTTTTATGCCCGCTAATTGTACCAGATGAGGCAACAGAGGTCAAACTGGTTTACTGTTCGTGATAGCTGTGCGGCCGGTATTGCAGGGCCTCGGCGATATGTTTAGGGCTTATGGCATCGGAACTATCCAAATCGGCGATGGTACGGGCCACTTTCAGGCTGCGCATGTAGGCGCGGGGGCTCAGGCCAAAGCTAGCGGCTGCCTTATCCAAGATGGTCTTGGCGGCTGGATCAAGCTGGGCAAGAGCCTTCAGCTCCCGGTTAGTCATGTCGGCATTCAGCTTGGCAGCGCCGTTAAAACGGGCATTTTGACGTTTACGGGCGGCGGTGACACGATTTTGGGCTAGTTTTGCCTGACCTTTGCTGTCTGATGTGTTCAAAAGCTGGCTATTATCAATCTCGTGGACGTCCACATACAGATCAATCCGGTCCAAAATCGGCCCGGAAAGCTTGCGGCGGTATTGAATGACCTCGTGTGGCCGGCAACGGCATTCCTTAGTAGTTTGATAGAAGCCGCAGGGGCAGGGGTTAGCTGTGCCAACGAAGATGAAGTGGGCCGGGTAGTCGATGCTGTCTTTGGCCCGGGCAATGGTAACTTGCCGTGTTTCTAGTGGCTGGCGGAGTGCTTCCACAGTGGTCCGACCGAATTCCGGCAGCTCGTCAAACAGTAGAACGCCCCGGTGGGCCAGGCTCAGTTCACCAGGGCGGATGACAGTACCGCCACCGACAATCGCCACATTGCTGGCGCTGTGGTGGGGTGCTCGGAAGGGCCGTATGCGCACAATTCGATCAAAATCATTGCTGGCCAGGCTGTGCAGATGGGTGACTTCCAGCATTTCATCTCGGCTGAGCGAAGGCAACAGGCCGGGCAGGGTACGGGCCAGCATGGTTTTGCCGGTGCCGGGCGGGCCACCCAGCAGCAGATTGTGGCCGCCGGCGGCACTGATTTCCACGGCTCGTTTGCCAATTTCTTGGCCGATGACATCGTCGAGTGTAATCTCTATCTCTGTTGCCGATGGCTGTGCGGGATCGGCCGAGTGGGTAGGAGCACTATTTGTATCTGTTATGGCAACAACGGCGGCATTGTTGAGGTATTCGTAGAGCTGCCCGAGGTCGGCTATCGGCACCAATTTGATGCCCGGCACTAAAACCGCCTGATCCAGGTTGCCAGCCGGGATGATAAAACAATCCAGGCCGTGCTGTTTGCCCGCCATGATTTTGCCAATGATGCCGCGGATCGGCCGGACGGTGCCGTCCAGGCCGAGCTCGCCCAACATGGCCGTTTGCTGCGGCAACTTTTCGGCTTGATGGCTGGCGGCGAGAATTGCGGCTGCCACGGCTAGGTCAAAACCAGTGCCGTGCTTGGGCACGTCCGCCGGCGCCAAATTGATGGTGATGCGTTTACGCGGCAGGTCCAATTTAGAACTCGCAAAAGCACTGCGGATGCGCTCGCGGGCTTCATCCACGGCCTTGCCGGCATAGCCCACAATCACGATTCCGGGCAGGCTGTTGCTGAGCGCGCATTCCACTTGCACGACCAGGCCGCTCGGACCGGACTCTGCCAAACTTAGTACGTTCTTAGACGCCTCCATAGTAGTCAAAATTGTATAACAAAGCGGGCGCGGTGCAACTACATTTATAACGATAAACGGCTTGAAGAAGCTGGTGCTTTGCCCCGGTGCAGCAGGGGCTATATAACGAAAGAACGGCTTGCGAGAAGCCGTTCTTTACCTTTTGACTTTTTGTTTTTGAGCACTTTTTTTATTCAGTGCTACAGATATAGTAGTTGGTCGGGGTTAGGCTGTCAACAACAAAATATAAGCATTTTTTAACAGCCTGTGCATAACTTTTCCTGGGCGGCAGCCTATGGGTTCTGGCGGGGCAGCTAGATGTCGATTTTGGCGGCTAAGGCCACGTCAGAAAAGCCCAGCGAAAGCTTGTAGCCAAGCACCCAAACCAACCACAAATGGCTAGTTTGCGGGGCTATTTAAGCAGCCAACCGGTCTGCTGCACTAAAGCCGATTCTGGCTCAAAAGCCGTTTTGGCGCCCGCGTTGTACGGCCATGATTTTTGTCGCGTGCCTGCGGCTCTGGGCATTGTGCGGGTCGGCTTTGCTACCAACTTATGTCACTCCGGCAGGTCATTCGTAGTGCGCCTTTTGGGCGGCCAGGCAGTTGATTTGACCATCATCACGGTCCTAGAATTCTGCCGGTGGGGCTGTGTGAAACCAGTCGGCTCTACGGCAGCGGGCCATGACCGAGTCCTGGATGAGCGCTTGGTGGAGTGCCAGGGTATAGCAAAGCCATAACCATATTGACAAAACACGCCATCCGTAGTAGCATTAAAAGTGAGTCAGCAAAAACAAAAACGTTCCTAAAAACAAAAACAGCTAACTCAACCTCTTTATCGCTCGAACTGCCCTAAAAGGCAGCGAGAGCGGTCAGTCATAGCCAAAGGCGGGAAGCGCTATTCATTCTAATAATAAGAGCGGTTTTCGCCGCCTGCGGCACCTTATCATTAACGCTTGCACCTAATTGAGCGGCCTCTGCAGCTAGTTAGGTGCATTTTTAGTACAATAGGTAAGCGAAGCTATGCGTATACGTCACTATCTTATTCAAACAATTGTCAGCTGGACATTGTTGCTGGCGTTTATGATGGTTGCGCGACCCCAGAATCTGCCGGTAGTGCTGTTTATTGTGCCATTTGTGTTGCTTTTTATGGCACTGATGAGTGGCTGGGGCCTGGCGGCAGAGCTCAGACGCCGCTCACGTAACCAATTCAATCAAACGCCAAGCTATCGGTTGCGGATCACGGTTTGTACTGGTTTGGTGCTGCTTTTGGTGCTGCAATCACTCGGCCAGCTTAGTCTGCGCGACGTGATAACCATTCTGGCGACACTGACCGTCGGCTATTTATATAGTGGGCGTAGCCGCAGTGAGACATTGCCAAAGCGCTAGTCCTACCATATAAGGGGCGGGCGTTATATACTAATAGAAGCTATGTTCCCTGATCAAACACATCCTAACCCCGGTGAGCCGGCTTCTTTACCGCCTCTTTCCGGTCAACCCATGCCATTGCCGCCCGCGTCCGTACCAATTTCTGCAGCCAATGCCAACGCGCTTTCTTCCGCTGCGGCACTAGACTCGGTTCAAGCTACTGCTAAAGTCAGGCTGCTCATGCTGCAGTATGGCACCAATCCGTTCGCTTTCAACGCGGCCTTTCAGCAGCTAAAATCTCAGTATCTTAGCCAACATTTTCACATAGAACCTAACCCGGACAAAATGTAATGGAAGTACTCATTATTATTGGCATAGTTTTTCTGGCCGTGCTAGTAGTGGCCGGTCCAGTGATGTTTTTACGACTACGCCATGGCTCACAAAGTGACGTCGCATACCAACGCGCACTCGAGATGGTCCCCATCCTGATTCACCTGCCACCAATGAGTGACGATACAGAGGCGAATGGTCGCGATATCCGCGATGTTGTTGACGAAAATATCTCAAAAGCCCAAGTTATTTACAACATTATTGCGAGCACCGCGCAGAAGAACTTCAAGAACTGGCGCTATGGCCAACGGCACTTTAGCTTTGAGATTATTGGCAGCAAGGGCTTTGTGAATTTGTACGCCGCCGTGCCGGCCGACATGCTGGATGTCATGAAGCAGGCCGTAACCAGTGCCTATCCCGCGGCGCGTTTAGAAGAGGCCCTTGAGCATAATATATTTAACGAGGTAGGCGGTGCGACTGGCGTAGTCGGCGGAGAGTTTAGACTAAAGCAGTCCTTCGCTTATCCGATTGCGACCTACCAAGATTTGAAGCGAGATGCGTTTCAGTCAATTCTCAATGCATTATCCGGCCTAGAAGTTACCGATGGCGCTGCCATTCAGATCATATTTCGGCCGGCCGAGGGCGGCTGGCGCAAACAAGCTACCGCTCACGCTAGCAAAAAGCGTAAGGGCACCGACAAGAACGGTAATGTGGCTTTATTGGCGAAGCAGCTCGTTACCGCTTTTGTAAAGCCGCCCGAGCCCAAGGAAAAGAGCGAATCGAGCAAGCCAGAGCTGTCCAGCTTGGAACAGTCGGTGGTCGATGCCATCGACGATAAAACCCGTTATGCTGGCTTCGAAGTGACGATTCGTGCCGTGGCTTCGTCGAACATCTCGCAACGGGCCCAGGCCATTATTAATAATATCGTTGCCAGCTTTTCATTGTTTGATGCGCCTGGTAAGAACGGATTTAAATACGAGCCAGCCAAAGATAGCGCCAAGGTCGCCAGCGACTATGTGCTCAGGACGTTTACGCCACATCGAAAGCGCAACATTCTCAACTCGGTTGAGCTAGCCACACTGTTCCACTTTCCCGATCAACGCAACATTCCTACCTCTCAGCTGGAGCGCCAAGACTCCAAGCAGGTTGACGGCCCACGTAACATGCCTGATGAGGGTCTGCTGCTGGGTTTTAACGTTTTTCGCGGGGTCAAAAAACCGATTCGCCTAAGCTTGAAAGATCGCCAACGCCATATGTATGCGGTCGGGCAGACCGGTACCGGTAAGTCGACCTTCCTAGAGAATCTTGCCTTGCAGGATATGCTAAATGGCGACGGCTTTGCGTTTGTTGACCCGCACGGTGACACGGTCGAGAAGCTGCTGTCTATGGTGCCCAAGGAACGGACCGAGGACATCATCTATTTTTGCCCGTCGGAGATGGAATATCCAATGGGCCTAAACTTGTTCGAATACCACAAACCGGAGCAGAAAGATTTCCTGATTCAGGAAGCCATCAATATGCTTTACAAGTTGTACGACCCACAACATCAGGGCATTATCGGACCGCGTTACGAGCACCTCTTCCGCAACGCGGCGCTCGCTGTTATGGCCGACCCGGAAGGGGGTACTTTCATCGACATTCCGAAGCTCTTTCGCGACCCCCAATTTGTGAAGCAAAAGCTACAACACGTCAAGGACCAAAACGTCATTGAGTTCTGGGAAAAGGAAATGCCGCAGAGTCAGCGCAGCAACGAATTCGGCGAAATTGTCAGTTGGTTCGTGAGTAAGTTTGGTGCGTTCTTAAGTAATGAGATGATGCGTAATATCATTGGCCAAACCAAGAGCGCCTTTGATTTGCGTTACATCATGGACAACAAGAAGATCCTGCTGGTTAACCTTAGTAAGGGCCGCACCGGCGAGCTGAATAGCAAACTGCTCGGTATGTTCTTTGTGATGCAGTTCCAGGCCGCCGCCATGAGCCGCAGTGATACGCCGGAAGATCAGCGGCAAGACTTCTGTTTGTACGTCGATGAGTTCCAGAACTTTAGCACCGAAAGCTTTGCCACCATCATGTCCGAAGCCCGTAAGTACCACCTGAACCTGATTGTGGCCAACCAGTTCACCACGCAGCTAACCGAAGAGATTCGCGACGCTGTGTTCGGCAACATCGGTACCATCGTGAGCTTCCGGATAGGCCAAAACGATGTTGAAGCGCTCGGCCGCTACTTCCAGCCACATTTTGATGGGGATGATCTGCTGCGGGTGCCCAACACCAACACGATTGTCCGGACATTGATAGGTGGTGTCCCAACTCAGCCATTTAGTATGGTTACATTGCCGCCACTGGGTAACCCCAATCCAAAGTTAGCCGAGGCTCTTAAACAGCTGTCGGCTGCTAAGTACGGCAAGCCCAAGGCCGTAGTGGAAAAAGCCATTTTTGAGCGCTTGGCTACCAAAGCACCAGAAACAAAGCCGTTCCAGAGCCCATTTGCAGGTGGTGCTGGGCAGCCCGGAAACGCGCCCCGTTATGGTGGGGCAGCTCCAGCCAACAGTTTTGGCGGTGCTCCGGCTCCAGCTACGCCGGCCCCTCAGCCCTCGTTCCTCGATGACTGGCTAGCTAAGCAGCGAGCTACCACGCCGCCGCGTTTGTCGCCAGCTCGTCAACCATTGCCGGCGCAGCCGTCAGCCGCAGGTGCAACCAGCCCGTATCCGCCATCCTCGCCGCCCGCCATGTCAGCTACTGCGGCAGGCGCCTCGAACCCACTGCCCGCAACGGGGACCGCACCCAACACTCCAATGCCGCCTACCGCCACACCAAACGCTGCCGCCGGTGCGGCTGCGCCCGTCAGCCCGCAGCCCAACGTGCCGGCTGCCGGTAATGTGTCGAGCGCCCAGCTGGATCAACAAGAGATCGACAACATCGCCGATCAGCTCAAAAGAGGCATGCACACTGGTGAGACTCCGGCTGCTCTAGTGCCGGCTGATATCAAGCCCAGCATCGAGCAGGTACCGGTTGAACCGGCGCCCAATACCGCTACGGAGGGCACGTTGCATCTCAATCGTCCACCGAAATCTCAGGCTACCGCTCCAGATGACACCATTTTTATCGACAACGACGGGGTATTCCACGCCCAGGACGAAACTGCTGCCTCGGCTGCGCAAGCCTAGCAAACTTGTGAAAACAGCCAGAACACCGTATACTATCTGGTAGATAGTAAGGTGTTAACCAAAAGTCTTTGAGGAGAGGGTTTAAACGTGGCTGACAAGGGATATTCGGCTGATCAGATTCAGGTGCTTGAGGGCTTGGACCCGGTGCGCAAGCGCCCGGGTATGTACATCGGCTCGACCGGTGTAGAGGGCCTGCACCACATGGTGTGGGAAATTGTCGATAACGGTATCGACGAAGCGCTGGCGGGGCACGCCACGCACGTCCTAGTTACCCTAATGGCCGACGGCGGACTGACGGTATTTGACGATGGCCGTGGCATACCCGTGGACATCCACCCCAAAACAGGCAAGAGTACGGTAGAGACGGTACTAACGGTGCTGCACGCTGGTGGTAAATTCGGCGGTGATAGTGGCTACAAGGTCTCTGGTGGTTTGCACGGCGTCGGCAGTAGTGTGGTAAACGCGCTCTCAACCCGCCTTATCGTCAATGTTTACCGGGACGGCAAAATCCATCACCAGGAATACACCAAGGGCGTGCCCGACGCCGATCTGGCTGTGATAGGC